>JAGPMT010000015.1 GCA_018052735.1 Phycisphaerae bacterium | reverse complement strand
AGAGGGGGCCGGCCCAAAATCGGCCAGTGATTTTTAGCCGGCCCCGTAAAGTCCTGCAGAATTACGCCCGAACCTTTCTTAAAACCAGCCCGCCCAATCCCAGCAGCACCAGCGTTGCCGGCTCGGGTGTCTGATGAATGACCTGTGCATCCACGATATTGCCGTTGTTATCTACCAAAGCGATTGTTACATCGCCCGGCCCATCACAGTGAAAAAGCATCTTTTGAATAAGCCAGCCGCCCGCTCCCTGCGGGGTTGTATTGGTTAGCGATACAAAGGGAGACTGCATTCCCCACTGTTCGGCTCCGCTGGTAGTCAGCACAGCGCTGACCCCTTCGGACAAAACGGCCTGGCTGATATCCAGACTGCCGCTGGCAGCTCCCACAGCAATGCCCAAAGCCAAATCGCCGGTTCCGCCCGTGCCGTCAGTATCGATGATGCCCACTTGAATGACGTCGCTGGGGTGAATGGTTATCTTGCTGTCCGGATAATCTGCCCACAAGCCGTTGCCGATGTTGACATAGATTTTCAATCCGGCCTCGGCCGGAACACACGCCGCTGCAGCCATCGCAGCCAAAATAAGTACGGTCCATTTGTTCATTTTTCTTTCCTCCCACAAAATAATGTTGTTGGTTCTATCCATACTCTGCATACAGCAGTTTACTGCCGAAAAGAAGAATGGGGCCGGCCCAAAATCGGCCAGTGATCTTGATGCCGGCCCCTTAATAAATACAGGAATGCTTTCCTCCTCCGAAAAGCCGCATCCTGAGTAAAAAGAGCTGCCGCATTGCCCTCCGCTCCGGCCGGCACGCACCGTCGCCGGCAGCCGTATCATAAGCATCCCCGCAAAGGGGATGATTGTATTCCGGCTGGGTACTACAGCCCGATCACTGGCCAAAGAGATCACCAGCCGTCTTACCCAGCTTGGAGAATAGGAGAGATGAAAAGAATGTTTTCAGCTCTTTGCTTTCGTATTCAATTGTCAAACAACACACTGTTCTATAGCGTCGCGGCATAGGCCGCGGTTGTTGTCCTGCCGGGTTCAACCGCACGATCACCGGCCGCCAAACCCAGCGGTGCAAGGGGTGATGAGGCCCTTGCGAGAAAGGAGAGAGATGAAGAAGTTTTGTTAAGCTTCTTTTGCTATTCAATTGTCAAACAACACCGTTCTATAGCGTCGCGGCATAGGCCGCGGTTATTGTCCTGCCGGGTTCAACCGCACGATCACCGGCCGCCAAACCCAGCGGTGCAAGGGGTGATGAGGCCCTTGCGAGAAAGGAGAGAGATGAAGAAGTTTCGTTAAGCTTCTTTTGCTATTCAATTGTCAAACAACACCGTTCTATAGCGTCGCGGCATAGGCCGCGGTTATTGTCGTGCTGGGCTCAACTGCCTGATCACTGACCGTCTTGCCCAGCGCTGTGTGAGAGGAGAATGGAAGATGAAGCTTGTCAACCTTCGTATCCTCAGGTATTCACTTTTTAATTACTGCACCTCGACTGCTGCTACCGATACCGCTGCAATATCTTCGATGTGCAGAATCTGACAGACCGTACTTCGAAAGTAGTCATCATCAATGTCGTCGCTTAAGATAGCACTGACGCCCAGACTGCGGGCCATAATTTCCTGTTCCTGATTGCCCGGCTCGATGAAGGCCACAGTCGGAATTTTTGAACGTGCGGCCGTAATTTTCTCCAACAGCTTCCCTTCGGGCATATCCACCAGATTCCACCGGCTCACCACCGTGTCGATCTGCTCTTCCCGCAGACATTGAATGGCCTCTTTGCCGGTGTCCATCATCAGCAGCCGAAGCGGCAATTCCTGAAGTGCTTGGGCTTTGTCCTGTGCTGCGACAATTAAAATGGTCGAATAAATCTGGCACACGTTGTTGTCCTGTTTTCACTTGTAAGCGTTATTTTCAAATCTGCGTTTCTGTATTTCCTATAACAACGGCTGTGCCAGACCTATAAAAAAACCGGAAAGAATTGTATAACCTCTTTGAAAAAAAGAAGTTATGGAATGGCCGGACAAAAATCAATCGCCTTGAAAACAAATGCCCCTGTTACTGTTTAGTAACAGACCGGCGGAGGCAGAGGATTGAAGTTTTTAACAAACAGAGACTTAGGCGTCAGTTGCAGTTTTGTAACAACATTACAATTTGGTAACAGGCTCAGAACTTATGGGCCAGCCAGTGATCGGCGGCCAGCACAATATCTGCCAGCCCCACTGTGCCGTCTTTGTTCAGGTCAGCTCCGCCGCACCAGCCGGGGCAGGTACAGGATGTTTGGAGCCAGCGGGCAGCTATCCAGGCTAAGTCGGCGATATCCACGTCCTCGTCCGGCTCAAAATCTCCGGCGATGGGGAAGACCTCAAAGGCTCCTATATCTGCCCGGCCGTAGCGAATCCGCGGCTGACCGTCCATGTCGGCAGAACCGATGTCTGCAAGGTTCGGGTTGGCCGCATTGATGCAGATTGAATCGTGTCTGAGCCGATAGTCGCCGGCTGTGCGATTGACAAAGCCCGGGTCCTGCATAATGTCGCCGGCGCCTGCCGGCAGGTTTACATAATTGCTGCCGGTGTTGTACAAGCAATTCGAGAAAAGCGTCGGCAGATAGGGCCTTGACGAATCCAGCCAGATGCCCGATGAGTTAAAGGCCATCACGTTGTTGGCAATCAGTACGTTTTCGGACAGCAGTTGCAGCGCAATCGCGCCGCCGCGCTCACCATAAAACAGATGCGTGGCGGTATTGCCCGAAAAGGTGTTGTTCAGGATAGACAGCGTACCGGTTGGGTTTTGCGGGTTGATGCAGTAAATACCGCCGCCGCTGCCGCCGGCCATGCTGGAGACGTCATAAGCGATATTATCGATAAAGAGGTTGTTGCGAATGATTCCCCAATCGCTGCTGGCCAATGTAATCGCCGCCCCAACAGATGCCTGATTGTTCTTAAAGTGGTTGTTTTCAATCACAAACGCCGGACATAAGTTCAAATCCACTGCTCCTTCCGGCGAACCCATGTAAACCGGCGGCAGCGCATACATCTGATTTCCGATGATGGTATTGCCTTTAATCAGCGGCGTCGAAACATAGCCGTAAATGGCTGCCCCGCGTCCACAGTGGTTCTGTGTAATCAGGTTGTTTTCAATCCACGGCCCGGACAGGTTGCAGTAAATCCCGCCGCCCCAACTGTCAAAAGTCAGAGTTTCGTTCCACCGAATGACATTATCGCGAATAATCGGATAGCCCATAAAACAGGCGATGCCGCCGCCGCGGGCAAAGTATGCCGCATAGGGCGTCCCTAATGAATTGTACTGAATCGTATTATTCTCGATAAGCGGCGAGGCGACCCGCATATAAATGCCGCCGCCGATGCCCTGCACTCCAACCACCGCAAAGGGATTCCCATCTGTATAAACGCCGCCGTTCTGAACCGTCCAGCCGTCTAAGGCGCAGACCAAGTAGCCGGCGTTGAGAATTGTTACAATCGTCGGCGTTCCCGTCCCATCCAAAATGGTCGGGTTGGCGACGACATTTCGCTGCGACCGCTCCGTTTCATTGCCCGCAAAACCGCCGTAAAGATACACATACGCCGACAGATTGATATGTTCCGGGTATGTTCCGGCGGCGGCCCAAATTTCACCCCCGCTGTTTTGCACCGCGGCAAGAGCCGCCCCAATCGTCTTTTTTGCGGTTGCCCAGCTTTGTCCGCCAGCCGCATCATTGCCGTCCGGTTTGACGCGAATGATAGGGTGATCGGTATCCCACAGCGTACCGTCTGATTCATCGGCGCCAATATCCACGCTGCCGCCTTGGATGCGGTCCTGCCCGTCGATATCGTCTGTCCAGCTTGCATCGATCACCGCCGATAATCCCGCATCGATGCAGGGAGAGCCGGGCTGAAGATGCAGCTTGCCGAACCGGTAATCGGCCAGCAGGGGGGCAGCGCTGATATTGCCGTCGATGCCGGTCTGACTGGACAGACCCACATAATCCAGTGTGTCGTTTTGTGTCTGGTTGCCGTACACGCAATTAGCCCGAATGTCGCAGCCGGTTAAGCCGAATACATATTGATGCAGACCGATGGTGTTATACGCAATCAGATTGTTGACGATAGTGGGGGTGGTGTTGGACCAATAAATGCCGGCTCCCTGATTAGAGACAATAGTATTGTTGATGATTTCGGCCACACCCAAATCGGTGCGGATGGAATTGATAACGCAGATGCCGCCGCCCTTGAAGGCGGCGTTGGCGGCGATGACATTGTTGTAGATTTCCGGAGCGGCCACCGAATCGGGGATAGGCCAGCCGTCCAGGTCGGTCGAAGAGGCGAAAATGGCCCCGCCGCCGTCGGTTTCGGTGATGTAGTCGGTATAATAATTGACCGGCGTGCTGGCCGAGTTGGCGAAGATATAGTTGTAGGCAATCAGCGGCTGGCTGCTGCGCCAGCAGGCGATGGCCCCGCCGTTGCGCGTGGCCTCGTTGCGAAGAAATGTGTTGCCGATGATAAACGGGGATGAACCGATAACGGCGATGCCGCCCCCGTCTCCTTCATCATTGCCGGAGCGATTTTCGACGATGACATTGCTGCCGATGTACGGGACTTCAACAGGGGGGACGACCTTAAATCCCCAAACGGAGATGCCGGCACCAGCGCCGTCGGTTTTGTTATAGATAATCAGGTTGTTGACAATGGTTGGGGCCGAGCCGATGATTTTAATCCCGCCGCCGTGAATACCATAGCCCCGAATGACCGCACACCCATCCAGCCGGGTGGTGGAGTCGGCGCTGTTGTCAATCGTTACGGTGATGCCCGTGTACTGGGCATCAATAATGCTCATGTATGTGTTATAATCTCGCTGGGACAAGTCGGTTTCTGTCCCGGCAAAGCCCCCATACAGAGCTACACCATCTGGAATATGAATCCGTTCTTGATAAACGCCTTCTTTAATCCAGATTTGGTCGTTGTAGTCGGCGGCATTAATGGCGGCTGTAATGGTCAAAAAACCGTCATGCCAACTGGCCCCGTCCTGACTGCCGCCGGCATTGCTATTGACATAGATGATTTTGCCGTAAAGATGTCCTGAAAGAGATAAAAACAGCACACTTACTGTGAAAATATAACAATGACCCCACTGTCTCATACTTCTGCCTCCTTTATTATTATGCAGGCCGAACCCCCATTATTTGCATGCAATTATAATATTATCGGCCTTATTAAACAATTAGCAAAAAGCAGGAAATATACTCACTCTGATTTGTCGCCTATAAGATTCGGCTTTTATAGGGATTTTTTATGGTTCAGCGCACAAAAAAAGGCCCTGCTTTGTGAGCAGGGCCTTTTTAGGGTCACAGTTGGTGCACTTAAAAGCAGTCGAAACGTCTGACTTCACCCGCCGTTATGAGCACTGCTGCTCCGGCGGGGTCTAAGTTATCCCTTAGAAAGGAGGTGATCCAGCCGCAGGTTCCCCTACGGCTACCTTGTTACGACTTAGTGCCAGTCATCGAGCTTACCGTCGGCAGACGCCTCCCTTGCGGGTTAGCAATCCGACTTCGGGTACTCCCGACTCCCATCACTTGACGGGCGGTGTGTACAAGGCTCAGGAACACATTCACCGCGTCATCGCTGATACGCGATTACTAGCGATTCCGCCTTCATGAAGGCGAGTTGCCAGCCTTCAATCTGAACTGGGGCCGTTTTTTTGCGATTTGCTCCACCTTGCGGTCTTGCGTCGCTTTGTAACGGCCATTGTAGCACGTGTGAGGCCCTGGACATAAAGGCCATGAGGACTTGAGTAAACTCTCAATTCTTCACATGTTCTAATTCTTCGCCTTCCTTAAGATCAGGATATCCGATTATCACTGGTGCAGAAGGGTCGATAATACTGTACTCCACAAAAAGCTGATAGGCATCCTTAGATCGGCTATCGCTAAATAAGACCGCCTTTGCATCATCCGACCAAGTGAATTTAACCTGCTTTGTTGCACCGTTTTTCCCAACGCCTCTGATAGAATATACAAGCAGAGGCGGCAATGCGGGTGCATAAGGTTCAGAATTTTTCATGGCAAGAAGTATGTTATCTATTTTTTCCTGTTCCGTAATTTTAGCAAAAACGGTTTTCGGTTTGCCATGGTAATCGTCGTTATGTAGAAATACCAGTTCTCGGCAGTTTTTCATTCGAGCCAAATCTTTTGCCGTATCTTCTTCTTTGGTACATGAACTTAGAATACATAAGCCCGACAACAATAAAATAGCTGTTATTTGCTTCATCGCTGTTCCCTCTAATTACTCAGGTAACTGTTTGAATTACCGCAATATGTCTTTTGCCGATGGACTTCCGGGCCGCGGGTTGTTGAAGTTGTCGCGTGAGAATGGGCGCCATAATACGGCTGAGGATTTGTTTCTTTTCCCCAACTTGCATAAAAGGCCATATACCAATTATTGAGTCCTGTAAGCCCCAACATGTTGTCCCCTGAATCGGTGTACCATCCAAGATATATCCGGCGTCTGGTTTCACCCATTGGCCTAATATCAAAGCCCCATCGAGCCATATCCATCCCGTTCCAGAAATCATCATCATTGTAATAACCGGAACCTTCCGGCGCATCACAGATGTCTTTATAGTATGCGTCAGGCATTCTGGCACGTCCGCTTGCGCAAAAATCCGCATCCACATAAAGGTACGGCAGAGCACTCCAGTTACGAGCGCTTCTAATGCTGTACCCTGTTTGTTCATAATCACCGGGGAGGAAATCGGCGGGATTTGGCGGATTCTGATTTGCTGAAGCGATCCATGAAAAGCATAGTGTTCCGTCTCCGAGTTCATATACTGTTCTTCTGACAGTACGACCACCTGCACGAATCTGAAATGCTCCGTGGGTGTTTATTCGGATTGAACGCAGAGAGGGATCGTTGAACATAAAGTCCTGCGCTTCACGGGTTGCGGCATCACCGAACAATCCTGTAATCGGGACAAGATTCCTGTTGCGCATGGCCTGACACCATGCATGATTTGAAGTCGCTCTGGCCCTGAATATGCCGCTGTTAGGCGCTATAAGCAAAGACTTAGTGCCTCTGTTTCGCCATGTTCTGATATTGAACTTCTCAACAATAGTGCTACTCCAACCGGGCGCATCTTCAAAACTGGTGGCTCCCTGCATAAGCATTTGGATTTCAGGGTTTGTGAAAAGATAGGTACAGTATGGGTTTATCATTGCCGGAACAGTGACAAGTGGCGTATAGAACACATTCGGGTCAATTGTAAGGCTGAAACTGCCTGACGGGATATTTGCGTCCCAAACAACCGCCTCTTCCATATTAAACAGCTTGAAAATTATAAGTTCGGCGCTGTTGTTAAATCCCGATATAATGTACGGATGATTCGGGTCATAGACTTTGCTTGATACAACTCCGTGTAATGTATTTGACAACTCATAAGGCATAGCCTTGCTGACAACGGTCAATCTTTCGTTTCGACTGCACGCCGCAACACGATACCGATGCTGGCCGTTGACTGCCTTGAACGTATCATCGCTCGCATAACTGGTTTCAGCAAGATCGACATTGCCCTTGAACTTACTGATATAATGACCGTCTCTGAAAAGATAATAGTCGTATCCTTCCATCTGATTGACCAATGAAAATTCAATGCTATTTGAGAGAATCGTATATTGCCCGTTGCCGTTGGGGTCATTATCTGGGAGCAAAGCCAACTGCGGAACACCCGACCCGAATTGCAGCCATTCCTCTGACAGCTTGATGAGATCACCAATATCAATTATCTTGTTGCCGTCAAAATCACAGACATGAGGGTCAATATCGTTTGGATCTACGCTGTTCGGGTCAAAGCTATTCGGGTCTAAATCGAGTAACCAGTACTTGCTGATTGCCGCGAAGTCCTCAAAATCAACACCTTTACTGTTGTCGACATCCGTTTCAAGTACATAGCCCAATCCTTCGTTTGTAAAATTTGGGTCGATAGCATAACAAAATCCGATTGGCAGGACACCGGTTAAAGGGGTGTTGTCTGTACTTGTTGTGCATATCAAAATCTGCGGCGTTTCAGTGACGTATCCAACGCCGCCATTGTAAAAGGGACTGGTTTTCTTGAGATAGTGACTGCCTAACAATGTTCCGTTTGATTCATAGGGCAGGGATGGAGCGTGTACATCGTAATACTCGATAAACCCTGCCGGATTGTCATTACTGTTTCCATAATAGCCCATCCCATATATCGCGGCATACAGATACCCAAATGTCTGAACACCGTATGCGTAAGGATTTGGCCCGAGCCCGCATCGCGTGATTGCAGTATTAGCAACTATCGCAGTGCAATCTGTCGCTTGGACGGTTCCTGCAATGATAATTCCATCCCACGGGGAATAATCGATGGTTGATTGGGTTATCTTGATGTCGCAGCCTGCTTCGAGATAAACTTCAATGCCCGTATAGTAATTTCCGACCGCAAGAATAAGAGAGAATTTAAGGTCCTCATTGCCGTCGGCGTATATTCCATAGACGTTGTTGAAAAGGTATAAATCATGTATGTCGTTATTGAACGTGCAATTCTCAAAAATGACTCCGTAATAAGCGCCCTCTATAATAACGTGTCTCATCTCAAGTGTACCTGCCAAGTCGGTGTATTCAATGCCGGAAACATAATGTCCGTAGTAATACGGATCGGCATCGGGATACATCCAAATTTTTTCTTCCGGCGTACCGCACATGATTGGCGGAAAAACTGAGTCGCTGACCATACGTGAGTTTGGTGCTCTGGAAACATGGACGCCCGGTTCAAAATAACAGGCGGGCGGCAGCACGACCGTACCAGTCACATGATAGGTGTTATCCTTTGTCCAGACTGTCGGTACATTGCCGGGACTTACTTCAATTACCGATTCCGGCGATTCCAAGAGTGTTTCACGAAGTTCAGAAACAGCTTCATTTTGTGATTGCTCTGTTGACAAAGAAATGCTTTGTTCCAGAAAAGCTGTTTCACGTCTTTGTTTGTGATTTGCAAACTCGTTTAAAGATTCGACCGATGAAGTTGTTTTTTCATCATTGAAATAGGCAGTCCGTGAGATGCATTCCTCAAGTGATTTTGGCTTTGGCGCGGAAACATTGGGGACAGGGTCATCATCAATAGCCGTTTCCTCGGAATCGGATTCTTGTAACTGTGATTCTGTAGGCTCTCCGAACAAAAGCGTTTCAATTGAAAGAGTTGAGTATGTAACAGTATTTCCGTCCCAACTGAAACCTATGCTGTTCTCTTGATCGATATAAACGGAAACCTGTCCGCTGTAATAGCGGAATTTGAAGTAGCTGACAATATCGTTGGCGTCAGATACCCAGCGGACGCCGCTTAAGTAAATCCAACCGTTTGGATCGATGTAGGGGTCAGAATTCCAACCGTTGTCCCAACCGAAAGCGGCACAATCGGCTTCACTCATGGCCGTTGTAATCGCCGCATCTCCAGTTACATAAACGGCAAGACCCAGGCACATCAATGGCTCATCGGTCTGAACCCAGATAGTGATTTCATCGTTCGGATCGGGTAATGTCGTATCCGCAACCAATGAGATTGTCCCCGCCGATACTGTACAAACAACCGCCCCCGTGCACAAAATCAAAAACGCTGCCTTCATAGTTTTCCCTTTCCTGCTTAAAATACCCTCGTTCCTTATGGTTTTCAACCTTTTTTCGGTTCTTCCAAATGCCGGACTGGCAAAAATAAGCAGACCAGTCCGGCGACCGCTATAGAGCGGCAGATATAATATATTATCGGCCTTATTGCACAATTAGCAAAAAGCAGGAAATATACCCACTCTGATTTATCGCCTATAAAATCGGCTTTAATAGGGATTTTTTATGGTTCAGCGCACAAAAAAAGGCCCTGCTTTGTGAGCAGGGCCTTTTTAGGGTCACAGTTGGTGCACTTAAAAGCAGTCGAAACGTCTGACTTCACCCGCCGTTATGAGCACTGCTGCTCCGGCGGGGTCTAAGTTATCCCTTAGAAAGGAGGTGATCCAGCCGCAGGTTCCCCTACGGCTACCTTGTTACGACTTAGTGCCAGTCATCGAGCTTACCGTCGGCAGACGCCTCCCTTGCGGGTTAGCAATCCGACTTCGGGTACTCCCGACTCCCATCACTTGACGGGCGGTGTGTACAAGGCTCAGGAACACATTCACCGCGTCATCGCTGATACGCGATTACTAGCGATTCCGCCTTCATGAAGGCGAGTTGCCAGCCTTCAATCTGAACTGGGGCCGTTTTTTTGCGATTTGCTCCACCTTGCGGTCTTGCGTCGCTTTGTAACGGCCATTGTAGCACGTGTGAGGCCCTGGACATAAAGGCCATGAGGACTTGACGTCATCCCCGCCTTCCTCCGGTTTGACACCGGCAGTCCCGTTAGAGTCCCCGCCATGACGCGCTGGCAACTAACGGTAAGGGTTTCGCTCGTTAAAGGACTTAACCCGACATCTCACGACACGAGCTGACGACAGCCATGCAGCACCTGTGCAAGTTTCACCCTTGCGGGCAGCCAATCCTGTTTCCAGAACGGCATCCAAGCATGTCAAGCCCAGGTAAGGTTCTGCGCGTTGCTTCGAATTAATCCACATGCTCCACCGCTTGTGTGAGCCCCCGTCAATTCCTTTGAGTTTTAGCCTTGCGACCGTACTCCCCAGGCGGCCTACTTAACACTTTTGCTGCGACTGCGGCGGTGTCAGAACCTCCGCAACCTAGTAGGCATCGTTTACAGCGTGGACTACCAGGGTATCTAATCCTGTTTGCTCCCCACGCTTTCGCGCCTCAGCGTCAGTACAAGTCCAGTGTGCTGTCTTCACCTTCGGCGTTCCTCTTGATATCTACGCATTCCACCGCTCCACCAAGAGTTCCACACACCCCTGCTTGCCTCAAGAAACGCAGTTTGCCAAGCCATTCCTCAGTTAAGCTGAGGGATTTCACAAGACACTTGCGTTCCCGCCTACGCGCCCTTTAAGCCCAGTGATTTCGAATAACGCTTGCCACCTTCGTCTTACCGCGGCTGCTGGCACGAAGTTAGCCGTGACTTCTTCTGGGGCTGATCAGCCGAAACTTTCTAACCCCTGAAAGCAGTTTACATCCCGAAGGACTTCATCCTGCACGCGGCATTGCTGGGTCAGGCTTTCGCCCATTGCCCAATATTCGTTACTGCAGCCCTCCGTGGAGGTCCGGGCAGTGTCTCAGTCCCGATGTGGCGGGCCAACCTCTCAGTCCCGCTACCCGTCGTCGCCTTGGTGGGCCGTTACCTCACCAACTAGCTGATAGGAAACAGGCCGCTCCCTTGCCGATAAATCTTTGGTCATCTGCATTATACAAATGACATTATCCGGTATTACCTCACCTTTCGATGAGCTATTCCGAAGCCCGGGGTACGTTACCTGTCTATTCCTCACCCTTTCGCCACTAACACCGCTTTCGGTTACCCAATTACGATGTCCGTTCGACTTGCATGTCTTAGCCATGCCGCCAGCGTTCATTCTGAGCCAGGATCAAACTCTTCAATTTGTATTGTAGAATCCGTTGCAAGCAACGGTATCCTGCATCTCTGGAATCAACTTAAAATCTCGCTCACGCAGCAAGACAAACCAAGTGATTCCGCTCCGGTATAAACCGGATGGTTTATCACACCAATTTGGTTTTAAGGAAATCCAAGTCTCAAATGTCGTGAAAGACTTGGTTCCTACGCCTCGCTGCTTTTAAGCTTATGGCACCAACTGTTAACTTTTCAAAGAGCTTTCCGATATATTGGGCCTTCATTAACCGCTATCCCATTCAGGGAAACAAAAAACGGCCAAGCCCCAACTTTTCGTCTTCACTTGTCCGCTTTCATCGGCCCGAAAAAAGTAATTTAACGTGTTATTTTTTATTCGTCAACTAAAAATTTTTGATTTTTTCAAAAATTTTTCTCTTATTAGGACCGCCGAAAGCATCGAGGGCCGAAATACTACCTAATCCATATGGAGAATACAAGAAAAAAACTAAAAAATTCTAAACTTCCCAACCATACGAAACTTCCAGAAAATCCACCCGTTGGTTGACATTTTATAAATAGTGTATAAATTATTTCTGCAGCAGTAGTTGTGGATATAATAAGCGAGTCACTTTTTTAGGAAAGGAAGCAGCCGATGAAAAGCACAAAAGTTCAAACTGCATTGCTTGTATTTTTTTTCATTGCGGCAATTCCATTTCTGCATGCAGAGGTAAAACTGCCGGCATTCTTTGCCGACAGGATGGTTCTGCAGCAGAATGCGGATGCGACTGTTTGGGGCTGGGCAGAACCGGGTGAAAAAATTGTCGTCAGTGCAGATTGGACCAAGTCGGTTAAATCAGTACGTGCAGATAAAAATGGCAGCTGGCGTGTGAAATTGAAAACCCCCCGTGCCGGCGGTCCATACACCCTGACTATTGCCGGCCGAAATACGCTTGTGCTCAAAGATATTCTCATTGGAGAAGTGTGGATTTGTTCAGGACAATCGAATATGGAATTTACGATGGCAATGCTGCGTTCGGAGGCCGTAAATGCAGATATTGCCAAAGCAGATTATCCGCAAATCCGCCTCTTTACTGTAAAAAAAGCGGTTGCCGAAACACCCCAGACCGACGTCGAAGGGAGCTGGCAGATTTGCTCGCCTCAAACAGCTGCTGTTTTTTCTGCGACGGCTTATTACTTTGGACAGAAGCTGCATAAAGAATTGAATGTGCCTGTCGGACTTATTTCTACCAGCTGGGGCGGGACAGTTGCCGAGGCCTGGGCCAGTAAAGAGGCCCTGTTGCGATTTCCGGCATTTAAACAGCAGATTGAACATCTCGGCAGTCCTGACTGGAAGGCATCTGCACAGAGATCTTATGAAGAGGCCCTGAAAGCTTGGGAAGAAAAAATTGCAGCGATGGATACAGGGATTCAGGAAGAATGGTTTCGGACGGACTTGGACGATTCCGGCTGGAAAGAGATGGAATTGCCGTCTCCCTGGACCGGCACGGAGCTGGAATCTGTCGACGGGATTGTCTGGTTTCGCCGAGCAACAAATCTGCCGCCCTCGTGGGCACGCACCAGTATGGAACTGCATTTAGGCCCTATTGATGATATTGCCACGGTCTGGTTTAATGGAGTCAATCTCGGCACGACCTTCGGCTACAACAAGCCCCGCGTCTATCAAGTCCCCGTTGCCGCCCAGCGGGTTGGCAAAAACATCATTGCCGTTCGTGTAATTGATACCGGCTATGAAGGCGGTTTTACCGGTCAGCAGGAGGATCTGCGAATTGGTCCGCCGGGCGCCGATGTCAAAACCTGTGCGACGGTAGCGCATACGTGGAAATACAAAATCAGCTCCTCAACGGCTGTGCCGGCTGTTCCAGCAGACACTTCTGTATTCAGCCAGAATACACCGACGGCTCTGTATAATGCAATGATAGCACCGTTTGTTGGATTCCGCATTGCCGGCGCTATCTGGTATCAGGGTGAGTCGAACTGCTACGATCCGATTCTCTACCGAACGCTGTTTCCGGCAATGATAGCAGATTGGCGGAAGCAATGGGGGCAAGGGGACTTTCCGTTCTATTATGTCCAGATTGCACCCTACCAATACAATGACCAGACATGCAGCCAAGCTGTTCGCGAGGCACAAATGATGACGCTGAAAGCTTTGCCGAATGTAGGGATGGCGGTTACGCTTGATATCGGCCAGCAGATGGATATCCACCCCAAAAACAAACAGGATGTGGGCGACCGTCTGGCCCGCTGGGCATTGGCACAGATTTATGGGAGAAAAGATATTGTCTATTCCGGCCCCATATACAAGAAAATGAAGGTCGAAGACGGGAAAATCCGCATTTTCTTTGATTATGCTGATGACGGATTAACCGCCCGAGACGGTGATTTAAGGGATTTTATGATTGCCGGTCCGGACAAGAACTTTGTCCCCGCACAGGCCGTTATTGATGGAAATACAGTATTGGTCAGCAGTGAAGTGATAGAGAAACCTGCTGCCGTGCGGTACGGCTGGAGCAATTGGGTTGTCGGTTCGCTTTTCAACAAGGCCGGTCTGCCTGCCTCTTCATTTCGGACCGACGATTGGCCTCTGCAGTAGCCAATGGCGGGCTGGATAGAATCGCTATCGATTGGAGGATTATGAACAGTGCTGAAAATGCTGACTGCGAAGTCGGGCAATCAGTGTCAGCATCTGGTCTGCTTGATGTCGTATCCGGCTGTCAGAATGCGTAACGCGGGCATTCCATTTCCGGTATTCTTCATTAATCCGTTTGAGAAATGCCCTTTCTTCCATTTCTTCTGACAGCCCGAGCAGCTGAGCGGGATCTTCGACTATGCAGCCGGATGACAAGAGGATTTTTTGTGCCATCGCATAAAAGCGATTCTGCGGAATCTCCAGAAGTTCTGCCGTTTGCGCCAGATGCATAAAGACGGTCCTGCTCAGACGGTTTTCCAATCCGGCCGTTCGAAGCATAAGCTCTATTGCTCCGTAGCGGTCTGTATTGTCGCCGAAGGCCAGAAGGGGCTGGCAGGATTGCTGGACAGACAACTGTTCCTTCTGGTTTTTAATGGCTTGTACTGTTGTTGCCGCTTCTTCTTGGGACATAAAAATGGATGCACGGTGTCCAAGCCAAGCCGTCAGCAGGGCTGTCATTTCCTCCGAAATCTCAGAGACAACGGCAACGGCCAGTTCAACGCTCGAACGCAGCGCTGCAAGACGGCGGCTTCGAAGTTCTTGATACCCGTCACAGTAAGAGACGTATTCCATTGTCCTCTGATCGGCTGTCAGCACCTGACCTGTTTGGGCGGAAAGAATTGAAACCACAAACAGCAGCTTGCGGCGACCCCGGTATGCAAACCGCAGAATATGACAGGGAATGCGCTCCACTAAGGCCCAGCCGGCCAAGACAGCATTTCTATGAGGGACGATGCCGTTGGAGGTCTGAAAGCAGAAAACCGGATTTTCCCCGCTGCGGTAGCGGTCATCGGTACTGAGTATCGGCGACCATTGATTCCGGCCGTCGGTGATATCCCGTATTTCGATGCGCACATCGGTATCATACTGATCCTGCGGCACAGGTATGCGGCCGGTCATTTGCACTTGAAAGAATCGGTCTTGAGTAGCCGGCTTCGTTTCATCGGTTATCAGGTCAACCCGGCACGCAAATTTGTACCGGTCAAACAGCTTGCTGAAGTGCGGCCACGCCCGTCTGAAGCGGGCTAAACCGTCTGTTGCCAAACAGATTGTTTGAAAAATGCTGCTCATTCGAGTGAATCGGCGTTACTGAACCTTATATGAGCTGAGTTCCTCTGCGGACCTTTCTATATTGATGCGGTTCATCTGACCGTTGCCTCCAGCGCAGAATTCGACATCCAGGGTGCGACCGGATTCTTCGTCCAGAAACCGGCAGTGCATCCGCTGGTTGACATCGTAGCTGTAGCGCACGTGAATAGGTCTGTTAGCCGGCCGATTGGGCGGAAGTTCAAAGATTTCCGTTGCGATTTTATTGACAAAATCAGGGTCTTCATCTTCGCCCTGCGTGATGGTTACCTCCAGTTGGGTTTGACCGTCTGACATCGTATAGAACGTCTGCGTGGCTTCGCAGGGCAGGGGGGTGTTCTTTTTGAGGATGATGCTGTTGCGAATGACATGCCGTCCTGTTGCTTCGTCAATGGGGGCGCAAATTGTGCCGTAGCTGTGATTGCATACATCTTTAAGACGGATTTCCTTTAATCCGGCAGCGATCCCGGCTGGGACCTTCTGGGGATTGTCCCGCAGCAGCGTCAGGCCGGCATGAATAGCTGCCCCCAGTGCTACGCATTCATCGACATTGACAGCGATTTCAGGCGGATAACCGAATTTCTTTTCCAGCCGCTGCTGCACAATCGGCATCCGTGTGCTGCCGCCGGCCAGCAGAACTTTTTGAATGTCTTTTACAGAACATTTCGCTTCTTCCAATGCCACTTCAATCAGGATTTCAATCCGCGCCATCAGCGGCTCGACGGCCTCTTCAAACTGCTGACGGGTAATTTCAACACGCATTGAGCCGGCTGGTCCGTAGAGAATTTTCCGTACAACATTTCGCCGCGACAGTGTCTTTTTGATGTCTTCGGCCTCATCTTCGTACTTGGCACGGTCCTGCTCATTTTGAATCAGTTCTGTGCGGTACTCTTTTCGATACGCATCTTCAAACATCTCAATGATTTTCTTATCAAAATCAACACCGCCCAGCGCATGATCGCCCTGACTGCAGACGATATCAATCGATGAGCCGTCCACATCCAGAATGGTTACATCAAAAGTGCCGCCGCCGAGGTCATACACCATTACCCTGCCGCAGACTTTCTGGGTTGTGGCATAATACAGGGCTGCAGCCACAGGTTCATTGATAATCCCGATAACATTCAGACCGGCCAAAGTTCCTGCATCCATCGTAGCTTTGCGGCGGGTCTCATCAAAGTGTGCCGGCACGGAAATGACCACATCTTTGATTTCGCCTTCGACGGAGCAGTCCTGCTTCAGTTTTTTGAGGATTAAGCTGGAAATTTCCTGAGGCGTCCAGTCACGGCCGTCTATGGTTTTCTTCCATGCAGGATCACCCATATGCCGTTTAATCCATCGAACAGCCCGTTCCGGATTCAGCTGGCGGCAGTTGATGGCTTCCAGACCTATGCGGATGGCGTTTTCTTCTTCATCAAAATACACCGCCGAAGGCGTAATCCGCTCGCCCTCGCTGTTTGGCACGATTTCCGGACGCCCGATGCCGTTGAGACGGGCCAGGGCAGAAAGGGTGGTTCCTAAATCAATTCCCGCTATTGTGCTCATATTCCTATTCCTGTAAGTTTTGTTTGGCTTCGTAGAGATTAACCTGTGCGCAGCGAACAATTTTAACATTGTCATCATTAACTAAATATTGATAGCCCGGACGAACGACACGGGCGATGCAGCCGACCAGTTCGGGATTATCTGTCGGAATCCGCTGACGAACCGCTTCCGCATATTTTTCAAGCCCTTTGTACGGTATATTCAAATCCGGTTCAAATTGCTCAATCCCGCTGGATTCGAGTGCAAATACCAGCTCATCCCGAATATCCTGCAGGCAGGCTGCCGTTTCTTGCTGGGTAGAATCCAGCGCTGCCATTCGGTCCTCGATATTATCGATGCTGCGAATAATTCTCAGACAGAACCGCCGGATAATCACCCAGTCATAGCCGTCCTGAAGCTTGCGCATCTGATCTTGCTGCTGAGCTGCAAACTGCCGAATGGCTGAGACCTCCTCCGTCAGCTCGGTCAGCTCACGGGTCAATGGTTCGGTTGTCATCAGCGATTCCAAGGGCGCAGGGGTTTCCATTTCTACCGCCCATCCGAAGTAGGAATCCTTCTTAGGCTGATTATACAGGGCTTTTTGTGACAATGCCGCCAGCGGGAGAGCTGTTTCTTTTGTACCGCTGTCTGCCGCAGTTGTAGGGGATGATTTCCGAAATGTTTTAAAATAGCCTTCAGTGCTGTCGGCTTTGGCGTTTTGTCTGCTGGATGTCTGAGGGCATAGGTCAGATGATTGTTCCGTATCTTCTGCTTTCCTGCAAGTGACTTGGGGTGTTTCAAAAGCGGGTGTTTTTTCCCGGTTTTCCTTATTTGAAATGTTATCGATATTGACTTTGCCGGCAGCTGTTTGTGCTTCTTCCGGAGATAAAGGCGGGTAGGCATCTTCTTTCTTCTTTTCGGATTTGCCAAGGAGAACCGAAACCAGCGATTTGGCGGCTGTAGCGCTTAGAATAAGACCTCCGCAGGCCAGCAGAAAGATGGAACCCATTAAAAGTATTTCCCCGCGATTTAGAGCGGTCTTGTATCGCTCTACTTCCTCCTGCCAGTTCGGACCATACAAATTCTCAATAAGTTCATCAGGATAGTCCGTTAATCCTTTGGCCAATTTCGGAAGATCTCGAAGCAGGCGGTTGGTTTGTCCTTCCTTGAGCCGATTGCGAATTTCCGCTCCGCCATAGAGGTTGTAACCCCACGGATTATTGGCTTTTTCTTCTGCCGGCAGATTGGACCATTCTTCATAGATTTTCAGATAGTCTGAGCCGGCGGAGTCTTGCGAGTCGGCCTTTGCGGCCTGAACAATACGCTCCTGCCAGGTATTTTTCTGGACGCAGTAAGTACTCAGCCCGACTGCGCCGGGCAGCAGCAAAATCAAAGCCCAGACTACCCATGTCTTTCTACTCATTATGCTGAATGCCTAACAGGAAAACCATCGCTGTACCTTTAAAATTTACGTTACGCTTATGTATCGGTCAAATTGGGCCTTGCCAGAACCTTATCTATAAAGCAAAGAAAAAGGGCTTGCTTGGCAGAAATGTAACTTATTCTAAATAAAGATGTTATGTGCTGTATAGCGGAATAATTTAAACGTAAAAGAAAAGATTGATGGGTAAGAAATATTGAGAACAGCAAAAAACGTCCGATAAAGATCAAAATCACCTGCAAATCTAAGAACGGATTATTCCAATTTTGGCAAGGTTTCCAGAAGTGCTTTGGCCTGTTCTGTATAAGGGCTATCTGGATATTTTTCTGCAAAAGCGCTCAATAAAGCAAGGGCTTCGGCTGCTAATTGCTTTTTTGTTTCATCTGACGTTTCCGGTTTCTTCCACATCTGGACTTTGAGCAGTCCCAGCTCGTATTGTGCCTGAATGCCGGCGTCTCGATCGGGATATTGTTTGACCACTTCGTTTAGTAACTGACAGCGCCGCAACGGGTCAATTTCCAACATCGCCTTTTCGAGAAGAATGTTGTCCCGCAAGCCGTCTTCCTGCGGCATTGATTTAAAAAGATCCTCCAGCCGGTTGGCGTAATCGGCAGAATAAGGATTAAGCAGGACAAATTGTGCCAGATTCTGTTGTGCCTGAGGGGTATCTCCGCGATTTTCTTTGCTGATGCGGATCTGCAGTTTTCGAAACCGCATCTGAAGTTCACGAAGCTTAAACGGAGTCATAACAGTAGGAGAAGGCTTTTGGAAAGCGGCAAAAATGGAGTCTGATTGCTCGGTTATGCCAGGTCCGGGAAAACGGTCAAGCTGTTCTCGAATCATTGCCAAAGCAACCTGACAATATTCATTGGCTTTTTCGAAGTTCCCTTTGCCGGCCGCATGCATAGCTATCCGCCAGCGGGCTTCAAGCGATTCAGGACTTTGCGGATACTGCTCGAACAATTCCTGCCAGCCCAGCAGATTTTCGGGGAATGGATAATCCTTATAGAACCGGAGAATCTCCTTTGATGCAATCGCACGCGTATCCGGGTGGTATTCGGACAGCAGGGAACGGAAGTACAGCGCTATCGGAATACGCTTGCTGTTCGGCCAGCGGTTGATAAACTGATCATATTCATATCGCAAAGCGCGCCGCTTGGTTTGATACTTAAGTTCGTCCGGCATTTTCCGTCCAAACCATTCCGGCCAGCGATCCAGCAGCAGCAGACTTTGAATCTCTTCTTTAAGTTTCTGACGAAGCAGAATCGGTTCATCCGTTGGGTAGAATTGCCCCTTCAAATAGCTCCGCAAAGACTCATCTTCTAAAACTCGGTCCAGTGTTGCAGACAGGCTTTGCTCATGAAACTCCGGGGCATCTTCAGGATTATTACCTGCTACATACCGCTGGTAATCCATTTCCGAAAAGCCGATATGCTTTTGAAAAACTCCGAATGCCGTACCCAGAAACACCAGACTCACTAATCCGATCAATCCCGGTCGATAGCGCGTAAAATGCCCGATCCCCAAAACCAGTCCCGCCAGAGCCAGAGCCGCCAGCCAGGCATAAATCCAAGGGGCGAATGAAAAGCCCCACCGCACCGGATCTGCAGTTGGATATCCTCCCCAAACCGCCCAGTAAATAAGCTGCGGAGCCATGCACAGAGCTATCGCGACAATACGGGACCGAAACCGCAGCGGCCGGCAGGCCGCTGCAAGGCAGCTGACCAAAACAAATCCGCTGAACAAATAGAGCTGTCCGATAAAAAAGATGCTCAGCACCAGCGGAAGGGAATATCGGAAGCTGTATAATTGCGAGACCAATACCGGAGCGACTGCCAGAATGCCCATTAATGTGCCCAAGACAATAATATGCCACGGATACTCATAAATACTGATCGGGCGTACGACAATTTGGCCTAAACGAAATAAGGATGTATCGGCCAGCTCCATCGGATCAATCGATACCGGTCCTCCGATTTGAATCTGATTCCAAAAATAACAAACGATGACAAATACAAAAACGGTTATTCCCCACATGGCGTGTACATGGGAATGACTGTAATGCAGGGTGGGACCGACTGTCATAAATGATTTAACCGGCAATGAAGATACGCCATTGGGTATAGTATTGTTGTCTGCCATTACAGATTGTTCGCAATAGTTATTTGTTCAATATCTGATAAATAATTCGCATGAGCATCGCTATTAGACATTAAGCTGGACATCCGTGAGTGCACATTATACCATCCACCCTCAGAAGAAAGAATTATTTTTTTATATTCCTGTGCAGAATTCAGAAAATACAGAATATAGAATGTCGAAATAACGGGAAAAAACAAAAAAGGGTATGACAGCCAAACGGCTGCCATGACCCCTGTGTAGTTATTCGCCTTTGACCTCAATCTTTTTGGCTTTCGATTGAGCGGCAGGAGTTTTGGGAAGACGTACCGTTAAAATTCCTTTCTTACAGGTGGCCTCAATCTTATCCTGCTGTATCTCCGCAGGCAGCTCAATCGCTCTGCAGAACGAGCCGTAAGACCGTTCACACAGATAGCGATTGACATCTTTTTCTTCGCGTTCGGCCTTCTTTTCCCCTTTGATGGTCAGCACGTCGTCCTGAAGTGTGATTTCGATGTCTTTTTCATCCATTCCGGCCAGCTCAGCGGTAACTGTAATCTCGGTGTCGTTTTCCGTCACGTCTATCCGAGGTATAAATTCATTTGCTCCGCGTGCCAGTGACCGGAAAGGACTGAGAGAAAAGTCACCAAAATCACCGAAGAAATCGTCAAACAATCGGTTCATGCGGCGTTGCAGACTCATCAGAGGAAATTCATCCTGTTCAGTTCGGACTTTAACGTTGCGTCTGTCTTTTTTCCAAGGTACCATTTCGTGAAAGACCATAGCACTCACCCCTTTCTTTCAATAAATGGTTGTTTTTTTTCTTTTTTACGACTCGTTTTTCAATATTACAAATGCTGTGCCAAAAAATAAAAATTTACTATAACTCATTTATATGCAATATCTTATAGTAATTACAAGCAGGAAAGAAAAGGTCTTATTTCTGCCATTTTTGCACTTCTGGCGATTTTCACTTTGACAGGATGGCACCCTTTAGGCCGCGTTAGCATCGACTTGCAATGACTTCATTTCTTTGTCGCCGGCCGATGGATGAGAGATGCAAGCCGCGATAAATATAGAACTTTCAGCAAATTTGCCCCCTCCAAAATTGGAGTTAACATTTTAGCAGCGCAGAGAGATTTTTATCGCATTGCTGAAACTTTTTACGAAGTACGAATTGTTGAAATCGGCGGACCGATCAAATAAAGATTCGTCGGATATGACGTGTGAGGATATTCTCTTTGACACAGGCAGCGACGATATCTTCGTGCTCGGCCAGAGCGTCAAGGTAGCGGTTGCCCATCTGTGCGGCAATCTTATAGCCGACATGCAGGAGCTGACGCAGATGCGGATTATACAATTCACATTTCGGGTCATGCTTCAGTGCTGCCGCATAGGTCAGCCCGTCCCAGCCGTAAACCTCCTGAGGTGAGGGCAGCATGTGCTTGTCGATATCAATGACGGTTGCGTAAGGGGCACATAAGTCATCCATTTTTGCATAGGCCTTGGCGTACACCTCTTTGGCAATCTTTAGGCCATCGCCGCCGGCGGTTGCCAGCCCGATCAGTTCCTCCAGCCACGTTGTTCCGGCCGTTTTTAAGTGAAGGCCGCAGTTGAATTTTTTCAGCGCCCGGCGTATCGGTTCGTAAATGGAAAACTTGTCGCTGCCGGAATGGACGCTCAGCTTCAGATTATCCGGCAGGCCGAACTGGCGAATCGCATATGCAATGACCGCTACATTGGCAAAAAATTCTTTTTCAAACTGTTCGATATCACCAACATAATCCACACCCTTATTAAAGCGGCCAGTAAATTTCGGTGCGATGGTTTGGACAGGGATGCCTTCATCGGCAGCAGCTGCCAGAATAAACAGCATCTCCAGCGGTGTTTGCGGTGTGTCGGTTTCATCCATCGAAATTTCTGTAATGAAATTTCCCTGTCCTTTGGCCGAGACCAGATGGCGATAAATCCGGCCGGCTTCCTGAACGGCGAAAAGGTATTTTGAGCCGATGCGACGGATGATGTCCTCGGTTATATCAAAAGTCTGCTCAATCCCGTCAAAAGACAGCTGTCCTGTCAGGTTGCTGTGCCTGCGGACAAATTTGTCAAGTGCGGCCTTATCACAGGGCTTGCCGATAGCTTCTGCTACATCCAATGTAAAAAAATCACTGCAGGCGATAAACGGGGTTACATTATTCAGATTGATATGGTCGGCATCCACATAATAGGCATCTGTCCAGCCCATAGCGGCCGTTGCAGCTTCCGCTTCCGCACGTGTATCGGCAGGTACTGTGCCAATGATGCTGTGTTCCCGGTTGGATTTATTCCAGACCGGGATGACATGAATGCCTTCGGATTTAGCCGTTATCAGTGCTGATAACTGAGCCTTGCCCTGATGACCGAAGCGGTCGCCTATACCCATCGAATATTTTTCCAGTTTCATTATCAATGTTCCTTTCGTTTTGCTGCATTCAGCTTATCAAGAATGGCCTTGACGCTGTCTTCGTGATTAAGGCCGTTCAAGTCAACGGATATATCGGCCCATTGTTCATACAGCGGTATCCGTTTGGCATACAAAGCCGCCAGCGTTTGACCCGGTTCAAATACGACGCCTCGCAGGTTCAAATCCCCCAAGCGTTTTTGTAAAGGCTCCAGCGGTAGTCGCAGATAAACAATCAAGCCGTTTACTCCAAGTGCTTGCATTGCATCCTTATAATACACGACGCTGCCGCCGGTAGCAATAACGGTGTTTACCGCATTTATCGAACGCACATACTCCTGTTCAATCCGGCAGAAACCCTCCATTCTGTGCAATTGAATCAGTTCCTGCAGACTCCGTCCCCAATGGGCTTGAATCAGTACATCCGTATCCAGAAAAGACATACCCAGTCTTTTGGCTAAAAGAACTCCTATAGTACTTTTGCCGCTTCCCGGCATCCCGATTAATACAATATTTGATTTATGCTTCATCCTCAATTATGCCGTCTTAGCATAAACGTATTATAATCATCCAGAATAGATTGTCTCTTGTGTTTTTATAAAAAATTTATCAAAATTCTTTGCTTTCAGCTCGATTGGTTATCGGCATAGACAATAACATTACGGCTTCATGCTGCTGGAAAGATTGATTCTCTTGTGTTAAGCCAGATTGCAATTGCATATTCTGGATTATTGAATATAGTAAGGCGTGCGGTTCGTGAAAATACACAAAAGGTATCACATATCAGTACTGGAGTTAGGCGATGGCCAATGTAGTATTACAGACAGACATTAAAGGAGTCCAATGCCGACGCGGCAAGGTTCGGGATATTTACGACTTGGGTGATGCACTGCTGATTGTAGCATCGGACCGCATCAGCGCTTTTGATGTCGTTATGAAGTCTGGAATTCCCTATAAGGGTCAAGTGCTTACCCAAATATCGAAATTTTGGTTTGATTTCTTGACTGGCGTGGTCGAGAACCACCTTATCAGCGATAATGTAGAAAATTTTCCTGCCCCGTTTTCTAATTATCCGCAGCAGTTGGCAGGACGCAGTATGCTTGTGAAAAAGACCAAAGTACTACCTGTTGAATGCATTGTTCGCGGCTATATTACCGGCTCAGGGTGGAAAGAATACCAGCAGAATGGGACCATCTGCGGAATCAAACTGCCAAAAGGACTCAAACAGTGTGAAAAACTGCCGGAAGCAATTTTTACTCCCTCAACCAAGGCGGAAATCGGCACGCACGATGAAAACATCGATTTTGATGCCTGTGTCAAACTGGTCGGCATGGAAACGGCCGAATATATACGCGACAAGAGCATCGAAATCTTTACCAAAGCAGGCCAATATGCTGCATCCAAAGGCATTCTGCTTGCCGATACAAAATTTGAGTGGGGTTTGATTGACGGCCGGATTATCCTTATTGATGAGGTGCTTACACCGGATTCATCCCGCTTCTGGCCGGCGGATAAATACCAGCCCGGACGCGAACAGGAAAGCTTTGATAAGCAGTTTGTACGAAATTATCTCGAAGAAATCCGCTTTAATAAATCTGGTCCCGGTGTTGTTTTGCCCGACGATATTATCAGCAAAACCAGCGCCAAATATATTGAGGCCTATGAGCGGCTAACCGGCAAGAAATTTATTCCGGCGGAATAGATTATGACGCCTGCGGTTGTAGAGCTGGATAAAGTTACCTTTTGCCGTAAAAAGAGAATGATTTTGTCCGATGTGTCATGGCGAATTGAAGCCGGAAAACACTGGGCATTGCTCGGCGCCAACGGTTCCGGCAAAACGACATTGCTGAAAATATTGACCGGCTACGAGTGGCCGACGTTTGGAACAGTTCGTGTTTTAGGCGAGCGATTCGGCATCTGTGATATCGGCCGGCTGCGGAAGCTCATTGGGTGGGTCAGCTCGGCGATGACCCAGCGGCTGCCTATGCAGGATCTGGCTGTTGAGGTGGTTGCCTCCGGACTGGATGCCTCGATTGGATTGTATCGCCAAATCAGCCCGGAAGAATTTGCCAAATCGCTGGATATGCTCAAAAAGCTCCGTGCCGATTCGATCGCCCATCAGGATTATGGAACATTATCCCAAGGCGAGATGCAGAAAGTGCTGATAGCACGGGCATTGGTGTGCGAGCCGAAATTGCTGATTTTGGATGAACCCTGCATCGGACTGGATCCCGCAGCTCGTCAGCGGTTTATGAATGATTTGGCAGTGTTGGCTCGGCAGGACAATGCCCCCACAATCATTCTTGTAACGCATCATATCGAAGAAATCGATCCTTGGATTCAGCAGGTTTTATTGCTGAAAAATGGTCAGGTTTTGGCCGTTGGCGAGCCTGACGATGTTATTACCAGCCGCCGGATGAGTGAGTTGTTTGATTACCCCTGCAGTGTTTTCAGGCAGGGCGCCGAATTCCTGCTGCGGATTGACAACTGACTATGCATACCGACCAGCAGCATAAGCAATGGATACAGTTGATGGTGCTGACAGCGGCTCATTTCGTGCTGGATGCATTCCCCGGTTTAATGCACACCGTATTACCCGGGCTTCAGCAGTCGTTTCATTTAAGTGTGGCCGCCGGCGGGATTCTGCTGACCGCATTTCTCGTATCAGCCAACGGCATTCAAGTGCTTATCGGCCATTTGCGCCCCGACCGGCAGCAGCCCTTCTTTCTATATGGCGGATTAATTCTGGTTTGTTCCATTCTGCTGTTTACGGCAGTCCCTAAAAATTCCATAGTACTAGTTTGGCTTTCGCTGATTGCTGTGCTGAGCGGCTTGGGCGTTGGAATGACTCACCCGGAAGCTCTGCGGGCCGTGCATCGGCTCAATGGAATTTCTTCGGCCCTCGGTTCAGCGGTTTTTATGGCCGGCGGCGTTATCGGATTTGCCGCAGGAGGTTGGGGCAGCACCCACTTGTTTAAGATGTGGGGACTTTTCAGTATAATTCCGTTTTGTGCCGCTTCGCTTGGAGTGCTGGTGCTGACGCTTTGCTTTCGTGTTCGGCTGGCTGTAGAAAGCGATGAAGCTTCCCGCAGGGCGGCGCAGAGCTCCAATCTGTATGTTTCTTTTTGGCTGGTGATGGCGATTGCGACTTTATCAGCCTGCTCTGTACAGGTGCTGATGTGGATTGTGCCGCAGCGGCTTAATGAAATCGGTACGGATCTAACGGTCGGCGGAGTGGCGGTGTCGCTGTTCAGCATGGCCGGGGGCATCGGCGGCATTATTGTGGCACGATGGGCCGACCGGTATGGAGAAATCAAATTAATTGAATGGATGTTGGCGGTCGGTACCCCCTTTGTTGGAGCGTATCTGCTGCTTGCAGACAGAAGTTGGGCCGCAGGGCTGCTTTGCGTGGGCGGATTTTTCTGCTACGGGGCCTATCCGCTGATGATCAGCGCCGCCCGTAACAGCAGGGGGCCGAACTTGGGCAGACGGATGGGATTCATTGTCGGCGGTATCTGGCTGGCGGCCTGCCTATTGCCGATGCAGCTGGGGCCGGCCGCTCATCGCTTCGGAACGGGACCGATTTTGTTCTGTGTGCCAGTCGGTTTTCTGGCCGCATGGATATTGGCGTTTGTGAGTGGAAAAAGATGATTGGTTACGATTTGCATATTCATACTGAATATTGCGGTCATGCCCCGGAAATGACGGTCGAGGTCATCTGCCGGCGGGCTGATGAGCTGCAGCTGTCAGCGATTGCAATTACCGACCATATTTACGAACCGGCTGATATGTTTGGCATTGAGCAAATCCGAAAGGAAGTGAGGACTTGTCAGCCGCGCTGCAGGGTCTATATCGGTGCAGAGATAGATGTAGACGCCGACTATACCGATGGACGGCTGGTTACGGATGTCTTCGAGGGATTGGATTATGTGATTGCCGGCTTCCATTATGTGCCGACCCAAGGCCACTACCCCCGCTCGCCCGATGACCGCCGGCTGGATGAAAAAACGTTTCTGCAGGTCTGGGAAAGTTCGCTGCTGGGAATCGTCAGCAATCCGGCGGTTCATACATTGGCCCATCCCGGTCGCATGCTGGCGGCTTGTATGGACTTGGATATCCATTTTGAGTACGGCTTGCAAGTGATGCGCAAAGCCGCAGAGATTTCAGCCCGTAATCATATTGCTTGGGAATTAAATGAACTGACCGGCAGCCGTCTGCCGGCATACTGGCAGAGCCAGTGGCACCGGATTTATCAGATTGCGTTGGACGCCGGCGTCAAGCTGGTCTATGGTTCCGATGCCCATACGCCGGCGGCCATCGGCACACACGCGTTCGTTAATCAACTGCTCCGAATGCTTCCCCCCAATTGTCTTTCCCAGCCGGAAGAGATTATTCTGAGATAAAGTCTCGGCTGATTTGTGATATTTTGTTCAATGCAGGTTTACACGGTAGGTTTTTTTTCATATAATAGAAAAGTAGCCGAATCAATGGAGTAATCTGACATTTTTCATTGACAATTACGATATGCCTGCAAATCTGACACCGCAATACAAAAAGGCCGAAGAACAGTATAAGGCCGCCGCTACAGACCAGGAACGGCTCTTGGCGCTGGAGGAAATGCTTCGGGAGATTCCCAAGCACAAAGGAACCGAGCATATGCAGGCGGATATCAAGCGCCGAATGAGCAAATTGAAAGAGGCGCTGGAAAGCGAAAGCAAAAGGAGCGGCAGCAGGCACGGCGATATTTTCCACATTCCCCGCAGCGGTGCTGGACAGGCCGCTTTGATTGGAATGCCCAATGCTGGCAAAAGCTCGATTTTGGCAGCCCTGACCCATGCTCCGGTAACGGTAGCACCGTATCCGTTTGCCACAGACAAGCCCGTGCCCGGAATGGCGATGTTTGAGGATGTTCCGATTCAGCTTGTTGATACCCCTCCGATAACTGCCGATTATGCCCCCTCAGGACTTGTCAATACCCTGCGCGGGGCGGATTTGCTGGCGATTGTTATTGATTTATCTGCCGATGTTCTGGAACAGATGGACGTCTGCCTCCGGTATCTGGATTCCCACGAATTGATTCTCGATGAAGCGGCGGCCAATCCCGACAGCCGGGAGTATCGTCTGGGGCGCAAAACATTTGTGCTGGCAGCGAAAGCCGATATCGCTCCGCCCGGAACGCTGGAAACACTCAAGGAATTAACCCAGCGCCCGTTTGAGTATATTGCCGTATCAGCCGAACTGCGGCAGGGGCTTGATACCCTGATGCGGCGTCTGTTTGAAATGCTGGATGTGGTGCGGATTTATGCCAAAAAACCCGGTGCCGAACCCGACTTCAAAGAACCCTTTACGCTCAAGCGCGGCGCAACAGTGTATGATCTGGCCTGTCATATCCATCGCCAGTTGGCTGAAAAACTTAAAACCGCCCGCGCTTGGAATGCGCCGGGTATTCACGACGGCCAGAATGTGCCGCGCGAACATGTGCTTTCCGACAAGGAGATTATCGAGCTTCATTTTGGATAAAGGAACAGGTTTTATGAATCAGCAGGATTTGGAAAAATACAGCTCGGCGATTACCCTGTCGGATATGGAAGTGTTTGTTTTTCCCGAGCTGATGTATGCACTGGTGCTGGCCAATATCATGAGTCCGGTTATCTGGCGCTGGCGAGAGGATCCGGCATTCAAAAAACTGGAAGGCAAAAATATCTATCGCCGCCTGATGCGCATGCGCCAGTATGTAATGGATGAATATGAATTTAATCTGGACCTCCAAACATGGGGACTGACGCGCAAGGATGTTGAATTAAGCCGCTTTAAGGATTTCCTGTCTCCCGATGACATCGCCCGCAGCAATGCCCTGTTCGGCTATACGGGCGATTCCTATTATTTTGATGTGGATATACGCCGCCACTTCGGGCTGGACCAATACGACGGCGATGTGATTCCCTACTGGAAAACAGAAACTGTGGAAGCCATGAACGCCTTCCGCCGCAAAGAAGGGTATGCTGTCGGGGCTGGGGAGTGTGTATCTCTTTCGGCCCTGTATGCAGCGGCTGCTTTTATTGTCTGTGGACTTAGTCTGGAAGATATCTATATGGTGCTGACGCCGCTGCACTCCCAGAACTTTTTTGATGTCAGCGACGGTATTATTACCAACAACCGCCGGCTGGTTACAAAATCGATGTGGTTTAACGGCACAGAGATTTCCGACAAGGCCCAGCGGGCGCTTCGCAACGAGCAGATTACTATTGTTGCGCATCATACAGGTTATATCCACTGCTTTTACCAGCAGGCCACAATCGACCCCCAGCGCTATCAGCATTTCTGCCGGCGGCTGTCCGATTATCTCCAAACGGAGCTGAATCATCTCAACCTTGCCAATTTTCTCCGCTCACGCGGCAAATATCAGAAATATTTCCAGTTCTGCCGGCATCGGCGAGGCGAGCGGATGTTTGTAAAGGCCGAAAATCTTTTCGGCTATGAGCATGGCAGCAAGTTTCGGATTTATGATGAGACCTTTGAAAAACTGCTTGAAGAAGTCTCAGAAGATGACTTTATGGTTTACCCCTATCCCGGCCGTATCTGCTGCGAGCAGCTGATGGCCTTTATCCAGTATGAAAAGATTGATATTCAATCGTCTGCTGATCGGCTGAAGCTGGCTCGGTTTATTGCCCCCTATACCGGTCAGGACGCCGAAGCCTGTGTTAGTGAAATGGCTGATTTTCTCAAAATTGAGCCCAAGCTGCCGGCTGTGGATAAAACATATCAAAAAACCGAGCCGATTAAACTGAGCCCGGAGTGGAACCGCCAGCAGATTGCCGAGTATTTGGATTCCATGCGTTCCAGAAACATCACGGCCGATTTGGCGTTTTATGCCTATCGCGATATGACGCGGTGCGATTGGAGACCCTTCATGAAAGCAGCCCTCGAGCGATCGCCGGTTTCCATTGAAAAATATCGGGATTCTGATATTCCAGATGTGTATCAGCAGCTTTGCAGTCTGCCGGATGAGTCGATTTACGAAGGCCCTCGTCTTGCCCAGCCGGATGAGGTTGCCAATTACAATACCGGCGACGGACTGGAAAAAGCAATCACATTAGCCAATATTATTCATCAGCGCCAGCCTGAACTAACATTGAATCTGACTGTCGATGGGCATACTGTGGTACTGCAGGCAGACCGCGAGTATGCCTTCCAGTCTGCCAAAGGGCTTAAGAAGCATATTCGCATGGAGCAGGCAGGCTATCAGGTTAGTGACGGATAAGTTGTTCCGCCGTTACTTCTACCCATTGGGGGAAAAAAGATTACGGCCTTTTCAGCCGTTTCTGGATGCTTTTGGCGTGAGCGTCAAGACCTTCGATCCGGGCCAGCCGCACAATGTCATCGGCGGCATCTTCTAACTGCTGCCGGTTGTATTCGATAATGCTGGTGGACTTGACAAAGTCGTTGCTGGTCAGTGCACTGAAGAATTTGCTGGTCTGTCGGGTTGGCAGTGTATGGCTGGGACCTGCCCAGTAGTCCCCGACAGCGACCGGAGAATAAGGGCCGATGAAGATGGCTCCTGCGTTGATGAGTTTTTTGCTGATAGCCTTGCTTTGCCGGCCGCACTGCACCTGCAAGTGTTCGGCGGCAAAATCATTGGCCCAGTCAATAACCGCCTCCATTGATTCACACACAACAACAGCGCTGTAATCCATCAGGCATCTGGCTGCGGCCTCGGCACGGTCTAAGGCGGCACATTGTCTGCCCAATTCAGCCAAGACCTTGCGTGCAAAGTCCAGTGAATCGGTTACGACCAGCCCTGCACCGGGATTGTGTTCGGCCTGACTGAGCATATCCGCTGCCACCCATGCCGGATCGGCCTTGTCATTGGCGACAATCAGAACATCGCTGGGGCCTGCAAAGGAATCAATATCAACCAGCCCGAAAACCTCTTTCTTGGCCAGCTGCACTACATCATGGCCGGGACCGACGATCTTATCGACCTTGCGGATGGTTTGGGTTCCGTAAGCCGCAGCAGCCACCGCCTGTGCCCCCCCAATGCGATAAACCTCTGCTATGCGCAATTCACAGCACACGCCGAGAATAACGGGGTGAATGCTGCCATTATAGCGCGGCGGACTGAAAACAGCCAGCTCTTGAACACCTGCTGCTTGAGCCGGCACGGCCGTCATAATCACAGTGCTGGGCAGGGGGGCACTGGCGCCGGGTATGCACAGCGCCGCACGTTTCAGAGGCATATAGCGGATGCCGGGATAACGGTTTTTCCTGCCGATAAATATGTCGCTCTGGTATTTCCGCACATTCGCTATAGCTTTTTTGAGCGATTTAAGCAGCGGCCTGTCCAACTGCTCGTAGGCCTTTTTCAGCTCCTCTGCCGGTATTCTGAACTCTGCCGGTTGTAGTTTGACCTTGTCAAATTTTTCGGTGTATTCGGCCACAGCTGCATCGCCGCGATTGGCAACATCAGCAACGATATTGCGAACAGTTTGAATCAGCTGACCGCGGCTTTGGAGAAAACCGCTCATAGAGTGTTCGGCCTTCAAACGCTCAAGCCGCTGGGCATAATCGGCATCCGTTGTTCGAAGCAGAATATTGTCAAAGTTCATCGATCTCAGCTCAGGGGGTAAAGTTTCCATGCGTATAAGTCCGGATAGCCCTCCGAAGCAGCAGATACCGCTGCCCCTCGAATGTTGTAATCAGCCCGGAAACGCTGTATCGCTGCCGGCCGGGTGTTAGATTAAGCTGCCGTTCGGTTGTCTGACGGGCTTCATTGGGCAGCAGCAGAAGCGGCTGGCTGTCAATCTTCATTCCGAATCCATCTGGCTGAAAATACCGTTTACCGTTTTGTTCAATCAGATAACCTGTCCGTCCTATGAGATTAACGTCCCCAGTTACCTGAGCAATCTGCTGGAATTTTTTCAAATCAGGTGTTCGAGTTGATTTAATCTGGGCAAGTATTTCTTCAGGAATAATCGAATCTTCCGGCTGTGCCGCTTTGTGCTGCGTCCCAGCAGGTGTTTGGCTTTCCGCCGGTGGCTTGGGGGATTGGTCTTGAATCGGGAGAAAATAGACACTGTAAAGATAATTTGCATATTTGTATTTCGTAAACACAGCCCATAGGCGAATCTGGAGTTGTTTGTTTTGCCCAGCCAGTTTGACTATCTGTTCCAGAACAGCACAGGGCAGCATCTGTACCGGCTGTCCGGAAGCAATAACTTTTCCTCCGCCGGCATCAATCATTTTTTCCGGCACAAAAGACCACACTCCAGAAGAGGTCTCTTTTTTGGCCCAGCCTTCGACTCCGTCGGCAAGAAAGCCGTCATCAACTACACTGACCCCAACAGCTTCTTTGACGGCAGATTTTGCATCTTGGTCAGCAGCCAAGGATGCAAAACTGAAAATTATTATAAAAAACAAGCAATATAATTTTTTAGGCATAATCGACCTGCTTTGTGCTGAGTTTTGCCGTTATTATCGCTGCGGCCTCTTCGGGACCTTCAGCATAGTCAACCGAACGCAGACTTTCGGCATCTGCCCGGCCCATCATTTCCAGCAGCGGCTTCCAAAATGCCCCCATCAGTATAATGGGTTTTTCTGCATTTGAAAATCCTTTATTTTTATGTTCCCAGACATCTGCCAGCTCCAGCAGCGTCCCCGTTCCCCCGGGCAATACAATATAGGCCTTGCCCAGTTCAACCAGTATAGCAAGCCGCTCGGTCAAGCTGTTTGTCTGAATTTCCCGACTGATATAAGGATTGGCTTTGCCGCGTTTGAATGCCCGGCAGGTAACGCCGATAACCTGTCCGTCTGCTTCGGCTGCTCCTTGTGCTGTAGCCAGCATTGTACCGCTGTAGCCGCCGTTGGCGATGGTAAATCCCTTTTTTGCCAAGAGCCGCCCCAGTATCTTAGCCGTTTCAAACTCCGGCTCGCCCGGCTGGGTTTTGCTTGTGCCAAAGACGGTAATAATCGTGCTGGTACTCATCGGGCTACTGCTTTCTTGTGGGTGTAGCTCAGCAGTCCGCCGGCCAGCAGAATATCCCGGTCCCGGTGGGACAGGGTCAATTTGCCTTTAATTTCAATTCCTGCCGTTTTATTCAGAACAACAAGTGTGTCCCTCAGCTTAATGGCGGCCAGCAGATCTGGAATTTCCACAATATCATCAGGGTGAATCGCTTCATAATCATCGGGATTGGAGAACTCAACAGGAACAATGCAGAAGTTAATTAAATTGGCCTTATGAATACGCTCAATAGATTTGGCCAAAATCACTCGAACACCCAGATACATCGGACATAAGGCCGCATGTTCACGGCTGGAACCCTGACCGTAGCTTTCGCCGGCTGCGACAATGCCGCCAATACCCTGCTTTTTTAAGGCCATTGCCCGTTCGGCAAAGGTCGGCTTGCCTTCCTCGTTAAAGCAGTTGAATACGTATTTGCTGTACTGGGGGACATTCGAGCGGTATTTTAAAAATGCACCGGCAGGCATTATATGGTCGGTTGTAATTTTATCGCCGCATTTGAGCAATACCTGTCCGGTCAGATGCTCCGGCAGCGGCCGGGGTGATTCCGGCACGACAATGGTCGGTCCCCGCACCACTTCAACCCGGCTGATTTCGTCTAAAGAAACCGGTTTTTCAATCATACTGTCATCAATGAGAAATGCCTTGGGCATTTTGATTCGCGGATAAGCAATGCCCATCATTTTTTTCAAATTGCGCGGGTCGGTAATCTCGCCCATAATGGCCGAAGCCACAGCTGTTTCAGGGCTGACCAGATAGCACTGGTCGCCGGGTGTTCCGGTACGTCCGGCAAAGTTGCGGTTGAATGTCCGCAAGGTTACCGTGCCGTCGGCAGGAGAAAATCCCTGCCCGATGCATGGTCCGCAGGCCGATTCGAGAATGCGTGCACCAGCGGCTATCAGGGTTGTCAGAGCACCGTTGTCGGCTATCATTTCCAGTACCTGCCGGCTTCCGGGAGCAATGGCAAATTCGACCATTGGGTCGGTTTTGCGGCCTTCAAGGGTCTTAGCCGCCATCATCACATCCATATAGCTGGAATTCGTGCAGCTTCCGATAATAACCTGATGAACCTTGCGGCCCGCAATTTCCGAAACCGGCGCTATATTATCCGGCGATGACGGGCAGGCCGCCATCGGCTCCAGCGCTGACAAGTCTATTTGAATGACCCTGTCATACGGGGCTTCCGGGTCTGCCGACAGAGGAACATAGACATCGTCGCGTTCCTGAAGTTCCAGAAACTCCAAGGTGCGCTCATCGCTGGGGAAGATGCTGGTGGTAACACCAAGTTCGGCGCCCATATTGGTAATTGTGGCCCGCTGGGGCACAGACAGCGTCTGGACGCCTCTGCCGAAGTATTCCACAACACAGCCGACATTGCCTTTAGTCGTCAGGATGCTCAGCAATTTCAAAATCACGTCTTTGGCGCTGACCCAGTCCGGCAGCCGGCCGGTCAGTTCTACACCAATCACTTTAGGGCAGGTCAGATAAAACGGCCCGCCACCCATTGCCACTGCTACATCAAGGCCTCCGGCCCCGATGGCCAGCATTCCCATGCCGCCGCAGGTAGGCGTATGAGAGTCGCTTCCCAGCAGTGTCGCTCCCGGCCGGGCGAATCGCTCCAGATGGACCTGATGGCAAATGCCGTTGCCCGGCCGCGAATGGTAAACACCGCTTTTGGCTGCAACGGTTTGCAGATAGAGGTGGTCGTTATGGTTTTCCGGCCCGAACTGGGCCATATTGTGATCCACATAGCTGACTGAAAGCTCTGTCTGCACGCGGGCAATTCCCATTGATTCAAACAGCAGAAAAGCTGTCGTGCCGGTTGCATCTTGAGTAAGCGTCTGGTCTATTCGTATTCCAATAGGTTGACCGGCTTTCAGTTCCCCTTCAACTAAATGCTTCTGTAAAATCTTATAGGTCAGGGTGTTTGGCATTTTTCTGTCCTTAAATTGGTTCCATCTATATTCAGTTACAATAGCTCTTTTTATCACAAAATGGCTCCAGATACAAGATTCAGCAGTAATTTGTGATGGTTGTAAAAAGCCCGGAAAAAATGGGAAAAACTGCCGCATCGGGGATTGCTTTTGCCGGCAGAATGCCGATAGAATTACAAAGAGCAAGTTGAATGAAGGTGCAGACATTGGGATAAAATAGATTAATGACAGTAATTGTCCGCAAACCTGATACCATCGAGAAACTTAAGATTCTCTCTGCTGATGCCCAGTATGACTTGGCCTGTGCCTGCGGCTCAACCAAAGATGAGCATCGCAGACGCAGCAGCGAGGGCAAATGGATTTACCCTATAACTCTCGCCAGCGGCGGCAGGGCCAGTTTATTTAAGGTATTGATGTCCAATGTCTGTTCCAACGACTGCAAATACTGTCCGCTGCGTGAAAATCAAGACATACGCAGATGCAGTCTGTCGCCGGATGAAATAGTCCGCCTGTTTCTGGATTATTATAATCAGGGCAAGGTTTTCGGGCTTTTTTTGAGTTCCGGAGTCATCGGTACTGCCGATTCCACAATGGAACGCATCAATGCGATTGCCCGTCTGCTGCGCAACAGACATGCCTTTAGGGGCTATATTCATTTGAAGATTATTCCCGGTGCCAGCATTCCGGCTATCAATGAGGCCGTGTCTCTGGCTTCGGCGGTATCGCTTAATATTGAAACCCCGGGTGCCGAATATTTGTCCAAAGTGTCCAGCCGAAAAGATTATATACGGGACATTATCGAGCCAATAAAGCATATCAGCAGATTGACTGCCCGGGGGTCCCGCTGGCACAGGGTTAAGCAAACGACGCAGTTTATCGTCGGGGCTGCCGGTGAACCGGACCGGCAGATTGTCCGATATATGGGCGGCCTGTATGAGCGGCTGAAACTGGATCGCATTTATTTCAGCGCCTATCAGCAGGGTTTGGGCAGTCCGGATTTGCCTGCCGAGCAGGCCGCCAGTCGAGAGGACATCCTGACCCGTGAGCATCGGCTTTATCAGGTTGATTTTTTAATGCGAAAATACGGTTTTAAGGACAGCGAGATTCTTTTCGATGCCCATGGGCGGCTTTCGCTGACTGAAGATCCCAAAACGACGTGGGCAAAGATGCACCCCGATTTTTACCCTGTTGATATCAACCATGCCGATAAATTCGAGCTTCTCCGTGTACCCGGTCTAGGTCCAGCAGCCGTCAACCGCATCCTCCAACAGCGCCGCTCTGGCCGCATCTGCTGCATTGAAGATATTGGACTGGCCGGAAAGCTCTTGGCAAAAGCCAAGCCCTATCTGGCTTTTTAGTTCTGCACCTTATCAGCGTCTGCGGGAGTATTTGCCCACCAACTCGCCTTTAGCCAGAATATGACCGCTCATTGCTTTTTCCAGCTGACGCTTGTCTGCCTGCGCCGGCAAATTTAACATTGTATCGAGGGCATAGACTTTGAAGAAGTACCGGTGTGTGCCCGACGGCGGCGCCGGTCCGCCGTAACCGCTTTGGCCGAAATCGGTTATGCCTTGGCGAATCCCGCTGTCTAACTGAGCATCGGTCGGGAAACGCTCAGCCAGCCCTGTCATTTGCGGCGGGATATTCCATACCAGCCAATGCACCCATGTCCCCATTGGAGCGTCGGGATCGTCACAAATCAACGCGATGCTTTGCGTATCTTCCGGCAGACCTTCCCAAGAAACCGGAGGTGAAATATCTTCGCCGTCGGCGGTGTATTGAGCCGGAATCATTCCATTGTGCTCAAATGCCGAACTTGTAACCTTCAGCATCATAAAAAATCCTCCCTGCTGTTTTGCTTTCATGCGTCTTAAAATCCGAAAAAATCCGCCAAGATTTGCATAAAACCAATAGCAAAACACCGATTAAAATCCGAACTGTTTTACTCTTTAATTTGTCTAAACGCAGAAATATAACACCGATAGAACGGCAATAACCCACATTGCCGGCTTGATGTTACGGAATTTTCCCGTCAGGATCTCAATCAGCGTATAGGTAATGAAACCGAAAGCCAGTCCTGTGCTGATAGAGTAGCTTAGAGCGATCATCACCATAATAATAAATGCCGGCAGTCCCTGCTGCATATCGGAAAAATCAATCAGGCGTATCTGCCGCGTCATAAACAGGCCAACCATAATCAGCGCCGGCGCTGTTGCATAATTAGGCACAATGCCTGCCAGCGGCACAAACAGCATTGCTGCAAGAAACAGAATCCCTGTTACTACCGCAGTCAGGCCGGTCCGGCCGCCCTGCGCAATTCCAGCTGCAGATTCGATATAAGAGGTGGTGGTCGATGTGCCGCAGACAGCACCAAACATTGTGGCGGCCGCATCAATGGTCAACAGCCGATCCAGTTTCTCGAATTTCCCGCCGGCATCTACCAGCTTCGCCTGCGGGGCAACCGCCAGCAGAGTGCCGATGCTGTCAAACATATCAATAAACATCAGCGTAAAAATGCTCGAAAACATCCCCCATTTCAAAGCACCGACAAAATCCATCTTGAATGCTGTCGGCAGGATGTTTATATTAATCGAAACCAGCTTCTGCGGCAGGCTGATATACCCCAACAGCGCCGCGAGAGCGGTTGAAAATGCAATTCCAATCAGCAGGGCACCGGGAATCCGCCGCATTTCAAAAATTATCATGACAGCCAAGCCGGCCAGACCCACAAGAATGGTAGGCGTTAAGTGTGCCGAAGTTACCAGCGTTACTGGATGCGCAACAATAAGGCCGAGATTCTGCAGACCGATGAAGGTGATAAACAGTCCAATGCCGACGGAGATAGCGGCAGTCAGCGATTGGGGGATGGCTTCCACCAGCTTTTTGCGAAGTCCGGCCAAGGTGAGAATCAGAAAGAATAAACCCGATAAAAATACAACGGCCAAAGCGGTCTGCCAAGTAACTTGACGGGTTAGAACCAAAGTATAAGCGAAAAAGGCGTTCAGTCCCATCCCCGGTGCCATAGCGATGGGAGCATTGGCCAAAAGGCCTGTGGCGATGGTGGAAACGGCCGTAACAAGGCAGGTAACGGCGATGAGGGCGGATTTATCCATCCCCGCTTCGGCCAGAATATTAGGATTGACAAAGATGATATAAGCCATCGTCAAAAAGGTGGTAAATCCAGCGATGACTTCCGTTTTAACCGTGGTTTGGTGTGCCTGCAGATCAAAAAACGGTTTGACCATAATGCTGCCCTTCCGGTAACATCTATTTTACACGCTGATTATACAGCATGAGCCGCCTTTTCAACAACAATTATTGTCCAATTGAATTTGATTTTGTTGTGGGATTGAAAATATGTGTATGGGGTGTAAACAAGCGGCCAAAGTGTTTCTGGAAGAGTTCCCAAACTTTTCGAAAACGGCGTCATTTATGCCAATTTGAAGCCTTTGTGATTTTTTAATTGGTTAGATTATATAGTATGCAGACATAGCGGATAGGTAAAGACCAATATATGTGCTATTCCCTGCTTATGCGTTTTCGGCTTAGGGATGGGATGCCTTTGGCTTTTCAAGTTTTTACCTTCGATAAAGTAAAAAATTGCCCCTGCAAGGGGCAAAGGCTGTTTAGAGGACTTAAAGAAAGAAAAATCTCAAAAAATTGTGCTTGGGGGTTGAAATTGGTGCAGGAGTATGTATAGTATGGGGTTCGTAATGCGGGTGTAGCTCAGTGGTAGAGCGTCACGTTGCCAACGTGAATGTCGTGGGTTCGAATCTCATCACCCGCTTTTTTGAAACGAATTTAAGTGTTGTAAAGCGTTAAAGAAGTACTTGAAAAATTGACATAGCTTTTGCGAGGTATCGGCTGAAAGTGGCCTGGCGCTGGTCGCATAAGCGTTTGTAAAGCCCGAAAGGGTTTTGGGATGCTTTTGGTCGTCGAATTGTGTTCGCCGGCCTTTTTTATTTTTATAAACTACAAAATAACAAGCAGTTAGGAATAAATCAATGGCGCAGGAAAATACCCAGACAACGGAAGAAACCAAAGAAAAAATACCCAACGTAGTTACTGTCAGCGATGCCGGCCCGTGCAAGAAAAAAGTTGCGATTGAGATTCCGGCCGAAGTTGTACACGATAAATTGGATGAAAAATATAAGGAACTTCGGAAAGAGGCCATCTTGCCCGGTTTTCGCAAGGGGAGAGCCCCAATTCGCCTTTTGGAGAAACGATTTGGAACAGATATCAGCCGGCAAGTCAAGCTGGAATTGATGGCCGAAGCCAGCGAAGCGGCCTTGAAAGATAATAAAATTGATGCTCTGCGGGATCCGGATATTGACCATGAGAAGGTTGAACTGCCGGAAGAAGGGCCGATGAAGTTTGAATTTGAGGTTGAAGTTCGTCCGGAATTCGACCTGCCGGAGTTAGAAGGCATCGAAATTGAAAAGCCCAAAATAGATATTACCGATGCACGCGTTGAGGAGGAATTGATGAGCTTGCGCAAGCAGGCCGGCGTGTGGATTCCCAAAGACGGACCTGCCGCAGAAGGAGACCGGGTGGTGGCCGATGTAATTCTTGTTACCGAAGGCAGTCCTGAACATGACAAATACGATAACATTGAGATTTCTGTCCGTCGGACTGGTTTTGTTGGAGCAGTGCCTGTGGACGGTTTGGATGCGCTGCTGGTGGGAGCTGTCAGCGGTACCGAAAAGAAAACCACAGTCGAAGTGCCTGCTACTTTTTATAATGAGCAATACCGCGGCAAGAAGGTCGATCTGACTATTACCGTTAAGGAGGTCAAAAAGCTCGAGCCTGCCGAAATGAACAGCGAGTTCTTCAGCCGGTTTAGCGTTTCAGATGAAAACGAGCTGAAGGAAAACATCCGCGAGCAGCTTTCGGCTCGTGCCGAACGTCAGGCACGTGCGGCAATGAGTGAACAAGTTTATGCCTATCTCCGTGAGAATACGGACTTTGAACTGCCGGAAGCGGTAGTAGCCGAACAGTCCCTCTCGATTCTGCAGCGGCAGTATACCAATATGCTGATGCAGGGTATGACACGCCAGCAGATAGATGAGCAAATGGAACAGCTCAAGGCCGGTTCGGAAGAGCATGCTGCCGACCAGCTCAAGTTGTATTTTATTCTCGACAAGATTGCCGATAAATACGGAATTACAGCAACAGAAGAGGAAATCAACGGGCATATTGCTTATGTGGCTGCGCTGCGCGGGCGTCGGCCGGAAAAGATGCGGGAAGAACTTATCCGCGATGGATCGCTGGCACAGTTTGCGTTACAGGTACGGGAAGAAAAATGCATTGCCAAAATACTCGAAACCGCAAAAATCCGCGAGGTCGAGCCGGAAAAGCTTAAGAAGCCGGCACCGAAGAAGTCTGCCCGAAAACCCGCCCGCAAAAAGGAAACAGGCCATGAGGAAACAGAAGTTGTTCAGGAGCGGAAGAAAACCGAGTCCAAACGTTCCAAAAAGGCAGACAAGACCGACGAATAACAGAAAAGAATTCTGGAGATTTACTGATCGCAATTCAACTATTGGCAAAAACTTTCTAAACGGCTGTCAATTCCAGACAGCCGTTTTTTATTTTATTCAGCCCCAATTCTTTGATGCGGCATAAGGGATATGCATCTTGAAGGTTAAACAGTTGAAATGGATTGGATTTGTCTTTTAGGTCGGCATGGAGTATAATTAGAGCGTTGTCAATGGGAAAAAGCTTATGCAAAACCGCAATCAACTTTTTGATTTTGCCATCGCCCAGCATGCTACGGATATACACATTTGTGCCGGTGCACCGGTGCAGTTTCGTATTGGGCGCAAGCTTAAACCGGTGACGGAGGAAATTTTAACGCCGGAAAAGCCGCCAGATATGCTATGAAATGCTGACAGAAGAACAAATTCGCAAGTTCGAGCAGCAGCTGGATTTTGACCTGATGCTGGCTTATCACGGATCGCGGTTTCGCATTAATGTGGGTTTTTTCAATGGTACGGTTGGTGCAACAATTCGTGTGCTGGACGGCACTCCCCGGCCTCCGGATGAACTGTTTCTGCCACCGGTTGTCAAGAGCTTGGCGCAAAAGGAAAAAGGGCTCATTCTGATTACCGGCAGCACCAGCCAAGGCAAAACAACTACATTGGCTTCAATGATTGATTTTATCAACGAGCATCAAAAACGGCACATCGTCACGATTGAAGATCCGATTGAGTATCTGCATGCCAACAAAAAGGGAATTGTTCGTCAGCGGGAGGTGGGGCGCGACACCGCCTCGTTTTCCAGCGGTCTGCGGGCGGCTTTGCGGCAGGATCCGGATGTAATTGCCATTGGGGAGATGCGGGATTACGAGACCATTAAGATTGCACTGACAGCGGCTGAAACCGGCATTCTGGTGATTTCGACTTTGCATATCATCTCCATTGACAAGATGATAGAACGGTTATTAAGCTACGCCCCGGAAGACAGCGAAAACACCATTCGGTTTCTGCTGGCAGAAACTCTCCAAGGGATTATTCATCAGGAGCTGATTCCGCTGATTGGCGGCGGACAGCGCGTAGCGTGTGAAATCATGATTAATACCGCCGGCGTTAAAAACATTATCCGCCACCGCGGCGGCTATCATCTGCGTACAGTTATTGATACGGGCAAAAGATACGGAATGTGTACCATGGCCGAATCCGTAGGGGCGCTGCTGGAGGCCAACCTTATCAGTGCCGAAAGCGCCAAGAGGGTGCTGTCAAACTACGAATGAAACATCAAACCGATGATGACAGGCAGGAAGAAGCAATATAGGGGATTTGCACTTCTGGTTGTACTGATAGCAGCGGCCATTCTGATGCTGTTGTATTTTGTGCAGATCGATGTTTTTGTTGCCCCCGAACCCAAGAGCAGCCGGCCGGCGGCATTCGAGCAGCGGCCGTGGCTTCTGGAGGACCTGCTGGCAGGGCCGGGACAGAGTATTCCTATGCCCAGTCCCCCCAAGGCCCAGATAGACAGGCCGTTTGAAAGAACCGCTGCCGTCAGCCGCAATCAATCTCCGCGCGGCCGGATTACAGCGGCTTTTGAAACAGATGGCCGTATCGTGGCCCAATGGAACGGTACGTGGACCGAAGGCCCAACAAACTTCCAAATCAATGCGGTGATGAAGGGCAATATCAGCGTATCCAAGACATACGAAGATGCTGCGGGAAAAGACAAAAGCCGTCTGTTCTTTATTGCCAGAGGACAATATTGTAAAACAGAAGAAGGTTCTGTCGGGTCAGTTCAGGAAGAGGGGACTGCATATCTGCTTGGTTGGCTGTGTTCGGACTACAGCGCTGTCGGATGCATTACTATCACGACTGACCGGAAATGGACGGCCGAGTATAGATTTGAATGGCCGGCAGAAGATATTTGAGATTGACGAATTTGCGCTAATTATATCTGTTGATTTCTGAATAAAAGGAGGGTACAATTCCGGCTTGTTATTATCTTTTTTAAGGAAGCAAATATATGAAACAACAGGTAGCAGCGGTCAGTATAATCGCACTGATTTGTGCCGGTATCGGTGTGGGAGCGGGTGTTCTGATTATGAAACCCAAACTTTCCCAAAGCGCCAAAACCATCGAAGAACTCCAACTAAAGATGCAGCAGACAAAAACCGAGTCGGAGGATGCTCTTCAGCGGGCTTCGGGAGAAATAGTACGGCTCAAGACCGAATTGAGCCGGGCCAATAGCACGATTACTCAAGCCCGGAATGATCTGGCTCGCGCAACAGCTGAACTTGCTCGTCTTCAGGCCGAAGCGCAGCGTCCGGCAAAGGAAGCGGATAAGACAAGTCAGGAAGAAGCGCAGACATCTGCTGTTGCGGCCTCACAGCCATCCACCTCTGCTTCGCCTGTTTCTGCTGCCGGCAGCGGAGCCGGTTTGACACCCGCAGCGCCAAAGACAGCAGCAGTTGAATATGTTGTTAAAGAGGGCGACAGTTTGTGGAAAATCGCCGCATCGCAGCTTGGCAGCGGTGTCCGGTATGAAGAAATCTTGGCACTCAATCCCCAATTAAAGAAAGACAGCACTTTAGTTGTCGGTTCTAAAATTAAAATTCCGGCCAAGTAGTCTTTGACTGGATAGGCTGTCGAAGCGTGACTGGGGGACTATCTCCAGCCGCCGGTACCAAGCGGTACTTTTGAATTCAGCCAGCCATCAGCGCCATAACAGCGCCGGCAGCAGCAATGGAAACAATCGGGCCTGCCATACGGCCTATGATGCGCAGCAATGAGGTGTCGAAATAGCTTGCCGAAAGCGACAGACATAAATGAATGGGAGTCATTGCAAGTCCGCAGATGATCCCCGAAAAGGCAAGTGTTTCAATGCCCAGCTTGGCTGCGGGACCGGTGCCGATAAAGGGCACCAAAAATGGGAAAGTAATAGCCGCTGTGGGCATTGTTAAGCCGGTCAAAAATACCACCAAAAACGGCAGAAAAAACACCAGAAACAACGGCGGCACATGCATTGCCGTCAGAAAAGAAACCACAGCGTCCACCGAGCGGCTGGACTCAATGATAAGCTTAAACAAAAGCGCCCCGAGAATAAGCAGAACCACATCAAATTCAATTCCTGATTTGAAGATGGCAACCCACTGTTTGAACCGGACCTTGTGAAGAATCAGGAAAAGAACCGTTACGGCGATGATGCCTGCTGCTGGAGTAATTCCTGCTGCTGCATACAGCAGGGCTGTTATGCCGATCGGCCAAAAGGCATGCAGAAAGCCGGCCAAATTGTCTGTAAACCGTTCCTGTCTGATATCAATCTGCTTGGGCGGCAGCCCCGGCAGCAGAAGAAAAATAATGCCTGCCGCTGTACCGCACAGCATAATCGGCAGATTGTGCAGCACCAGATCTGCTGCGCTTATGCCGAGCATTCCCTGTATAAGGGGGACGGCCGGAAACAGCGGCCAGACGGACTCCCATTGGTGACGAAACAGATAGTTTAATGCTGCCTGACGGCTGCGCTCGATGCCGATTTGATCGCCTAATTGCCGCACCATTGGCGCCGACAGCATAATCCCCCCGGGCGTGGGCAGCATTCCCATCATCAGCGGAATAGAAGCCAGAGCTGCCCGCCGGCTGCGGAACAGCCCCTGTATCGACGGCAGAAGCCGCTGGGATATGCCTGTGTGCGTCAGGGCAATCCCCAATATATTTACAAATGTCAGCAGGGTAGTCAGTGATACAAACAGATACCCTGTTGTCTGACCGAGCGGTTTGCTTTTCCATTCTTGGGCAGCTGTTTGCAAAAGCATATGCGGTGCTGTACCCAGCAGCACAGCCAAAGCAAATGCAGTCAGCAGCATGGCCCGTCCCAGCCGCATCTTGAGATGCAGCAGAAAAGCCAACAGGCCCAGAGATATGCAGATTGTGACAAGCTCATACATAACGGGTCAAGGAGGGGTTTGTTAGGGTTCGGTCAGTACAGCCCAGTCAAGGTTGTCAGCGCGGCTTTGGGCAATGCCAGACAGAATATACTTGATTTGCCCGAACTGAATGGATTTGTCGCAGCGGAGATGAACGGTCTTGCCTCCTGCATGAGCTGCAAGCGATTCATCCACAGCTACACAAATCAGACGGGCAAGATCCTCACCTTGCACATCGGCAAGCTTCTGGCTTCCGACAGCGCAGAGAATCCGGCCTTCCGATGCAGGCAGAACCGTAATGGTTAGAGGAAGATTGGCGGCAGTCTCCTGCGGCTGGGCGGTTTTAATTTGGTCCGGCAGACTGACCTTGAGCTGTTCAGCAGCAATAAATTGACAGACCAGCATAAAGAAGATAATCAGCAGAAAGACTACATCAATAACGGGTGTCATGTCGAACAGTTCAGTTTCAAAAGGTCGATTGTGCAGCAAAAGGCGTTTCATTTCTGCACCTCAGCGGTCAGCGCTTGCTGGGAGCTCGGCCGGCTGGGATTTTTATCCGGCATTTTTTTGGTCTGAGCAGCCGAGGATTCCTGTCGGCCGAGTTCGTTTTGGAAGATGCCGCTGGTTTCGAAGATGCGTCCCAGGAGAGCTTCCAGTTCCGTTGCTGCCTCACTTACAAACGCCTCGATGCGTGTTTGAAAAACGCCGTACACAAACAGCGCCGGAATTGCTACCAGCAGGCCCCAGAAGGTTGTAACAAGGGCAATCGAAATAGCCTCGGCCAGCAGCTCATAGCGGGGACCTTCCCCGCCCTGTCCGAGCAGATTGAACGCCCGTATCATCCCGTAAACAGTGCCGAACAGGCCGACCATTGGAGCCACAGAGCCGATAATCTGACACCACTGGGCTTTCCGTAAAAGACTTATGCCCTGCTCTTGAAGGGCTTCAGCGGCAAACTGATGAATGGACTCAACTTGCCCGCCGAACTGCCGGCTGCGCTCCAATGCCCGCAGCAGCGAACGGCTCAGCAGGTCTGGCTGCCCCGATAAACGGCCTGACAAAGCGCCAATGCCGTACCGGACTGCGTACGTTGCAATGTCGCTGCTAATGGCTGGCGGCAGAAGACGGCTGCGGCGAATAACAATCAGCAGATCAATAGCTAAATACAGGGTAAAAATTGACATCGGCAGCAGGATAAACCATACAATCGGACCGCCGGCAGTAAAAAATTGATGATACAGCGTTGCTGCCGATTGGGTAGGTTCAGCTTGCCCTAAAACGACCTGTTCTGCATTCCAAAACATCCTGTTGTCCTAATATTTCAAGCGGATATGGCCGCACTTTATCAGAAATTTACTGGTTGTTTTTTGATGACGATTGTTTACTTAACTTCAATATATTCCCCGCCGGTGCTGTTAGCAAGCTGCTGAAGCGTTTTGCGGTCCTGCGGCTGCGGCCAGAAGCCGATTGCATGCACGACCGCAGCGGGTGCAAGCGTTTGATGCATCTGCGTAAACTCGTCGGCAAAATGGGCAGACTGCGGCAGGTTAAAGTCAAATCCGTCGGTTAAGAAATAAATAAGTTCGGGACCGCTGCCGGATGCATCTTTTAGCTGCATGGCGTAACGCAGTGCTGCGGCTGGATTGGCCGAACCGGCCGGCCGAACCGATTCAATTAGGTTCAGCGCCTGCAATTTGGCAGGTACTGTTGCGGCTTGGAGCTGCCCCTGGCCGGTAGCCAGAATTGTCTGCCCGTTCATAAAGAAAACTGCACAAAAAGCCTGATGCGCAGTGAGTTTAAGGATGGACTCTTTCAGCTGCTCCCGTACACGGTACATTTGGCCGTGCATACTGCCGGAACAGTCCACAACATAACAGATACGCTGGACGATGCTTTTTTGGCCGAAAAACTCCACCTCATTCGGCACGGTCGGCTGTGCCGCTGATTCGGATGGCAGCTGGGATTGCTGGGCCGGCACAGCAGAATCGGCAGGAGACGGCATGGGCGGCTTTTGCTCTTCACAGGGTGCGGCAGCAGTATGGATCGGCTCGACCTGTGGTTTTGGGCGAGGCCCGGATTCCTGAACAATATGCTCAATGGCCTGCAGCGAGATAGCAGGTTTCACAGCTGCCTGCGAAATGCGGCCGGACAACCTAACGCTGGTAAAAAATGCCAGCGCCGCTGAATGCACACCCACCGAAACAATGAGCGCCCAGTAGCGGATATTTCTATGGTTGAGTGTTTTCCTTATCATCTCGTATTTGAAGCTGTCCTGATAAATTTGCAGGATGTCCTGTATGAACAGGGCTGCAGCGGCTTTTATTCCTCAATTAATACTTCTGAAATGCCCGGATACAACAGATTATACACTTCAATTACTTCGCCGTTATGAAGCCGGATGCACCCCCGGGAAGAACGCGTTCCAATGGTTTCCGGCTCTTTGGTTCCATGAATGGCAAAGCCTGTCCGGTTTCGGGTGTTTTCATCGATCCCCTCGATGGCAATCCAGCGCGACCCCAACGGGTAATCGGGGTCTGTTCCCAGATAACGCTTGCCGGTGTCGGGATCTGTCCAGGTGGGCTTGATGAGCTTGCCGCCTTTGGCTACTCGCCAGCGGCCGGCAGGCGTTTCGTGCTCTTCTTTGCCTAATCCGACACGGTAGGTTTTAATGTATTTGTTCTGCAGATACAGGTCCATGGTGAAACTTTTCTTGTAAACTACTACATTAAAGGGACCGTTGATGACCTTGATTTTTTTGCCTGCCTGCAAGAGTTCCGGACGCGAAATGCCATTGATTTCCATCAGAATCTCAAAGGGGACTTTATGGTCTCTGGCGATATCCTGAAGCAAATCGCCGGGCTGCACCAAATACTGGCCGGTGAGTTTGTCATCGGGAAATATCTGCGGACTGAAGAGCCATTTTTGCGCCAGTTTGGACAATTCCAGTTTTACAGCCGAACGAATCACCGGACTTAACTGCATATTCAGTGCGTCATTGAGCAAATCACGGGCGGAAATGACCTTTCCGGCATCCCGAAGCTCAGTTGCCTGCTTGATAATTTCCTTGGCTTTTTCACTGGTTTGTCCCGTATCGGCACTGGCGGCTGTCAGAACATCCTGCGGAATCTGAACGGTTGTTACCGTTTCTGCCGGCTTGGGTACAGCCGCCGGTTCAGCCGGCTTGACCGATTCTGTCGGCACTGCTGTTCCAGAGACAGCGGTTTTGGCCGGCTCAGCGGGTGTCGGCGAAGGAACTGCAGGCGGGACGGATTCTGTTTTCAGCGCCACCGATGGATTAAGAACACGCTGCGGCTCGGCCGGCGCAGCTGCCGGCTTAGCCGGCAGAACGTTGTCGAGTGAAACCTTCTGTACCTCATCCGGAACAGAGTGGGGCTGTTTGTTTTTCCATTGCTGGATGAAAATTACAGCCGCCGCAATCAGAACAATCAGTGCTATGGCAATGATCCGAAAAGTGCGGTCTTTCTGCTGTTTGCGTGTAGGATAAGGCCGATATTCTCGTGCTGTCAAAATAGACCTCCTTATCAGTTTCGTTTACATAGGATAATTCCGTTTTCAGTTACCACCGCATCTACCGGCACATCACTGTCGTCATGGGGTATTGCCGGGCATATTTGGTGGCTGAAGGCCAAAGCCCAGCGGGCAGCAGTGATTTTATTGCTGGTAAAAAAATTGTCGTAGTAAGACCCGCCCCGGCCGAGCCGATTGCCTTCGGCATCAAACCCCAATCCCGGCGTAATCACCAAGTCAATTTCATCAAATGGGACAGGTATGCCGCCGATGGGATTCCGCAAGCCGTGCTCATCGGTTTTCAGACCTGTCTCCAAAGAGGCAATCTCTACGGGTATCATATGGCGCTGCTGCCACGAAATTTTCGGCACCGCTACTGTTTTGCCGCGCTGCCAAGCAGCCAAAATCAGCGGCGTGGTGTCGACTTCATGCGGCAGAGACAAAAACGCCATTACCACCGATGCCTTCTGGAACACCTCCGATCCTATTACATAATCGCAGATTATTTTGCTTTTGGCGATGATCTCTTCCCTGCTCATCTGCATCAGCTGCTGTTTGAGCTTCTGCCGCAATGCGCTTTTATCCATCCTGAATTACCTTAATTGTCAGTCCGTTTCGGATTCTGCCTGCCGCTGATACTGTTGTACCTGATTTTTGAGTTTTTGTAAATATTCCGCGATGATTTTTTCTCTGCCGATATTTTTGGGCCGATAATAAGGTTTTTCCAGTTTCTGACCAAGATAGTCTTGTTCTACGTATCCTGTCTGTGATTGATGGGGATATTTGTAATCCAAACCGCGACCGAGTTTTTTAGCTCCGGCGTAGTGAGCATCCCGCAAATGAGGCGGCACAGGAATAGTCCTGCCCGACTGCACATCCGATACGGCCTGCCAAATGGCGTTTGCACAGGCATTGGATTTGGGTGCACAAGCAATATAAATAGCCGCCTGTGCTAGCGGAAGCTGCGCCTCGGGAAAGCCTACAAATTCGGCAATCTGCAAGGCTGAAGCCGCTAAAATTGTCGCAGTAGGATCGGCATTGCCCACATCTTCTGCTGCGCAAACTGCGATTCGCCGGGCGATAAACCGCAAATCTTCCCCTCCTGCAATCATTCGTGCCAGCCAGTACACTGTGGCATCCGGATCCGAGCCCCGCATCGATTTCTGCAGAGCGCTGGCAAGATCATAATGTGTATCACCCGTGCCGTCATAGGCGATGGCCTTTTTTTGTACGGACTCTTTGGCAATCTCAACAGTCAGTTTGATAGGGGTACTACTGCGGGCTTGAGACATTACAGCTACTTCCAGAGCGGTCAGGGCTTTCCGCGCATCGCCGTCACAGATTTCTGCCAGAAATTCCAGCGCCTCTGGGTCGGCGTCAACAGCCATTTTGCCCAGCCCTTTTTCCTTATCGGCCAGTGCCCGGCCAAGCAGGGTCAAGATGGCATCTTTGCTAAGCGGCTGAAATTCAAATACAGTGCTGCGGCTAATAAGAGGGGAATTCACACTGAAATACGGGTTTTCTGTTGTTGCTCCAATAAGCGTGATGATGCCGTTTTCAACATCATCCAGCAATACATCCTGCTGGGCACGATTAAAACGATGGATTTCATCGATAAAAAGCAGAGTCTTGCGTTTGCTGGTCAGCAGCCGGTCGGTAGCCTGTGCTATGATATCTCGTACATCTTTTACCGAAGCCGCCGGTGCGCTGAGATAATGAAAGGTTGCCTGAATTGAGCCGGCAACAATGCGTGCCAAAGTCGTTTTGCCGGTTCCCGGCGGGCCGAAGAAAATTAAACTGGTAACATTGCCTGCTTCGAGCATTCGCCTCAGCAGCTTGTCGGGACCGGCAAAATGTTCTTGTCCAACAAATTCGTCCAGTACAGCAGGACGCATCCGTACTGCCAGCGGTGCCTGCTTTTCCAGAGCTTTCCGCTCTCCTTCGCTGAACAGATTATTACCGCCTTGAGTCATAATCAGCCATTATATGTTTTTCTTTTACAAATGTCCAATCCAAAGGCATTCGGCTGGATACACGATAAACCTTATACCATTTATATATTTTTATTTGGCACCGTAATTGGACGGCCTGCCGCAGAAAGAAAAAATTGTGGAATTTTAGGGGCGATTTCGGAAGGCGGCAGAAGTGTTACTGAAACGCTTCAATAGTTCCGCCGGCGACGATGTCTTCGTCGGTGTTATAGAGAACCAGCTTCTGCCCGGGACAGGGGGCAAACTGAGGTTTTTCAAATCGGACGGTCAGATGAATGTCATCAAATTCTGTGATTTGGCATTGATGCACGGGGCCATATGAGCGAAGTTTGCCGAAAAGTGTTTGACCGGTCTTAATCTGTTCAGGGATGAGGATATTGACTTCGCCGGCTGTTATGATCGTGTGGCTGATTTCTTCACGCGTACCCAGAGTGACGGTATTGTGTTCGGCGTCAATGCCTGCTACATAGACTGGTTTTCCTGCTGCATAGTGCAGACCGCGCCGCTGGCCCAGAGTGTAATGGGCAATGCCCTTGTGCGTACCGATGATGTTGCCGCGGATATCCAGCAGGTTGCCGGGTTTATCCCCTTCAAGCAGAGCAGCGCGATAATTGCCTTCGCCGGCAAAACAAAGTTCCATACTCTCGGATTTTTCCGCTACGCCGATGCCGATGTTTCGGGCGATTGTGCGAACCTCCTCTTTGGTCATTTGCCCCAGCGGGAGTACAAAATCAGCCAGCCGCCGCCGCGGGATGCCGTATAGGAAATAACTTTGATCTTTTGCGTGATGGTGTCCCCGCCGAAGGCGCGGTCCATGGGGGGTGTGCAATACTTGGGCATAGTGTCCGGTGGCAAGATGCCGAATGCCGAATTCTTTTTCTACCAAATCCCACATAAGGGTAAATTTCAAAAGCCTATTGCAGTCAGCGCAGGGATTTGGAGTTCGCCCCCTGCGGTATTCAGTGCGAAAGCGGTCGATAATCAACTCGTTAAACGGAGCAGTTACATCCACGAAATAGTGGGGCAACTTCAGCTGGGCACACACATACGCTGCTTCTGCTCCGCAGCAGCCCCGTTTATCAGTGCGGCAGACTGTGGGGATGCGCATTGTAATGCCCAGCACGTCCCAGCCGGCCTGATGCAGCAAATGGGCTGTAACGGAACTGTCAACACCGCCGCTCATCAGCACAGCTATCTGACGGGACAGGCTGTTCTTAGGCTCCCACGGTGCAATATGCGAAGAAATCAATTCCAATTTATAGTGATTCATACTTGTGTATCCATTAACTCCAGCACTTTTTCCAGTATGGTCTGCACAGTGCCCTCTTGTTCAATGTCAAGCCAGCGGATGCCGCGGAATGTTTTGAACCATGTTCGCTGGGCTTTGGCAAAGCGGCGGGTATTGATTTTGATTTGCTCGACGGCTTCATCCAAGTCTATCTGTCCTTTTAAATGTGCAATCATCTCTGCATAGCCGATGGCGGCCGAGGCCTGTTTGCTCAGCGGTTTCGGCTCGGCCAGCAGGGCCGCAACTTCCTCGCGCAATCCCTGGTCAACCATTCTCTTTACGCGGGCATTCATCCGTCGGTTTTCCGTTTCCTTCGGTCGTCTTAAGCCGAATATCTGCCAGCCTTCGGGCGGATGCGGCGTGTTCCATTGTTTTTGGAAATGCGATATCGGTTTTCCTGTCAGTTCAAACACCTCCAGCGCTCGGATAATGCGTTTTTCATCATTAGGATGTATCCGGCCGGCGGCCTCGGCATCCACTGCCGCCAGCCGTTTGTGAAGCAATTCCAGCCCCTCGGCGGCGGCCTGCTGCTTCAGCTTTTGTCGAATATTTTCATCAGTTCCCGGTCCTTCAAACAGTCCATACAGCAGCGCTTTGATATACATCGCTGTTCCGCCGACAGCTACTACGGATTTTTGGCGGCTCTGGATATCCGCAACAGCCTGTTCGGCCAGACTAAGAAATCTATCCACACTGAACGAATCGCTGGGTTCAACAACATCAATCAGGTGGTACGGAATAAGCCGGCGTTTTTCCAGAGGCGGTTTGGCCGTACCGATATCCATTCGCCGATAGACCTTCATTGAATCGACGCTGATAATTTCTCCGCCCAGCGCAGAGGCCAGCTCGTGGGCCAATGCACCTTTACCCGACGCTGTCACCCCCAGAATCAGAATTTTTTGTGTTTTGCTTGACATAGAGTTCATTGACTGACAGGCAGGCATTTTACTGGAAAGCCGACGGTTTGGCGATAGTAAAATTCCGGATGCAGCTGCACTTCTTTTGCAAGCCTCTTAAGCACCTGCCGCACTCTGGACAAGGGCTATTTAGGCCATAAATAGGCCAGATAGATTCCATAACAGATCAGCATAAAACCGCCTTCCAGACGGGACAGAATAAAGCGGCTCCACATCAGCGGCAGGCAAAGTGCGGTGATAGACGTCATAACCCACAGGTCAACATTGGTGATGCCCGGGGCAGAGTACGGCATCAGTAAGGAGGAAAGTCCTAAAATTGCTAAAATATTGAAGATATTGGAACCAATAATATTCCCGACAGATATATCGGGCTGACGACGCACCGCCGCAACAATCGAAGTGGCCAATTCGGGCAGACTGGTTCCGGCACTGACGATGGTCAGGCCGATAATTGCTTCTGACAATCCCAGCAGATGTGCCAGCCGGACAGAGCCGCTGACCAGCATTTTTGAACCGGCTACCAGAAGAACCAACCCTCCAGCTATTGCCCCTGCTGCTGGAAGTCCGAACGGTGTCAGTTGACTGGTTTTCTGGCGGCTGAGCATCTGTTCGACCTCTTGAAGAACGGTTTGAGGGGGCTTTTGACGGGCCTGATAAAAGGCAAAAACGGTATAGGCAATAATGCCCGCAAACAGAAAAGCCCCTTCCAATCGAGACAGATGCCGGTCGGCCAGCAGAAGAATGCAAAGCAGAGAAACACCAATCAGAATCGGAATATCGACCTTGACAAGCTGTGCTGTGATGCGAATCGGACAAATAACAGCCGCCAGTCCCAGAATCAAGGCAATGTTGAAAATATTGGATCCGATAACATTGGCAGCAGCGATGTCGCCCGCGCCATCCTGTGCCGCCTGTATGCTGACTACAAGCTCCGGCATACTCGTGCCGAATGCCACAATGGTCAGCCCGATTACCAGCGGTCCGACTCCCAGACGCTGAGCGATAGCGACAGCTCCCTTGACCAGCAGTTCAGCCCCTGCATACAAGAATACAAGACCTCCGATTAAAAGCCCGGCAAGAATCATTTTTTTATGTCTCCTGTTTTCTCTCCATAGAGTTGATTTTCGGCTGGAGTGTTTCAGAGCCGAGAATTCCTCCTGACATAATTATTTTGATGCCCTCTTCGACAGTCATTGGACAGCGGATTACCCGCGATTGTTCAATCACTTCCAGAAAACCCGTTGTGGGATTTGGGGTTGTGGGGATAAAAACTTTGTAGCAGGATTGGCCTTCCGGATTGATGATTTGGCCGGTGATAAATCCGAATGCTCCCAGACCGGGGGCGGGAAATTCAACCAGAACCACTTCTTTAAATGCCGCCTGCCGTTCAGGATTCAGGAAAATCCGGACTACATCCCGTGATGAGCCGTAAATGGCATTCAGAAAAGGAATGCTAAGAAGCATCTGATCAATTCGATTCACCAGCCAGCGGCCGGCAAGATGTCCGGTTGTCAATCCCAGCAGGTAGATGGCCGCAATAAGAATTGCCAGCGATACATGTGTTTTAATCCAGACTGGAATATTGAGGAATATCCAAAGCAGCACAGGTGACAGCATGTCCGTAATAATGCCTACAAGAAATTTCAGGATAACCGCCGTTATAAACAGCGGCAATACTACGAAGAATCCCGACAAAATCCTTCGCTTGAGATGATTGGTTATTGCTGCAGTCATTGTTTATTATCCTTTATTCAGTTGGCAATTGTATCCAACATTTTTACATTTGAAAACATCAACTATATACACCCGGGCTTGAAATCCATAGGCACACGGCAGCCCGAAGGGTATAGACCCAGCAGGCACTGCATCTGACGCAGAAGAGGCAGGGATTTTTGCCATTGGCCTATGGCCTGATGCAGTTGTGCGACATACGGATGAGAGTTGACAGGAATTCTTTTAATAATTTCGATGGCCATCTGATTGTAATTCTGCAGAAGCAATGCCGTAGCGTAGTTGGCCTGATAAAGCGGCGGAGTCTCATCAGGGATGCAGATATGGTTTTGAAATACCAAATCCCGCAGCACAGTGACGGCCTGCTCGATACGGCCTGCACGCATCAGACATACGCCGAGGGCGTTTTTCATTTCCTGATTCTGAGTGCCGTTTTTATCAATAAACAGCAGGGCCTTTTCGGTTTGGTCTGAACTTAAAAGCTCTCGAATGTATCCAATTTTGTCCTGTAAAGAAACATGTGTTGATGACATAATATCTCCTGATAACCAAACAGTTTTTTGCACCTTTTTCGTAAACAGCAATCAGCAAATTGCCGTTTCAGCGAACAATACAATGTTGGGAATCCGGAGAGATTACACGTTGAGCATGCAATTGAGTGCTAAAAGGGACGTGGGATTGATTTTGACGTGCCGAGGTAACCAATAATTGGAAATAGTTAGGGGTATATTGGCTTGAAAACGTGCAAACACATAGCAAGCATTATAAGCCCAAACTTGGTGAGACAGGTTTTGACTGCGCGTCTGGAAACTTGCCGAGTCGCAATAAACTGGAGAGATATAGTCGTCATTAAAGGCATAAGGTGCGGCCGGAAGTTTATGGTTTTTTAAAAAAGAATCCTCCAAGCCATCCGCTAGTCCTTGTGCAAACACCAGAACGGCCAGCATACCGCAGAAAAAACGTATTCGAGATTGCTTCTGCATTGTGAGATTTTATTGTAATTGCTAAAAGGATAACAGATTCTTCTGCTGGATACAAGAGAAATCGGTGTCGCCAGTACTTTATCGAGGGAGCATATCTGGTAAAAAATCAGTTGTTTTTGCTGTTAATATCCTTTCAGCGGAATATAATAATTTGCAGGAATTTCTGACAGGATAGACACAGATGGATATTCAAACTTCACAAAACCAGAACAATCCAGAAACATTTAAGGCATCGCTGGCAGACAAAGCAAACCTGACAGGCCAAGTGCTGGCTGAACTGCTGGGCCAGCAGGACAGAATCCCGGTGCGTTTGCGGGAGGCGATGGACTATATGCTTCAAAGCGGGGGCAAGCGCATCCGGGCAGCTCTGGTGATGTGGACATGCGAAACCGTTGCCAGCAAGCTCAACCGCGATGCACAGATTGCTGCGGCTGCGGTGGAGATGGTACATACCTATTCGCTGATTCATGACGATCTGCCGGCGATGGATAATGATGATATGCGGCGGGGGCGGCCAAGCTGCCATAAACAGTTTGATGAGGCCACGGCGATTCTGGCCGGCGATGCGCTGCTGACGCTGGCCTTTGAAATCTTGTCGGAAAAGATAGAGGATGCCGAGATTGCTGTGCGGATGATTCGAACGCTCAGCAGGGCGGCAGGACCGTCGGGGATGATAGCCGGACAGGCGGCTGATATGCAGTATGCCAATACCGGCGGCACGTTGGCTTCGCTGGAATACATTCATACCAACAAAACGGGTGCGATGTTTGCTGCTTCGGCGGCCTTGGGGGCGATTGCTGCCCGGGCGTCCGACCGCCAGATTCAGACGCTGCTGGAATATGGAATGAAAATTGGTCTGGGTTTTCAGATTGCTGACGACCTGCTGGATATTACAGCCACCAGCACCCAGCTGGGAAAAACCGCCGGCAAGGATGCCGCTCAGGGGAAATTGACTTATCCGGCATTGGTCGGTACAGAAAAATCACGTGAAATTTTTGAAAAGCTGACTTGTCAGGCAATCGCTGCCGTTGAGGATTTCGGCCCTCAGGCTGATATCCTGCGGCAGCTGGCAAGGGAGCTGCTGAACCGGACACAGTAAATGAATATTCTGCCGCATGCGGTTCTTTCAGGAATGTTAAGTATTTTGCCAATGGCTGTCGGCGGGTGTAAAGTTTGTTCCAACC
>JAGPMT010000014.1 GCA_018052735.1 Phycisphaerae bacterium | reverse complement strand
CCCTGCTGATTGCCTTTTTTACGCTGGTGGCCGATCTCTGCTATGCATGGGTTGATCCGAGGATTAAATTTGAATAACAGTCAGCCAACAGCCGTATCTGCCGACCAGCCGGTTAAAGGCCGAAGCCTGTGGGCTGACGGCATGCGACGTCTGCGCAAGCGGCGTTTGGCAATGGTCTGTTTCGGCGTAGTGATGGTGTATGTTCTGCTGACTGTTCTGGTGTATCTGAGCGAGGCGGCCGGCTGGAAAATACCCTTGTTTGACTGGCGTCAAGCAGTTGGGCCGTCGTATCAAAAGCCATGGACGGTATATGCGTGGATGCCCGAAGGGCAAACCCAAGCCCAGCGCGGCTGGACCTTTTTCGGGACCGATTTCCTCGGGCAATCTACGTGGCGCAAGACAATCTACGGCGCCAAGACCAGCATCACCGTTGCCCTGTTTGCCTCTGTTATCAGCATCCTGATTGGCGTTCCCCTTGGTGCTGCTGCCGGTTATTTCAGGGGGTGGATAGATGATTTGATTGTCTGGCTTTATACCACCATCGGTACGATTCCGGGGATTATTTTGATTATGGCCTTTGCGGTTGTGCTGCGCAGCCAGACATTCTTTGGAGTTGAACTGAAAGGGGTGACAGCCGTTTATGTGGCCTTGGGCCTGACCAGCTGGGTGGGTATCTGCCGGCTGATCCGCGGCGAGGTTATCAAACGCAAGGAAAGCGAGTATGTGCTGGCGGCCCGGGCGCTGGGCTGCTCCAACGGGCGGATTATCTTCAAGCATCTGCTGCCGAATGTCTTTCATGTGATTATCATTGATTTTTCCCTGCGGTTTGTCAGTTTTATTCACGCAGAAGTGATTTTGAGTTTTCTGGGATTGGGCGAAACGGATAAGCCCAGCTGGGGGGCGATGATTGATGCGGCCAGAACGGAACTGGCGCGCAATGTGTGGTGGGAAATGGCCGCCGCAACAGCTGCAATTTTTGTTCTTTCGCTGGCACTGAATATTTTCGGCGATGCTTTGCGGGACTGCCTTGATCCCAAACTGAGAACAGACTGAAAGAAAGGGTGAACATGCTCAGCAGGGTCTGCAATGCTGCTGGAGACGGCAGCAGCTGCTGAAAAAACCGGGAATGAGTGAAAACAATAACATTTTGCTGTCGGTGCGGAACCTGACGACTCATTTTCATACCGAGCAGGGGCTGGTCAAGGCGGTGCAGGATGTCAGCTTTGATATTCTTGCCGGCAAAACGCTGGCGGTAGTCGGCGAAAGCGGCTGCGGCAAGAGTGTTACAGCGCTGTCGATTATGCGTCTGATTCCTTGGCCGCCCGGCCGGATTGTCGAAGGGCGGATTGTGTTCAAGGGTGAATCGCTTCTCGATGCGGCCGAAAGCCGGATGCGGCAGATTCGGGGCAACGATATTGCGATGATTTTTCAGGAGCCGATGACCAGCTTGAATCCGGTTTTTACTGTCGGCAACCAGATTGTGGAGGCTGTGCGGCTGCATCAGAAAAAGAGCGGTTCTGAAGCGTGGGATATTGCGGTGGATATGATGCGCAAGGTCGGCATTGCAGATCCGCAGCGGCGGGTCCGCGAGTATCCCCATCAGATGAGCGGAGGGATGCGTCAGCGGGTCATGATTGCAATGGCACTGTGCTGCTGGCCCAGTCTGCTGATTGCCGATGAGCCGACGACTGCCTTGGATGTTACCATTCAGGCACAGATTCTGGATTTGCTCCGCCGGATGCGTCAGGAAAGCGGCATGAGCATTATGCTCATTACGCATGATCTTGGAGTGGTTGCCGAGAATGCAGACGATATCGTTGTGATGTATGCATCGCGGGTTGTGGAAACAGCGTGTGCAAAAGAGTTGTTCGAAAAGCCGCTTCATCCTTATACACAGGGCCTTCTGCGCTCGCTGCCGCGGCTGGGTGCCAGAAAGCACCGTCTGGATGTTATCGGAGGCGCTGTTCCCAACCCCCTCCATTTTCCAGCCGGCTGCAAGTTTCATCCGCGCTGTCCTGTCGGCTGCAAGGATACCCGCTGCCGGACAGCAGAACCGCCCCTGCGGGAGGTATCCCCCGGCCGCTGTGCGGCCTGCTGGTATGCAGAAGGGTATGACAGCAGTTTCAAGGGCAGAAATTCAACATAGGAATTCAGCTGTTAACGCTGAAAACGGAAGTGATGAAAGAACCATCCAAAACATTGGTTGAGGTCAAGGATTTAAAGACTTGGTTTCCTATTCGGGCCGGCATCTTCAGCCGCACTGTCGGCTGGGTGAAGGCCGTCGATGGTGTCAGTTTTTCAATTCGGCAAGGGCAGACACTCGGGCTGGTGGGCGAAAGCGGCTGCGGCAAGACCACGGTAGGGCGGACACTGATGCGGCTGATTCCGCCGACACAAGGGACTTTTATCTTTGACCAAATGGATGTCTTTTCCCTGTCGGCTGGAGAGATGAAAAACTTCCGGCAGAATGTCCAGATGATGTTTCAGGATCCGTTTGGTTCCTTAAATCCGCGGATGACGGTAGAAAATATAATCGGCGAACCGCTGATCGTTCATCGCTCTATGTCCGCCAAGCAGCGGCGTCAACGGATTGTGGAACTGATGGAACAGGTGGGGCTGTCAGCACAGCATCTCAACCGCTACCCCCATGAGTTTTCCGGCGGTCAGCGGCAGCGCATCGGCGTGGCACGGGCATTGGCGCTGAATCCGAAGTTTCTTATCTGTGATGAACCGGTCAGCGCGCTGGATGTATCTATTCAGTCGCAGATTATCAACCTGCTGCAGGATTTGCAGAGCCGGCTGAATCTGACATATCTGTTTATTGCTCATGATTTGGCTGTGGTCGAGCATATCAGCGATTGGGTCGCAGTAATGTATCTGGGGCATATTGTCGAGTATGCTAATCGGGATACACTCTATGCAGATCCCCTCCATCCCTACACGGTATCGCTGCTCAGTGCTATCCCCGAGCCAGATCCAAGCCGGCAGAAAAAACGCATTGTCCTCAAAGGCGAGGTGCCCAGCCCCTCCAATCCCCCATCGGGCTGTCCTTTTCACCCCCGCTGCCCGATGGCCGAAAAACGGTGTGCAGAAGAAACCCAGCAGCTGGAAGCCAAAGACCAGCAAGGTCAGCATTGGGCAGCCTGCTGGAAGACATCGCCGGACAGGATTGGCCAGATGCGAAGTGCTGTTTAATGTTTGACAAACAGCGGAAAGATTGGTATACTATTGATAGAAACAGCGATGGATGAGACGGAGTATTTCTTGAATCAGAGAAATGACAACGAATTGCTGGACATTACGACCCGTGAGGATATATGGATTGTTTTGTTCCGGCAGTCATCCATTGGGAGCATGGGGGAAATGGAGAAAATTGCCGATATCCTTCGTGCTCTTGTCTGCAAGCAGCATCCCGCCAAAATGATAATTGATTTTTCCAATGTGCGTTTTTTTTCATCACAAATGCTGGGGCTGCTGGTGGACTTGTGGCGGAGGATGAAAGAGGCCGGCGGCAAACTTCTTATCTGCGGGATCAATCCTCAGCTGATACGTGTATTCCGTATTACCCATCTGGATAAGCTCTTTGAATTTTATGAAAATTCCGCCGCAGCGGCAGCTGCACTGCAGCTGCAGGGAATCCAATAAATCGGTCTGACGAACGGATTCGGTTTTTAAGGACGAAGGCAAACCTGGGATTCTATGTGAAAGGATAATGCCATGCATTTAGACACGCAATTCTCAATCTTTATGGTTAACAAGCCCGGTGTGCTGGCTCAATTGCTGAATGTACTGGCGGCAGAAAAAATCAACATTGTTGCAATGACAATGATGGATTCTGTTGAGCATGGGGTACTGCGGCTGGTCGGCAGCGGATCGGACAAGATACGCTCCATTCTCCAGCGAATGAACATGCAATTCAGCGAAACACAGGTTTTATGCGTCAATCTGCCCAATCATGCCGGAGCCTTTGCCGATGTGACCAACAAATTAGCCAAAGCTCATATCAATATCTCTTATGCGTACTGCACAGCCGGTGCCAGAGGCGGACGCACAACCGCAGTTCTGAAGGTGGCGGATGTAAAAAAATCCATGAAAGTTCTGGAAGGACATGCAGAGACGGATAATCAGAAAACAAAAAAATCGGTACGCCGTTCACTGGCTTCCAGAAGATAACAGCCGCTGCAGGAATAGGAATTATGGTCAGATAGTTTTGTAAAGATAGACTATCACTGCATAGATAGTCGTCTGAATTCAGCAAATCAGCATGGCATCGCCGTAGGAATAAAAGCGGTATTGTTGCTTGATAGCATGCTGATAGGCATAGAGAATTCTGTCCAGGCCGGCAAAAGCCCCCACCAGTGCCAGCAATGTAGATTTCGGCAAGTGGAAATTGGTGATCATGGCATCCACGATTTTGAATGTATAGCCGGGCCGAATAAACAGCCGCGTGTGCCCCTGAACAGAACGGATGCGGCGGCCATCCGCCGTGCTTTCGAGTGTCCGGACGGAAGTTGTCCCGACGGCGATTATCCGCCCCCCTGACTGGATTGTCTGATTGATAACATCGGCGGCAGTGTCGCTAATTTCGAACCATTCTTCATGCATTGGATGCTCTTCCAGAGTTTCAGTCTGGATAGGACGAAATGTTCCCATACCCACGTGCAGCGTAACCATTGCGATGCGGATTCCATTCTGACCGATCTTTTCCAGAAGGGGAGGGTCAAAATGCAATCCCGCCGTTGGGGCGGCCACCGCACCCAGACGGCGGGCATAAACGGTTTGATAACGGTTCAAGTCTTCTGGTATGCTGCTGGAACGCTTAATATAAGGCGGCAGGGGAGGAAGTCCGATATTGTCAAGAACAAAAAAAGCATCCTGCGGCTTATCCAATACAAGACATCTCTGTTCTGGAATATCTCCATCTTTTATAACCGCTTTGCACCATGAATTGCCGGCACGGTCCAGCAGATCGACTGCTTGGCCGGATTTTATGCGTCTGGCGTTTTTCAGCAGGATTTGCCAATGGCCGGCCTTCTCCTGATGTAGAAAAAGCCCTTCCAATCGGGTGCCGGTCGATTTTTGAATAAAAAAGCGGGCCGGCACAACCTTCGTGTCATTAAGCACCAGACAATCTCCGGGCCGCAAATACTCCGGCAAGTCGGCAAACTGCCGGTCTTCGAGCGTTCCGGCGGCCCGATGCAGAACCAGCAGACGCGATTGTGCCCGCCGCTGCGATGGATGCTGGGCTATCAGCTCTTCTGGAAGTGTATAATTCAATTCTTCGGTTTTCATCACATATTAAGTAGCAGTTTTATTGATGGTTTTCAAAAAAATATTGCCTGTTTGAATATGGAAATGCCTGAAAATGCCAAAAGTATTTCGTATTTTTTATAAGGGGGTTGTTATGGGGTGCTGAAATCTATCCGATAGTGAGCTTGCAGGACAGCAGAACAGGGAAACACAGACATGACCGCAGACAGTTCATTCGAGACGATATGCACCGCGGTTGCGGCGATGAGCAAGCCAGAAGTAATCGGCCGTTTGCTGAACTTTGAAGGTCCCATAAAGCTCGATTTCACGAGGGACTACCTCGAAGGGCTTAATGTAGAACGGCTGCGGCATATTCTCTTGGCTGTCTTGATAAATGTGCATCGCAAACGTGCTTCATAATTGTTTTTATCTATTCCAAATTCCCTTTGTCCACAATCCTGTCCCAATTAAAATCCGCCGGGCTTGAAGGTATCCTGAACCCGCCCATTATTGTAATCGCAAAATGCCTGCCGATATTCATCCACCCCATGTCCGGCTGCCTAACCCACGTGTCCATTCTGTCATCGGTTAATCCATTTATTAAATCGTTGATTGAATCGTATAAATTTTCTCGATTATTTTAATCTAAAAAATCTCAATCGCAAACTTCCAAAATAATAGGATGGGAATCGTCTTTTATTGCGGTTGGCGCAATAAAAAGGCCGGCACTTGAGGATGCCGGCCTCGCTGAGACGCATTTGTAATTTTATTATATCAACCTTATCAAAAATCCGCCTCAGCACCCGAAGAAACACATAGAGCTATAAGAAGAAAAAGAGCACTAACTACAACTATCATTATATGCTTCTCTTCGACTTAGGCAAGGAAAATCTTCAGGAATTTTTTATAAAAATTATAACTATTTTATAAACATAGAGTTATAAATTTTTTCTGTTGTTAAAAAAGTGTTTTTTATCGATGACGCTGCACCAATTTGAAAGCAATCCAACAGGTGCATTCCATAGTGTTTTTAAAAAAGCCATCAATACAAGCCGAAAAAAAGCCTGCTGTTTTTGGTTGTCTGGTTGGCAAAATCCGTCAGCGGCAAGTTATATAAGTCGGCTAAGCATTGTGCTGTATGAATTAACAAGGCAGGTTCATTAGGGCGGACGCTGCGCATGGGTTCAGGAGATATAAAGGGGCAATCCGTCTCAATCATTACACGGTCCAAAGGAACGAGGTCTTTGATGATTTGCCGCAAAGTATCATTTCGCTTGAAAGTTATTGTGCCTGTAAAAGATACATAATATCCGCGTTTGAGTATCTGTTTGGTCTGTTCGGCATCGCCGCCATAGCAGTGAATGACAACCTTTTTTATCCTGTCTGCAAATTCATCAAGGATTTCTATTGTATCATCAAAGGCCTCTCGTGTATGGACAACAACCGGTTTCTGCAAATCGGCGGCAATAGCCAGATGCGCTCGAAAAATGCGCTTCTGATTTTCAGCGGCAGAATGCATATAATAATAATCCAATCCTGTTTCGCCGACGGCAACGGCTTTTTCGTGCTGCAGCTGTTTAGCCAGCCGATCCATATCAGTACGGGAAACATTGTCCGCTGAATGCGGATGGAAGCCGACAGCTGCCCAGAGGGCTTCATATCGGGATGCAAGGTCAATGACCTTGTTGTTTTCATCTTGGGCTGTGCCCACGGCAATCCATCCGACAACGCCGGCCTGAATGCTGCGGGCCAGCACATCGTCAATTCGGTCTGCCAGACCGTCGTATGTCAGGTGAGCATGCGTATCAATCAGTTCCATAGCAGAAGAATAGCGAATCCTGTTCTTTTTCTAAAGTAAAACAGAGATTATTATATTTTTCAAAACGGGGCACTGCTAATAAATTTTCGTGCTGATATTACAGAATAATGTCTTCAGCGATAGTATCGGCGTATGATAAGCCTTTTTTTGACAGACGCAGGTGAGTTGCTGTCTGTTCCAGCAGGCCGGATTCAAGATGTACGGCAATAGACTTGCCGAACAGGGCGATGGCATCAAATCCGGTTTGCCGATGAAATTCAGCCAGATTGATGCCTTCAATCATCCGCAGGTTCAGCACAGCTGTTTCGCGGGCTGTCTGTTCAGGAGAAGGTCTCTCGTATTGGGTGTATGCTGGTTGTTCGGCTTCGACAGCGCTGATGTAGCGGTTAACATCGGCCGTATTGGTCTTTCTTAGGCCCTTGTACCAGCTTGCTGCGGCAGGTCCGATACCGACAACAGGGAGATTTTTCCAGTAGCGGATATTATGCCGGCATTCGAATCCGGGCTTGGCAAAATTGGAAATCTCGTACTGCACAAAACCGGCTTCTGCAAGCATACTTTGTGCGGTTTCATACATTCGACGTTCGGTCTGCTCATCAATAAGTGCAAGCGTCCCTTTTTGTATTGCCTGTTCAAAAGGAGTTCCCGGCTCTATGGTTAAACTGTACGCAGCGATATGCTGCACATTTAAATCCATTGCGGCCTGCAGAGTTTTCGTCCAGTTTTCAATTGTGGAGCCCGGAATGCCGAAAATCAGGTCAAGGCCGATATTGTTAAATCCTGCAGTTTGGGCAGCTCGGACGGCATCGGCGATCTGTTTTGGGCTGTGGATTCGGCCGAGCACTTCCAGCTCCTGTGAATGGAAAGACTGGGCCCCGATGGAAATCCGGCTGACGCCGGTGCTGCGCAGGCGGCGCAGGAGTGTTTCATCTGCCTGCGCAGGATTGCATTCAACTGTAAACTCTTGGACGGAATGAAATCGTTTATGCAATTCTAACGCAAGTCCGCTAAGCACCTCTGGCGGCAGACTGCTGGGGGAGCCGCCGCCGATATAAATGGTCTCTGCCGATTCGGCAATTGACTGCTGCCTCAGTTCGTTCAGCAGCGCAGCTGAAAACCGCCGGCAGTCGGCCTGTTCTATCGGTTCGGAATAAAAAGCACAGTAAGGACATTTTTTGATGCAATATGGTATGTGAACATAAAGTCCGACAGTTGCAGTCTGCGGCAGCAATCCGCCCCCTCTACATCCAGATGGCGTGGTTCTCATAAGCCGTCAGTTTAACGGTGCCGTTGTATGGACAGGCTCGGCTGCTTCTGCGGTTTTGTGTCCCAGTTTCGGCAGGAGAATCTGCCGCCACAGCCAGCGTATCGGTCCGCTGGCAGCAAAACCGGTGAATGTCAGAACCAGCGACAATTCCAGACCGCACAAGGCAATCATAGCAACAGAGAAGATGGTAAAATACAGGTAGTTCAGCGGTTTGCGGCCGCGAAACAGGTGATTGAACAAATGGAGATAGCGAAGCCGTCCTACCATCAGCAGCGCACAAGCCAGCGTAACAAACGGGAGAATATACAGGATGCCGTTGTAAAGCATTTGATACAGAACGGTCTGGGCGGCCGCATCGGTCAGCAGCGACTGACTGAACATTACTATCGAGGCGACAACGCCGGCCGCCCCGGGTGTAGGCAAACCCGAGAAAGACATATGGGCAGTTTCATCTTCCTCGTTTTCGACATTGAATCGGGCTAATCGAATGGCTGCACAACTTAAGTAAACGACCGCTGTAATCCAGATAAAACGTTCAAACAGATCGCCTAAAATCAGCTGGGCTGAACCGACCAGCTGGCGGTGATGATAGAGCAGCAGATTCAGCATCAAAAAGGCAGGGGCTGTGCCAAAGCTGAGGACATCGCAAAGGGAATCCAGCTGCCCGCCGAAGCTGGAAGTTGTTTTGCTGATTCGGGCTACACGCCCGTCGAGCATATCCGCAATCATCGCATAAAAAATCATATAGGCCGCCAGCGCATAATGCCGGGGGCCTTTGGCTGCCAAACCAATGGCGGCAAAACCGCAGATGCCGTTGATAAGGGTAATAGTTGACGGCAGCAGGGCGATGGTTTTAAGCCGATGCCGATGGCTGCGGAAAAAACGCCCTTTGCTTCTGACAGATTGTTGAGAATTGCGAATCAGCATTCTTGATACCTCGCTATAATAGTCAGTCCGGCTTTAACTTTGTCGCCTTTTTTAACCATACACACCAGATTGCTTCGGGCGGGCACGTAAAGTTCCGTACAGGAGCCGAACTTAATCATTCCAAATTTTTCGCCGGCAGGATATTGTCGGCCTGTTGCGGCATCGCAGACTATCCGGCGGGCTATTGCTCCTGAAATCTGCCGGACCAGCAGGCGGTCTTTAGGATCATCCAGCCGGAACAGTTCAATTTCGTTGGCTTCATTTACTTTGCTGCATTGTGGATTGCGTGCATCAAGAAATTGGCCGGGCTTGTAATGAATGGTTCCGACCTGAACTCTGCAGGGCATACGGTTAATGTGGACATTAAAGATACTTAAAAAGATTTCTACCCGCAGGACCGGTCCATCGAATCCCTCAAAACCCGGCAATTCTTCTACGGCCATGACTGTGCCGTCCGCAGGTGAAAGCAGCAGGCGGGCATCCTGAACAATTGTTCGGGGAGGATCTCGGAAAAACGACAAAACCCAGATAAGAACAGCAAACAGCATAACCTCCGGCAGCCACACCAGAAGAATACCGGCTGGACAAGCACAGGCCGGCTGCAGCAGCCGATTTGCGAGAATATAGTAGCCAGCCATTGCGGCAATCAGCACCGCCGGGTATACCGCTGCCTGAGGCAGACCATATTGTGTCAATGGAATCTTCATAATGGTACAAAATACGGTATTTGCCTCTCAAAAGCAAGCAGCAAGATTGACAGCTGAATACCAGCGCTCTATTGCAGTCCCAATCAGCAAATGCAGACAATCCCGCTTATTTGGTTTTTGTTACCTTAACAAGCATTTCGAGTTCCTGCGGATTGTGGGAGTAGGACTTGGCCTGCGTGACGCCGATGTGTCCTTCGCTGATGAGCCGTGCCAGCGACATATTGAAGCTGTGCATGCCATCATGGCCTTCCTTAATCACATCAGCCAGCTGCGATTCTTTTTCCTTTTCCTTCAGGTACTGGCGGACCGAGGGGGTATTGATAAACACTTCGGTTGCCGGGATGAGGCCGATTCCTTCCTGCTCGGACGGAATGAGCATCTGGTTCATAATAGCCAGCAGATTATAGCTTAAATTCAGCCGGACGGCATCGTGTTCAGCTTCTTTGAAGAAATTCAGAATGCGGCTGAATGTCCAAGCGGCGGTGGCTGTATGCAGCGATGTCAGAACCAGATGTCCTGTTTCGGCCGCTTTGATTGCCGCATGTACTGTGTCGGCGTCCCGCATTTCGCCTATCATAATCACATCCGGGTCTTCCCGCAGAACGGCACGAAGGGCCTCGGCATAGTTTGGAAAATCCAGTCCTAATTCCCGCTGGTGAATCAGTGTTTTGGTGTCACGAAAGACAAATTCCACCGGGTCTTCGATGGTTACAAAATGCCGTTCTGTGTGCCGGCTCAGATAGCCGATCATTGCTGCCAAAGTCGACGACTTGCCGCTGCCGGTCTCGCCGCCGACAATAATAATCCCTTTCTGCTCGGGGTTTTCCATTACGGTTTTGTAGATGGGGGGCAGATGGAGCTGTTCGAAAGTGGGAATCTCATAGCGAATCCGACGCATTGCAACCGCCGGTTTGCCCATCGAGTAATAGGCCTGAACACGGTAGCGAATGGGTTTGCTGTTAAGGGAGACTTCATAGGAATAATCAACCGAACCGTTTTCCTGCAGAAGCTGTCTGCATCGCTCTTTCTGACGCACGTGCAGGGTTTGCTCCAAAATCTGCATAATATTTTCTTCAGTCAGGGTAGCTCCTTCCCCTCCGATGGTCTTAAGGTCTCCTTTGATGCGCAGACGCGGCGGCTGGTCAGTGGTGAGATGGATATCCGATGCCTCGTATTTTTCCCCAGCCGCAATTAATGTCTCCAACTTGACCATGACTGCGTTCCTTTCTTTTTGTCGGTTTACGAATGCCTATGCCGGTACAGCAGCTGTTGGGCTGGTTTAATCGTTCAGCCCCAGCACATCGAGCATCGTATACAGGCCCGGTTTTTGATTAATCAGCCAGACAGCCGCTCGCAAAGCCCCCTGTGCGAATGTGTCGCGGGTATGGGCACAATGTTCGATTGTGATGGTTTCGCCCAAAGTACTGTAAATGACGGTATGCTGGCCGATGATATCGCCGGCACGAACAGCATGCATCCCGATGGTTCCTTTCTGCCGCAATGCCTCTTTGCCCTGACGCCCATGAATCAGACAATCCGGATAGGCACAGCCGGTTTCTCGGCAGATGGCCTCGGCCAGCGATAGAGCGCTGCCGCTGGGGGCATCCTTTTTGAAGCGGTGGTGCTTCTCGATGATTTCAATATCGTATTCCTGCCCCAGCGCTTTGGCTACTCTGCCAACAATGGCAAACAGGAGATTCATCCCCAGCGACATATTGGTCGCCTGTACGACGGCGATTTTTTGGGCGGCTTCTTTGAGTCTGGCAAGCTGTGCGGCCGAAAGTCCCGTAGTGCCCATGACCAGTGCAGTGCCATTTTTGACACAGTAATCGATAGACTTTTCTGCAGCCTGCGGTTGTGAAAAATCAATCACGATATCAGCGCTGTCCGGCAGGGACGATGACAGAGGCACATTGAGCTGTTTGATGCCTGCCAAAAGCCCCGCATCCTTGCCCAAATCAGGGTGTTGCTCAGATTCGGCAGCACCGGTGATATCAAAGATGCCCTGTTCGGCCGCAAGAGCGATGAGCCGTTTGCCCATCCGTCCGGCGGCGCCGTTTATGGCCAGTGCTGGTTTCATTGCCCGCTCCTAAATTTTCTTATATTGGATTTCAGTTGTTTTGGATAATCATTATAGACGATATGCCGGCTGTTGGCAAGCACCGAGCTGTTAAAGAATGCCGGCAGATTTCAGGCAGCTGATTATTTTCTGATTGGCGGCAGGCAGAGCATATTTTTTCAGGTCTTTGGGGGCTATCCATTTCACGGCGTCGCAGGCCAGCGGCCGGGCAGTGCCGGATTTGTACCGGCACAGATAAGTGTGCAGTGTAATTTTGAAGTGTGAGTAGGCGTGCCGGACGATGCACAGTCGAGTGCCGACTTCAATGTCAATGCCGGTTTCCTCTTTAACCTCGCGGGCCACAGCGGATTTAAAGGATTCGTTTTTCTGTTTTTTACCGCCGGGGAATTCCCATAGGCCGCCCAAGAAGCCGTCGGGCCTGCGCTTGTCGATGAGGATTTGGGTGTCTTTAAAAACGATGCCGGCGACAATTGTATAATGAGGCAAAGGGGGCTGCTTGTGTTTAACGGGCAGCTCATTTTGTTCATTGTGCGCAAAGGCACCGCAGTATTGCCGCAGCGGACAGGCCGGACACTGGGGATTGGCAGGCGTGCAAACTGTTGCACCCAGTTCCATCATTGCCTCATTAAAGCGCCCCGGTTCTTTTGTATGCACCAGCGAATCGGCAAGCTGCCAAAGCCGTTTTTTTGTTGCGGTTTCTTTTGGATTGTTGTTGATGCGAAAGAGACGGCACAGGACACGGATGACGTTGCCGTCCAGAATCGGGGCGGCACGGTTGAAGGCGATACTGGCGATGGCGCCGGCGGTGTAGCGGCCGATGCCGGGAAGTTTCTGCAAGTCAGCGACTGTATCGGGCAGCCGGCCGCCGTAATGGGTGACAATTGTTTTGGCGGCCTTGTGCAGGTTGCGGCAGCGGGAGTAATAGCCCAGCCCTTCCCAGAGTTTGAGAACGCTGTCCAGCTTGGCAGCGGCAAGGGATTCGATGGTGGGAAAGCGCTTCATAAAGCGGTTGTAATAGTCAATCACCGCAGCGACTTGCGTCTGCTGGAGCATAATCTCTGAAATCCAGACTGAGTACGGCCGACGGTCCCGCCGCCACGGCAGATCCCGTGCATGGGCGGAAAACCATTTCAATAAAGCTTTATGGAGATTGGGCGGCTGGGGCATAGCAATTTTATTGATAGATTTGATTTAATCATATTTAATCTTCGTCGGGATTTTTATCATCGTGTTGAACGGCAGGGTCGCGATCGCCCGGGTATCGCGCGCCATAATGGGCTTTATGCAAATGCTCCGCCTGCAAGATATTCCATTTTATAAGAATTTGAGAATACCCGCAGCTCTGTGAACGCGCTGGCTGCATCCGCAGACTGTCTGGCAAAGTTTTCTGCAGCGGCTGCGTGTTCTGCCTGCGTATGGCAGAGCCAATAGGCCTGATTTGCCTGTGTTTTACTGGTTTTGTCCATTCGGGTTTTAGGGATAATCGGTTCCATAGTGCAGCATTGCAGGTGAATCTGCTTTCCGGTACAAACTACCCCTGTTCAGGATTTTTAAGTTCATCGACCTTAGGCAGGTCTTTGAGGGAGTTAAGGCCGAAGGCATCAAGGAATTTTTTGGTTGTCCCGTACAGCATGGGACGGCCTAAGATTTCAGCCCGCCCGACAATTTTGACAAGCCCTTTGTACATCAGGTTGCGCAGCACTTCGCCGCAGGCGACACCCCGGATGGCTTCGATATCAGCGCGGATAATCGGCTGCTTATAAGCCACAATCGCCAGCGTTTCCAAGGCAGCCGGCGTAAGCTTATTGTCCGAACGCACCTTAATCAGCTTGCTGATCCACGGATTAAAAGCCGAGAGGGTCATCATCTGGTAGCCGCCGGAGATTTTTTCGATGCGGAACGAGCAATTGCTGGTGCGGTATTTTTTATTAAGCGACGTGACAGCCGAGCGGATATCCTTTACCGAACCGGCCTCAGCAATTTCTGCCAGACGATTGATGCTGAGCGGCTCGTCGCTTGCAAACAAAATCGCCTCAATTACTGCCTCAAGTGTGGCCTCAATCTCAATCGGATTTTCCACATCCTCCGGCTCGTCATCCGTCTCCTCGGCAGTATCTGTCAATTCCGGAGCTGGCAGATCGGCTGCGTGCTCTTTGGACAGGGCAGGCTCCAATTCCTGCGAGTCTGCTTCGGACTGCTGAGCTGTTTCGGATTGTTGGATAGCCCGGTCAAGCTGCTCATCCTCTGCACCGTTGGCGCAGGGGGATGCCTGGCCGTGGAGGTTTTCATCCGGCTGCGTATTCGCAATATCAGGGGTTTCGTCCTGCACTATATCTCTTTCCAGATAAAGGGGTCTTTGTCTTTTTTACTGATCCGTATTGTGCAGGTTTTGAGCCGTTTTTTCAAGCGATTTGCCAGATTTTTCAGCGCAAACCGCTCCGAAACCGTATGCGACAGGCAGATGCAGGTCAATCCCGCCTCCTGTGCGGCCAGTGCCTGATGGTGTTTGAGTTCGCCGGTCAGATACAGATCGCAGCCGGCGGCAATGACCGTGTTGAGCAGCTTGCCGCAGGTTCCCGCACAGACGGCTGCCGTCCGAATGATACGTTTTGGCTGTCCTACAATCCCGGCGGCTGCTGCGCCAGTAGCTTTTTTAACATTTGTGATGATTTGTTCAATCGAAAGGGGAGTTCGAAGGGTACCCATTCGGCCTAATCCGAGCTTATTTTCGACATTATAATGTCTGAATACATCAAACGCTGGTGTCTCGTACGGGTGGCTTTTTCGAAGGGCGGCAATTACTGCTGAAACTTTCTCGGCAGAAACAACCGTTTCCAGACGAATTTCGTCCACTCTTTCGATCTGTCCGATTTTGCCGATGGCTGGATGTGCTCCTGTCAATGGCTTAAATGTTCCAACACCTGCGGTCTGAAAGCCGCAATGGCTGTAGCTGCCGATAGCCCCTGCACCGGCGGCATACAGGGCTTCTGCTACCTCATTTACGGCATTATCAGGCACAAATGTAATCACCTTATATTGCGGCCCAGCCGGATCGGCGACATAGTCGCCGATGGGCTTTGGATTATCCATACCGAGTATGTCGGCTAAAGCGTCATTGACTCCGCCGGCGACCGTGTCCAGCGCGGTATGAATGCAGAAGACGCTGATGCCCGCTCGAATCAGTTCATAAATATTAGCGGTAGCTCCGTCGGCGGTAATGCGCTTCAGGCCGTCCCAGATAATCGGATGATACGCTAAAATCAAATCCGCTTTCAGTGTTTTGGCCTCTTGTACGACTGCTTTTGTTGTGTCGATGGTCAGCAGAATGGTTTTGATGGATTTCGCCGGATCGCCGATAAGCAGACCCACATTATCCCACTCCTGCGCCAGCCCCAGCGGGGCAATCTCCTCAATCGCCTGTGCAATCTCTTTAATCTTCATTTTAATGTTCCATTTTGTTTGGCCCCTTTGGGGCTTAATTCCTATTATAGCTCCTTTGCCGGAGATTTCATCTCCGGCTGCTATATCTCATCCCTTCGGGACATTTATGGCTTCTACTCAAACAGCATGTCGCTTTTATAGCCGCAGGCGGTTTCGAAATAATCCATCGCCTCATCAGGGCAGCGAAATACGCGATTGGCTGTCTGGGTGATAAAGATCGATGGCTTTTTATTCTTCGGCATCCAGATGACATAGACCTGTTTGGCTGCTTCGTGGGCGTGCTGCAGTTCGCGCTCAACCCCGCTGGACAACGCCGGCATGCCGTCCGGCAGTTCGGGGATAAAACTGACAATCATATCCGACTGGTCAATCAATGCAAAATCCCGCGCATAAATCTGACTGCGGATATCCCGCTCGATCTGCCGAACCTCCGCCGCATCCAGTTCAATAGCCTGTCCCAAGACAGTAACGCTAACTGTGTGTCTGCCCTCTCTCTGTGCCTGTTCGGCGTAGAGAGGAAGGTAGGCTTCTTCCAAGTCGGCCGGATCGAAACAGGTAAGCAGTGTTTTCATGGACTTCCGAAACGCCTCAATCGCCGTCTGCACATCCGCAAGGCCGGCGACATGGGTCATCGGAAAGCTCAAATAAGCTTTTTTGCGGCGCGGCTCAAACGCCAGCCGGTAAAAGGTTTCAACAGAAGGCTGGGTAAGACCTCTGGCCAAGATATAGCAGGGGGCTTTCTCGCTGGTTCCCTGCTGCATCATCTGGGTGGCCAGCACCTCTTCCTCCCGCCATACAATCAAATCTTTGAGGGTATGGTGTATCGGATGCTCCCGTGTCAGCCGCAGATGCAGCGGCTCAACACCGTCAATCAGGCAGATGAACAAATCGGGATGGAGCTGGCGCATCTGATAAAAATCAAACGCCGGAAACAGGCCGTGCCGCCAGCGAAATGTCGCATGGGTGTTGACAATGACGTTTTCGTATTCGCGGCTTTTGGCAATAATATCTTTAAAAACGCTTCGCCGCAGTGAATGAAGCCGACCCAGCGAGATATCCAGTATTCTTCCGGCGGGTATATCCGGGGCTTCTTCATACATTCGGCTGCCTACATTGTACAGATGGATGCTTCTGCCGCGCTGCCGGGCATAGTCGCAGACTTCGGACAAGTATTGCTTCTTGTCGATACCCACCATGCCTGTAACGACAATAATCATCGCTGAGACATCCTTTTATTATAGGTTCTGCAGACGCTGCTGTCTGTCGTAGTCCTGCAATGCGGCAATCAGCTCATCCAGTTCGCCCATCATAATCTTATCTAAGCTGTACAGCGACAAATTGATGCGGTGATCGGTCAGGCGGTTCTGCGGGAAATTATACGTCCGGATTCGCTGCGAACGGTCCCCCGAGCCGATCATTGTCTTGCGGGCGCTGGACCGTTCAGCATCGGCTTTTGATTTGTAATACTCATACACCCGGCTGCGCAAAATGCGGTAGGCCTTTGCCCGGTTCTTGTGCTGGCTGCGCTCATCCCGCATGCTGACGACAATCCCTGTCGGGATATGCTCCAGCCGGATGGCGCTGGCAACCTTGTTGACATTCTGCCCCCCGGGACCGCCGGCACAGCTGACATTTTCTATCACATCATCCGGATTAATCTGTACATCGACTTCCTCCGGCTCGGGCAGAATGGCCACTGTGGCAGCCGAGGTGTGAATCCGGCCCTGCGATTCTGTTTCCGGCACACGCTGGACGCGATGTCCCCCGCCTTCATATCCCAGTTTCGACCACACGCCTGCTCCCTTGATATTCATAATGACTTCTCGAATGCCTCCCATCTCCGTCGGAGAAAAATCCATCACCTCAATCTTCCAGCCCTGTTTATCCGCATAGCGGGTGTACATTTGGTACAAATCACGCGCAAACAGGGCCGCTTCTTCCCCCCCTGTACCGGGACGAATTTCCATGATGACCGAATCAACCGAAGCATCATCTGCCATCACCAGCGTATTTTTAATATCTTCCAGCAGGACTGCCTGCTTGGCAGATAATGTTTCAGCTTCCGATTCGGCAAGCTCCCGCATCTCGGCGTCCTGCTGCGGGTCTGCCAAAATTGCCTGTGCTTCTTCCAGTTGAGCCGAAAGCTTCTTATACTCGCGATACCGGCTTACCAGCGGCATCAGTTTGCCCTGTTCTTTTGTCAGGGAAACCAATCGGGTGACATCTGAAACCACGGCCGGATTGCTGAGCTGCTGCTCGATATCCGTACATCTGGCGTCCAGCTCGGCCAGCTTGTTCAAAACAGCGGTATTGGTGTCAGACATATATAACTCCCGGTTTTTTCCAAAAAATACGACTATAATAGTCGTATTCTTCTGAAGGCAAAAAAATTACGCTGCCAATACTTAATCTGTTCGATTAAGCTTAACAGCGCAATGGTGTAAGTACAAACTCAGCTACTTCTTTTCTTTTTTCTGGAAGGAATACCCGTCAGCGAATTTCTTGTTAAACCGGTCTATACGGCCGGCTGTATCCACAAACTTTTGCTTGCCTGTAAAAAACGGATGGCACAGGGAGCAGATTTCTGCGTGGATTTCCTTGGCCGTACTGCGTGTTTCAAAGGTATTCCCGCAGCCGCAATGAACCTTTACAACATCGTATTTTGGATGAATATCTTTTTTCATTATAAACTCTCCAAATATCCTAAAATTAAAAGAAAGAAGTTTACCAAATGAAAATAAAAATGCAATCTTTTTTTTGGTTTTTTGCAGATGTTATTTTGGTATATAAAGAGAAGAAATATCTTCTACTCTGAAGCAAGCCGCTTTTATATCTGTCAGCTTATTAAGTCTTTGGTGAATTGTTACAAGACCTTGCCCCGGGCTTTTCCGTCGATTGCCCCATCTTCAGCGTCAATAATATTGATCATTTTCTCGATTTCATCCCGGCTGAGTACATTTTTATTTATAAGCAGACGCACAAGGGCAGCCAAATACAGTTTGAGCCGGTCATTTTCTCGCTGAAGCGCCAACAGTTCTGAATCAATCTCCTGTCCTTCCTGATGCAGCTCCATCAGCGACTCTTTAAGTACCCGAATATCTTTTTCGCAATCGGCAATATCCAGCCGATTGCCTACATCCCCCAGTAAAAATGTCCGTCCCCAGCCCATTTGCATGTTCCTTTCATAAGAAAAGGTTTGTGTCGGCAAAAATCAATTTATCCAATTATTGCAGGATTTTCAACGCATAAATTTTATCATCAGATCTGTTCAGTCCTGAATGCCCGCAGGATTTTAGTGTCGGCAAGTGCCCTCTCATCTTAGTTATTGTTGGTCAGCCTTAAAAGACGAGCTTGTCCACGGCCTCCAAAGTCTTATGAATGTGTTTGTCAGCATGGGCGGTAGATAAGAAGTTTGCTTCAAATTGAGATGGCGGCAGATAGACACCGTTAGAAAGCATCTGCCGGAAGTATGCAGCGAAGCGGTGCGTGTCCGAAAGACATGCTGTATCATAATCGGCTGCCTCGGCCTCGGTGAAAAAAAGCGTAAACATGGAGCCGATGCGGTTTATGGTATGAAGAATACCTTTAGCTTGGAGTATGCGGCTGATGCCGCTGCAGAGAGATTGGGTCAGCAAGTCCAGCTTGCTGTACGGATTTTGTATTTTGAGTTTGTTGAGTGCAGCAATGCCGGCGGCAACGCAGACAGGATTTCCGGAAAGTGTGCCTGCCTGATAAACAACACCCTGCGGAGAGAGCATATCCATAATCTCTGCTTTCCCGCCCACAGCTCCAATAGGAAAGCCGCCGCCGATAATTTTTCCTAATGTGGTCAGGTCGGGCCGGACTTTGTACAAGGTTTGTGCGCCGCCGTAGCAGAGCCGAAAGCCCGTGATGACCTCATCAAAGATGAGCAGGCAGCTGTTTTTTGTGCACAGTGTCCGCAGTTTCTGCAGAAATCCGGTTTTGGGCAGAATGACTCCCATATTGCCGGCCACCGGCTCAACGATTACTGCAGCGACTCTGCCGGCGTACTTTGTCAGAAGCCGCTCGACTGCATCGGCATCATTGTAGGGTGCCAGCAGCGTGTTTCTGGCACATTCCCGAGGCACACCGGGGCTGGAAGGAGTGCCGAAGGTCGTCAATCCCGAGCCGGCACTGACCAGAAGAGGATCGGCATGGCCGTGGTAGCAGCCGATGAATTTGATAATCTTATCCCGTCCTGTAAAGCCGCGTGCCAGACGGATAGCGGTCATAACGGCTTCGGTGCCGGAACTGACCAGCCGAACCTTGTCGATGGAGTCGAAAGCCGCAGCAATCATTTCCGCCAGCTGGATTTCAAGCCGCGTCGAGATGCCGTAACTGGTGCCCTTAACCATTGTTTTTTTAACTTCGGACAATATTTCTTTATCGGCATGGCCAAAAATCAAGGGTCCCCACGACAGGCAATAGTCAATGTAGCAGCTGCCGTCCTCATCCCATAGATAGGGGCCTTTGGCTTTTTGAATGAATATCGGCCAGCCGCCGACGCTTTTGAAAGCACGGACAGGGCTGTTGACGCCCCCGGGAATCACTTTCAGGGCTTTTTTATACAACAGGGCATTTCTGCGGTTTTTCATATTTCTAAGTTTTCCCGAAATTATTATGGATTATTCAGGTTTACTATCGCTGCATCAATATTAAATTCTCTTGCAGTTATTTGGGTAGGAATGCCCAGACACAATGCCTGAATATGTTTGGGCACGGTACCGAATTTTTTGACAAAGGCGCGGACCGTCGAGCTGCTGGTAAAAAGAATCTTGTCGATGTAATTCAAATCGACATCCTCAATATCCTTCTCAATAGTCTGATAGATGACCAGCCGCTGCAATTTTGCCCCTCTTTTGATCAAACCTTCGGGCAGTTCGGGCGAACTGATGTCGGCCTGCGGCAGCAGAATGGAAAGCCCGTCCGTCTCTATTTGTACAAATTCATCCAGCAGGCCTTTGCTGGATTCATCAGCAGGGCAGAGGTCGGCTCGGATGCCGAATTCAAGCAGGCACTGACCGGTTGTGCGGCCGATAACAGCAAAGCGAGTCTTGGAAAAGATGCGGCTGTCAAGCCCGATGGTTAAGAGCTTCTTAAAAAAGAATTTGACCCCGTGAGCACTGGTAAAGACAATCCAGTCGTATTGACCAGCCCCGCGCAGACAGCGGCTGATTAGCTCGGTATCCTCGGCTTCAACGCACTGAATAATCGGACGGTGGACAATTGTGCCCAGATGGGCGCACCGTTCGGGATGTGTGCCCAGATGGAGAATGCGGGGTTTTTGGGAAAACCAGTCGAGTTTGTCCTGAAGCTGGACAACCCTGCCGGCAATGAATACCGCCGGCGTCCGCAGGGGATTGTTTTTAATGACATCGGGAAAATTGCCGAGGGTCCCTTTGATGAGCCGCTGGTTGTAGCAGGTGCCATGCTCGACAGCGGCAAAGGGTGTATCCGCCGGATAGCCCGCCTCCCGAAGCGAGCGGATGATAGCTTCAATAGTGCCGACCGACATCAGAAAAATCAGCGTATCGGCGCGGGGTATATCAATGGGGCGGTTATCGCCTTTTCTGCGGTGCCCGGTGATGATAGCGACGCTGGATGCATAGTCCCGGTGGGTCGGAGGAATGCCTGCATAGCAGGGGGCTGCCAAGGCACTGGTGATTCCCGGGACAACCTCAAAAGACAAACCCGCTTCAAAACAGGCTTCGGCTTCTTCGCCGCCTCTGCCGAAAAGGTAGCAATCACCGCCCTTGAGACGGGCAACAACTTTGCCTTCACGGGCTTTTTGAATAATGAGGGCGTTGATTTCCTCCTGCGGCATTGTATGGCTGGAAGCGCATTTGCCGACAGAAATTCTTTCCGCATCTGGTTTGGCCAGTTCGAGAAGCTCTGGGCCAATCAGGTGGTCATAGAGAATAACATCCGCTGTCGACAGGATGTGCAGCCCTTTGAGGGTTATCAAGTCCTTTTCGCCGGGACCAGCGCCGATGAGGTAAACCTGTGTTTTCGGCATGTCAAAGACTCTCTGGTTTCTGTCAAATGCATTTGTCCGGCAGTTTTTGGTCTTTTGTTTTCAGCCGGACTCTGTATAATATTGCCTCTATGTATAGTACGGCGGCCGATAACAGTCAATAAAAAAAGCAGCTGCCGAAAAGCGGCGGCACGGCATTCTTATAAGAATCATATTGATGCGCATCAAACAGCTGATGAATGGACTTGTCCTGATACTGCTGGGGATATTGGCAGTCTGTGCCGTTTATGGGGCTTTTCTGGGAGCACAGCAGGCCCAGGCATTTTTTAGTTCTCCTGTAATGATTGGATTCTGGTGCCTTCTGATGGCTGTATTAGCGGCAGGTTTTGCGGTGTATTCGGTCCTGCGGCGAAAATCGGCTCTTATGCTGATTCACGGGGGCTGTTTGGCTGTGCTTGCCGGCGGGATGATCGGTTCGCAGAAAGCACATCAATGGGCAGCCGCCCGTCTGGGCGGTCCGGACTGGACCAAAGGACAAATGCAGCTCCAACCGGGGCAATCCGCCAGTCATGTGAAACTGGAAACCAAAGACCAGCCGGGGCATCTGCCCTTTGAGGTGCGGCTTAAAGATGCATCGATTGACTATTACGACAAACCGGCGATTGGACTGTATTTTAATGACGGCGCGGGATGGGTGATTAAAGCGGAAAAAGGGGAGCCCATAACAATACCGGACGGCCGCGGAACAATTGAGGTCAGTGCGGTTTATAGGAATTTTAAGCTGAGAAGCGAAAACGGACAAATGGTGCCTTATGAATCGGATGAGCCGGGAACCAATCCGGCCTATCAGCTTGTATACCGGCCGGCAGCGGGCCAGCAGGAGACATTTTATGTGTTTGAACGCTTTGGAATGCATACGCTGTCCGGCAGAACGTGCCGGGCAGAATATATTGCTCCCCGCGCTGTCAAGGATTACAAAAGTACCCTGCAGATTATACAGAATGGGCGGGTTGTAAAAGAAGCCGCTATTGAGGTCAATAAACCGCTCTATTACGGCGGATATCATTTTTATCAGCATACGTTTGGATACAATCAATCCGAGCCGGTCAGCGGGATTATGGTGGTGTCGGCACGGGGGATAGGATTTGTATTCGGGGGCTACGGAATGATTTTGGCAGGGCTGGCAATGCATGTGTGGCCCAAGCTTTTTGCACAAAGAAGAAAATCGGACAGCCGACGGGGGAATGATGGCAATTAAGACGGATTTGCAGGGCTGTCTGATATATGCGGTGATGCTGGGATATCTGGCTGTTTTATGCCTGGCACGGCGGCATCCAAAACAGGCAAAGGCGGTCTTTTTGTGCTCATTTTTGCTGAGTGCAGTAGCGTTTATTTACCGATGGGCTGCTGTCGGGCATCTGCCGATGCAGAATATGTTTGAGGTTTTTGTTTTTCTGGGCTTCTGCATCTGGCCGATTCATCAGGTTTCAAAAAAATTACTTTCGGTAGATTATTCAGTTTTGCTGATGATAGATGCTGCTGTGGGGCTGATTGTCCTGTTTCCGGCGGGATTTGTGTTTCATCACAAACCCCAGTATCTGCCGCCGGCATTGCAGTTTTGGCTGTTCGGGCCGCATGTAGCGGCGTATATGCTGGCTTATATTTTTATGACTAAGGCGGCCGTGTTCGGATTGCAAGGGATGCGGATTCCCGCCGGCCGCCCAGAGAATGCAGCGATTGCAGATTACAGCTATCGCCTCATTGCGGCAGGATTTCCTCTGCTGACGCTGGGACTGTTTCTCGGCTCCATCTGGGGGAAATATGCTTGGGGGGACTGGTGGGGCTGGGATCCGAAGGAGCTTTGGTCGCTGGTCTGCTGGCTGGTGTATGCAATTTACCTGCATAGCCGTTTGGTCTGGCCGAAGAGATATTCTCTTCACCATGTCCTTGCTGTCGTCGGTCTGATTTGCATCATTATTACCCTGCTGTGGGTCAATCTTTCAAAATTGTTTTCAGGAATGCATAACTATGCTTCCTGATGGTAAGTTGAGAGCATGGAAGCAAAATTGGAAAGGACTAAAATGAGCGTTAAGATTCGCATTATGCCGTGTCTGGATATGCAGAACGGCCGTGTTGTCAAGGGTGTTCATTTTGTCAATATCCGGGATGCAGGTGATCCGGTAGATTGTGCGCTGGCTTACTGTCAGGCAGGAGCCGATGAATTGGCGATGCTGGATATTACAGCCACCGTTGAAAACCGGCCGACGATGCTGGAGGTGGTCCGCCGGGTTGCAGAGGTGGTAACGGTGCCGTTTACTGTCGGCGGGGGGATTGCCGATGTCAAAAGCGCCGAAGCGGTACTGAATGCCGGAGCCGACAAGATTTCCACCAGCAGTGCGGCATTCCGAAAACCCGAAATGATAAAAGAAATGGTCAAGGAGTTTGGGCCCCAGCGGATTACGGTGGCCATTGATGTTGATAAAAATGCATCACTGCCCAGCGGTTATGAAGTGTATATCGACGGCGGCCGAACGTCTACCGGAAAGGACGCTGTCGAGTGGGCCAAACAAGTAGATGAATATGGCGTGCCGGTTATTCTGCCGACCAGCAAGGCCGGTGATGGAGCCAAAACCGGTTATGATCTGCCGGTTATTCGAGCGATAAAACAGGCCGTTGCCGCAGAAGTTGTGGCCTCCGGCGGTGCAGGCAGGCTGGAACACTTTTATGAAGCAGTGGAGGCCGGAGCGTCAATTCTGCTGGCCGCCTCCGTGTTTCATTTTAATATAATTTCCATTAAAGACCTGAAATCTTATCTTCGAGAAAAAGGAGTTGCTGTATCGGAGTAAGGAGTGCTGCTGTCCGGCCGTTCAGGTAAAATGGCCAGCCATCTTTGGGGCTTTGCCGAGCAGTTCAGTGATGTGATAAATCAGCAGCCGCTCAATTTCCTGCAGGATATGGATTTCTGTTACGGGAAGTTTAGACGGCTCGGCAAGTACACCGACCACGGCCGGCTGGACAGCTCTTTTTTCCACAAACGCCTGCTCGCATGCTACACACAGCAGGCCGTTATTTCGACTGGAAAAATAAACAGCAGACGGTTTTTTTGCTGTTTTTTCCGGCAGGGCAGCGGCACAGTTTGTGCATCGATCCCACACCGGCGCCAAGCCGATTTTGTCAAGCAGACGAATCTGGTAAAGTATCAGCCATGCCAAGGTTCGGCAAGCAGAGGTTTCTTTTTGGAGGGTTTCGAGAAATGCTGTAAAGGTATCAAATAATTCGGGATACGGGTCGTGTTCTTTAAGAAAATGTTCTGTCAGCTCGGCTCCGAACAAGGCCGAATAAAGAATCTCAATATTTTGTGCAAAAGCCGTAAAAGGCGGTTCTTGATTAAACTCAGTCAAGGCCGCTAAACCGCCGGACTCTTTGGCAATAAAAACCGCTTCTCCCCGCGAGAAGATTTCGATGGGACCGTCGAAGCGATTTTTAGGCCGTCGGGAACCTTTTGCCATTGCGGCGATTTTGCCATGCTGGCGGGTCAGCAGGGTTACAACCTGCGAAGTTTCGGAAAAGTCCACGGCACGCAGACAGATGGCCCGGTCTTTGATTTGCATAATTATTGCTGGACAACGAAATTTTTCTTGATTCGCAGCCGCTTGACAGCCCGCGGTCCTGCACTGACAACTGTAATTGTGAGATTACCGTAATCGAACCGTTCCCCTGCCTTGGGGATATAGCCCAGATGGCTGAAGACAAAACCGCCGAGTGTATCATAGTCTTCCTCGTCCGGCAGTTCGATTTCCAGTTCGCTGTTGGCGTCGTCAATATACATCCGGGCGTCGACCTCGTATGTCGTCTCGTCAATCTTTTGATACGGCTGAACGGTGGCTTGTTCATATTCATCGGCAATCTCTCCGACCAGCTCTTCAAGGATGTCCTCGATTGTTACAATACCTGCGGTTCCGCCATATTCGTCCAATACCACGGCAATATGCAGCTTCTGGGTTTTGAACTCATGCAGCAAGTCGCGAAGCGGTTTGGTTTCCGGCACGAAGTACGCCGGCCGAATCTTATCCCTGAGATTGAACTGGCCGGGCGTTTTGCCGATTTCGGTCAGCAAATCCTTTGCATAAATTAGTCCGACAATATTGTCTATCGTCCCCTCGTAAACCGGTATCCGCGAATGGCCTTTGTCCTGAATGGTCTCCAAAATCTTGGGCAGGTCATCGTGTATCTCAATCGCAATCAGGTCGGTCCGGGGGGTCATAATTTCTTCGGCGGTGGTATCCCCCAATTCGAGCACATTTTCAATCATTTCCACCTCTTCTTCGTCCACAACGCCTTCCATCCTCCCCTGTTCGACGACGCTGAGGATTTCCTCCTGTCGTTCCTCTTGGGCTTGTTCGGAATCGGCTTTCGGAACCCCAACCAGACGCCGGACAAACCGGTCGTGAAGATCCACTATTGCCAGCAGGGGTTTCAGCAGCAGTGTAAAAAACCGCAGCAGCCGATATGTTCGAGGCAGAATGTATTCGCCGGCATGCTGTGCCCACGCATGGGGAATTATCAGCGTGAAAATTTCCAAGATCACAAATGCCGCCGCAAAGGCCGACAAACGGTGATGGTCGGCAAATAAGGATACGATAAGGAAAATAATCCCGGCATTGCATAACAGCCGGACAGAGCCGCAGGCAATTGCCAGCGGTTCGACGCTGGCAATCAGCTCATCAATCCATTGCTCTCGCCCCAGCTGTCGAAAGGCCTCCTGCAGCTTTACACGGGAAAACGACCGCAGCGCCATGCTGTTAAGAGTAAAAAACAGCGATGCCGGCGTCAGGAGGCAAAGCAGGATAATTGACCATCCGATTTCATCCATGAATTTGTCTCCTATGCATTTGACTGCTTATCGTCAGAATAGACTACACCAAAACCATTCTGTTGTAAAATCGAATCTTCCATGGCGTGCATCTTGCGTGCTTCGGAAGGGGTTCTGTCATCGAAGCCGAGATTGTGGAGAAGACCATGGGTGATATACAAGGCCAGTTCTGCTTCGGCAGAATGCCCTCTTCGGGCGGCCTGACGTGCGGCCATTTGTGCATTCACCGCCAGCTCAAATGTCTGTCCCGGCTCAAACTCGTCCGAAAGGTCGAAACTGATGACATCCGTTGTGGCAGTTTGCCCTAAAAACTGCTGGTGGATATCCATTATTCCAGCATCATTGACAATCCGAACAGTGATGACCGCCTGTGAAATCTTAAACTGCCTGCAGATATTGACAATCAGCGCCCGCAGACGGGACAGGTCAATATCGGCAGCCGGCACATCGGGATGGAAGTTGATTTTTAGACGTTTATTGGGATTTTTTTTCATTGTTTCTGATTTTTTTTAAGGAAATTACGCTGACTGTGCCTGCTTATTTCTATTGAGCTGCTGTACCGTTAGTCCCATTGGCTTTGGGTTTTTCCTCTGTTTTCGGGTAAGCAATGCGTCCATGATGATGCGCTGTAAGCGATTTGGATAGACTGGCCTCTATCAGACTGAGTTCCCGCAGGGTCAGGTCGCATTCGTCAAATTGACCGTCCTGAAGCCGCTTCATCGCAATGGTATGGACCAGCGTTTCGACTTTGGCAAGCGTATGGTCAGTCAGGGAGCGGGCAGCGCTTTCGGCGGCATCGGCCATCATTACAATGGCAGCTTCTTTTGAGCGGGGCTTGGGGCCGGGATAGCGGAATTCGGATTCCCAAACCGGACTTTGCCGCTCATCCTGTCGTTTTTTGGCTTCATGGTAGAAATATTCCATCAGGGTAGTGCCGTGATGGGTTTCTATGAATTCCCGCAGAACGGAGGGCAATCCGAATTCTTTGGCAATTTCAATGCCGTCTTTGACATGACCTGCGATAACCAGCTGGCTCATGGCCGGGGACAGCTGCTCATGCCGGCTGCTTGAACCCATCTGGTTTTCCACAAAATACGCCGGTTTGTGAATTTTCCCAATGTCGTGGTAATAGGCTCCCACGCGGCAAAGCAGTCCGTTGGCGCCGATTGATTCGGCGGCCGCTTCTGCAATCGAACCAATCAGCAGACTATGGCTGAAAGTCCCGGGTGCGTCCATTGCCAGCTTGCGCAGCAGCGGCTGATTCGCATCGCTGTAATCCATCAGCGTCATGCTGGTGGCAATGCCGAATGTTTGTTCAATAATCGGCAGAAACGCCTGAATAAAGATTCCGACTGCAAACGCCGCCGCTGCGGCAATGCCCGCCTGAAGAACGTACTCCTTGACGGGCTGGTTTTGGATGATCCCCAATGCAGTGCGCATCAGAAAGACCGCTATGGTCGCCAGCAGGGATACTTCAATCAGTTTTTTGCGGGTGCGAATCTCCCGCAGACTGAAACAGCAGCTCAGCGCACCGGCGGCCATGGTCAGCAGAAGATCGACAGAAGCCGTCTGCTCAGCGGCAAAAACAGCCAGCATAATATAAAACATCATCATTCCTATGGCAAAACGCTGGTCGTAGGCAATGGTTAAAATGATAGCCCCGCACACGGCGGCACCTACCGCCATAGGTTTCCATTCCTCTTTGAGCGAAAAAGCACGAGTGACGGCCAGCAGCAGCCAGAACAGGCAGGCAATTGCAATCAGACGGGCCGGTTTGTGCAGAATGTTGGGCCGGTAGTGGATCAGATACAAAGACATTCCAATGCTGACGGCGGCCACAATAATCAGAAGCGAAATAATTTCCAGCCACGGCTTGAATTGGGTCAATCCATAAAGGTAAATTGTCTCCTGATTTATTTCCACACCCAATGCGGCTGTGACGGCTCCGATGAACAGGATTAGAATGACGATCGCTTTCGGATAAGGGCCGTTGACAGCGGACGCAAGGCGAGCCAAACGCTCCATTGCCAGATTATTGCGCACCTGCTGGCGGCGGGAACTGACTTTCTTTTTCAGAAGCGGCGTCATTTCAGATTGTTCTCCTTCTGCTTTTTCTCGTCATAGGCCTGAACAATCTGATGAACCAGTTTATGCCGGACAATATCGCATTTGTCCAGTGTTACAAATCCGATTCCGGGAATATGCCGGAGCGTCTCGATGGCTTCTACCATGCCGCTTTTTTCCCCCGGCGCCAAATCTGTCTGGGTAATATCACCTGTAATAATCATTTTAGAGCCGCGTCCCAGCCGCGTCAGAAACATCAGCATCTGGGAGCGGGATGTATTCTGCGCTTCGTCACAGATAACCGCCGCTTCATTCAGCGTACGGCCTCTCATAAAAGCCAGAGGAATAACTTCGATAATATCCATTTCCATGAACTTCTGCATCTGCCCGAAGTCCATCATATCTTCCAAGCTGTCAAACAAGGGGCGCAAATAAGGATTGACCTTGGCCTGCAGGTCGCCGGGCAAAAATCCCAGGCGTTCGCCCGCTTCCACAGCCGGCCGGGCCAGAACGATTTTCCGGATTTGCTTGCGTTTGAGCATCGAAACTGCCACAGCAACCGCCAGATAGGTCTTGCCTGTCCCGGCAGGGCCTATACAGAAGGTCAAATCATTTTTATACATCGTTTGTATATAGACCATCTGCCCCTTGGTAAACGGCTCTATGATTCCTTTGCGCGAATACACTTCAATGACATCGGGATTATCGCGGTCGATGGTCTGGCGGCATCGGTTGAGCAATTCATCCACATCGTCACTGTTTAATTGGCCTCTCTGGATAAGCCGTTTCTGCATCCGGCCAATCAAATCTGCGGTGGTGTGAACTGCGGATGCATCCCCTGAAACCAGTACGGTTCCGTTTCTGGCAGTAATTTTAACTCCCAGCGTCTGGCACAATTGGCGCAGGTGGGAATCTGCTGGACCAAATAATTCCAGCCGTTGTGCGTCTGGTTCAATCTGTATCTTTAAATCCAAAATTAACTTCCTGTGCTCGCAAGCAAAAGACTGAATGTTAAAAGTGCCGCCGGTGCAGTCGCCAAAGGCGAATCAATGACATCCAGCAGGCCTCCAAATCCCGGCACGCTGGCTGAGGAATCCTTGACGGCGGCATCCCGCTTCAGCATCGATTCGGCCAAATCGCCCATCTGGCCCAGAATTCCAAATACGGCCCCGAAAATTGCCGCTGACATAACAGACATTATACCACAACACGCAGAAATACCAATAGAGACAATGGTCCCAAACAGAACTGCTCCGCCCAAGCCCTCCCATGTTTTTCCGGGGCTGATGCGGGGACAGAGTTTATGCTTGCCAAACAGCCGGCCAATCGTGTAAGCCCCTATATCAGAAGCTTTTACGGTAAAAATAAAGAACAATAAAACAACCGGCCCCCATAAAATGCGAACTCTTAAAATAAACCAGCACAGAAGTCCTAAATAAGCAATCGAAAAAAGAGATGCCCCGACATTTCGAATCGTGCCTTCAGTGCCGAATTTCAGCGCTTGTACGATAAACAGTGCCAGAAATGAAAATGCCAGCACATAGAAAGAATATATAAACTGAAAGCACAAACAGCCGGAAGCCAGCAGAATTGTTGCCGGTATTGTAACGCTTTTAAATAGGTGTGCGCCGGTGTTTTTTATCAAATTGCCAAACTCGAATTGTGCCGGTATTGTCAAGAGGGCAATTAACAGCGTAAAGAAGGGCGCTTGAACCGGCTTGTCTGGTACGGCTTCCAGCAGCGAACCGTCCAGCCAGCCGTCAAACAGGATCAGGCCCACGAAAAATACCGTCATCACTGTTCCAAAGATAAGTCGATATTTAAGCATAGTCAGCCCTGTGACGAGAAATTCGGCTTGATGTCGCCGAAGCGCCGCTGCCGGCCGGCATAAGCCAAGATGGCCTTATTCATCTCTTCAGGTGTAAAATCCGGCCAGTAGGCGCTGGTTACATAGAACTCTGCATACGAGACCTGCCACAGCAGAAAATTGCTGATGCGAAGCTCGCCGCTTGTACGCACTACCAAATCCGGGTCTTTCCATCCGGCGGTGTAAAGATGATTGCTGATATCCTGTTCATTGATGGAGTCCGGCTCAATGGAACCGTCTTTGACCTTGCGGGCCAAGGACCGGACGGCATCGACAATCTCTGCCTGTGAGCCGTAGTTCAGTGCCAAGCCCAGAATCATACCGGTATTGGCGCTGGTGGCAGCAATGGTGTCATCCAATGCTTTCAATACTGTTGGCGGAAGGGGCTCCCGCCGGCCCAGATGCGCCAGACGCACATTGTTTTCCATCAAACTGGGCCGTATCCCCTCAAGATAAGCCGCATACAAATACATCAAAAAGTCCACTTCCTCGCGAGGACGCTTCCAGTTCTGCATGCTGAAGGAATACAGCGTCAGATATTCAATGCCGCTATCTACGCAATGCTGGGCAATGACTTTTACAGTCTCGGCTCCTTTCTCGTGTCCGCGATACCGCGGCAGTCCCCGTTTCAGTGCCCACCGCCCGTTGCCGTCCATGATGATGGCGATATGGCGGGGTACAGCATCCGGATGGATGCCCAGCCGCTGTGCTGTCTGCTTGCGTTTCTCTTCAACCGTTTGATGATCCTTCATACCGGATTTCTGAAGATGGCCTGACTTCGTTTGGGCCCCACACCCACCATCGTAACGGGGACACCGACAATGGACTCAACCGCTTTTATATAATCTTTGACCGGCTGAGGCAGCGCTTCATACTCACGAATAGTTGACAAGTCCTCATTCCAGCCGTCCAGCGTTTGGTAGATGCATTCAGCTTCGGCCAGTTCCTCGACGCTGGCGGGGAAAAAAGTGGTTTCCTTTCCGCCGATTTTGTAGGCTCTGCACAGCTTGATTTCCCTCATTCCGGCCAAAGTATCCAGATGCATCATTGCGATCTCGCTGACGCCGCCCAGCTTGACGGTATAGCGTACGGCGACTGCATCAAACCATCCGCAGCGCCGCGGGCGTCCGGTGGTCGTGCCGTATTCATGCCCTTTTTCACGGATGCGGCTGCCGATTTCGTTGTCCTGCTCCGTTGGGAAAGGCCCTGCCCCGACGCGTGTAGCATAGGCCTTGACCACACCGATAAACCGGTCTACCCGTGAAGCCGGAACGCCGCTTCCCGGCCCCAGCCCCAGAGCGCTGGCATTGGAACTGGTAACAAAGGGAAATGTTCCGTGGTCCAAATCCAGCAGCGCTCCCTGTGCGCCTTCAAAAAGAATATTCCGGCCGGCGTCCAGTGCCTCGTGCAGATAGCGTGTGGTGTTGCAGATAAACGGTTTGAGAACGCTGCTGTAATGAAGACATTTTTCATAAATGGCATCAAACGCCAGCGGTTCAGCCCCGTAAAGTGCTCCAAACAGCTTGTTTTTATGGTCGATAATAGTCTGCAGTTTGTTTTTCAATACCGTATCGGGCCGGCACAGGTCAGCCATCCGCAGCGCATAAACGCGTCCCACTTTGTCGGCATAGCAGGGACCAATGCCCCGGGCGGTTGTACCGATTTTATTTTTGCCCATAGCCGCTTCGCGAAGCTGGTCTTCAAGCTTGTGATAGTCCAGAACAATGTGGGCATTTTCGCTGATAAAAAGCCGTCCTTCCATATGAATGTGCTGGGCTTTGAGCCCGTTGATTTCATCGATAAGCACCCCCGGGTCAACAACAACTCCGTTGGCAATAACACAGGCGGTTTTCTCCCGCACGGCACCGGACGGCATCAGATGGAGGGCAAATTTGGTATCCCCGATAATAACAGTATGCCCCGCATTGGCCCCGCCGCCATAGCGAACGACGATATCTGCATTTTGGGCCAGAATATCGACGACTTTGCCTTTGCCTTCATCGCCCCACTGCAACCCCACCACACAGCAATTCATAGTACTCCTTTATAAACAAGCTCGGCCTCGATCCGATTTTTTATGATGAACAATCATTGGTCAGCAAAACCCGCAACAAAGCGTCTCCCTGCCGAATACCGGAGCTTATTGGATTTTGGCTGCAATATAATCCAATACCGCAGGCAAATTGTCGTACATGCGGTCGCTGAGTTTTAACTGGCGACGCTGACCTTGGTCGTTGTAGGTTATCACAAAAAAACCTTTGGAAGAAAAATGGGTTTTATTGATTTGTTCTATTGCATCATAAGCGATGCTTAGACGGCCGCAGCGAAGCGCGGTGTCATCGGCTATGATTTTTCTGCCTCGAATGGCTGCCAGATAAATGGCCAGCACAATGCCTCCGCCAACTATAAACGGCGGAGCTTTGCGGTTGAAATTCAGCGTGCTGTCCGGCGAGCCGTCCTGCTGGGTATGCTTGGCGATAAAAGCAGCATTGTGGTATCCGTCATAATAAAACCAGATGCCCAGTCCTATCAGCAGCGCAGTCATAATCAGCAGATTGTTCTTTTTGTAGCGGCTTAGAGGTGCTTCTACAGCCATTGTGCTTTTTGCCTCCATAGAATCAGCGTCGTTGAGCAATTGCATTATTAAGCGGCTGAACAAAATGCGGAATGATTTTGTCAAACATCAGGTTTTCAGCAATCCGGCACTGTTCCCGAAACGACGCCAGTGTGTCAAACGGAGGCGACGAAAGCGGATACCGGCGCACGGAAAAGTAAAGACTGATGGGTTCATCGGATTTATACTTCTCGCTGCGCACATCGTAGGCGGTCGTTCGGGATTCAATTGCCACACGGGCCTGCAGCCGGCAGTCGTCCGACAGGGCAATGATAACAGATGGACAGCAGCTTATGGCCCGGACCTGGGGCATTTCAAACAGCGTCCCGAAGCTGGAGGTATTCAGCAGCGCTGCAGCGATAACCTCATCATGGTTGCCCTGATAATCAAAATCCAGTCCGAATGTAATATCCAGTGAATCGATATCCAGCGGACTGACACCCAGCATATAGGGAATCAGCTCCAGCACTTGGGTGTGCAGGGCATAGGCCTGTTCGAGCGAATCCGGATCTGCACAGCCGGCGGTGATACGGTCTGCTTCCAGCCCAACCCACTGGATACGCTGCCCTTGAGACTCCTGCTCCAGAACATATTCGCCGCCGTCGCGACGCGAAAAATTGTTCATTTCTGGGTGCAGTCTCTGAAGCCGCTCAAAAAACGCAAGAATGGTCTCCCGGCTGGAAGGAAGTTCCAGCTGGGTTGTCACACATAATTCCAAAAACAGGCCGTCACAAAACGACCCGAAACTGTTTGCCATAAAAAAGTCTCCTAAAAAACCTAATAACTCTATTATGGCAGAAAAATTAGTCAATTACAAGAAGGAAAACTTCTTATAAAGCAGGTGAAAATCAACTTGCCGGAGATGGCTATCCATAATATCTCTATTAGAAAGCCCAGCCGGAAAGAGATTATTGGGTTTCTTTCTGGCTGATTTCAGCCAAAATCGCCCCGATGACGCTGAAAATCGAAAGTGCAAATCCCCGCCAAATCAGCGGAACAAGCACCTCTGTTTCGATATTCCAATTCTGTTCCAGTGCCCATGCAGCGATAGAATAGCCAATGCCGGTTAGAAGGCCTGCCGATGCTGCCGACAGAATACGCTTGCCCCGTGCCAATCCGCCGGCAAAACGGCTTACAGCCCATCCGACTGCTAACGGAATAAAAACAATCAGGCAGAAAAGAGGCTTAATAAACCAGAGATTGTCTTTTTCAGGTACCCTGCCGGTTTTGCAGTATCCATAGTGAGCAGCACTCAACACATAAACAGCCAAAAGTACACAGGGAATGATATGCCACAACCGAACCGGCAACGAGCGGCGTATTTCGCTGATGCAGCGCATCCGGCGGCGTATGGTCAGCGGCCAGTTGTAGAAAAGACAAAAGATCCAGTGTTCCAGCAAGGCCCCGCGCTCTCCAAAAACCGGGACAATATGAACCGCGTCGGTAGCCCAATGGGCTGCCATAAATCGGGCCAGCGCAGGATAGCGATAAGTCATTTGTATGGGGAAGGCCAAGTATCCTACATACTTAAAATAGCTTAAAAAAAGAGCGATATTGTAGTCTTTGAAATTCCTGTCCCGTATTGCAATAACCGTTGTATAAAGACCGCGGCAGAATGAACCGGGTGAAATGGGAATCACTTGGAACAGGACCAAAATTCCCGCAACAGCGGCTGCTCTTTCAGCATCGGGCATATTGGGGTGAGTCCAGTAAAACAGGGCAGCTACCGCAACCGAGACAATCTGGGTAACCGGCAGCGTCATTAAATGGACTACTAAACTGATCAGATATTTTTGTATAAAAGGTTCGTTAAGTTGTGAGAGAATCGTTGAAGCATCCTCATCGCTTAAAATATGCTTCTTCTGCCCCTGCCGAACCATATCCCGCAGCCATTGTTCACGCAGAGAGGCATTGAAATACAGCTGAATCGGCCGCACAAATACAAAATGCAGTTTATTTTGAAGTACTTTTGGATCGGTTATTAACCGATGGAGACCGGCCGGCAGGACCGACAGCGGCAGGTGCAGCAGAAAAAGAACGGGGGAGTTGAAAACAGCAATCGCATTGTCTTCACCCAATCGCCCGCTTCTATGCCACTGGATTAGCATTTCAGCCATGCGGCCTTTAACAGACCGATAAAAATAGCTGCAGTCGGTCAACAAACTCTTATAATGCTTTCGCCAGTCTGCTTTTGCCCAAAGCCGGCGGCATAGTTTGCCAATAAAAGGAATCAGGCCGAGCAGGAGAAAGACAATGGTTTTTAGAGGAGAGTTTCTGAAAATATCTTCAGCATCAATAAGATTTTGCGTTTTCCACCCCGTAACCGCGCTGTCTAATATCTGTCCCCAAAGCCGCCTGTCATACAGCAGGCGAAAATGATTATGCGTGATGTCCGGAATTGAATCCCGATAAATTGACTCGCATTGCTTTAATTCACAAAGCAATTTTTCTGCATTCGGCAGAACATTTTTCAGGTCGGGATGCTGGGAAATATAATCCTCGAGTTTTTTTATATTTCCCCTGTCAAATTGAACCAGCGAGCCGCGTTTGATTCCCTGCCAAATCAGCTTGAAATCCCCCGGACTCATTGGCCCAACGGCAAGCAGCGTCAATCCCGCCCGAAAATCAACGGCGGTCAAGCCCTTGCTGGGCTCGGCATTTGTATCGATTCGTTTCAGGACATTGGGCTGGCTTTTACAGGTCGTCCATTCGTACTGCCGGGCAAACTCGTAAGCGCCAATCTCGTGCAGCAGTTTAACAAACTCCGTCATAAACATATATTTAGAGCGGTATTCAGGAGAGCCCAGAACAGTTAAATCGACGGATTTGCCTTTTTTCCATCGATTCAGCTGGTCCAGATGGTCGTCTACCTCCAGCCGCCATGTCCGGCCGTCAATCCAATCGCTGATTTCGCCGCAGCTGCCTAATTCTGAATCAACAAAGGTGCCGTGGATGTCATTGACGCAAAGGGGGTCATTAAATCGAATCTGGGCAGCAGCACGGATCAATTTCTGCCATAGTGCCCCGGCTCTGGCTGCTGCGGGATTGACCTGCAGTTGAAATGGGCCTTGAAAACCGACAGCATATAAAAAATTCCTGAAAAAACGCGACCCTGCAGAAGGAGGAATTAATATTTTTAACGCATAACTTTTTCCCCGCACCAGTGCAGCGGCACGATCCACAGATTTTCCATCTGCACAAATGTCATCCAGATGGACTTTATAAACCTGACCGGCAAAACCGCCCCCGACGAATCTTTCAACACACAAGCGCACCTGAATGACCGGCCCCGGTTCAATTGGATTGAGGTCATAGCATAAAACCGTCCCAGCATCATAATGTGCGATCCGCATCGGACGGTATAAGCTGCACTTTTGAAAGGCGGCCTCAAGCTGACGGCAAACCTGAATCGAGTAATCGCAAGCCATTGAGTGCTCCATATTAAAACAAAGGCGGCCTAAACCGCCTGTAAAATTGTCTGCATGGGCTTTTTATCGACACAAAACTTATTTTGCTTCAATAGTTTATCCGAAAAAGGCAGGCAGAAAACGGCGTAAAACGATAAACACAGCCGCTGCATATACTGCGGCCATCAGGTCGTCGGCCAAAATCCCATACCCCCCTTTAAGTTTTTCTAACTGTTTGCAAGGAAAGGGCTTGAAAATATCAAACAGCCGAAACAGAACGAATCCTGCAACGCCTGCGTTACAGATTTTTGCCGGATTCAATAGAGTAATTGCCAGCATCACTAATGCTTGCCCGGCCGCCTCATCTGCTACGACTTCCGGCGGGTCTTTTTTTCCTGTTATTGCTGTCATTCGTGGCCCATACTCTATGCATACCCATGTTCCCAATGCAGCCAGTAATGCCATAACATACCAATTGGCGGAAGGATACACGTATCCCAAAAGGAGGTATAACAATACCGACGCCAGTGAACCAAACGTTCCCGGCGCTGCAGGCAGCTTGCCAAGCCCAAAAACTGTTGTCAGCAATTCTTCTTTTGTCATCTGCTTCCAACGAACATAATATGCTGAAATATACTTTTAGAAAGAATAGTTTTTTATGTTTTTTCATCGAAAAGGGGAACTTTTCGCACAATCTGGAGTATTTTTTATTATAGCAGACAAAAAAACAACAAAAAAGCGGTTCGTGTTTGACGGATTTGGGTTTTTTGATACTATAAGCACAAAATTGCCGAAATAGTAACCATTGAATTGTCCTGCAGGTATGAAAGTGCGTTATGGAGTGCCCGTGAACCCCAGGAGTGTATGGTTTTTCATCCTGTTCGTTTATATTCTGTCCCTGTCGTCATCTGTACAGGGTCAGGAAGAGCTGTCTGTTAGTGTATCCACCCCAACCATTCCACTAGAGACAGAAGAGGCGTCCGCTCGACAATTGCGGATTTACCGCGAAACTCTGTTTCAGGGCAGCACAGAAGATGTCCGTGTGGATGCTGCTGTTGGCCTGCTTCTTCAAAATAATGCACAAAGCCGAGAAGTTCTTGTCTCTGCCTTGAAAGCAGAAGAAAATCCTCTTGCCCGTCAGTCCGTATGCAAGGCATTGATTAAAAGCCGCGGATTGAGCCAGACCATCAGTGCCAAAGAGATATTCCTCGAGCCGCTGATCGGAATTTTGCAGGGCAAGTCGCCTGAACAGGCGGAATTAGCTGCGGAGGCGATGCTGCTTTTCGATTATGCTGAAATCGCAGGACCAATCAGGCAGCTCCTTGATAATAAAGAACTTAGCACACAGATTCGAGGCAATGCCATATATGCTCTGCAGGTCCGGCCCGAACCGCTTGCTTTGCGCAGCTTAATCGGACTTCTGGATAATCCAGATGCCGACATAGCAAAATCAGCCGAAACGGCCCTACAAGAGGCATTTGGCATCCCGGTTGGCACCAGCCGGTCGGTTTGGGCTGATATTTTAAGTGAGCTTCAGCGAAAAAGTCCCGAAGATATAAGACGCGAACGTCTGCTTCGTCAGGAAATGAAGCTGCGGGAAGTGCAGGCTGAAAGTGCCCGCTGGCAAAAGCTCTATATAGGATCGCTGGATAAGCAGTACGAGACTCTGGATGAGGCCGGGCGGGGCAAAATGCTGCTGGAATTGATGGATTCGGATTTGGCGCCCATTCGGCTGTGGGCACTGGATAAGCTGACCAAATACCCAATCGGCACCAACGAAAAGCTTCGCGAAAAACTGTTTTCTTTTTTATCGGATTCTTCGCGAGACGTACGCTTGCAGACAGCCAAAGCTCTGATGAATATGAGTGTGCTGAATCCTGCGGCAAGATTGCTGGAACGTTTTAGTCAGGAAAAAGACCCGGAAGTAGCGCTGGCAATGTTTGGAGCGCTGGGGGAAGCGGTGTTTTTTGCTTTTTCGAGCAATTCACAAATAGAATTGTCGCCGGAAATAAAGACCCGCACACTGGCCATTGCCACTGAATATCTTAATCAGGATGCGGCGGATGCGGCTGAAAAGGGAGCGACTGTTATCGGTAAGATATTGGAATTAAATAACTTGCCTCCAGAATCATTGCAGTCCTATTTGACAGCTCTTAAGGATCGCTATAATCGCTCTGCTTTACAAAGTTCGGCTTTACGGGCAAATTTATTGGCTATTTTGGCCCGTCTTTGCGGGCAAGGCGGTTCAAAAGAAGCGGCTCGCGTCCTATATGAACCGTTATTTAAAGAGGCCTTGAAGGTTACAGATAATCCCGGTTTGCGTTTAGCCGCAGCACAAGGGCTTGTCTATATCGATAAGGTCAAAGCCCTTGAATTATTCAGGCAAAATCAGCTGATGCTGGATGAAAGCATTGCAGTTCGGCAGATTGTTATTGATTTGGCCGGACAGACAGGCCAAGGTGCGGATTTGGAGTGGCTTTTGAAAATGCTGTCCGGCAATGGCTACAGCGAACAGGTTTGGCTGGCTATCCGCTCTATCTGCCAGCGTCAATCAGCTGCCTTTTTGCTGGAGTGGGCAGGTTCAATTAAAGCCGCGGAGGGTTTGACTATCAGTTATGTTCGCGAGATTATGGATATGGCCGAACAAAAAGCGGCCGCAGAAAAAGATTCTGAACTTCTATTAAAAATTCAGCAGGCATCCATTTCTTGGATAGCTGAGCAGAAAATGTGGGAGCAAGGCGGCAGTTATCTGACAAAAATCAACTACTCTGCCGCAGAGAATGGTTTTTCGGAAGAAACGAATAATCAGATACTAAAAATATGCTTATATGCCGGCCTACATGATAAGGCGATTCAATATATCCAGAACAAGCTGATTCGTTCCGATATCAGCCGGACTTCACCTTATATTTTGGTTTTGAAGGATTATTTTTCTGATGAATCCATAGAAATTGATTCCAGATTGGCTGCTTTGAAGCAGATATCGTCTATCCAGATTGAAAACCGTCCCAGATGGTCTTCTTTTGTCAATGAGGTCAGTAGAACATTACTCCCTCCCGTAACCGATCTGTCCACAAAAACGGATACGGAAGAGGCAGTATTTTAGATTTTCCCCCCAGACGAAAAAAAATGAATATTTCTGTAAATTTTTTCATTTTTTCTCTTTGCACTTAGGTCTCCAGATTATATACTTTCCCCTTTGCTAATATTTAGCTCAGACAGTCCCTATATTTATTTTCAAAAGGGACTTTGAAACGAAAGAACCCATGATTCATAATTGGGTTTTTGATGCTGAAAGCATTGGCATTCAGCGACAATGCTGCTGTAGCTCAGTCGGTAGAGCGCGTCCTTGGTAAGGACGAGGTCATGGGTTCAAATCCCATCAGCAGCTAAGGCAAAACAGTCAGGGCCGGTTTGATTTACCTTGCTTGGATGGTGCAGCGATTGCAAAAGCAGAGAGTATTGTCCAGCCCAGATTAAGGATATGTAGTTGAAGATGTAGTTTTGAATCAAACAATACAAGTTAACCTTAAGAAACAGGAATATTCAGGAGGTTATTAACACATGGCAAAGGATATCTTTGTAAGAACAAAACCGCATGTGAACATTGGTACGATTGGTCATATCGACCACGGCAAGACGACATTGACGGCTGCCATCACGATGCGCATGTTTCACAAGAGCGGCGGCAAGGGCCGGGTGAAACGGTATGACGAAATCGACAATGCTCCGGAAGAAAAGGAACGCGGTATTACCATCAATACCGCCCACGTGGAGTATGAGACCGAAAACCGGCACTATGCCCACGTGGACTGTCCGGGACATGCCGACTATATTAAGAATATGATAACCGGTGCGGCCCAGATGGATGGTGCAATTCTGGTGGTCGCTGCCAGCGATGGCCCGATGTCTCAGACCCGTGAGCATATCCTTCTGGCCCGTCAGGTAAATGTGCCGCGCATCGTGGTGTTCCTGAACAAAGTGGATCAGGTAGATGATCCTGAACTGATCGACTTGGTCGAAATGGAGCTTCGCGAGCTGCTCAATAAATACGAATTTCCGGGCGATGAAATCCCGATTATTCGCGGTTCAGCGCTTCAGGCGATGGAATCGGAGGGCAAGGACGACAAGGCCTGTGCCTGCATTGATGAGCTGATGAAGGCCGTCGACAGTTATATTCCGGTTCCCCAGCGGGCCACGGACCAGCCGTTCCTGATGCCGGTCGAAGACGTCTTCAGCATCAAGGGCCGCGGCACTGTCGGCACCGGCCGTATCGAACGCGGCGTTGTCAAAGTCGGCGATGAAGTCGAAATCGTCGGATTGGCCGATGAAATCCGCAAGACAACCGTAACCGGCGTTGAAATGTTCAACAAAACACTGGAAGAAGGTCAGGCCGGCGATAATGTCGGACTGCTGCTGCGGGGCATTGAAAAGAAAGATCTGGAGCGCGGTCAGGTTATCGCCAAGCCCGGCTCCATCACACCGCATACCAAGTTTAATGCGGAAGTGTACGTGCTGACCAAAGAAGAAGGCGGCCGGCATACCCCGTTCTTCCCGGGTTATCGTCCGCAGTTCTTCTTCCGTACAACCGACGTTACCGGTGCAATTATTGAGATCAAGAGCCGTGAAGGCAAACCGGTTGAGATGTGCATGCCCGGCGACAACATTGAAATGACCGCCGAAATTATTTCCAAGATAGCGATGGAAGAAGGTCTGCGTTTCGCTATTCGTGAAGGCGGCCGTACGGTGGGTGCCGGCGTCGTTACAAAGATTCTTGCATAACCTGTAAAATCGAAGCACAAAGCGCCGTGCGCTGCCGCACGGCGCTTTTCCAGTCCTTTCTATGCTGTGCAGCAGCGGAAAGGTCGCTGTGTTTTATCAGAGAGGTCCTTAACAATGGCAAAAGCTCAAAAGCGGGAATATGTCTGGCTGGAATGCAAAGACTGCGGAGACCGCAACTACCGGACAGAAGTAAATGTTCAGGGCGGAACTCCGAAGTTTGAACTGAAAAAATTCTGCAAGCGGGAACGCAAGCATACAGTTCATAAAATCCGACGCAAATAAGGGAACTTAGGTCAGTAGCTCAATTGGCAGAGCAGCGGTCTCCAAAACCGCAGGCTGGGGGTTCGAATCCCTCCTGACCTGTTCCGCTGGAGATTTCGAAAAACGGCAGGTAAAACCAATTGGGAAAAAGGCGATAGACAGTATGCATTTAACAATTTACAAACGCGGACAGGGCAAGAATACGCGGCTGTGGACAGCCCTTGCGCTGCTGGCTGTGGCAGCCATTGGATGCTGGCAGCTTCACCTGAAGCTGAGCGTGTACGACAATGTGTGGCTTCATACGTTGATCCCGGCACTTGTGCTTGCTGTTTTAGCGGGTCTTATTTACTGGCTGAGCAATCTTCCAGCCATCGCTGATTTTCTGATTGCCTCCGAAGGCGAAATCAAGAAGGTCAGCTGGTCCAGCCGGAAGGAAATTGTCAATTCGACAATGATCGTGATTTTTGTGGTTATTGTGATTGCGGCGGGACTGGGCTTGGTCGATTTGGGCTTTCAGATCTTTTTCCGTCAAATCGTTAATCTGTATTAATCGGCTCTACAAACTGTCCAAAGGAATACGCAGGTATGCAATGGTACGTATTGCGAGTGGCCTCGAATAAAGAAGAGCAGGTACGCGAAACCTTGGCCCGCAAGCTGCAGGTTGAAGGAATTTCCGGCGTGGGACGCATTGTTGTGCCGACCGAGCAGATAAAGCGAATCCGTGCGGGCAAGCAGCGGGTCATCAAACGCAAGCTCTACCCCGGCTATGTGTTTATGGAGCTGGAACCGAAAGAAGACGGCCGGGTTCCGGATGATGTCTGGTACATTATCAAGGACACGATGGGTGTTGGAGACTTTATCGGCACCGAAGGTGTGCCGACGCCGATGCGCGACACGGATGTGGCTAAAATGCTCAAGGAAATCGAACGCCCCGAAGAAACGCCGAATATCAAAGTGGATTTCGAAAAAGGCGATGTAGTGAAAATTCGGGAAGGTGCGTTTGAAAACTTTGAAGGCGTGGTGGATGCCATCGACGGCGAGCGTGGGATGGTGCGGGTTATTGTAACTATTTTCGGCCGCAGCACGCCGCTGGATATCGAATATTGGCAGATAGAAAAAGTATAGGTTTCTGTAAGAAACCAGATATAGCAAGGCGAGAATTACTATGGCAAAAGAAATTACAGGAAAAATTAAATTACAGGCTCCCGGCGGGCAGGCGACACCGGCCCCGCCGATTGGTCCGGCTCTGGGCCAGCACGGCGTCAATATTGGACAGTTTGTCCAGCAGTTTAATGAGCGGACGCGGGATTTAAATGGAATGACGGTGCCGGTAGAGATAACGGTTTACTCGGATCGGTCGTTTGAATTTATCGTGAAAAGCCCGCCGGCATCCGTGCTGCTGAAAAAAGAAGCCGGTTTGGCCAAAGGCAGCGGCGTTCCGAACAAGGACAAAGTCGGCGCTGTTACCAAGGCACAGATTCGCAAGATTGCGGAAATGAAGTTTAAGGACATGAATGCCTATGACTTGGAGCATGCCGATCGGATTATCGAAGGAACGGCTCGCAGCATGGGTATCAATATCGAAGGATAACGATTCTGCTGACCACGGCTTGTTGAGTGGGAGCGAAAAAGTAAGTTTATTTCGCGAGGAACTTTTATGAAAAAACGAAGCAAACGCTATCAGCTTGAAGCCAAAAAGACGTCGCCGACGCCGCTGATGCTGCCGGAAGCCGTCAAAAAACTGAAAACCTTCGGCTCAACCAAATTCGACCAGACAGTCAACTGCGTTCTGCATCTGGGCATCGACTCCAAACAGGCCGAACAGATGGTGCGGGGTGCTATCAGTCTGCCGCATGGAATCGGCAAAGCCCGGCGGGTGATTGCATTCTGCGAAGACTCGGATGCGCCGGCCGCCAAGGAAGCAGGCGCCATCGAAGCCGGCTGCGATGAACTGATTGCCAAAGTTGCCGGCGGGTGGACGGATTTTGATGTGGCTGTTGCATCGCCCAAGGTGATGGGCAAGGCCGGCAAACTGGGACGTGTTCTGGGGCCGCAGGGCAAAATGCCGTCGCCCAAGAACGGAACGGTAACGGCCGATGTGGTTACGGCGGTGCGGGAGTTTGCCGCAGGCAAGGTGGAATTTCGCAACGATGCCGGCGGCAATGTCCACGGCGTGGTCGGAAAACTCAGCTTTGACGAGGGCAAGCTGGTGGACAATATTCAGGCGTTTATCGACCACATCAAAAAGATTCGTCCGCAGAGCGCCAAAGGCACATACATCAAGAAAATCTGCATTTCGGCGACGATGAGTCCCAGCGTGGAAATAGATTTGTCGATTGCGTCCTAAACATAAGCCGGTTGGCGTTCAAATAAAAAACGAGGCAGACAATGAGCTATTTTATAAAAAACCTGATTCAAAGCGAATATGAGAAACGGTTCCAAGGGGTAAGCGAGTTTTTGGTGATTGATACCACCGGTATCAACGGCATCGACAACAATATCTTTCGCGGCGAGCTGCTCAAGAAGGGCATTCGGATGGCGGTGGTCAAAAACTCCCTGATGCGGCTGACGCTGGACAAGATGAATATGGCGTCTGCATCGGCACTGTTCAAATCCGGGCCGTGTACAGTGGTCTACGGCGGCGACAGCGTGGTGGATGTGGCCAAAGAAATCGTTGAATGGACCAAAAAGAGCTCGTTCATCAAGCCCAAAGGAGCTTATGTGGACGGGACGGTTATCGGCGCCGAGGGCATCAAAGACTTGGCTAAAATGCCGACCCGTGCGGAACTGCAGGCGCAAGTGGTGCAGCTGGTGCTCAGTCCCGGGGCCCGTCTGGCCGGTGCGGTTTGCGGGGCAGGCAGCGTGATTGCCGGCTGCATCAAGACGCTGATTGAAAAGCGTGAAAAAGAGGCTGCTTAGTCATCTTTCATAGCAAGGAAAATGATAACGTGTGGTTTCGAGGCTGCCCTTTTGGAAGGTTAAACGGACGGCGGAGTCCGGCTACCGCGAAACACAGGATGAAATAGGAGTTTTCAATGTCAGAAGCAAGAACATTCAGTGCGGAAATCAAAGAACTGGGCGACAAGATTGTAGCCCTGACCCTGATGCAGGCCAAGGAATTGGCAGACTATCTCAAGGAAGTGCACGGCATTGAGCCGGCCGCAGGCGGCGCAGTGATGGTGGCCGGGCCGGCGGCAGCTGCAGCCGGCGGCGGCGAAGCGGCTGCAGAAAAGACCAGCTTCAATGTCATTCTCAAGGAAGTCGGCGACAAGAAGATTCAGGTCATCAAGGAAGTGCGCGCCCTGACGGGGCTGGGCCTCAAAGAAGCCAAAGATCTGGTGGACGGGGCTCCCAAGCCGGTCAAGGAAAACGTCAGCAAGGATGAAGCCGAACAGGCCAAGGCCCAGCTTGAGTCGGCCGGCGCTGTGGTTGTTATTGAGTAAAACGCAGTTGTTAAGCTGTTTGGGAATTGAACAAACAAAAGAGGTGGCCGGGGTTCTGACCCCGGTTCACCTTTTGGTGTTTTGTAAAATATCTCCGGCAGCGCTGAAAAACGCAAATTGACGTGGCGTAATGGAGACAGGTCGAATGAAATCACGTACCCTCCGGAATTTCGGAAAGATCGAAGACGCGATAGAAGTCCCGGATTTGATTGAGGTGCAGTTGAAGGGTTATAGCCGGTTTCTTCAGGCAGATACCCCAATCAACAAGCGCAAGGACGCCGGTCTGGAAGCCCTCTTCCGGGAGATTTTCCCGATAGTCAGTTATGATAAGACAATGGAGCTGGAGTATCTGGGCTATGAGCTGGAAAAGCCCCGCTACACCCTTGAACAGTGCCGCGAACTTCGTCTGACCTACGGCTATCCGCTGAAAGTTCATTGCCGGCTCAAGCGGAAGGGGGCCGATGATATTGCCGAACAGGCCATCTATCTGGGCGAAATCCCGGTGATGATCGGCGGCGGCGAGTTCATCATCAACGGCGCCGAACGCGTGATTGTCAATCAGCTTCACCGCAGCCCGGGCGTGGACTTCGTGATAGACAGCAAGGACGGCGACCGCATTCTCCACGGCGCACGGATTATCCCCGAACGGGGCAGCTGGATTGAAATGACCGTCACCAAAAAGGATGTGCTGGTGATTCGTATCGACCAGTCCAGCAAGATTCCGGCCACAACCTTTCTGCGGGCGATGGATCCCAAATACGGCAAAACCGAAGACATCATCCGCCAGTTCTATGAGACCAAGCAGGTCAAGGTCAAAAAGCTGGAGCCGACAATGTGGGCGGTCGGGCCGATTGTGGATACTTCCACAGGAGAAATTATTGTGGATGCCGGCGCCCAAATTGGCGACGCGATTGCTACCATTCAAGCCAGCGAGCTGGATTCGGTGGAGGTGATTGCCAATGTAGCCGATTCGCTGATTCTCAATACGCTGGCTGAGGATGGGGCGGAAAGCCACGAAGAGGCCCTGATGAAGATCTATCAGCGGCTGCGTCCGGGCAATCCGGCCCAGCTGGAAAAGGCCCAGACGCTGTTCAATGAAAAATTTTACGACATCAACCGCTACCGCTTGGGAGCAGTAGGGCGGTTCCGGCTCAATCGCAAATTCGGAACCGATGTTGACCTGAAGGAAATGGCGCTGCGGGCTGAAGATTTCCTGCATACGATGAAATACATCCTGAATCTGCGCAGCGGCAAGGGAGAAATCGACGATATCGATCATTTGGGCAACCGCCGCCTGCGGACTATTGACGAGCTGGCGGCTTCTGAAATCCGCAAAGGACTGCTCAAGCTCCGCCGGACCGTGCAGGAACGGATGAGCATGAAAACTCCAACCGAAGCTATACGCATAGCCGATTTGGTTAACAGCAAGAGTGTTTCTTCCAGCATCGAGTTTTTCTTCGGGCGGGGCGAATTGAGTCAGGTTGTAGACCAGACCAATGCCTTAAGCCAGCTGACCCACGAACGGCGGTTGAGTGCCTTGGGCCCCGGCGGTCTGAACCGCAAACGGGCCGGCTTCGAAGTGCGCGACGTGCACATCAGCCATTACGGCCGCGTCTGCCCCATTGAGACGCCCGAAGGCACCAACATCGGCTTGATTGTCTCCTTGGGCATTTTTGCCAAGGTGGATGAATACGGCTTTTTGGTCACGCCGTACCGCAAGGTACAGGATAAAAAGCTGCTTGACGAAATCGTCTATCTGCGGGCTGACGAGGAAATGAAGGCCGTCTTTGCTCCGCCGAGCATGGTAAATCCCAAAACCAACCGGCTGCTGGATGGAATGGTGCTGGCGCGGAAGGAAGGCGACCTGACGCAGTGCGACAGCAGCGAAATCAATTATGTGGACGTTTCCCCGCGTCAGACGGTCGGCGTGTCGGCAGCCCTGATACCCTTTTTGGAGCACGATGATGCCAACCGCGCGCTGATGGGCTCCAACATGCAGCGTCAGGCGGTTCCTCTGCTTAATACCGAACCGCCGCTGGTCGGCACGGGGCTGGAAGTCGAAGTAGCCAAAAACTCCAGCATGGTCGTCAAGGCCCGCAAGTCTGGCACCGTTACAGCTGTGGATGCGATGCATATCGTCATTGACCAGACCGATGAATACCCGCTCCAGAAATTTGTCGGGCTCAATGAGCGGACATGCCTGAATCAAAGGCCGATTGTGACGCTGGGGCAGAAGGTCAAGAAAGGACAGATCATTGCCGACGGCGGCGGAACCAGTCAGGGGTGTCTGGCGCTGGGACGCAATGTGCTGGCGGCATTTATCCCGTTTGACGGATATAATTTTGAGGATGCGATTCTCATCAGCGAGCGGCTGGTGGAAGACGATGTCTTTACCAGTGTGCATATCGATGAATTCAGTGTTGAAGTCCGCGAGACCAAACTGGGACGGGAAGAGTTTACCCGCGATATTCCCAATGTCAGCGAAAAGGCCCTCCGCAATCTGGATGAAAACGGAATCGTCCGGGAAGGCACGCGCGTCGGTCCCGACGATATTCTGGTCGGCAAGGTTTCACCCAAGAGCAAGACGGAACTGACGCCGGAAGAAAAGCTGCTGCACGCAATATTCGGACGGGCCGGCGAGGATGTCAAAAACGATTCGCTCGAAGTGCCCAGCGGTTTTGAAGGCGTGGTCATCAAGACGCGGCACTTCAAACGCCGTACAGCAGAGACCGATGAGCAGCGCAAAGCCCTCAAAGACAAGATGCGCAAGTATGAAGCGGAAATGGTCGCCAAAGAATGCGATGTGTTCCGCCGGATGATGAAAGAGATTCACGATAAACTCGGCATCGAGGTCATCGACCCCGGCACCCGCCAAAAGGTCGGCGCCAGCGACGACAACGATGTGATTTCCGAGCAGATTGAAACCTTTACGGTCGATTGGGTCAAGCCTGCCTCCGCCCGCAGCGATGTGCAGAAAATTGTTGATCAGTACTGGCCCAAGATTATTGAGCTGCAGGAAGAGAAAAAGCATGAGCTGGAGCGGATGAAGCACGGCGATGAACTGCCCAGCGGGGTGCTGGAGATGGTCAAGGTCTATGTGGCCACCAAGCGGACGCTGTCCGTCGGCGACAAGATGGCCGGCCGTCACGGGAATAAAGGCGTTATCGCCAAGATTATGCCGGTGGAGGATATGCCGTTCCTTGAAGACGGCACACCGGTGGATATCTGCCTGAATCCGCTGGGCGTTCCCAGCCGTATGAATGTCGGCCAGATTCTGGAAACCCATCTGGGATGGGCGGCCAAGGTGCTGGGCTTTGATGCCATTACGCCGGTCTTTGCCGGGGCAACCGAAGAGGACATCAAGGCCGTAACCGAAGAAGCCAATGCCCATGTCCGCAAGCGGATTCAGGAAATCGAAGAGAAAAAACTGGTTCCCCCGGCCGATGAACTGTTTACGCAGATTCCGCCGTCGCTGAAGACCCGCATCTATGATGGACGCACGGGCGAACCGTTTGATCAGGATGTAACCATCGGCTACATCTATATGATGAAGCTGCATCACTTGGTGGACGACAAGATTCACGCCCGTTCGACCGGTCCGTACAGTCTGATTACCCAGCAGCCCTTGGGCGGCAAGGCCCGGACGGGCGGCCAGCGGTTCGGCGAAATGGAAGTCTGGGCGCTGGAAGCCTACGGCGCTGCCTATACCCTGCAGGAACTGCTGACGGTTAAGAGCGATGACATCGAAGGCCGCACCAAGATTTACGAATCGATGGTCAAAGGAACCAATACTCTCGAGGCCGGCACGCCGATTTCCTTTGATGTGCTGTGCAACGAAATTCGAGGGCTTGGATTGAATATCCAGCTGGAGAAGAAGCGAATCGGCTCGACGCCGATTTAGGCAAACAGGTTCACTTTTTTGGAAACGTTATAAATACCTGTGGCAAACAGGGAATGTGAACGTTAAATCGGAGCTGTTGCGATTATGGTAGAATCAATTTACGATCGTATCAATGATTACGGTTCGGTCAAGATTGCCTTAGCCAGTCCGAATGATATTCGGAGCTGGTCCTTCGGCGAAGTACGGAAGCCCGAGACAATCAATTACCGCACATACCGGCCGGAAAAAGACGGATTGTTCTGCGAGCGGATTTTCGGACCGGAGCGCGACTGGGAGTGCGCCTGCGGCAAGTACAAAGGCACCAAGTTCAAGGGCATCATCTGCGACCGCTGCGGCGTGAAGGTAACCCACAGCCGGGTCCGCCGCAAGCGGATGGGCCATATTAATCTGGCGGCTCCTGTGGCCCATATCTGGTTTTTCAAGGCACTGCCCAGCCGTCTGAGCACCCTTCTGGGGATGAAAACTCAGGACATCGAAAAGATTGTCTATTTTCAGGATTATGTCGTCACCGATGCCGGACAGAGTCCTCTGAAGGTCAAGCAGCTCCTGACCGAAGATGAATATCGGGAATCGCTGAGCAAATACGGCAACAGTTTTCGTGCATCGATGGGCGCAGAAGCCATCAAGGAGCTCCTTCAGAAGCTGGATCTCGAGGCCCTCAGTGCAGAACTGCGGCAGGAAATAAGCGAAACCAACAGCAAGCAGAAAATCAAGGACTTGACCAAACGCCTCAAGCTGGTCAATGCCATCAAGTCCAGCGAAAACAAGCCGGAATGGATGATTCTGGATGTCTGCCCGGTGATTCCGCCGGATCTGCGTCCGCTGGTGATGCTGGAAAGCGGCAATTTTGCCACCAGCGACCTCAACGATCTGTACCGCCGGATCATCAACCGCAACAACCGTCTCAAGAAGCTGATCGATCTCAATGCTCCGGAAGTGATTATCCGCAACGAAAAGCGGATGCTTCAGCAGGCGGTCGATTGCCTGCTGGACAACAGCCGCTGCCGCCGGCCGGTGCTGGGCAGCAACAACCGGCCGCTCAAGTCGCTGACGGATATGATTAAAGGCAAGCAGGGCCGATTCCGCGAAAATCTGCTGGGCAAGCGCGTGGATTATTCCGCCCGCTCGGTGATTGTGGTCGGACCCAATCTGAAACTGTACCAGTGCGGCCTGCCCAAAAAGATTGCACTGGAGCTGTTCCAGCCGTTTATTATCCGCAAGCTTAAAGACCGCGGTCTGGCCGATACCATCAAAAGCGCCAAGCGTATGCTGGAACGCCGCGAGGAGCATGTCTGGGATATCCTTGAAGAAGTCATTCATCAGCACCCCGTTCTGCTCAACCGGGCTCCGACCCTCCACCGGATGGGCATTCAGGCCTTTGAGCCGGTGCTGGTAGAAGGCAATGCAATTATGCTGCATCCGCTGGTGTGCGGCGGATTTAATGCCGACTTTGACGGCGACCAGATGGCGGTGCATCTGCCGCTGAGCATCGAGGCGCAGGTGGAAGCCCATACCCTGATGCTGTCAATCAACAATATTTTCTCTCCGGCCAGCGGTTCTCCCATGCTCAGTCCCTCGCAGGATATCGTCTTGGGCAACTACTATATTACCCATATGGCATCCGGTCAGAAGGGCGAAGGGCGGCTGTTCCGCGACCCGGCCGAAGCGATTACGGCAATGGAAATGAAGACCGTCAGCGTGCATGCCAAAGTCAAGGTGCGTCTGCCGGCTGATAAAAAGATTCTCGGCGAAAACGGCGAAGAAAAAGGCCCCGTCATCGAAACCACACCGGGCCGCTGCCTGTTCAATGATATTCTGCCGGCCAAGATGCCGTTTTATAACATGGTCATGGATAAGAAGCGTCTGGGCAATGTGATTCAGGATTGTTTTGACATCTGCGGCAGCCGCGATACGATTGACCTGCTGGATAATATTAAAGAGCTGGGCTTTAAGCGGGCTACTTTGGCCGGAATGAGCTTCGGCATCACCGACCTGCGCATTCCGGATGAAAAGCCGGCGATTATCGAGGCCACCCAGAAACGGGTGGACCGCGTGATGAAGAACTACCAGAGCGGTATCCTGACCGAGGGTGAACGCTACAACCAGATTATCGACGCCTGGACCCATGCCCGCGTGGCGGTGACTAACGCGATGATGAATGCGATGAAGAATGACACCCGCGACGGGAAACCGTATCTCAACCCGATTTGGGTCATGCGTCATTCCGGCGCCCGCGGCAGCATCGACCAGATTCAGCAGCTGGCCGGCATGCGTGCCTTGATGGCCAAGCCCAGCGGCGAGATTATGGAAACGCCGATTAAGTCCAACTTCCGCGAAGGTCTCAACGTGCTGGAATACTTCACCTCCACCCACGGCGCCCGCAAGGGTCTGGCCGATACAGCGCTGAAGACGGCCGACTCCGGCTACCTGACCCGCAAGCTGGCCGATGTCGCCCAGAATGTCATGATCAGCCAAGTGGATTGCGGCACGCTGCAGGGCATTACCAAGACGACTGTCTATAAAGGCGAAACCATTGATATTCCGCTCAAGCAGCTGATCATCGGACGCACCGCCCGCGACAACATCCGCAATCCGATTACCGATGAGATGATTGTCCGCGAGAACGAGGTGATTACTCCCGAGGCCGCCGAGAAGATTGAGGCGATGGGGCTGGATACAATTCGGGTCCGCAGCCCGCTGACCTGTGAAAGTGAAGTGGGCGTCTGCAGCAAGTGCTACGGCTGGGATTTGAGCACCGGCCGGCTTGTAGAAGAAGGTCTGGCCGTCGGCATCATTGCCGCCCAGTCGATTGGCGAGCCGGGTACACAGCTGACAATGAGAACATTCCACACTGGCGGCATCGCCTCGGTATCGCTGATTGAAACCGACCAGAAATCGCCGCGGGACGGCATTGTGAAATATGTTGATTTGAATGTTGTCGAAACAGACTACGACGGCAGACCGCAGATGATTTCACTGCGCCGAAACGGCGAAATGGCTTTGGTGGACGAGAAGGGACGGGAACTCGAACGGTTCAAGGTGCCTTACGGCGGCCTGATTCAGGTTAAGGACGGCCAAAGCGTCAAGCGCGGTCAAACCCTCTATGCTTGGGACCCGCACCGTGTGCCGATTCTGGCTGAAGTGCCCGGTGTTGTCCGTTTGATGGATATTATCGAAGGCGAGACGATGCGCATCGAAGAGGAGCGCAAGGGACAAAAGGGCCGCCCCGTTGTGATTGAACATAAGGGCGACAAGCACCCGCAGGTAATGATTGAAAGCCCCGAAGGCAAGATTCTGGACGTGCACTATCTTCCTGCCAAAGCCCGCATCGAGGTGGAAGAAGGGCAGAATGTGAAGGCCGGAACGCTGCTGGCCCGCCTGCCGCGAAGTTCCGCCGGCACGCAGGATATCACAGGCGGCTTGCCGCGTGTTACGGAAATCTTTGAGGCACGAAAACCCAGAGACCCCGCTGCGATGGCAGAAATTTCCGGTACGGTCGAATTGAAAACCGACAAGCGGCGCGGAAAAATGACAATTATTGTCCGCAATGAATCTGGAATGGAAAAAGAACATCATGTTCCGCGCGACCGGCACCTCAATTTCCACACGGGCGACCATGTCGAAGCAGGCGATGCCCTCACCGATGGACCTCTTGTACCCCATGATATTCTGCGGATTAAGGGTGAAGAGGCCTTGCAGAGATACCTGCTCCGGGAAGTCCAGAATGTGTACCGTGCCCAGAGCGTTACGATTAACGACAAACACATTGAAATCATCCTTTCTCAGATGATGAAGAAGGTTGAAATCGAAAATGTCGGAGACGGTCCGTTCCTGCCCGGGGAAGTCGTAGATAAGTTCGAATTCCGCCGCGCCAACGCCGAATTGTCCAAGAGTTTGAAGATTACGGATGCCGGCGATACAGACTTGAAAGTCGGTTCTGTATATCCCAAAGAGGTTGTTGAAGCGGCCAATGAAAAGGCCGAAATGCTCGGCGGCAATCCTGCTAAGGGTAAAAAGGCCCGTCCGGCTACGGCCAACACCCTGCTGTTGGGGATTACCAAGGCCTCACTGCAGTCGGAAAGCTTTATCTCTGCCGCCAGTTTCCAGGAAACTACAAAAGTCTTGACAGAGGCCTCGCTGGCAGGTAAAGTAGACAATTTGCATGGTTTGAAGGAAAATGTGATCCTTGGCCACCTGATACCGGCCGGGACGGCCTTTAAGCCCTATTTGGATATGAAAGTCAAACATTTGGCCGAGCCGCCTATTCCCAAGCAGCTTGAGGAATTGAGAGAAGCCAAGGAAGCGGAAGCGGCCAAAGATAAGGCCGTTAAAGCGGCATTGGGTCTTGAATAATAAAAATTCTAATATTTTCTGGAGAAGTTATGCCAACTATAAATCAGTTAGTAAGAAACGGTCGCAGCCGAAAAGGCAAAAAGCGCATTTCCGATATCAGCGGAAGCCCCCAGAAGCGCGGCGTCTGCCTGATTGTGCGTACGCAGACACCCAAAAAGCCCAATTCGGCGCTGCGTAAAATCGCTCGTGTGCGCCTGACCAATGGAAAGGAAGTAACGGCCTATATTCCCGGAATTGACCACAACCTGCAGGAACACAGCACGGTGCTGATTCGCGGGGGACGTGTTCGAGACCTTCCGGGCGTACGGTATCATATTATCCGCGGTGTGCTGGATACGGCCGGTACAGCCAATCGCAAGCAGGGCCGCAGCAAGTACGGCACGAAGAAATCATAACTATAGACTTAGACCCTTAGGGCAGAAGCAATGGCAAAAAAATTCACAGCATCGTACACCCAATTAAAACCCGATCCGAAGTTCAACAGCAAACTGGTCGCCAAGTTTGTGAATTGCCTGATGTGGGACGGCAAGAAAAGCGCCGCCTACAAGGTTTTTTATGATGCGATGGATCAAGTGGCTAAAAAGATCAAGGATGTGCCGCCTCTGGAAGTCTTCGAAACGGCGGTCAACAATGTCAAGCCGCTGCTGGAAGTCCGCAGCAAGCGTGTCGGCGGTGCCAGCTATCAAGTGCCGATGCAGGTAGGCCCGAAGCGGCAGCAGTCTCTGGCTTTTCGCTGGATTCTGGCGGCCGCCCGCGGCAAAAAGGGAAAACCCATGTCCGAACGGCTGGCATCGGAACTGGTGGATGCCTACAATAAAGAAGGGGCAGCTATGACAACGCGGGAAAATGTGCACCGCATGGCCGAGGCGAACAAGGCCTTTGCCCATTTTGCTTGGTAATACGTCGCTTATTGACTGCCGCGGTTTTTGTTTGAACCAAACAGCCGCGGCAGTTTTTTTATCGTTTCGCGATACCGATGGAAGTGCTCGTTTGTGGTTCGGTTAGGCCTGACAGCAGCGTGCAGGCAGCCGATGGGAGATGCAGAATAACAGGATAGCCGTATGGCAGCCGATTTATCCAAAGTTCGAAATATCGGGATAATGGCTCATATCGATGCGGGCAAAACAACCGTCACCGAACGCATTCTCTTTTTTACAGGCAAAACCTACAAAATCGGCGAAGTCCACGAGGGAACAGCGGTGATGGATTATATGCAGGAAGAGCAGGAACGGGGCATTACCATTACCTCTGCCGCGACCAAATGTCCGTGGAAAAACCACATTATCAATTTAATTGATACCCCCGGCCATGTGGATTTTACCGCCGAAGTCGAGCGTTCCCTCCGCGTTCTGGACGGGGCGGTAGCCGTTTTTGATGCCTCCGAAGGGGTGCAGGCACAAAGCGAAACTGTTTGGCGGCAGGGGCAGAAATATCATCTTCCCTGCATCTGTTTTATCAATAAGATGGACAAAATCGGCGCCGATTTCGAAATGTGCATCGAAAGCATTCGAAACAGACTGCTGGCTTATCCGGTGGCTGTGCAGATTCCTATCGGCGCCGAGTCCGACTTTGCAGGATTTGTGGACCTGCTGACAATGAAAGCCGTTTATTTCAAGACGGAGGAAACCGGAGCCAGTATCTATGAAAAAGCCATCCCGCCTTCTCTGGTCGAAAAAGCTGAGCAGATGCGGCATCGAATGATTGAAGCGGCGGCAGAGTTTGATGAGGCGCTGATGCACGCCTATATCCACGATGAGCCGCTGACGGAGGAACGGATTACAGCCGGACTTCGCAAGGGAACAATAGCCGGAAAGCTGCATCCGGTGCTGGTGGGGGCGGCGCTGAAAAATATGGGCGTGCGGCGGCTGCTGGATGCCGTTGCCATGTTTTTCCCCTCGCCCCTTGAACGCCCGCCGGCGGTCGGATACAAAAAAGGCGATCAAAAACAGCCCGTGCAGGTCCTCTGCGATCCCCATAAGCCGTTCGTAGGACTGTCTTTTAAGATTATGACAGACAAGCACGGCGATCTTTACTTTATCCGTGTGTATCAGGGAACTCTCAAAACAGGCACCCGCGTGCTGAATATCAATCGGGACCGCAAGGAAAATATCACCCGTATTTTTGAAATGCATGCCAACAGCCGCCAGATACTCGAATCCGCGCAGGCAGGGGATATTGTGGCGGTAGTGGGGCTGAAAGAGACCTTAACGGGGGATACATTATGCGATACGCATTTTCCGGTCATGCTCGAAAGCATCACGTTCCCCGAGACAGTCATCAGCATGTCGATTGAGCCGCGCTCGGCCTCGGACCGTTCGAAATTGTCAGAAGCATTGGTTTCGCTCAAGAGAGAAGATCCGACCTTTGACTTCAAATTTGACCAGGAAACTGGCCAGACCATCATCAGCGGAATGGGAGAGCTGCATCTGGAGGTTTTGGAGCATAAATTGGTGCGCGATATGGGAGTCAATGTCAGGGTAGGAAAACCGCGCGTTGCCTACCGTGAGGCAATCAGCCAGACAGCTCAGGCCGAAGGCAAGTTTATCCGGCAGATGGGAGGACGCGGGCAATATGGTCATGTCGTATTGACTGTGGAACCATTTTTTGAGGAAAATGGACGCTATTCACGTAAAAATGAATTCATAAATGCTATTATTGGCGGTGCTATACCGAAAGACTATATCCCTGCCGTCGAACGGGGGGCAATGGAAGGCCTGGCCAGCGGGGCGCTGTCCGGCTATCCTATTGTGGGCGCAAGAGTTAAATTGATTGACGGGTCGTTTCATCCCGTTGATTCTTCCGAAATTGCCTTTGAGCAGGCCGCCCTTATCGCAGTCCGCGAAGCCGTCCAGAAAGCTGGCCCAATCCTACTGGAGCCGATTATGCGGGTGCAGGTGATTGTTCCAGAGGCAAACTACGGCGCAGTCCAAAGCGGGCTTGTAGCCAAACGGGCTGAAATTGTTGACAGCCGCCTGCACGGCAATATGCGGGTCATTGATGCGAAAGTGCCTTTGGCTGAAATGTTCGGTTATTCGGGGCAAATCCGCAGTGCAACAGCAGGCCGCGGCAGTTTTACGATGGAACCGCTCGATTATGAAAAAGTTCCTGAACAAATTTCAGAAAAAATTTTATTGGGCTATTGACAATCTGAAATCTTTTTGCTAAAAAACAACTTTTCCAGCCGGAGCGAGCGGGAAAAAGGATTTCCCGCGTATCGAGTTGGGCTGTACATTTCAAAAAAATGAGATGGTACACGGATGGCAGTTAGGGCCACAAGCCGGCGGTAGCGATTAACAAAAGAGCCGGACAAAATGGCTCCAAACGCCCGATTGTAGATGGGCCTCGATTAAAGGAAGGCGAATAGATGCCTTTCCTGCCTGAAAGAAGAAAAAAACGTCCTTTTTTTGAGAAAGGCGGTATTTTTTACACAATTTTTCTTGTATTCAGAGCCGAGAGTGTGTAAATTTGCCGGCTTTCAATTGTTTGGATGGCGATACTGAAGGTCAATATAAGGGTTAACCATGACAGATACCGAACGCATTAGGATTCGAATGGAAGCATACGATCATCGGGCGCTTGACAGCTCGGCCAGAGAAATTGTTGAGCAGGCCCGGCGAACCAACGCCCGTGTCAGCGGGCCTGTTCCGCTGCCGACGCGCATTGAACGCTATACCGTGCTGCGCAGCCCCCACGTGGACAAAAAGTCCCGTGAGCA
>JAGPMT010000066.1 GCA_018052735.1 Phycisphaerae bacterium | reverse complement strand
GGGAAAATATTTGACAATCGAACATATGTTATGAAACAATTGTTTGAAACGATTATTTTAATACAAAGAAATGGCTGAAAAACTAAATAAAAATCCTGTATGTTCCGGCAAGGATGACGCCCGCGAATGGCTGTTAGATGCGGCAGAAAAGCTCTTTTGCCTTAAAGGCTTCAATCGGACTTCGGTGAGGGAACTGACTGCCGAGGCACGCTGCAATCTTGCGGCCGTCAACTACCACTTTAAAAGCAAGGATCATTTTTATGCAGAGATGTTCCGCAGACAGTTTGAAAATATGATTCGCACCAAATTGGAAGCGATTGACAATGTTATGCAGTCTCCCGATGCGGATTTGGAAAAACTGTTGAGGATACTGATTGAACCTCCAATACGGCGAATCGATGAAGATCCGGAACATACACAGGTCATGCGTCTGCTGGTTAGAGAGGTCCTGAACAGGCAGATTGACCCCAAATTAATTGCTCTCGAGTTAAAGGAAAAGCTGTTCGATCGGCTGGGAGAGGCATTGAAGCGGCTGGTTCCCAATCTGCCGGCTGAGAAGCTGATGTTGATTGTCTGGAGTGTAGATGGCGTGCTGCTGCATTCGTTTTTGTTTATGGAATTTTACCGGGAAGCTATGCCCAAATTGACCCTGAATGAATTGATTGAGCATCTGGTACGGTTTTCCGCTTCGGCGATACGCGGTTATTCGAAAGGATATGTGTCATGCAGCGAATGAAAGATTGCTTTTTGAAAGGACTTGCTGTGCTGTGCAGTCTGGCAGGATGTACGGTTGGGCCTGATTATCAGCCCCCGGCTCCGGTTTTGCCGGACATGTGGGCTGAGGCGGCACTGATGCAGCAGGGGGAGCCCAACCTTTTGAAAGAATGGTGGGTAGTACTGGATGATCCTGTGCTGATGCGTTTGATTGAGCAGGCCTCCCAAGGCAGCCGGAATCTGCGGCAGGCTTATGAGCGCATCGCTGAATCACGGGCCTTGCGGGATTATGCAGCAGGAAGATATTATCCTGCTGCCGATTTCAGCGCCTCATATACCCGAAGCCGTGAAAGTGCCAACACCGCATTCGCTTTTCCGGCAATGCTTCAAGAGCATGGCTCCTATACCGGCGGTTTTGATGCTGCATGGGAACTGGATTTGTTCGGAGGCATCCGGCGGTCGGTAGAATCGGCACAGGCCCTGCTGGAGGCATCTGTCGAAAACTTCCGTGATGTGCAGGCAAGTCTGTATGCTGAAGTAGCGGCAGATTATGTCGAACTGCGGACTGTTCAAATGCGGCTTCAGTTTGCCATGGACAATATCAAAGTGCAGAAAGATACCCTCACGCTTACCGAAGACCGCTATAAAGCCGGTCTGGCTCCTGAACTGGATGTGGCACAGGCCCGCCAGAATCTTGCCAATACCGAGGCCCAAGTGCCTTCCCTGCGAACGGCTGAAATACAGGTTTTGAACCGTCTGGCTGTGCTGCTCGGACAGTACCCGCAAGAGCTTGACGAGGTATTGAAAATGCCTGCGGCGATTCCGCTTCCGGCCTCCGATAAGCTTCCATCGGCTCTTCCGGCGGATCTGCTGCGTCAGCGGCCTGATATTCGCCGGGCTGAGCGGCAATTGGCAGCCCAGACCGCTCAAACCGGCGTCACAGTTTCCCAGCTGTATCCCTCCTTTTCGCTGTGGGGGTCTTTTGCGCTTGTCGCAGAGCGGTTTCCTGATGTCGGCAATTGGTCCAGCCGCAGTTACAGTTACGGACCTTCGCTGGGATGGCGGGTATTTGAAGGGGGGCGCATCCGCAGTCTTGTCAGGGCTGATGAAGCCCGGATGCGGCAGCTGCTGGCCGCTTATGAGCACACGGTTCTGACGGCTGTGGGAGAAGTCGAAACTGCAGCGGCGGCCTATGTGCAGGAATCCCAGCGGGAAGAAGCGCTGCAGCGCTCGGTCCGGGCCGCCGAAGATACGGTGCGGCTGGTCAGCTCCCTGTACCGCAGCGGCCTGACTGATTTTCAGAATGTACTCGATGCGCAGCGAACCCTTTTCAGCCAGCAGGATATGCTGGCCGTCAGCCGGGGAGCACGCGTTTTGAATCTCATTCGCATTTATAAGGCATTGGGCGGCGGATGGAATCCGGATGCCGCCGGCAGTGTTCCAGCCGCAGCGTCTGAAGCCCTGCCAACAACTGAAACCATATCACAATAATACGAAAGGAAGGATTCCCTATGAGGGGAAAACACATTGTCATTGTTTTGATTATCGTTGCGGTTGCCGCAGGACTCTTTTTGATGCGCAAGAAACCATCTTCCCAGCCCGCACCGGCACAAGCAGCCGGCCCGCTGCCGTTGCCGGCCGCCCGGTGCGTTATGCGTGATGTTACCGACTTCTATGATTTTACCGGCACAACAGAAGCGGTGGACTCTGTGGAAATTCGCGCCCGCGTAGAGGGGTATCTCAAAGGCATTCATTTTACCGATGGCCAAATAGTGGAAGAAGGGCAGTTGCTTTTTACAATTGAACCGGAAGCGTTTGCAGCGCGGCGTGATGAAGCGGCAGCCCACCTCAAAGCCGCCCAAGCCGAGTCAGAGCAGGCGTGGGTGGATTTGCAGCGCATTCAAAACGCGATAGCGTCCAATGCGGTCAGCCAGCAGGACCTCACCCGAAGCCGCGCCGTCTATGAGACAGCATCAGCGGCTGTATTGGCTGCTCAGGCCAAGCTGGCAGATGCCCAGCTGAATCTCAGTTATACCGAGATTCGCAGTCCTATCCGGGGCCGCATCGGCCGTCATATGGCAGATGTGGGCAATCTGGTTGGGCCCGCTTCGCGGCCTGTGCTGACAACTGTTATGCGGATGCAGCCGATGTATGTATCATTTTATATGGGCGAGCATTTGCTCAAAGGCAGCCTGATGCAGCGTCTGCAGGGCGGCGGCGAACCGCTTCGGATGCTGGTTGGACTGCCGGACGAAAACGGCTATCCCCATGAAGGAACGATTTGTTTTCTGGACAATCGGGTCGATACAAAAACCGGTACGGTTTATGTCCGCGGCGAATTGCCGAATCAGGATGAAACACTGCTGCCGGGAATGTTCGTGCGAATCCGTCTGCCGATAGCCCAGCGTCCCAACGCCGTGCTGATTCCGGAAAAGGCTATCCTGACCGATTTAGGCGGCAAGTATGTGCTGGCTGTTGGGCAAGGCAATGTTCTGGAGCGGCGCGGCATTGTTCTTGGCGCTTCTGTGGATGGAATGCGTGTCGTCATGGATGGCCTTGACGGCAGCGAGATGTTTATAACAGGCGGATTTCATATGGCCCGGCCGGGGATGCCCGTTACGCCTTTAACCGGCGATGGTCCTCCAGCCGGAATGCCGGCAGGACAGGCGGCTCCATCGGCCTCCA
>JAGPMT010000065.1 GCA_018052735.1 Phycisphaerae bacterium | reverse complement strand
AGGCAATACTGCACCCGGACGATTCCCAAGGTCGTCGGCGGCCTGACGCCCACCTGTCGGGAACTGGCCCGGCGGCTGTATCTGCTGGCGATTGAAACAATGGTGCCTGTGTCGTCGCTGGAAGCCGCCGAAGCTGCCAAAATTCTTGAAAATACCTACCGCTGCATCAATATTGCACTGGTCAACGAACTGAAAATGCTTTTTGATCGGATGGGTATCGATGTCTGGGAGGTTATTCGTGCTGCCAGCACCAAGCCGTTCGGCTATCATCCGTTTTATCCCGGTCCCGGTTTAGGCGGCCACTGCATCCCGATAGATCCGTTCTATCTGACTTGGAAGGCCCGGCAATATGGGATGCCGACGCGGTTTATTGAACTGGCCGGCGAAATCAATACCGATATGCCCCATTATGTTGTCCATCGGGTGATGGAAGCCCTCAACACCCGCAAAAAGAGTTTAAACGGCTCCAAAGTATTGGTTTTGGGATTGGCTTACAAACCCGATATCGACGATGTCCGCGAGTCGCCCTCGCTGGAGCTGATAGAACTGCTCAAAGCCGGCGGCGCCAAAGTTGACTACAACGATCCCTATATTCCGCAGACGCATAAAATGCGGGAATACGATTTGAAAATGAAAAGTGTTCCGCTGACGGCGGCCCGGCTGAAAAGCTATGACTGTATACTGATTTCCACCAATCACAGTGAATACGATTACAAATGGATTGTTCAAAACGCCCGTCTGGTGGTGGATACCCGCAACGCCTGCGCTGCTGTCAAGTCGGGCCGCAGCAAGATAGTCAAGGCGTGAAAGCCGGCGTAGAACCGATTTGCTTTAGGGCTTGAAAGATTTTCATTCGAGGTATGGATTCCGGCCGTTCGGAATCTGCAGCAATAACTTCTGATGAAAAATGGAGGACGATGTATGGACAAGAGGGTGGTGGCGGTGATGGCGATGAGTGTTTTATTTTCTTCACTGGCCGAGGCGGATTTGCCGGTATTCCCAATCTGTACGGCTGCCGGCGATCAGGTTCAGCCGGATATCGACGGCGACTGGATTGTCTGGCATGACAATCGAAACGGCACAGCCAACGATGACATATTCGGCTACATCCTGTCCGAACCCAATGAAGTGCCTATCTGCACCGCCGCCGGACGGCAGCGGTATGCCAAAGTCAGCGGCTCGATTGCGGTTTGGCAGGATGACCGCGACAGCCAGCGTGATATTTATGCCTTTGACCTTCAAAACCGCCTACCTCTGGTGCTTTCCGGCATGCCCTTAGGAGATGGAATCCAGCAGCGGTATCCGAAAATCAGCGGCAGTTATATCCTGTATGAGCATTTGGTAGACGGGCTCTTTAATCTGTTTGTATATAATCTTTCAGCCGGCACAATATCACCGGTTTTCTTATCCCCTTACAGGCAGATAAACAGTGCTATTGAGGGTTCGATTGCAGTCTGGATGGAAGACCATGGTTCTGTGTTTCAGGTGTACAGCTGCGATGTCAGCCGCTCGGCTCCTGCAACAGCAGTCAGCCCCGGCAGTTTCGCTCAATGGTATCCGGCCATAAGCGGATCTGTGGTTGTTTGGGCTGAAGACAGACAGCTTGGCACAGGATTGGATATCTATGGTTATGATTTATCCGAGGGCAAGGAGTTTTCAATCTGCAGCGCATTGGGCGATCAAAATTATCCCGACTTAAGCGGTCGATTGGTTGTCTGGCAGGATCTCTCCAAAGGCCCATCCGATTCGGATATCTGGGCATTTGACTTGAACAAAGGGTTCTTATTTCCAGTTGCCGCCGATGGACAAAACGACCAATACCCGGCCATTTCCGGCCGCCGTGTGGTTTGGCAGCGCGGAATTTCCGGCAATTTTGATATCTATATGGCTGAAATTCCGCAGCCCCAGTCAATAGCAATACTTTCACCCAGCCCCGGCCAGCAGATTTTGGCAGGTTTGTCAGTTCCGGTTGTCTGGCAGATGCTGGAAGGGACGCTGCCCGGCGAGGTCAAAATCGAGTTTTCAGCCGATAATGGAACTAACTGGCAGCTTATTGAATCAGCCGTGCCGGCTGATGAGCCGTACCAGTGGCAGACGCCGACTGTTGATTCGCAAGATTGCCTGATTCGCGTAAGCGACCCGACAGCCCCAGAACTTGCTGCTGTCAGCGGCTCCTTTACCATTTTCCGATGCAGTCCAGAACTGACGGCGGATATTACCGGAGATTGTTTTGTCGGGCTGGATGATATTGCCATGCTTGCTTCCCAGTGGCTTATCTGCGGCAATCCTTATAATCCCGATTGGTGCGGCAATCACTGAATATCCGGTAAAATTATGTCTCTTTTATAAGGGCTGTTGTTTGTCCGGCAGAGTGAATAGTTACTATAAAACTTCTCAAATATGCGATTACGGTAGCCCCCGTCCTGTTTTACTTGTTATATTTTATGAGCTGAAGCAATAAACTCACAGTACGGGGTATAAACGATGAAACATTATAGGACATACATCACGGCGGCAGGCGTTTGTTTGATAACAGTTGGTGCATTTATAGTGAAAATTGCATCCAAAGACGGCCAATCGGCCGTTAGGCCCGTGGCTAATGCTGCACCGCTGGCAGCCGCTCCAGCTGCCGCACAGCCTATTGTAGATACGGCATCGAAAACTTCCGCTGGAGAGTCTTTTCTTGCGGCGATAAATGTTCAGCCCGCACAGACACATCTTCAGCCTGTCGATATGCCTGTTTTTTATGAAACAGGCTGGCAGACGTATGATGATTATACGTGGACCGGCTCGCCTGATAATGTAGTTGGCTATTCATCCTCATCGGGCTCAACGGCATACTACGCATCAGCAGAAGGCGGTATATTGGGCAGCCCTTCTTCTTCTTCTTCTGCTGCTGCTGCTGCTGCTGGTGAAACAAATTCCGGCGTATCTGGAGGCAGCGAAGGTTCTTCCGGCATTTCCGGCGGTTCTGCCGGCGGAGCATCTTCCAGCTCCGGCGACAGCTCTTCTTCCGATACCAGCCAGACGTCCGGTGATTCGTCGGCTGATACATCTTCCGGCGGCACAACGCATACCTCCGGCAGCGGCGGGGCGGTTAATCCGTTCAGCAATATTGCTGTGACTGTTTTGTCGAGTATGGAACGGCTGCTTCAGGATGATATTTCCGCCCCCGGAACTGCAAGGGCTGAGGTATTTTGTGCGAAAAATGAAACCGAGGCCTTCCAGATTATCGTGACCAACAAATCCTACCAGACATTGCCCGATATCGAGCTCCATATCTCGGATTGGCAGGACCTTCTGGAACGAAAAAACCCAAAATGACTCTTTTCCGTGAGCATTATGTAAAAGTCGAAAAACCTACATATCGTTTACCAGCTAATACTCCGACTGGTTGGTATCCTGTTGCCTTAATCCCA
>JAGPMT010000044.1 GCA_018052735.1 Phycisphaerae bacterium | reverse complement strand
CAGTTGGCCAATCTCCGGTTGAGTGCCCGACATACAAATAATCCCGCCGATAGAGGCGGGTTGACGATATCTTTCCTCCTCCTCCAAAAGTCGGGCAGTTGGCCAATCTCCGGTTGAGTGCCCGACGTGCAGATAACCCCGCCGGCAAAGGCGGGCTTCACATATTTTTTCAAAACGGACTTGCCGCCCGTGTTCCGGGCAGCAGGCCCGTTCTTTACAAACACAACAAAGCGGTATGGGAATAACCGGATGCTTATTTTTGCAAAAATGAATGTTTTAGCGGTAGGAATCGAACAGCAGGCCGAGGCCCTGCAAGGGCTTCCTATCCGCCTGCTGAACCTAACGCACGGCAGCGAGGCGATTCATTCGTTCCGAAACGATCCTATCGACAGCGTAATCAGCCATTGGAATTTGGTTGATATGCCCGATGGGCAATTTCTTCGCAGTCTTCGAAGAATCAGACCCGATATGCCGACTATTGCAGTCATTCAGCCCAATAATCCCCAGCAGGAAATAGAAGCCCGCATGCTGGGTGTCAGTGCGGTTGTTTGCGAAGACAGCGACAGCGGCTATTTTCGCACTGTTCTGACGAATGTCTTGGGCTTGCAGAGTGCAGAGGCGATAGAAACACTTTATGCGGTAAGAGAGGCCTGACTGGCCGCATAATATATTCAAGAAAAAATGTCTTGCCGATGGATGCCGCATAAACGGCATTTTTTTGCTTCCAGTTAAAAATGTCTGTTCCAATCCTTTTTTGCATATTATTGATTGGCTGTATTTGAAGATATAATTTACCCATATATCAATTCCTTCTAATCCGTCCAAAGTACTTCTGCAGATAGAGGCAGCCTCTGGAAATAACCCTAAAAAGAGCCTTCAGTTATTTTAGCTGCTGAACGGGCCGGTAAAATAATGCCCTCAATGCGGATTGAATCGCTCGAAGAGAAACGGAAAATCAATTTGCTTTTTTATCCGTTGGCCGGTACTTTTTAATGGATTGAGATGACAACAAGCACGGGAGATTAAAATGGGTAAAATAAAGCATTTTTCGATGCTGATATGGCTTCTTGGCGGGATTCTTATGACAGCCGGCTGTGTGGAGCGGCGACTGACGATTATCACAGAACCACAGGAGGCCGTGGTTTGGCTCAATGATGAGGAAATAGGTACAACTCCGGTTACAGTGGGATTCAACTGGTACGGTGATTACAACATCCGCATTGAGAAGCCGGGCTACGAAATCCTCAATACCCATCGCCTCTTAGAACGGCCTGCCCATGATAAATTCCCGCTGGATTTTTTTACCGAAGTACTCTGGCCGGGGCGAATTAAAGATGCCTATACTTGGACATTTGCCCTCCAGCCCTATCAGCAGGTTTCTTCTGAAGATTTGATACAAGCCGCAGGCCGCATGAAGCAGAAGACCGACGAGGAACTGGGTAAAATTGCCATTGAAATTTTGAGCGAAAAATAACCGCCGAAAAATACCACAGACGTGCAGGGCGTGATAGAAACACTCAAATGGATCGGGGGTCCGGACGGGCGGCTGGAGCTTATCGACCAGCGGCTTCTGCCGGGCCGATACGAAAAACTCTGCTGCCGAATACCCTCCCAAGTCTATGAAGCCATCTGTACATTGGCTGTGCGCGGAGCTCCGGCAATTGGGATTGCCGCGGCCTATGGGGTCTGTCTTGCCGTCGGGGCAGTAAAGGACACGGCCTCTGCACATCAGGCCGTAGAAGCAGTGGAGAAGGCCTGTGATCATCTGGCCGCAAGCCGACCGACAGCAGTCAACCTGTTTTGGGCATTGCAGCGCATGCGCAGCAAGGCGAGTCAGGTTTTGGCAGCTGCTCCTTCTGCTTCAGCCCGAATCATAAAAGATGCAATGCTTGAAGAAGCGAATGCAATTTGCATGCAGGATCGGCGTGCCTGCGAGGCCATCGGGCAAAACGGCCTGTTCATCATACCGGAAGGAGGGGCAGTTTTAACCCACTGCAACGCCGGTGCGCTGGCCACGGCAGGCATCGGCACCGCATTGGCTCCGATGTATCTTGCTCATCGGCTGGGCAGGCGATTCTGCGTCTATGTGGACGAAACACGCCCGCTGCTTCAGGGGGCACGCCTGACAGCATGGGAACTGATGCAGGCCGGCATTGAGGCAGTCTTGATTTGCGATAATATGGCCGCAACTCTGATGCAGCAGGCCAAAATCCATGCTGTTATAACCGGTGCTGACCGTATCGCAGCCAATGGCGACACCGCCAATAAGGTTGGCACGCTGGGCCTAAGCATTATAGCAAGACATTACCGCGTGCCATTTTATATTGCTGCTCCAACCAGCACCATTGACTTGACCTGCCGGACCGGTGCCGATATTCCTGTTGAGCATCGCGATGGACAGGAAGTCCGCCAAAACACGGCTCCGCAGGATATACAGGCCTATAATCCGGCTTTTGATATAACGCCGTCTGCAAACATAACCGCTATCATTACAGAACGCGGGATTCTTGACCCCATCAATCCAGAAGCAATCTTCAGGCACATTGTGCCGTAAATATTGTTCAGTGCCTGTATATCGCCGATGCCGATTAGCTGACAGCAACGACTTGCTTGACTTCGCTGACACGCTGCTTGAGGAGACGTTCCACGCCCATTTTCAAGGTCATTTGAGCCCCCGGGCAGCCCCGGCAGGCACCCTGCAGGCGAACACGGACGGTTTTATCCGCATCAATGCCAACCAATTCAATATCCCCGCCGTCATTTTGAAGCATCGGGCGAATGGAATCAATGACTTCCGCAACCTTTGCTTCAAAGGTTTTTTCGCCGCAGCCGCATGAATCGCACATATTCAATACTCCTCGAGTCTTTAATATTTCAAATGGATGCTGTTATATTATCACAAATCCGCCCCAGCACAAACAGAAAAGAAAGCGTCATAACAGATTTTTTATATCAGGAATGGGTTGAACTTTTTTTCATTCCGCAGAGTGGTTGCCGGGCCGTGACCGGGGTAAATCCGCGTTTGGTCAGGCAGAACCAGAAGTTTCTGAGTGATCATCTGAATCAGCAGCGCATAATTACCCCCCGGAAAATCAGTACGTCCGACAGAGCCGGCAAATAATGTATCGCCGGAAAACAGAACGCCGTCCTCTGACGCATACAGACAAATTCCTCCCGGCGTGTGCCCCGGCGTATGCAGTATTTTAAACCGAAGACCAGCGGCCTGATAATAAACATCTTCCGAATCTAAAAGCACCTCGGCAGGTCGGGCCTGTACCATATATCCGGCCAGTATCGAGAGATTATCCGCAGGATCGGTCAGCATAGAAGCATCGTCTTTGTGAATTGCCACCTGCACGTCCGGCCAATACTGTCGAAGTGTTTCAACGCCTCCGATATGGTCGGCATGACCATGCGTAAGGATAATGGCTTCAACCTTGATAGTCTTGTTCGTTAAAAACTGCACCAGCGGCTCCGGCTCCAGTCCCGGGTCAATAACCAAACAGCTGCCTGCCGATGCATCTGGTCTGACACAATAACAGTTGGTTTGAAAATCTCCCATGACAAGGGTGTCAATGTGCATACGCTATCTCCGTTCCTGTTTTGTATTACACAGGGAAATACTATACCACAAAGAGGAGGGACTAATAAGAGATTTTATGCCTACTGTCTCTGGGTTTTTCGCGTTTGAGCCGTTCCCTGATATGCTCCTGCAGTGCCGCTGCCCGTTCAGAAAGCTGGGTAAGGAACAGCCGTTCGGATGCTTGCCAGGTTCGCGGCAGTTCGGCTTGGATTTTTTTTATATGACGGGACAATTCCGACAGTTCGTCGCGCATTTGGGAGATGGTCAGAGACCAATCTTCAAGAGCCTCTTCCAGTTTTTCCAAATAATTGGCTATTTGTTCAGCTTCCCACCATGTCATTGGGTCTGTCCTTTCCTGTTTTAGGCAAAAACCTCTCTTTTTTTACGGCAGAACAAGGGCGATGGTTCGCCGGAGATGCTTGCAAAAGGGAAATTAGCAAGAAGATGCGTTTGGTCTGTTATGCCAAAGTCCCGATGATGGGATACGCTGCATCAACAAATTTCATTGATGAGCGATATAGATTGTCCTAATTTCGGTCAGGGACATCTCAATTCTGTTTCAGCGAAATTGAAGGCTGATTTCTTGTCGGCAAAAAGTTTTGACACTTCCCCCTGCGCCCGACATAATAGCGGCTATGATGACAGACAATCATTTCATAGATGCTGCGGCCGATGGTGCTTCTTCTGAGACAAGGGTGCTGCGTCCCGAAATGCGACATCAGGATATAGTGTTTCGGGGCACTTCCCTGACGGCTGAAGAGCGAAACAAAATCCGCAAGGCCCTTCGCACACTGCACACTCTTGAGATTATGGCCGTTGCCGTTTACCGCTGTCAGATTGGCCGCCAGAATACTGAATTGAACCGGGAACTGATTGCAGCGATGTGCAACGAGATGACCCATGTGCAGGATTTTCAGGTGGGACTTTATGAATACGGATTATCCCCCAGTTTGTTTCGGTGGGCTTGGCATCTGGCAGGTTGTGTGATGGGGACTATTGCGCGATTGCAGGGAGCTGAAGCAATCCTGAACATGGGCATCTGGGTTGAATCCAAGGCCGTCAGCCACTATAGTCGTCTGCTTGAGGCAGCCCCTTGGGATGAGCCGATGCGAAACATTATTCGGAAAGATCAGGAAGATGAAAGAGGGCATATACGAATATGGCGGCGGCTGCTGACGGCTGCACAGCAGAAGCAGCCGACTGCCTTGCAGCGGCCCTGAATGGAGCATTCTAATGGAATTCAAGTCGATTCACGAAGTGCTTCAATTTGCCTTATCCAAAGAGGAAGCATCCGTGCAGTTTTACCGCGAGCTTGCCGGCCGCATGCAGAATCCGGCGACTCGCCGGCTGGCAGAATCACTGGCTCAGCAGGAGACAAGCCATGTCCAGATGATTGCACTCGAAATGAACAAACAGGGTTTCTGCGTCAGGGCAAATGAACAGCTGGAAGATAAGGAGTTTATATGGGATGAACATCTGCAATTGGATGATGAAGCCCGCAATATGAATCCGGTCGAGATTATGGCTATGGCTATCCAAAAAGAAAGGGCGGCATTTCAGCTGTATGCCCAGCTTCTCGGCTTGGCCCATGATATTCAATTCCGCACGATGCTGATGGATCTGGCGGAAGAAGAGGTGCGGCATATCCTGCTGCTTGAGCAGCAGTATGAAATCCTGATTCATGAAAAATAAAACAGGGATTTTTGGCAAATTGCCTGCCGATGCTGAACCGGCTTAATACCGACAAAAAGACACCAAATCTCAATACTCTGCATTTATATTCTATTGTGGATATACAATTTCTATTGTACCTAAAAAGGCTGATTTTTACTAAAAGACTATTCATTTACACAGAAAATTCCTCAGCAGGCCTTTCAGTATTGAAAATTACATTTTTTTAATGCTTGACAGCCCGTTTGTCCGATAGTTAATTTAGGCAAAAAGAGACGACTGGGAAGGATTATCGGTCTTTTCAAATGCAAGAGGCATAAAATGGAGAAAATAAAAAATCTTTTTACGACAGGTGAGGCGGCACAAATCTGTAATATCAGCCAGCAGACTATTATCCGCTGCTTCGATTCGGGGCGGTTAGGCGGCTTTCGGGTACCCGGTTCTCGCTTCCGCCGCATTCCCCGTGACCAGTTGATTAAGTTTATGCGGGAAAACAGCATCCCGCTGGACAATCTCAATGCGCAAAAAACCGGCAAAGTCAAGGTTTTGATAGTCGATGATGATACCGAGATTGTAGAACTGATGGTGGATGTTCTCAGCCGGGACGGACGTTTTGAGATTCGAACCGCCTCCAGCGGCTATGATGCTGGAATGCAGACCCAGCAGTTTATGCCGGATGTGATAATACTGGATTATATGCTACCGGATGTGAATGGAAACATTGTCTGCCAGACCATCAAACGCAATCCTGATTTTGAAAACATTAAGATTATTATCGTCAGCGGCGTAGTCAATCAGGATGAAATTCAGGCCCTGCTGAATGCGGGTGCGGCAGAGTTTCTCAAAAAGCCGTTCAATATTGCCGAACTGGTGGATAAGATTTTATCCGTTGTTGACCAGTCCAATCTGTCTTCGGTTTCATAATTGGTTGGGATGATATACAGCAAAGGATATCTGCATGCCCAGCAATCCGCAAGTTGTCGCTCGTCAGGTTGAACGCATTGTTCGTCAGCTCCATTCTTTGTCCACATTCCCGTCGGTTGCCGCTGATTTGCTCGGCCGTCTGAATGACAGTGCGGCTGGGCCGGAAGCTCTGGCTGAACACATTCAGGCTGATCCGGCTCTTGCGGCTATGGTGCTGTCGCTGGCTCATCAGGAAGGTGTACGTTTCAGCGGCGGTCCTTCGGTGGCTGAAGCGGCCGCTAAACTGCCGGCGGCACTGCTGCGCGAAGCGCTGATTTCGGTCAAAGTTTTTGATGTGCTTGAGGGGGGCGAAAGTCCTGATGCCCAGCGTCCGCTGCCCCGGCGCGAAATGGCGCTGCATGCGCTGGCAGCCGGCTGCTGTGCCGATGAATTAGCCCAATGCGTTCTTCCGGAGGAACAGCGGACTGCGGCCTATCTTGCAGGGCTTCTTCACGACATCGGCAAATATGCCCTTGATGAGGTGATGCCCAAAAGTTTTGCCAGAATGGTAGAGCAGGCGCGTTCAGGCAGCTGCTGTCTGATTGAAATCGAGCAGCAACATTTGGGGCTCGACCATGCGCTGATCGGCAAGCGTCTGGCAGAAAAGTGGTTTCTTCCTGATGCGATCACAGCGGCGATCTGGCTGCATCATTGCGACGCTCAGACGCTGGCTGCTGACCTTCCTTATGGACCTATTGTTCGTGTTGCCGCACTGGCCGACCGCTTAGTGCGCACCGCCGGCATCGGGCACAGCGGCAGTTACGATACGCCGCAGGATATTGCAGAGCTGGCGCAGCTTCTTTCACTGAATTCCGAGCAGATTTCCCGGATTGCTGATTCGCTGGCCGAAACGGTCAGCCGAAGAAGCCGCTCCCTCGGGCTGGGCGGCGCAGCGGGTTCCGACCGTCAGTATGTTTCGCTGATTCGCAAAACGGCAGTTCATTTGGCCGAAAGCAACCGCAAATTGGCCGAATCAACGATGGAGCATCGCCTGTTAACTGCTCAGGCAAAGCTCATTGGCGATTTTCTGGATGCTATTGACCAAAATGCCTTGCCGGCCGATATCGCCGAGGCATTCGCTGCGGCTTGGCAGACGCATTGTCAAAGCGGTTTGACCTGCGTTTATGTTGTGCCGGATGCGACGGAGCCGTTTGTAGAAGCGGCGGTGACAGATCGGCAGGGCCGGACAGATATAAAGCTGCTTCAGATGCCCGACGGCATTCCTCCAATACCCCACAGCATTCAGCATCAGTCTGCCATACAGCCCGCTGCAGACGCAGCCAAATGGATTCTTGAGCAGCTCGAATGTGACTTTGACCCTGCCCGGATGAAAATGGTTTCTCTGTCCATAGGCGACCAGATCCCTGCGGTTCTGGTGTATGAGGATTTTTCGCCGTCACGGGAAGCCGCAAGAGACAGCATGGTTCTGCTGTGCTGCCGCATCGCTGCTGCTGCGATAGCGATGGCACAGGCCGTCCGAAAAAATGGCGAGATGGCGGAGCGGTTTGTTCAGATGATGGGGACACTGCGTCAGGCGCGATCCGAACTGACCCGTCGGCAGTCGCTGGAAGGTCTGGCACAAATGGCTGCCGGAGCGGCCCATGAACTGAATACTCCGCTGGCGGTTATCTCGGGCCGGGCGCAGCTGCTGCTGACGGCCGAAGAAGATCCCGACAAAAAGCAGATGCTTCGCCAGATTCAGCAGCGCACAGAAGAGATATCGCAGATTATCTCGGATTTGATGGCTTTTGCCCAGCCGGCTGCTCCTCAGAAGCGAACTGTTCCAATCGATGAGCTGCTGCGGAAAGCTATCGATAAAACGCGTATGGAAGCCGGCCTGAGTGCACTGGAGATTACCATTAGCGGAGCGGAACAGGCGCCCCCTGTTTACGTGGATGCGCATCAGGTCATTCAGAGTCTGTCCTATATTCTAATGAATGCGCTGCAGTCCTACAAAGGTGGCAGCGGCCCCATCTGGATTGACTGCCTTGCCGGCTCTGATGAGCGCAGCGCAGTGGTGGCGATTCGTGATGCCGGCTGCGGAATGGATGCAGACACACTGGCAAAAGCAGTCCAGCCGTTCTTTTCCTATCGTCCCGCCGGACGCCGCCGCGGGATGGGGCTGGCTCATGCTCAGCGGCTGCTTCTGCTCAACGGCGGCCGCCTTTCGCTGGACAGCAAACCCGACAAGGGAACAACAGTTACGATAGTGCTGCCGAAAGTATAATCCTCTGCAGTCCGCACGCAGCCATTCGGCCCTGAACAGTCAACACCGAATCATGCGGCCTTTTTGGGCATTTGAACTTGATATTTGGGTTGTATTTTGTATTCTGATAGTCAAATTTCCCACTGGCAGGAGTCTTATATGATTATCAAAAAAATGACCGATGTTAGGCTGCAGGATGTCACGATGGATGGGGCTGAGAATGTCAAAGTCCGGGTGCTGTTTGGACCGGCCGATCAGGTACCGACCTTTGCGATGCGGCTTTTTGAATTAGGCCCCGGCGGCCATACGCCGTTTCATGCGCACCCGTTTGAGCATGAAGTTGTTGTTCTTGACGGCGATATAGCTGCCGTCGATGAATCCGGCCCTCACCCTGTGCAGATGGGCCAAGTCCTCTTGGTTATGCCCAATGAAAAACATCAGTTCGTCAACCGCTCCGGCACGCATCCGGCCCGTTTTTTGTGTCTGGTTCCGGCTGCATACCAAAAATAAGGGTATGCGTTTTTGCTGCGGTTGATTGTACATAGATGTTAGTTTCTGAAATCGGCGATTGCAATGCAGGTATAAACTCTGTCTAAAAAATGGATTCCTTTTTTGTTTCAGATTTGGACGGCACACTGTTGCGTTCAGACGGTACGCTTTCGGATTACAGCCGAAAGACGCTGACCGAATTGCTGCAGGCGGGCCTGCAGTTTACCGTGGCCAGCGCCCGGGCGTGGGGGGAAATTGTGCCGGTGTTGGGGGATTTGCCGCTGACGCTGCCGGTGATAGCCGTCAATGGGGCTTTTTTGACCGATTACAAAACCGGCAGGCACTTGGTGATCAACAGTATTGCCCGGGATTTTGCAGAGTCGATTTATCACCATATTCTTGACCATCAGCTCGAGCCGTTTATTGTTACTCATAACGGCACCGAAGATTGCCTTTATTGGCAAAATTTGAAAAACGAGCAGATGCAGTGGTACCACGATATGCTTCACGTCCAAAAAGACAAGCGAATCCGGCGCATCAGCGACCTGAGGCATGCTCTGGCAGAACAGGTCATTGCGTTTGCCGTGATGGGGCCGCCCGATCAGGTAAAGGCCTTGGCGGAATATCTGGATGCGCAATATCCGGCACTGCTGGAAAATTTTCTGTTTGAGAATTTCTATACGCCCGGTCATTGGTGGCTGACCATTCACGACCAGAAGGCCTGCAAGTCGAAGGCCGTCAGCATGCTGGCCCGGATGACCGGACATACCCTCGACAGCATTACTGTCTTCGGCGACCACATCAACGACATAAAAATGTTCCAGACAGCCGGCAGGGCTGTTGCGGTTGCCAACGCCGAAGACCAGCTCAAGCGATGCGCGGATTTGGTTATCGGCAGCAATGATGAAGATGCTGTGGTCCGCTATCTGGCCGACTGCATGCGATTGACGTGAATTTTAGCGTCTTTGAGCTGCCGGCGCGGAATGGGCTGGGGGTATTCCGCCGGATAGCCGACAGCAATAATACAGAGAACACAAAGGGCTTCGGGAATGCCCAGAACATTGCGGATGTATGTTTCGCTGGACATCCGGCTGTTGTAAAAGCGCTGCCGTATTTGAATCCAGCAGCTGCCCAATCCGAGGGATTGGGCTGTCAACTGCGCCAGAATAGAGGCAATGGCGCAATCTTCAATCCAGACGTCGCTGACGGCTGGATCCGCACAGACCACAATGCCCACAGCGGCATCTTTCAAAAACTCCGCCCCGTGGGGCTTGCTTCGGCTCAGCTGCTCGAGGAGCTGCTTGTCATCGACAAAGATAAACTCCCACGGGTCAAAGTTTCGGGAGGAGGGACTTCGTAAAACGGCTTCTTTAAGAAGGGCAATCTTGTCCGGCTCTATCGGCCGATTGTCAAATGCCCGCACGCTTCGTCTTTTCCGCAGATATTCAATCATATCCATCTAAACGCCTATGCCTCCATGAAACGGATTCTATTGCAAGCCGCCAATTACCGACGGCTTATTTTAAACAAAATCCCGGCAGCGGTCAAATGCTGTCTGCGGCCTGCCTGTGCGGCTGGGAGAAAAATGCTTGCCAGTGCAATGCCGCCTTTGTAAAATCCGGGCAGTCTGCGGTTGGAAAAGGGCAGCGGAAAGGAATGGGTATGCTGGCAAAATTGTTCTCGGTGACGCTGGAAGGCATTGATGGGATTCTCTGTGAGGTGGAGGTGGATGTATCCCCGGCGGCCATGTCTAAGCCGACGGTGGTAGGTCTGCCTGATGCGGCGGTAAAGGAAAGCATTGAGCGGGTCCGCAGTGCGATTGTCAATTCGGGCTTCAAATATCCTGACCTGCCGTATCTGGTCAATCTGGCTCCGGCTGATGTCCGCAAAGAAGGCCCTGCATTTGATTTGCCCATAGCACTGGGTGTACTGGCCTGCACAGGGGGATTGTCCAGTGAGCGTCTGCACGATTTTGTGGTTGTAGGGGAGCTGGCTTTGGACGGCCGCATTCGTCCTGTAAACGGGATGCTCAGCATGGCGATGACAGCTGCTGCCGGCGGCTATAAAGGGATTCTTGTGCCGATCGAGAATGCTGCCGAAGCGGCTGTGGTGCAGGATATAGAAGTCTATGCGGTCGGTTCCTTGGCACAGGCTGTCGGTTTTTTGTCCGATTTGCTGCCGCTGGAGCCGACAGTCATTGATATTGAATCCTTGTTTCATCAGGCCTCGGCCTATGAGGTTGACTTTTCGGATGTCAAAGGTCAGGAAAGCGTCAAGCGGGCGCTGACGATCGCAGCGGCGGGGGGCCATAATGTAATGATGATTGGGCCGCCCGGTGCCGGAAAGACGATGCTGGCTCAGCGGATGGCCACCATCCTGCCCGATATGACGCTGGCCGAATCGCTGGAAACCACGCGCGTCTATTCCTCAGTAGGCCTTCTGCCCAAAGGCAAAGCTCTCATTGCAACCCGGCCGGTTCGGGCCCCGCATCATACGGCGTCCGGGCCGGCGCTGGTCGGCGGCGGCGCGCATCCCCGACCGGGCGAGTTAAGCTTGGCTCACCACGGAATCTTGTTTCTGGATGAGTTTGCCGAGTTTCCCCGCACCGTGCTGGAAATGATTCGCCAGCCGCTGGAAGACGGTACAGTTACCATTTCCCGTGCCAAAGGAACGCTTCACTTTCCGGCCCGGTTTGTCATGCTGGCAGCGATGAATCCCTGCCCGTGCGGCTATTTTGGAACCAATGCCAAACGCTGCCGCTGCACGCCCAATCAGGTGGAACGCTATCTGGCCAAAGTGTCCGGGCCGCTGCTGGACCGGATGGATATTCATATCGAAGTGCCGCCGGTGGAGTTTCACAAGCTTCGCAGCACGGCAGCCGGCTCAAGCTCTAAGGAGCTGCGCCGGCAGGTGCAGGAAGCCCGGCAGAGACAATTGGCACGCTTTGGAAAAAGCACCCAGACCAACGCCACAATGACCCACAAACAGGTTGAGACTTTCTGCAGTCTGGACCCGCAGGCCGAAATGATGCTCAAGCAGGCCATTACCGAGTTTCACTTGTCCGCCCGTGCTCATGATAAAATCTGCAAGGTTGCTCGGACCATTGCCGACCTTGAACAGCAGGAGCAAATCCAGCCGCATCATCTGGCAGAAGCGGTCAGCTACCGCAAACTCGACCGGAAACTTTGACAGCAGAAGACGGGGACACATACCATCTGCCCGACGACAGAACGTATCTGCCCCCCTTTTTCGAAAGGAACCAGTATATGAAGAAACGCATTCTCAAAAGGATGGCGGTATTGTATTGCGTTTCGGCAATGGCCGTGGCTGCCAGCGCAATGCGTGTTGAACAATGGGGGATTTTTGAGCTGACCTTGACAGGTCCGTCGGAGGGCAATCCGTTTACAGAAGTTCAGCTCAGCGCCGTCTTCAGGCAGGGAGACCGCACATTTGAGCCGGAGGGATTCTATGACGGCGGCGGCGTGTACAAGGTGCGGTTCATGCCGGATCGGCAGGGGACTTGGACCTATACGACTAAAAGCAGCTGTACGGTACTGGATGGTAAAACCGGTACCATAGAGGCAGCCCCGCCGGCAGCGAATAATCACGGGCCGGTGCGCGTCGCCAATACCTTTCATTTCGCGTATGCCGACGGTACGCCCTACCGGCCGTTCGGTACGACCTGTTATGCCTGGACCCATCAAACCGAGGCGCTGGAAGAACAAACGCTCCAGACACTGGCCGCAGCGCCGTTTAACAAACTTCGCATGTGCGTGTTTCCCAAACGCTACGAGTGGAATCAGAACGAGCCGCGGTATTATCCCTTTGAGGGGACTCCTCCTGACCGGTGGGATTTTTCACGGTTTAATCCGGAATTCTTCAGGCATTTGGAACAGCGCATCGGCCAGCTGCGCGATCTGGGGATTGAGGCGGATGTTATCTTGTTTCACCCCTACGACAAGGGGCATTGGGGATTTGACCGCATGCCGGCGGAAGCAGATGACCGCTATTTGCGGTATGTGGTTGCGCGCTTAGCGGCCTACCGGAATATCTGGTGGTCGATGGCCAACGAATACGATTTTATGACGAAAAAACGCCCCTCCGACTGGGACCGGTTTTTTCAAATCGTCCAGTCCAAAGATCCCTATCAGCACCTGCGTTCGATTCATAACGGCACACTCCTGTACAGCCATTGCAAGCCGTGGGTGACACACGTCAGCATCCAAAACGGCGCAGCGGTTGCGGATTTCGGCAGGGCCGAACTGTACCGCGATGTGTACAACAAGCCCATTGTTTTTGACGAGGTCAAATATGAAGGCAACATTCCCAATCGCTGGGGCCGGTTGACGGCAGAGGAAATGGTGCTGCGGTTCTGGATGGGTCTGATTGCAGGCACCTATGTAGGGCACGGCGAGACCATCCTTGACCCCAACGATGTCCTGTGGTGGTCCAAAGGCGGTGTTCTGAAAGGGCAAAGTCCGCCGCGGCTGGCTTTTCTGCGGACGATTGTCCAAGACGGTCCGGCCGATGGCTTTGAGCCGATTGACAAGTGGCAGGATTACCCCTTTGCAGGCAAACGCGGGGAATACTATCTGGGGTATTTTGGACGCCAGAGGCCGACTGTCTGGCCGTTTGAACTTCACAAGGCCGGTCTGGCGGAGGGCATGCGGTTTCGGGTTGAGGTGATTGACACATGGAATATGACCATTACTCCGGTTGATGGGGTTTTTACGGTTTGCAAAAAGGACAACTATTATTTCGCTGACACGCAAGCCCGCTCGGTTGCGCTGCCCGGCAGACCGTATATGGCCGTCCGGATCAGGCGGGTTCGGGACTGACTGGAAGATGTATTGTGCAGCACAGAACAATTAAAACAACAGGTCAAAGAATAAGCCCAAGCAGGGTCGATAGTTTTATGATTTTGCTTTGATTTTGCCGCGGCAGTTTGATAAGATACTGCCTGTTGACGGATTAAATTGCCGGGGAAATATATAACTGCCGGTGACAAAAGGGATTAAAAATATCTGCTAAAACAGATTGTGGCAGGATTGCAGCCGGAGAGGTGTCGGAGCGGCTTATCGAGCAGCCTTGGAAAGGCTGTGCAGGGTTTACCCTGCCGCGGGTTCGAATCCCGCCCTCTCCGCTTTTTCACTTTTTGTGAAATCGTAAGGAATTGTCTCGGCGCAAAGTGCCCCGGCATGGTATTTTTCCGCAATTTTGAAGGCTTTTTTGAAATCCAAAACCAAAGTGCGGTCGGCAATGCGGAAGTTCGAACATTTTTTGAGCATAATTCCGAATGATTGTGCGCTTCGCACGCAAAACTGAAACCCTCGGGCGGGCAAAAAGGAAGGGGGTTGGGGGGAAGGAATTTTTGCCCGCCCTCGCTTTCTGTCGCTACCGAATTTCGTATTTTGCAAAGCAAAATGCGCCACCAAAAGAGATGTTGCCCTTGACCCACCTAACCCATTCGTGGGCAACGCTAAGGAACTTTCTAAATTTTTTTGACTAAATGATAAAAATTTCGTATACTAACTATTGATAAGTGATGATTTTAATACTATACAATTATAGTAGTAAAACTATACGAATATGTCAAACGAAAAATCCACAATCGGGCACAATATAAAGAAATACCGAAACAAGCTTGGTATTTCACAGGATCAGCTTTCAAAAAAGGCGGATTTGGCTTTTCATACGATTGCCAAAATTGAAGCTGGCTCTACTCCTAACCCAACTATTGAAACAGTTAAAAAGATAGCGGACGCGCTCGGCGTTTCGCTTGATGATTTAATGAAATAAAAATATGGCACTATTCAAAATCAACAACTCAAAAGTTAAAAAACTAGTCGCTCGCGATCTTGATTTAGAGCGTAATCTTCAAGAAATTTTTGAAGCAAATTTGGAAGAAATTTTGAATATTGTTTTTCTTGCTCACGAATACTCAACAAGTTTTGGTGGACGAATTGATACTCTTGGTATAGATAAAAACTGCTCGCCTTGCATTATTGAATACAAGAAAAATCAAAACGACAATGTTATCAATCAAGGTCTTTCATATTTACGCTGGCTTCTTGACCATAAAGCCGATTTTGAAATTCTGTGCCAAAACAAAAAAATAGATATTGAAATTGATTGGGATTCGCCTCGCGTTATATGCATTGCCGAAAGTTATAACAAATTTGATCTTGATACGGCAGACATTTTGCCTATAAATATTGAGCTATTGCGTTATCGTATTTATGACGAAAATATTTTATATGTTGAACCAGAAAATTATCAAAAAGTCAGAATTTCTACATCTGGCTTAATCAAAAAAGCAAAACAGGGGAAAGAAAAAAAAGAGCGACTACAAAAAACATATTCCATTGATGATCATTTGTCGGGAATTGATAAGCAAACAGTTAATCTTTTTCAAACTTTGCGGGAAAAAATCTTATCGTTAGATGAAAATATTATCGAAGAGGCAAAAGCAAAATATATCGCCTATAAAACATCAACTAATTTCACCGATGTTGTTGTAAAACAGTACGGGCTTAAAATTTTCTTGAATGTAAAAAGCGGGCAACTGAATGACCCGCAAAGTTTGGCTCGTGATTTAACAAAACCCAAAATGATAGGACATTGGGGTAATGGCGATTATGAGGTAAAACTTGAAAAAGAAAGCGAGCTTGAAGCAGTTTTCGCACTTATTAAACAAAGTTATGATTTGAATAAATAGTTATGCAAAAACCATATTACAAAAAAGACGACTTCACTTTATATCAAGCAAATTGCTTGGATATTCTCGCCGAAATTCCTGAAAATTCGGTTGATATGGTTTTTGCTGATCCGCCCTATCTTCTCTCGAATGGTGGCTTTACTGTTCACGCTGGACGGCGCGTAAGTGTGAATAAAGGCGAGTGGGACAAGAGCAACGGACTAAAAAAAGATTTTGAATTTC
>JAGPMT010000064.1 GCA_018052735.1 Phycisphaerae bacterium | reverse complement strand
TGATGTCCGATATCTGGGATGCCCATCAGATTACGGAAAAATTTACGGCGGCCCTGCAGGGCGGTTACGGCAAAAGCAAAAGCCGCGGCAAGGGCTGGATTAAGGTCATCGGCACAGAGCCGTTCACCCTGCCGCATGCCCAATCGCCCAATGCCCTCTTGCTTCTGGGAACCTGCTGTCCGGCCCAAACGGATCCGGCACAGGGTTTTTGGCAATGTGCAACAAAAGCCGGCAAACTCGGCGGCGACTGGGCGGTTGGCGACAATCCCTTCAAAAAACCGCTGACGATGCTGCTGCCCGGCTCGCTGCTGAAAACGGACTCTCCAAAGTCGTACTGCGGGCGGCTGGTCAAAGGCGTCAGCGATGCCTATCCGCAGGTCGTCCAGTACGGGCTGGCTCCGGTGCTGGCAGTCCGATGGGATGCAAAGGAGGTTCTATGAAACGTTATAAGATGACGATTACTATTCTTTCGCCGGTGCATATCGGTTCCGGCCAGCAGATCGATCCGCTGGAGTATTTGGTCAAGGATACCATCTTTTACCGGCTGGATACCGCACGCTTTTTGAGCACACTGACGGCCAATCTGAAAGCAAAATTCAATGAGGCCCTCAAAAGCAGCAATCCCGTCACTATGCGGGAATTTATAGTCGATAATCTGGATACAGAAAAATACAGTCTCTTCTCCGCCGCAACAGGAGCGGACTTCGAGAAGGCCTATAAGGACAATGTCGACAGCATCAATAACCAGCTTCTGGTCGAATTGTTCCCCCGCTGCGGCACCCAGCTGAGGGCTTACCTGCCCGGTTCATCCATCAAAGGAGCAATCCGCACGGCGGTGGTTTCCCAACTGGCCAAACCCGGCATTTCTCCGGCCGTCTATACGGACGACCGCGGACAGCATCCCCACAAGAGCGGTACGCGGCTGGAAAAATACATTCTCCGCTGCAAAGACGCCAAGCAGGACCCCTTCAAGATGCTTCGCATCGCCGACGCCTTCCTGCCTGACGGTGCGACCTTTATTGATCTGGCTCAGATATACAAGCCCGGCCGCGCTGCCGGCGCCGCGGACCCGGGCAAAATCCAGATATTCTGTGAGCAGTGTTTTTCCATGCTGGACAACGAACGGATTACCGCCGAAGGGATGCTGGAGATCAACACTGATCTGATCGGCAAAAAAGGCGTTGACCGCCGGGGCAATCCTGTCGATGCGGTCAGCATGCCCCTGACGGCTGAACAGATTCTCAACTCCTGCAAGGCCTTTTACCTGCCGAAGATGGACCACGAACACAAGGTCTTTTACGACGACAACCCGCAGCTGCGGACCCACAGCCAAAAACTGCTCGATGTAAAATATGCCGACAACGAATGTCCCATTCGCATCGGCCGGTTTTGCCATGTCGAGTGCCACACGCTGGATGCCTACCGGGAACCGAAAACCCGACGCGGCTGGGGCAAGACCCGCACATTGTCGGCCGGCACGATGCCGATGGGCTGGGTCAAAATGCGGCTGGATGAGATGAAATAGGTTTTTTTAAGAAGCGGTGTTCTTTGACAAGTTCATAGCGTTTTCGGGGGCAGGCGAAAGTTATCTTATCGCGACTGTCTGCCGTTATGAATACGGGGTAACGCTGTCTATGCAAACGCTGTATGTCAAAGAGCAAGGCGCCAAGGTCGGCTGCACGGGACGGCGGTTGACGGTAACCAAAGAAGAACAGGAACTTCTGACCGTCCCCATCTGCCGCCTGACGCGGGTGGTTCTCATCGGCCGCGTGCAGATTACAACGCAGGCGGCGGCGCTTTTATTGGACCGTCGCATCCCGCTGGTGATGGCCACGCTGACCGGCCGGCTCCGCGGCGTGCTGGTGCCGCCGGATACGCCGCATGTAACGCTGCGCCTGAACCAGTATGAACTGGCGAAAAATCCGCAATACGGCTTCAACTTCTGCCGCGATTTGGTCGCCGCACGGGCCGCCAGCGCCTGCAATGTTATCAGACGTTATCTCTACAATCACCCCCAAAAAGACCTGCGCCCGCATATCCAGAAAATACTGGATTATGCCTCGCAAGTCAGCAATCAGCCCTCGATCGATTCGCTGCGGGGCATGGAAGGAATGATTGCCCGGGAATATTTTGCAGCGCTGGTAAAAATCTTTCAGGATTTGGGAATGAATTTCAGCGGACGCATCCGACGGCCGCCGACCGATCCGGTCAACGCCTGTCTGTCCTATACCTACATCCTGCTGACCGAACACTGCTCCTGCGCCCTGCAGACAACCCGGCTGGATATCTATCTGGGCTTTATGCATCAGCCCAACCGCAATGCGCCGGCACTGGCGCTGGATTTTGTTGAGCAGTTCCGCCAGCCCGTCGCTGACCGGTTCGTGATGCTGCTATTTAATAAAAAAATGCTGCAGCCGTCTGACTTTTCCCCGGGCCCGATGAACGCTGTCCTGCTGTCCGAACAGGCCAAGCGCACGCTGATGACCCAATGGGAGATCTTTCTGGATACCCCGCAGCGGCTGCTTGAAAATCAGCCCGCCTTGTCGCCCCGCGACCTGCTCTATCGGCAGGCTGAGGCGATGGAAGCGGCCGTCCGGCAGAAACAGCCCTTCTGCCATTACCGATTGTGCCTGTGAGGAGACAGCATGTTTCTGGTGATCGGCTACGACTGTACAGATGACAAGCGGCGGCTCAAAATCGCCAAAATCCTGCTTGATTACGGCTATCGTGTCCAGTACAGCGTCTTCGAAGCCGATCTGGATCAGCCCCTTCTGGATGAGCTGATTAAGCGGCTTGCCAAGGTCATTCATCCGGGCGAGGATTCTATTCGCATCTACCATATCTGCCAGCGGTGTCTGGAGCAGACACAACTTTTTGGGGATGCCCAATTGACACATCAGGAAAAAGTGTTTATAGTATAAAAAAAAGAAACCGGCAGACAGATTATGGAAAAATTGCAAGATGTTTGCTGATAAGAACTTACAGAGGTTTTGGAGCCGCCGTCAACGGCTTGATACGCTGCCATGCAGCCCGGCCCAAGGCGGCTATGAAATACGCATTTGCAACTTCAGGCAGATAAAGAACTTGCAAACGCCGCAGTTGGAATTACCCCCTGATGAATAAGGGATTGAAACTCAATTTCCATTTTATCCTCTTTCTTTTTTCTTTATTCTTGTTGGAATTACCCCCTGATGAATAAGGGATTGAAACATAAAGCATCTCGGGTGGACAGCCATTTTCCATGGCGTTGGAATTACCCCCTGATGAATAAGGGATTGAAACACTCTAAGTCGGTGACTTTCATGTTCTTTAAAACAATGTGTTGGAATTACCCCCTGATGAATAAGGGATTGAAACGGACCTGATTTTTGTATGTTTTCCACTGTAATTCTTTGTTGGAATTACCCCCTGATGAATAAGGGATTGAAACCGCAACTCCAAAAGTCTTCCCCGCTTCTTCTGCTGTGTTGGAATTACCCCCTGATGAATAAGGGATTGAAACTGGTTCATTTTCAAATTTGGATTTTTGCCGGCCAACGCGTTGGAATTACTCCCTGATGAATAAGGGATTGAAACTCCAATGCTGTCACAAATGCCCAGTACCTTCCCTGGTTGGAATTACCCCCTGATGAATAAGGG
>JAGPMT010000005.1 GCA_018052735.1 Phycisphaerae bacterium | reverse complement strand
GATCAGGTCCGGTGTAACGGACTCTTTCTTTAAATACCCATGGGGTTTGGCGGCCCGTGAATCGGCTGGAATACCCTGCAGATACTTGTCTGTAAGAAGTCCTTGAGCCAGCGGGCTGAAACAGATGGCACCGATTCCCAATTCTTCAAGGGTCTCAAATAATCCGGCTGTTTCAAAAGTTCGGCGCAACATCGAGAAAGGCGGCTGATGAATAAGCAGGCGAATTCCCATCTGAGCAAGCACAGCGGCGGCACGTCGGGTTTGCTGCGGGGAATAATTGGAAATGCCTGCATACAGGGCTTTTCCCTGATGAACAGCCTGCGCCAATGCTTCCATGGTCTCTTCTAGTGGCGTATCAGGATCGGGGCGATGCGAATAAAAAATATCCACATATTCTAATCCCATCCGCTTGAGGGACTGCTCCAAACTGGCGATAAGATATTTTTTCGACCCCCATTCTCCATAAGGACCCGGCCACATCAAATAGCCGGCTTTGGTGGAAATAATCAGTTCATCACGGTAGGGGGCCAAATCTTTTTTAAGGATTTTGCCGAAATTCGTCTCGGCACTGCCGGGAGGAGGGCCGTAATTGTTTGCCAAGTCAAAGTGGGTAATCCCATTATCAAACGCAGCAAGTATCATCTGCCGGGCAGCACCGAAATCATCGACATCCCCAAAATTATGCCATAACCCCAAAGAAATGGCAGGAAGCTTCAGTCCGCTTCGCCCGCAGCGGTTGTAAATCATTTTGTCATAACGGCGGCTGTCAGCCGTATAGGGTTTTGTTTTCATACTGTTTATTGTACATCAAGCATGCTGTTTTGAAAACTATAAATCTTTTGTCTCACGAAATCCGTTTACGGCTGCGGGAGGAGAGAATTCCTGTCCGATAAGACGCAGTGTGCGCCATTTGCCCTGACGATACCGAAGATAAAACAGCATGCTTAACAGCATAAATGTACAGCACAGCGTCAGCCATGATGCGGCCGGCGGTACATCCCACATTCTGACAAAGACAAATAGAAGAGCAACCAATATCCAATGCAGAACAACAGAGATGCACATTGCCCAGAAGGTGTCGCCGGCTCCCCGCAGCGCTCCGCCGAAAACAAGCATAACAGCATCGGCCATTACATAAAGGGCAGCCATCCGCAGCATGGTGACTGCCATAGGATAAGCAGCAGCGAACAGGGCGGTTTCGTGCCGGGGACGGAATAGGCCGACCAGACAGTCCGGAAAGAATGCAAACATCAGCAGAATGCAGCTGGAGTACATCCAAGCCAGCTTCAGTCCTGACAAGGTTGCGCGATGGGCCGTATCAGGCAGCCCTGCACCCATATAGCGTCCAACCAGACTGGTAACGCCGACGTTAATGCCGATCATCGGCACAAAAGAAACCATATCCCAGTTGAAAACAATGGTGATTGCAGCAGCAGTTACAGCGCTGTGAGAATGCAGAATCATTACAAGCAGATTGAATGCCAGCAGATTCAGGAAGAATTCCAGCCCCGCAGGATAGCCGAACCGCAGCAGTTTTTTCATCGTGTCGGAATCCCATCTGAAACTGGCGGCTACGCTGTATTCCCGACGCACAGAAGAACCTAAATAAACCGCCGCCAAAACCATCAGGCCGCAGAATCCGCCGATGAGAGTCCCATAGGCCGCTCCCCGTATGCCCAGCGGAGGGATACCCCATTTGCCGAAAATCAGCAGATAATTGGCTCCTACATTGACAGCCATTGATGTCAGAGCAGAAACCATTACCACACGGGTTTTGCCGATGCCGGAGAAGAAACTGCTCAGGCAGTTCCGCAGCAGTCCGATTAACACGCCATTGAGCAGTATATTAAAGTACTGCTGCTGATACATCAGCTGCTCGGATGGGACTTTTATAACGTCGAATAGCCAAAATGCCAGCGGTCGGGCTGCCACGATGACTGGATAGGCCAACAAGGAGAGTATCAATGCCTGTGTGACTGCAACAGGACATCGTTTTTTCTGATTGGCTCCCCAATACTGGGCTGCTAATGCCGTGGTATAGCCGGTCAGACCAAGAACAAACGTCATCATTACAAAGCTGGTCAAACCGCCGGCCATTGCCGCACTCATATATTCCGGCCCCAGACGCGACAAAAACAGCCGGTCGGTAAATGTCATTGTTGTTTCACAGGCGCTGGAAATCACCATCGGCAGGGCAATGGCTATCATCTCCCTGATGCCTCCGGGACCGGCAAGATGGTTATCGAGGTTGATTTTTATCTGCATTGTTTTTCTGCCAACCGGAGGTTGCTGATAGTATCTGCATAAGCAGCGGGATTGAATTTGCGTTTGAGTCCTGCTGCATTCATATAGCGGACTGTGCCGAAAACAGGATGCCGGCCCCATGGCCGGTCATGTTTGCCGAAGCACCATGCAATTCCGGCAAAGCTGTTGGGATCACGGCCATCCAATTGATATTTATTGTTCAGGTGCAAAGCGATATGATAGGCCTCTTCCGGCGTTCGGCTCCATTCTATGATTTTTTTGCCCCAGTACATCCGCATATAGTTATGCATTTTGCCGGTGAGGGCCATTTCAGTTTGCGCAGCATTCCAGAACGGATCGTGTGTCCGGGCGTGTTCAAATTCGTCAAGCGAGTATATAGACAAACGTTTATCTTTGGCGTGGAGCTTTAGTGTTCGCAATGCCCAGTGAGGCAGGGCATCGAACTGGTCATAGCGCCGATTATAATAAACGAAATTGTGGCTTAATTCCCGCCGTACAATAAGCTCCTCGAGAAAGCTATCTTTGCCCGGGCTGTCTGTTTTTAAGATTTCCAATGCGATATACAGGGGACTGATTTGTCCGAAATGAAGATAAGGGCTCAAATGGGACTGACAATTCTGCAGCGGATCGCTGCGATGGTCTGGATACGCATCCAGTTTTTCTTGGATAAATTTTCTGAGCCGCTGTTTTGCCTGACTGGTTCCGCCGGTGTAGAAAATACTGGGGGCAATAGAATGGTCGATATTCAGCTGTTTAAGCGTTTGCTCCGTGTTGCTGATGTCGTAACTGCTGAATTGCAAGTTCAGTGAGCTGCATCGGGGCTTCGAATGCTGTAAGGGAATAAGGTATTGGGGAAGCTGCTTATGAATCCTTGGCCGAAACGTTCGAGCGGAGAAGTTTTCTTTATCGGATGCTTCTTCAGCCGGCACAATCAGATTGGCAGCAACTTCACAGGCAAGACAATCCGCAGATAGGGCTATCGAATCGCGCCATTGCCGCTGACAGCGCAGATACCCGTCGTCCATCACGAGCATATCCGCCTGTCGGGCCAATTGGGGGATGGTTTTGACAGGATTGCCGCGCAGAATAACAAGCTGAATGTGTCGCTCGGCAAGGGCGGCTTGTGTTTCGCGGAGTCCCTGCAGCATAAAGGCATAATGCCGCTGGTTGGCTTCAGGAAAGTCATCTGTCAGTGAAAATGCCGCTAAAACAGGTTTTATCCTTTTGTTGGCTTGTAAAATTGCATACTCCAGCGCATGATTCCATTCGGCCCGCTGCGATGCCTGCATCCAGTACAAAACAAATCCGCGCTGCTGGATAGGCTTGTTATTTCTGTTCCGAATGCGCTGGGCCTGCATCATTGCAATCCTCCTCCACTCTTACTGATTTTTGGATTTTCGGCTTTCGCGGCGGCGGTCGGCCTCTTTCAGTAGCCGTTTGCGGATACGAATGGATTTGGGAGTAATTTCTACCAATTCATCATCCTGAATATATTCCAGGGTTGCTTCCAGCGACATTTTGCGGGCAGGACGGATTCGGGCGGCATCATCCTTGCCGGTTGCCCGCATATTAGTCAGCTGCTTGGCACGCGCCGGATTGACCGGAATGTCATTGTCTTTGCAGTGTTCGCCGACCACCTGACCTTCATAGACCATTTCCCCCGGCTCTACGAAGAAAATCCCCCGATCATACAGGGCATCCAGAGCATAGGCGGTAACGATACCTGTTTCTGTTGCAACCATAACACCGGCCTGACGCTGGGGGATTGATCCGCGCAGCGGCTCATACCGTTCGAATGTGTGGTGCATCACAGCCCGGCCTTGGGTGGCAGTCATAACCCGGGCGTGCAGCCCGAAAAGCCCGCGAGAAGGAATCATAAATTCCATATGGATGTAATTATCAGCGCCGGCTTTCGTATCCATACTGATTAACTCGCTCCGGCGGTCGCCCAGCAGACTGATGACAGAGCTTTGGCAGTCCGCCGGACAGTCAATGACCAGCCGTTCAATAGGTTCCTGCCGCAGACCGCCGATTTCGCGGATAATCACACTGGGTTTTCCGACACACAGTTCATATCCTTCCCGTCGCATATTTTCAAGCAGTATTCCCAGATGCATCAAGCCGCGTCCGGAAACCAGAAATTCGTCAGCCCGCTGCCCGGGTTCAACCCGCAGGGCAACATTGACCTGCAGCTCTTTTTCCAGCCGCTCCCGAATATGTCTGCCGGTTACATATTTTCCTTCTCGACCGGCAAAAGGTCCGTCATTGATGCGGAACGTCATATTCATTGTCGGCTCATCGACGGCGATAACCGGCAGGGGGGACGGTTCATCTGCACAGGCAACGGTATTTCCGATGTCAACCGGATCAAGTCCTGCGATTGCACAGATATCGCCGGCAATAACAGTATCCACGGTTTTTTTACCCAAACCGTCAAATGTGTACAGCTGAAGCACCTTTTGCTGCGTATGTCGTCCCTGATTGTCAATAACAGTAATTTTCTGCGACTGGCTGACTATTCCTGCAAAAACACGCCCGATGGCAATGCGTCCGACATAATCCGAATAGTCCAACGTTGTTACAAGCATCTGCAGGGGGGCATCGGGGTCATCCTTAGGGGCAGGCACATGCTCAATAATTGCATCAAATACCGGCTGCAGGGTGGTACCGGGCTGGGCCAGATCCCGTGTTGCCCAGCCGTTTCGGCCGGAAGCATAGAGAATCGGAAAATCAAGTGCTCTGTCATCTGCCTTCAGGGCTACGAACAGATCAAAAACCTCATTGACAACATCATCCGGCCGCGAATCCGGACGATCTACTTTGTTGACAACAACAATCGGCTTAAGCTTGTGCAGCAGTGCTTTGCTTAAAACGAATCGTGTCTGGGGCATTGGTCCCTCAAAGGCATCAACCAGCAGAAGAACCCCATCGGCCATCTTAAGCACACGTTCTACTTCCCCGCCGAAATCAGCATGCCCCGGTGTATCAATGATATTGATTTTATACTCTTCGCCATCAGGGTCAGTATAATGGATAGCGCAATTTTTACTCAGTATGGTTATTCCCCGCTCACGTTCAAGCGGATTGGAGTCCATAATTAAGCCATGCTGGCCGCCGGCCAGTTTTTCCAACTCTGCACTGCGAAACATTCCAGATTGATAGAGCAGCTGGTCAACCAGAGTGGTCTTGCCGTGGTCAACATGTGCAATAATAGCCACATTTCGTATATGCGATGTAAATGTCATACCATTCCTTATTGTATATTCAAGGTTCCTGTTCTTTTGTGTCCAATAAATAAAATGCAGGAACGTATCTTATCTGCGTAAAAAAAGCAACAGAAAATCCCTTTCCCTGCGTTAGGGATTCTTTCAGGCAGGATACCCTGTAATGCAGAAAAAAAGCAACAGGCTATATTTTAATTGCTGGAGGGTACCGATAAGAGAGAAACGTATATTGAACGTCCTTTTTGAGTATATTCTAATTTGCCTTCCCTTGCTAACCAGCCAAGTCCTTGATAAGCCATTTGAGAAGTCAGATTTGTCCTTTTTGGAATATCTGTAATATTTATCGGGTTAGCTGCCTTTGCAAGAAGATGCCAAATTATACCCGCTGCTTGTCCAATTTTTTCAGTCATTTCAAAATACCTCACAAAAAAGTCCTTCTAAATTGCATTCAATCAGGCAATAGTATGAACTGTTGTATTTGTCATGTCAAGAGTATAGTTTTATTGGAACATTGGGATTTTATATAGAATTACTTGAATAGGCCCTTAAAGCAGGTAATATAACAAATGATTCCTATTCGCATCTATGTTTCCGCAATAAATTATATTCGATATACAGGAGGTAATTTTGAAAGAAACAAAAAAAATCGCCTACTTTTCTATGGAAATCGGTCTTGATCCGGCTATGCCGACTTACAGCGGTGGTTTAGGGGTTCTGGCCGGAGACACGATTTTGTCAGCAGCAGATATGAAAATACCGATGGTGGCCGTGACACTGCTGCATCGAAAGGGATATTTTTACCAGCGGCTTGGAGCAGATGGATGGCAGACAGAAGAACCAGTTGAGTGGATTCCGGAGGATTTTACACGAGAACTGGAACCGCGTATAGTTGTGAATATTGAAAACCGGCCGGTAAAAGTCCGCGCATGGGAGTATATTGTTAAAGGTTTCGGGGGATATGCAGTCCCGGTTTATTTACTCGATACCGATTTGGAGGAAAACGCTCCGCAGGACAGAGTTCTTACCCATTATTTATACGGCAAAGATGCCCGCTACCGTCTCAGTCAGGAAATTATTTTGGGCATTGGCGGTATTCGGATGCTCCGGGCATTGGGATATACAGAACTTGACCGTTTCCATATGAATGAAGGCCATGCTAGCTTATTGACAATAGAACTTTTAGACGAGCGGATTCAAGCCCGCAAGGAAGACCAAATAACAGAAGAGGATATTGCCGAAATACGACGCCAATGCGTCTTTACGACTCACACGCCGGTAGCGGCAGGACATGATAAATTTCCGATGGATTTGGTCCGAGAAGTTTTCGGCAGCCATAAGGCATTTATGTTAGAGAATGTTTTCTGCTGTGAAAACCAGCTGAATATGACCTATCTGGCGCTGAATTTGAGTCACTATGTCAATGGTGTTGCCAAGCAGCATGGGGAAGTCTCCCGTCAGATGTTTTCCGGCTATAAAATTGATGCTATAACCAATGGAGTCAATGCAACACGCTGGGTTTGCCCATCCTTTCAGAAATTATTTGACAAGCATATTCCCGGCTGGCGTGAAGACAACTTCAGTCTTCGTTACGCGTTGAGTATTTCCTGCTCGGAAATCACTCAGGCACATCAGCAGGCCAAACGGGAATTGATTCAGTATGTCAACCAGCAGAGCAATCTCGGAATGGATACAGAGGTCCTTACACTGGGTTTTGCACGGCGTGCGACCAGTTATAAGCGAGCCGATTTGATTTTTACAGACCTGCAGCGGCTGCGTTCGATCAGCGTAAACGAAGGCAGGCTGCAGCTTGTATTCAGCGGCAAAGCACATCCCAATGACACCGAGGGCAAAGAACTGATTAAGCGCATATATAGTGCTGCTCGACAGCTGCGTCCAGAAATCAAGATTGCATACATTCCCAATTACGACATGGATCTGGGGCTTCTGCTGACATCCGGAGTCGATGTTTGGCTCAATACTCCTCAGCCCCCGATGGAAGCCTCCGGAACCAGCGGGATGAAAGCGGCCTTAAACGGCGTACCGTCTCTGAGCATTTTGGACGGCTGGTGGATTGAGGGCTGCATCGAGGGAATTACAGGTTGGGCTATAGGAGAAAATCATCATCTTGAACAGCACAGCGACAGGGCTGCCGATGCAGAACACTTATATCAGAAACTTGAACAAGTAGTGCGTATCTACTACAAGGAGCAGGCACGTTTTTGCTCTGTCCGAACACATGCGATTGCATTGAATGGCTCGTTCTTCAATACACAGCGGATGATGCAGCAATATGTGCTGAAGGCCTATTTTGGCTGATATTCAGCGGGCAGATTCCAAATGTTGACGAATATCACCCGGACGTATGCGGTTTTCATCGGCAATACGTCGGATGGTGTAGTTTGGGGAGGCCTGAATTCCTTTCTTTTTGAGTGTTTCCAAGGCCGTATTTATGTCGATGCCCAATTCCTGACAAGTCTGTATCAAGGTTTGTTGTCCAAATCCCCCTGAATCGGCAGCATTTGTTCCTCCGCCAAAACCTCGCCGCTGACCATATTGTCCTTGCTGGATTGCCTGCGGCTGCTGGGATGACCACGAGCTTCGAACTTTCTGCCCTAAGTTGATAAGCGAGGTGAATGGTACGGTTTGTTTAATAGTCCCCCAGCAGACAAGGCCTGAAACAAGGAAAGCTCCTATCCATTCCAATCGTAAATGTCTTGCTGCGTTGACTTTATCAACAAAATAGCGGCATAGAGGCTTAATATTCAAACAAATATGACATAACGAAGCCGCTACAAAAACGGCACTCATACAGATATGCAGATCATTCCATTGACTCTTTGAGAGTCCCCAAAATGTCCAAGAATTCATTCTGCGTCCAGATGGGGCAATAAACAACAGAATGCCGGACAAGGTAATAACCAAAAAGGAAAAAGCCGTCAAAGACGATACAAAAGGTCGCAAACGAAGCGAAAAATGTTTTTGGCTCATAAAAAGTCCCCTATAATAAGTTCTATAGCTGTAATGCAGGGGAACCTTGTTTTAGTTACATATTTTTATAGAGGATGTTATGCAGAATCCCGCTGTCTTTCGATATCTTCGTTTTCGTAATCTGCGTCTTCATCCTCTTCGATGGTTTCAAGGGATTCCATGCCGTCTTCAAGATCGATATCTTCCCCGACCAGTTCGTCGGCATCAGTTTCGACCTCTTCTTCTGATTCAAAGTCCTCATCTCTGTCGATATCGATGGGGCGACGCTTGAAATTATGGCGTTTGACAACCTGTCCGCTTTCCAGCATTTTGGCGTATTCAAGGCTGTAACGGGTCCAAGGTATGGCTTTCAGCCGTTCCTCTTCGATAGGAATTCCTAAACCCTCACAAATACCAAAAGTCCCGTCTTTAATCCGTTTGAGGGCTTCCTGAATTTCCATAAGAATCTTCTTCTCTTCGGCCATCAAGTCGAGATTAAAATCCTGCTCATAACTGTCTGTGCCGATATCCGCTAAGTGGACAGGCATACTCGACAGCTCTCCTCCATTTTGGAAGATGGATTCTTCCATCGTGTAAACATCCCCGCTGATTTCCTGCATTTTCTCAATAAGCAGCTGCCGGTAAAATTCCAGCTGTTTTGCGGTAAATTTTTTGGATTTCTTTTTAGCCATCGTGTTCCCTGTCAATGGTATATGGTTTCCAGAATACAGCTTGAATTATCGACAATATTAAATACCCAACTTAACATAAAGCGGGAATTATAGGGACATATACGGTTTTGGCAACAGATTTGCTAAAATTTCTGTAAATAATTTTAATTTTTTTAATATCTCACAAAAACCCACAATAATGTATCCTATAAGTGTAGTATTATTGCCGAATACGGATCGCTTTTTGTTATTTATTTTTATAGAATCCCAAAAAGGAAATTGGCTTTGCATCGTATAAAAGACGTGTTTTTTTCTTTAATGGGGGATAGAAAACGTGATTCGTTTCGAGTTGATGACTGCAGCACCCAAAGACTATCCTTGGTGGGGTAAAAAGAATATGAAAAAATTATTGCAAATCGGTTGGGTGTTTGACAGAATAAATTTGCAGAAGCAATTTTTTATTGAATATTTAGTTCAGTAAAATACAATTTTTTCTTTTTTGTAAAGGAACAGCAGATATAAACGATATAGCAAGGAGAACTGTGATGCCTAACAGTATGGTTCCCACGCGGATGTTTTTGACAAAGGGTGTCGGGCGGCATAAATATCAGCTTAAGTCGTTTGAGGATGCACTTCGTCAGGCAGGTGTGGCTCAGCAGAATTTGGTGCAGGTCTCATCTATTCTGCCGCCGCACTGCAAAATTATTCGCCGCGAACAGGGCATTGAGCTTTTAAAGCCGGGGGCCATCAGTTTTTGCGTTATGGCTCGATGCGATACCAATGAGCATGGCCGTCTGATTGCTTCGTCGGTAGGGGTGGCTATTCCCAAAAACCGCAAAAAGTGGGGCTACTTAAGTGAAGTTCATGGTCATGGGATGAAAAAGAAAGAGGCGGAAGACATGGCCGAAGACCTGGCAGCAGGAATGCTCGGCACAACTCTGGGCATAGAGCTGGACCCGGATTTGGCTTGGTCAGAAAAAGAACAGGCCTACAAATCCAGCGGTTTGTTTGTTAAAACAACTAATATTACGCAGACTGCCACAGGACGAAAAGGATTGTGGACAACTACAGTTGCACTGGCTGTTTTTATTTTTGACTAAAAAATGGGCAGGGCAAAGCGCACCCAGTTTGGTGATTTTTCGCCCCGATTTTATAATCCCGAAACGGCGGCGATAGCTATTCTGCCTGTTCCCTACGACGGGACGAGCACATGGATTAAAGGCGCGGATAAAGGCCCGCAAGCGATCCTCGATGCATCTTATAATCTGGAATTTTACGACATCGAAACCGATAGTGAAGTTTTTCGTAAAGGCATTTTTACCGAACCGCCTGTCGAGGGTTTTGCCGATCCAGTGCGTTTGGCTGGTGTGGTGCGTCAGCGGATGAGCCGCATACTGGAGCAGAACAAGTTTCCGGTCGTACTGGGTGGGGAGCATTCAGTCAGCATCGGTGTTATTGAAGCAATGGCGGACAAATATAAAGACCTTACAGTGCTGCAGCTGGATGCCCATTCCGACTTGCGTGATTCCTATGAAGGCAGTACACACAATCACGCCTGTGTAATGGCCCGCGCTAAAGAATTTGCTGCTGTTGTTCAAGTCGGCATTCGCAGTATGGATATTTCAGAAAAGAAGAACATGGATTGGGGGCGGGTTTTTTTTTCGCATGATATCTGCAGCCGGACTGACCAGCAATGGATTGACCAAGCCGTGGAGCATCTGACCGAAAATGTCTATCTGACCATAGATTTGGATGTATTTGATCCGTCTATTATGCCTGCTACGGGTACACCGGAGCCCGGCGGTATAAACTGGTATGAAGCTGTTCATTTGATACGAGCGGTCTGCAGCCGCAGAAATCTGACAGGATTTGATGTCGTAGAGCTGTGTCCCCGTGAGCATTTGTGGGCCAGTGATTTTTTGGCTGCCAAACTTGTCTACAAAACACTGACATATAAGTTTTGTCTTTAAGGTCTATAACATCAACTAATTAATGTAACTTCCCCGCAAGAACATATGCTGATTTTTGTCCCTGCCATATATCAGTATATTTATTCCTAATTTATTGGGGATAGGATGGGAAATAGAAAAATATCCAGATTGTCTTGTACCACGGTATAGAAATACGATATAATGGGAACAGCGAGCTTAACAAGAGTGTCAAAACACCAGAATAGGGAGATAGGCTATGTTTGAAACACTGGATAAGCTGTTGCTGGCGGGGCTTGGGGCAATGTCGATGACGAAGGAAAAAGCCGAGCAGATTTTTGATGAATATGTCAAAAAAGGGCAGGCTCAGAAGGAACAGCGTGCCGGCTTTGTTAAGGAGGTAATGGAACACGCTGAAAAAGCCAAACGCGATTTGGAAAAGATCATTTCTGAACAACTGGAAAAGGCGATGTCCAAGCAGCCGCTGGCAACAAAAGAAGATATCAAACGCCTTGAATCTAAGCTGGATCAGCTCTTATCAAAATAAGGGGATAAACGGTGCGAAATCCGCTTTTCAGCGTTCGCCGGACGTTTGCGCATATGGTGCGCTACCGGCACATTATGACAGTGCTGATAAAATACGGATTCGAGGAAATTGCCGGCATTTTTGCACGGCGTTTGAAAATCGGGCTTGGCTCAAAAGGATTGCCGACGACGCGAATGCAGAATCTGGCACAGACTTCGTTGGCAGCGCGCGTTCGGCTGGCTTGTCAGGAACTTGGACCGACGTTTATCAAACTGGGGCAGCTGCTGAGTACCCGCCCGGACCTTTTGAGTGATGAATATATTGCCGAGCTGGAGCGCCTTCAGGATCAGGTTGCTGCTGAAAAGTATGAGGATATCCGGCTTATGGTCAAGCAGCAGCTGGGGGGATTCCCAGAGGAAATTTTCGAACGTTTTGATGCAGAACCGATAGCGGCTGCCAGTATTGCACAGGTGCATCGGGCACGAACGAAAGAAGGGGACGAGGTGGTTGTTAAAATCCGCCGCCCGGGGATAGTGAAAACACTGCGGACCGAGATGGAGATTCTGGCTGATATTGCCGGCATTCTTAAAACTCGGTTGCCAACCCCGGAAACATTTAATCCTGTGCGAATGGTGCAGGAGTTCAGCGAGGCGGTAACAAAAGAAGTGGATTTAGCCAACGAACGGCGCAACCAGCAGCGATTCATCCGGAATTTTGCTGACGATCCTTCCGTGCATGTCCCCCGAGTTTTTGAGAAATACTCCAGTGAAGGTGTATTGACGATGGAGTACATTGAGGGCATTAAGCCCAATCGGATTGATCAGATTCTTGCAGCAGGATTGAATCCTAAAATTATTGCAGCGCGAGGAGCAGATTTTGTGCTGCGTCAAGTGTTTGAGTTTGGTTTCTTCCATACAGATCCGCATCCGGGCAATTTCCTGATTCTTGACGGGAATGTGTTGGCGCCGCTGGATTTCGGGCAAGTCGGGCGATTAACCAAGCAGGACCGCATGCTGCTGCAATATCTGGTTTTGGCGGTTGTCGAAGGGGATGTGTCTCGGATTGTGCATGGACTGGAACGTGCCGAAATGCTGGATGAGGAAACAGATCTTGCAGAATTAAGCAGGGATTTTGAGGAGATTCTTGAGACGTACTCCAGCCTTCCGCTGAAGGATATTCCGTTTGGCGAGGCTATTCGGCGAATGTTTGATGTTATCCGACACCACCGTATTGAGCCGCCGCGCGATTTTACGCTGATGCTGAAATGTCTGATGACGATTGAATCTTTTGCCAACGACCTTGACAGCAATTTTCAAATTATGGAGCATCTGAAGCCCTATGCCAGACGCTTTACGCTTCAGCAGATAAGTCCCGAAGCACTTTTTCGACAGGCCCGGACAGCGGCCCGGAGTGCCAGTGAACTGGCTTCTCGGCTGCCCGAAGATGCAGCCGCTATCATCAGCAAGTTTCGCCGGGGCAAGTTTAAGATTCACGTTTATCACGACCATCTCGAAGAAATGGAACAGACGCTGGACAACAGCTCCAATCGGATTTCGTTTGCGGTGATTATCGCCGCATTGCTGATTGCCTCGAGTATGTTGGTCCCGCAGAGCGGCGGTGTGCTGGGAATTGTTACATTTCAGACACTCGGCATTTTGGGGTATCTTACCGCAATGGTGATGGGATTGTGGCTGCTTTTTTCTATCATCCGCCACCGCCGATTCTAAGCAATTGTGCCGTTTAACGAACGAATAAATATTTGAATTCTGTGCCGGATTGTCTATAATCAGGCAGCCGATAAAATACAGCAATCTTATGCCGAGGAAGAAAAATGATGGATATGCACAAAGAATATCAAAGGCGCATAAGCAAGGTGCGCCAGCAGCTTCGGGATGCAAAAGCGGATAGTTTTATCGCCACGGCAGTGGAAAATGTCCGCTATCTGACAGGATTTCGCGGGCATGACAGCTGGGCAGTGATTTTGCCGAAAGCCGTTATTCTGATTACCGACAGCCGCTATACCGAGCAGGCCCGCGGGGAATGTGTCGGCTGCCGGATTATTGAGCGCAAGGATGGTCTTGTCAAAACAGCTGCCGCACTGCTCGAAAAGCAGTCCCATATTGAAACAGTTGGCATTGAAGATACCTGCCCGCTGTCGCTATTTAAAACACTGCGAAAAGAGCTGCCTGTACAAGTGATGCCGACGAAAAATGTTATAGAAAATGTGCGGCTTCTCAAAACAGATGGAGAAATCCAGCTTCTTCGAAAGGCCAGCCGGATTGCTTTTGATGCTATGGATTGGGCACTGGGGCTGCTGATGCCGGGAATGACGGAACGTCAGCTTACAGCATTATATGAATATCGGGTAAGTGAATACAAAGCAAAAGTCGGCTTTGAAACAATTATCTGTTTTGGCCCAAACGGCTCACGCAATCACCACCAGCCGGGGGAACGAAAGCTTAGGAAAAATGACACTATACTGATTGATTTCGGCGTCAATTATGAAGGCTATATCAGCGATATGACACGAAGTTATGCGTTTGGCAAAGTATCGAATTTTTACCGCAAGGTTTATCAAACGGTAGCCAAAGCACAGGCTGCGGCGATTGAAACAATATGTGCAGGCGTCAAAATAGCTGATGTGGATGCGGCCGCCCGGAAGGTCATTGAAGATTCGGGTTTGCCGGTGTATGGACACGGGACCGGCCATGGGATTGGTCTGCAGGTGCATGAGAATCCTTATTTGACCAAAACAGATAAAAAAGGACGCTTGCAGGCAGGGCAGGTCATTACGGTTGAGCCGGGCATTTATCTGCCGGGGCAATTAGGTGTGCGGCTGGAAGATGATGTGCTTGTCACTGAAACAGGCGGGGAAGTCATCAGTCGGGATGAGCGGTTTGACATCCATATAGATAAAGTTCCTCAGCTTGGGTAATATCGCAGAAAGAGGACTTAATTGGGGATAATTTATATCTTTATGGGAAAATTGTTCTTGTTTTCATATTTTTCTGTAAATTTTCTTGCAAAATACAGCCGATTGTAGATATTACGCTGACTAAAAAAAGAATTCTTTTGAGAGTTTTTTATGAAAACAAGACTATTTATCGGCACAGCAGTATTAATCGTTATGATGCTTATAGCAGGATGCAAATGCCCCTGCAAAAGCACTTCATCATGTCCTATTCCGCACAAAGTAGCTTCAGCAGAATTATCCTCACCTAATCAGGTTGATTAGCCCCTGTTTATTAAGACAAAAGTATGGCTTATTCAGTCATACTTTTGTCTTGTTGTGTTAAACAAAGAATTATCGGACCAAGGAGGGCTGGTTCAGTTCGTCGTCAATCCAATATTTATTGCCTGTGATTGTGGCTTGAAGCATAAGCCCATTTTCGGTAATGGTATAAACGCTGATTTGATTACGGAGAGTGCCTTCGCCGCCGGCTTCACCGCCAGTTTCTCCTATTTTTGCAGCCGCATCTGCCTGCCCGCCAACATCCCAGCCGGTACCAACAAATTTTTGCATGGCATCCCGGCTTTTGAAAACTAAGATCTGGCGATAATCTTTAGCACCAAGCCCCAGACCAAGACCTCCCATCCCCATCCGCATATAGGTTTTAACACCGGTGGTCTTATCTACAACAACCCCATAGCCGGCTCCGCCGCTGGCAAAAAGTACAGTTACATTGGCATTGCTGAAGACTGCGTAACCGGCTGCTTGGGCTACTTCATCCCGGGCTGAGGGCTTTATGGTATAAAGATGCTGCAAACTTGAAGCGGCCATATCGTCAATAATCCGACGGCGCTCGGACAGTGTATACTTGCTGCTGCTGGGACCGCAACCGGTTAAAACGGCAAAACTTGTCAGAACTATTATGATAATGATGTGTCTTCTCATTAGAAGAATCCTTTCTGCTGATGACAGAGTATCTAATTCAGCTCTTTATCTTTCCAATATTTTGTGCCTGTTACAGTGGCCTGCAATGCTAAACCGGCTTCGGTCATTGAATAAACCTTGACCGCGCCAATCATGCCTTCGGCACTGGCTTCAGCCCCTTTATCGGGTGTTTTAGCAGCAGCATCCGCATGGCCGCCGAACTCCCAGCCGCTTTCAATGAATTTTTTTATAGTTTCCTGCGTATCAAAAATCAGAACCTGCCGGAAATCTTTGGCACCCAATCCAAGTCCAAGCCCGCCCATTCCCATACGCATATAGGTTTTAGTTCCGGCGGTTTTATCGACAACCACACCATATCCGCCGCCAGCGCTGGCGAAGATAATATTGACATTGGCATTGCTGAAAGCGCCATAGCCGGCGGCCTTTTCAATTTCTTCTCGTACGGAGGCCTTCTCATGGTAGAGGCGTTCGAGCGTTTCTGCAGCCATCGCATCGATAGCACTGCGTTTTTCTTCGTTTGTGAGTTGATTGCTGGGACCGCAACCGACTAATAGAGTCAAGAAAGACATCCATAGAAGTGAAGAACGTTTCATTCTCGCTGCTCCTGTTTTTGTGTCATTCGAATGCTTATGTGTCCACAATCAATCTTCTACATTACAGGAAAGCTCGAAAAAATCAATAGGAATGTATTTCTATTTTCCCGACCGATGTAGTTTTGCATAAGGCGTAGGATTTCAGAAAGAAAGCCTTTGTTTACAGATTTTCAGATTACTTAATACAGTTTTGTTTTTGGCAAGGTTTTACGGCTAATCGTTAACCAGCGGGAAAAACGGATAATTCAGACAGAAATACATGACAAATTATCTTTGGAATCATGCAGAATAGAATACAAGAGACCTCAAGTCCTCTTGTGTTCTGTAAAGGCCAATCCCGAGCTGTTTTTTTCATAACACACATTCAAGGTAAGATGCTTTAATCGAGTTATTTATTCTGTCACCCACAGGTTTGGCTTGTATCGGCTTGCAGAACCCTTATAATTTTATTTATGGACAACGGTCAAGCAAATCTGAAAGATGCGGTTCTCTGGGAAAAAAAGGACGGTAAAGTGCAGTGTCTTCTGTGCAGCTGGAAATGCCTGATATCCAAAGGTGCTGTAGGTCACTGCAAGGTACGCAAAAATATTAACGGTCATCTTTATACCCTTAATTATGATAAACTTTGTGCTGCTAATGCTGATCCTATAGAGAAAAAACCTTTGTTTCATTTTCAGCCGGGCTCTCGGAGTTTTTCTATTGCAGCCCCCGGCTGCAATTTCCAATGTGTTTTTTGCCAAAATTGGCAGATCAGTCAGATGCCGTATCAGAATATTCTGGAAGGCACATTTTTTTCGCCTCGGAAAATTGTAGAAGCAGCGCTGGATGATAGGTGCAGGAGCATTGCCTATACATATACGGAGCCGACAGTTTTTATGGAATTGTGCTGTCAGACTGCCCGTTTGGCAAAAGCCAAGGGGCTGGCCAATGTATTTGTCAGCAACGGTTTTATGAGTCAGGAAGCCGTGGACTTTGTCAAACCTTGGCTGGACGGTATTAATATTGACCTGAAAGCCTTTTCTGACGATTTTTACCGTGATATGTGCAAGGCCCGTCTGCAGCCGGTCTTGGACACCATCCGCTATATTGCTCATCATACTGATATTTGGATGGAAATTACCACCTTGATAATTCCCGGCAAAAATGATTCCGACGAAGAATTGCGGTCCATTGCACAGTTTATTGTGCAAGAGGCCTCGGCGGATGTTCCGTGGCATATCAGCCGCTTCTGGCCGCAATATAAACTGACCAACGTGCCGCCGACCGACAGCACAGTTCTGGACCGAGCCTATGATATAGGCAGACAGGCGGGGCTGCGGTATGTCTATGTTGGCAATATGCCCGGTGCTCGTGCCGAATCAACATTCTGCTACAGCTGCGGCACACTTCTGATTGAACGGCAGGGTTATCGAATTATCCAGAACCGCATCACGGACAGCCGCTGTCCTGTCTGCGGTGCTGATATCGCCGGTTTTGAAATAAGTCCCTAAACTTCCTTGCCTGCTGGACGTAGTAATGGAAAAAGGTATTTGGAAAGGAGGCCTTTATGGCAAACTTGCTGTATATTCAGGCATCACCTCGCCAAGAGCGTTCAAAATCAAATCAGGTTGCTTCTGCTTTTCTCCGACACTATGCCAAAGTTCATCCGCAAGACAAAATAGGCACTGTTAATGTGTTTCAAGAAAAGCTGCCGACTTTCGACGGATTAACTGTTCAAGCCAAATATGCCATTCTGCATGGCCAGCCGCACACAGATGCAGAACAAACCGCTTGGAGCGCTGTTGAAACAGTGATTCGGCAATTCAAACAGGCAGACAAGTATGTTTTTTCTCTTCCTATGTGGAATTTCGGCATTCCCTATCGCCTCAAACACTATATCGACATTGTCGTTCAGCCGGGCTATACTTTTTCTGCCGGACCAAACGGCTATGAGGGGCTTATTCGAGACAAACCGGCTGCGGTTATTTATGCCCGCGGCGGCGCTTACCGGCCTGGAACCGATGTACAGGCGTTTGATTTGCAGAAAAAATATATGGACTTAATACTGGGCTTTATGGGTTTTGAGAAGATCTATTCAATCGTAATTGAACCCACCTTGCACGGCAGCCCTGATGAAGTTCAGAAAATTGTTGAATCCGCCGTAGAACAGGCATGCCGGCTGGCCGAAGTGTTTTAAATCTGTTTTGACTGAAAAATTTTCGATTCAGTGCCACTGAGCAGCCGCCGTATATTTGCCCGATGCCGAAAAACCACCAGCAGCGACATTAAAACTGCTCCGGCCAGCAGCGGCCACAATGTCGCCAGCCCCCAGTCTTTGAAAAGAGAAGTTGCTATTGTTAAAAAAATTGGAAAACTGACAGCTGCTAAAATGGAAGCCAGCGAAACATACCGCCAGAGGAGAACACATACAATCCAGACTGCAAATGCAGCAATCCCGCAGAAAGTATAATAAGGCCATAAACCCAGCACAATGCCCAGACTAGTCGCAACCCCCTTGCCTCCCTTAAATTTCAAATAGACAGGGAAAATATGCCCTAAAACGGCTGCACATCCGACCAGCAGCCATAAGGTCAGTTCATACGCTTTCGGCTGGGGGCCTACGAGACCCAGCACGGGCACCGCAAGCATCGGAATCAAACCCTTCAGCATATCCAGTATAAAGCACAGTATACCCCACGACCGGCCTAATGCCCGGACCACATTTGTGGCTCCAATGTTTCCTGAACCGATGCAGCGCAGATCCTTGCCGTGGGCCTTTGCTATCAGCAAACCAAACGGTACGGCACCCAGAAAATAGGCAGCCATTATCAGTGTTATCAATTCCATCATTACTGACATTTTTTTTCCGCAAGAATATTTCTGTACAGTGCTTTAAGAAGATTTACGTGTTGTTCGATGGATACCGCAACGCGGAGATTATCATCCAGAATCGCCTTACGGGCAAGATTTATTTTCTCCATGCTGCAGAAATACTGCAGCGCATAAGTCAGCGTGTGAACATCATCGGGGCGATCCAGAATAAACCCATGCCGCAGATGAGTATAGCGTTCGGATGCACCGTTGAACCGTGTTGTTATGACAGGTTTTGCTAAAGCCAGAGCCTCCAGAACAAAGCGGGAGCAGGGATCATAAAAGGTCGGCAGCACGGCGGCATCGCAGGCCGATATGATCGCATTCATACAGCTATGCGTCCCAAGGAAAACGGTATTGTTGGGGGCTGAATAAGCTGTCGGCGAAAAGCCAGCCGCAGCCAGCACAGGATGCACATCAGACGGCGGATTCTCCCGAAGCATCCGCATGGCGGCCAGAAGGGGACCAATGCCTTTCAGCCGAGGATTGTGCGCAGCAAACAAAAATAAGATGGGCGTTTTGCCAGCCGGCACAGGAACGCTCTGCAAAATCGAATCCCTTATTTTTTGCGCTTCTGACTGGTCTAACGTCTGCGGCAAACTGATACCGTTGGGGATAACAGTTATTCGGCTGTCCGGCAGAGTGTAGTGTTTTTGGAACTGCGATTTGACATAATGACTGAGAGCCGCAATAATAGTTTGGTTATGCTGACGACATAGCCTTTCCTCCGCCTTTAAATATTGTGTTCGCCTGTAATTCAGTAAATGCGTGGAGCGTTTCAGGAGACGCTGCATGGGATTCGCATACGATGCTGTATTGCGCAGCATTGCTTCACGGTAGCTGCCGCCGCGCGGCTGATAAATATCAGCAACTGCTGTTGGCAGGGTGCTGTGAATGATATCATAAAAATGGTTTTCTAAGTGAGCTTGCAGGGCGGCTTCAAATATCCGCAGGGGAACCCTCCTGCCGGGGTAATCTTGACAGAGGATGTGCAGGTATTCACAAGGAGTTCCCTTGGCAGCCAAAATGACAGCTTCTATTCCCTGACGCCGCAGTTCGCCTACCAGTTCGCTGACAGATCGTTCTGCACCGCCGAGCTTAACTTCTGCGCGTTCAATGAGAATTGCCGCTTTTATCATTGTTCTATGCATCCTTTTCCTGAAACGGACAGATGCGCCCATGCTTGCGATTGTGTCGGGCCATGCAAAGAGCTTTGGAATGCACCTGCCGGAGGAGTTCTTTGTCCTGCGCGGTTAGTTTTTCCCTCTGGACGTAAGCCCGAAAAAAACGCAGCCGGTCGCTGCGGCTGATTTTCGCAGCAGGGCTGGAATAATGCAGTTGAGCAATGTCTTTGACCTGATAATAGCGGCTCCGCATTCGAGGTTTGAATGTCCGATGCAGATCAATCAAGTACAGTATTTGTTCATCCGAAAGAAACAGATGAGACAAATACAAATCTTGATGCCGATACCCTGTGGCATGAAAGCGGCGGACAAAATCAGCAAGACGGCAGATACATTCATTCTTTGCCTGCCGCTGCATGGGAGCCGGACTCGTTTCAAAGCAATCGGGGAGCTTCTGCTCCAGCGACCGGCCATGGGGTATTTCCAGTGTCATGATAAAGCTGCACTTCTCCGACCACCCGTTCCACCGTCCGCCGTAGGCAATCACCTGCGGGGTTAGAACCGCTGCTCGGGTCAGTTCCTCAGAGGGCCCTTTATCGTATTCGGCCAAGAGCGCTCGATGCCGGTGTTGTATCCATGCTTTCAGCTGAACAAAAAAGGGAGGACTAATGTATCGCTTCAGATAGGCCGTCTGCCCGTTGGCAAGCTGAAGACGAATGCGGTGTCTCCATGCGGCCAGGCTCGATTTGGATAGCATTTGTCCCTTTTTGCAGCAAATCACCGCCTCCAGAGAATCCAGTCCGGTTTCAGCCAGAATCCGGCTATAGGATGGCAGAACATAAAATCCCGGTTCAGGTTGTATAAAAGGAGATGTCATGGATGTTTCAGAAATCGGCACGCCGCTTCAAAAACCTCATCCACTGTAATAGACTCCATACATAAATGCTTTTTCATCAAACAACGCGGCCTGCCGCATGGTACGCAGGGTGCCCGTCCGACGATTTGAATTTCCTTATTATGCCCCGTCTGTGTCCACTGCGGATTATTCGGCCCGAATAGAGAAATGACATTCTTGTTCAACGCTATAGCAATATGTCGCGGACCTGTATCATTGGCAATCACAAGGTCTGCCAGAGAATACAGTGCCTTCAGCTGCCCGCCGGACAGCGGCGTCTTTGCCAGATTCAGCATATGACATGCCGCTTGTCTGCTGATCGCTTCTGCCATTTCGGTTTCTTCCTTTGCAGGAGACACCGAAAGAAGTACAGTCGCATGGAATGCTGTATAAAGCTTATCCGCCAGCTTTGCATAGCTGGCCGCCGGCCACTGTTTACTGGGACCGAAGGCTCCGCCCGGCACAAAAATCACAAACGGCCCATCAATGTTTTTTAGGGCGGGAATTTTCTGATAAACCTCTGCAATGGCACTGTCTTCAACAGATAGTTCCGGCGGGCTGACGGCTTGCCTGCTTCCCAGCATAGTCGCGATGGAATGATAATATTCTATCATAGGAATAGGCTTGAATACACCGTTTTCTCGGGGCGGCAGCAGCCGATCCGTCAGAAGAAGCCAGCGTCCTTCCCGCACATATCCAATCCGATGCTTGATGCCGGCCATGGCTGTGCAAAGTGCCGAACCGAATGAATTCTTCAGCAATATAGCAGCATCAAACTGCTGCTGCCGGAGAACTTTGATCTGACGAACAAAATGCCTGTCTATAGTGAGCCATTCATCGCAGAATGGGCTTGGCGATAGAATTTCCCGCGTAAAGCTAGATGCCAAAAAACAGATGCGGGCATCCTTAAATAATTCACGAAAAGCCCGCAGAGCCGGTGTTGCCATAATGGCATCGCCCAGCGGTGAGGGCAGCCAGATTAAAACCTTCGACGGATGCATTGCTGTTTTCCCCGCCCGGCTAATCCCGCCCATGCATCATCAGCAGGGCAATAACCAGCAGCTCAAGCATGATAGCATATCCAATCATAATCAAAACCGGTTCATAGCCCACTTTGGGATTAAGCCAGAATCCGATACTGACAATCAGGCAGAAAACGGCAACCGTTTGAGTCATTCCGGCCAGCAGCTTGAATACCGAAAACTCCGGATAAAATCCCGCCCGATCCATCCGCTTGAGATGGCGAAGAATTTCCTCAAACAGCCGATGCGTCTGTCCGGCATCTTCCGGCTGGTCATTCTCTGCTGCTTCGGTGGAAAATTCCCTTGACTCAAAACCGCTGGTTTCATGCAGGGTGATAACCTCATCCGATGAAAGCGACTTTGCTCCCTCCAATCCGGGGTCACTTGCCTGCTGGGGAGGCTGGGCGTCTGTCTCTTGGCTTTCTTTCGGCTCTGGGACGGCCGCCCGTTGAGCCGTTTCGGTGAAAGCTGACGACTCCCCGTTACGCCCCGACCGTGCCTTTTGATGAAATTCATGCATCCGGATAATATTGACGGCTTCCCGAATATTAACGGCTTTTCGGTCCGGTTCCGGATCGTCGGGCAGCTTCTCCCGCTGCTTGCCGGGAACATCGACAAGAATCGTATAGCATCCTGCAGCCCGACCCATTCGAATATCCAGATAGCGGTCTCCGACAACCCATGAACGGCTTAAATCGATGTCTTTTTCCCGAGCTGCCTGCAGCAACATCCCCGGTTCGGGCTTGCGCAGATTGCTTTCTTTGGCATATTGGGCAACGGTTCCTTCGGGATGATACGGGCAGTAATAGATCCCATCCAAATAAGCACCCTCAGCAGCCAGCAGGTTTTTCAGCCGCCGATGAATCTCTTCCAGTTCCTGCTCCGTAATCATTCCCCGTGCTACAGCGGACTGGTTGGTAACGACTATCAGCAGATACCCCATTTTTTTCAGCTGAATCAGCGACCGTGCAACCCCTGGCAGCAGTTTGACCTGATCCGGCGAGCGGATATAACCCGGGTCTTCTATCAGGGTATCATCACGGTCAAAAAAAACGGCCTTATGCCCCATAATCCTGATTCCGTTCCAATTCTTTTAATTTCTCAATCGTCGCTGTAGAGCTTTTACCGTCTACCAGCGGTGCCAAGACTACACGCCCCCCGCAGGCCTCGACAAATTCTCTCCCCACAACTCCTTTTTGGGCCCAGTCAGCCCCCTTAACCAGCACGTCCGGCCGAACCTGTTTTATCAATTCCAGCGGATTCAGCTGGTCGAAAATGGTAACATAATCGACGCTTTCCAGAGCTGCCAGAACCGCGGCACGGTCATGCTGATTATTGACAGGCCGCCCCGCACCTTTCAGCTGCCGCACCGAAGCATCGCTGTTAAGCCCCACAACCACAATATGTCCCTGCTGCTTGCAGAATTTCAGATATTCAATATGCCCCCGGTGCAGCACATCAAAGCAGCCGTTTGTAAAGACGATAGTTTCTTTCTGCTGACGATGATACGCCAGCTGCTTTATCAAATCTTCAACTGTATGAATTTTCCCCATCTTCCCGCGGTGGCGGGAAATGATTTCATTGACAATCTCATCGACGCTGACGGTTGCAACGCCGAACTTTTCCACTTCCAGTCCTGCCGCGATATTGGCCAGCTGCAGGGCCGTAACTGCATCGCATCCGGCTGCCAGAGCAACAGCCAGCATCGCCAGCATCATATCCCCAGCTCCGGTTACATCATAAACCATCCGCGGCAGGGTCGGAAAATGCTGCGCCAGTGTTTGTGTCCGAAGGTAGGCGCCGTCTTTATCCATAGTAATAACAGCCATTTCTAAATCGAGCTGCTCTCGAAGCATTAGCGACGCTCTGGCCGCATCATCCGGGGATCTGATTTCGAATCCAACCGCAGCACAGGTTTCCTTGCGGTTTGGAGTAATCATGCTGGCTCCCCTGAATTTGCTGTAGTCTGTATCCAGAGGAGGATCCACGAGAACACGTTTGCCGGCCTGTCTGGCCAGAGCAATCAGCTGCTGGCAGAAATCCTTTTCCAGCATGCCTTTGTTATAATCCTGCAGGCATACAATATTGCAATGAGGCAGCCGGCTTTCGTAAACACTCAGCAACTGCTGATAGATATTCGCCGGCAGCGGCCCGATGCATTCCTCATCGATCCGCAGAAGCTGCTGCCGATGACGGTGCTGGGCCAAACCGATAATTCGTTCTTTTGTAATGGTAGGGCGGCTGTCCAGAGCAATCAATCCCTCGGTGTCGGCGCCCAACTGCTTGAGTATTTCAAGCAGACGCTCGCCGCTGCGGTCTTTGCCAATTGCTCCGATGCAGAAGCATTTTGCTCCCAGAGTTGTAATATCGGCCGCTACGGACGAAGCACCGCCGCCGGCATATTCCCGCCGAACGACTTTGAGAACCTGCACCGGAGCTTCCGGGCTGATGCGAAGCGCATCCCCGTAAACATAGCTGTCCAGCATAAAATCGCCTACCAGCAGCACGCGGGGACAGCCAAGATTGGTAACCGCTTTCAATAAATTCGTATAAATCATGGTTTTGCTGTTTGATTTAAATTACCGATCGGCAGATTATCAACTAAACCTATTATTGTATCAAGTCCGTCCCAAAATTCCAGTTCCATTACCAAATAGGCAAAAATCCGGTCTTTTCGATCCGGCGCAAGCAACGCACTCTTAACCCAGTCTTTCTGGGTACAGACAATAGCCTCAGCTCCGCAGGCATCTGCCCGGCTGAAGATCTGCTTCAAGTCCTGGGTTGTATAAAGATGATGGTCATTAAACGCTATTGTTTCCACTGTATCGATGCCATTTCTCCGCAGACGGTCAAAAAAGGCGTTGGGATTGCCGATGCCGCAGAAAGCCAGCACCGGTTTTCCCCGCAGCTGGTCCAATTCGATAGCCGCATTGGAATAGGTTGCCGCGTGCGTGTGCCGGTGCGCTGCTTTAGCAATCGGAATGCCCGGCGCATAACGGTGTATCTCCTGTTCAATTCGGCCTATCTGAGCTTCATCGGCTTGGTCAAACCGTGTAATCACCGCGGCTGATGCCCGCTTTAAGCCCGATTTCGGCTCCCGCAGAAGTCCTGCAGGCAATACACGATTATACCCAAAAGGACACGTCGCATCTATGGCAACAATATCCAAATCCCGCTTCAGTTTGCGGTGCTGAAATCCGTCGTCTAACACCAAAACCTGTGCCTGATGCTGTTCAATCGCTTTGCGAGCCCCTGAAATCCGATCAGCATTGACTACCACCGCCGTACCGGGACAGGCTTTTGTCAGCAGGGCAGGTTCATCCGAAATCTGTTCAGGCTGGGTTTTATACCCGCGGGTCAGAATTGCGCAGCGAATGCCTTTTTGGTGCAGATAATTGCACATCCATATCACCAGAGGCGTTTTTCCTGTGCCGCCGGTTGTAATATTGCCAATGCTGATGACCGGAACTTCGACTGAGCAGGATGACAGAATACCAAGATCATACATCAGGTTACGAATCCGCATTCCAAGACCGTATAGAATACCTGCCGGACGCAGTATAATTCGCAAAAAAGAGGCCCGGAATCGCTTATCAGCCCCCGAGATTATGCTGCGATAAGTATTCTGCCTCAAATAGGTGTTCCTTATAAGACCTGTTAATTAAGAGGGGAACCGTCAATCTTCCTGAAAATCGCGCAAGCAATTCTCATTTATTGATCCGCCTGATGATTGCATCCGCCATTTCACGGGTTCCCACTGCCGTGGGATCGTCACGGTCCAGTTTCATATCATAAGTGACATATTTCCCTTCTTCAATTACCGCTGCAACGGCATTTTCCAGTGCATCGGCCTGTTTGTCCATTCCCATATGCCGCAGCATCAGAACACCGCTCAAAATCAGGGCAACAGGATTAACCTTGTTTTGACCCTTATACTTGGGGGCGCTTCCGTGAGTGGCTTCGAAAATTGCTCCCTTTTGGCCAATATTAGCTCCCGGCGCTACCCCGAGCCCGCCGACTAAACCTGCACACAAGTCACTCAATATATCACCGTACAAATTCGGCAGCACAATAACATCATAAAGTTCCGGCTTCTGGACAAGCTGCATACACATATTGTCCACAATGCGGTCTTCAAACTCAATATCGGGATATTTTTGCGCAACCTGCCGGCTGACATCCAGCCACAGACCATCTGTATGTTTCATAATATTGGCCTTATGCACACTGGTCACTTTGTGCCGGCCCATTTTGCGGGCATAGTCAAATGCAAATGTTACAATCCGTTCCGTTCCTTCTACCGATATCGGCTTGATGCTGATGCCTGCATTGGGACCGATTTTTCGCTTGCTGTGGGCATTCAGCCAGCCAATGAGTTCAAGCGTTTCCCCCATCCCCTTTTCAAACTCAATGCCGGCATACAAATCCTCAGTATTTTCACGGACAATTACCAAATCAATATTCTCGTATTTGCTCCGCACACCTTTGTAGCTCTTGCATGGCCGAACACATGCATAAAGTTCAAACGCCTGACGCAAATGCACATTGACGCTGCGGAAACCCGTCCCTACCGGTGTCGTAATCGGCGCCTTCAGGGCAATCCCGTTTCGGCGGATGGATTCAAGCGTGGCTTCAGGGAGAGGGGTTCCGGCCGTTTCCATTATATCAACGCCTGCCTGCTGAATATCCCACTCAATTCCGGCCCCCGTTGCATCAATACACCGGCGAGCGGCATCAGCTATCTCCGGCCCGATTCCATCGCCCATAATCAGCGTTACTTTTGTCATTAACTTCTTCTCCTGTAAAGAATTATCTGTTAATCCGTTCAGAGAGTCTACTGTATTGAGTAAATTTTAGTATTGGTTTTGCGAGTTTCACAAAGGTTAATATCCTACTTGTAATACTATTTAATGTCAAACGAAAACACAGCAGAATCCCGTATAAATGGATTTACATTTGCAGAAATATTTCTTCCGAATGAATAGAATTACCAGCATTGTCAATCCCGGCGTAACATTAGCTATAACCCGTATTCTGAAATCGCATCAGTAATCACTTTGAACCGGATGTATAATACCAACAAAATACAGTAACCACTGCTGTCCCAAATTTCTACATAAACAGTATCCAATTTTCTGAGTTTCGAAAAAAGAAGCCAGCAACTGGAGAAGTTGATGTCAACTTTGGGGGCACTCTGACACTGGCTGGGACAAGCTTCGAATCTCCGCAATGCCAAATAAGTGTTTTGGATGCGAAAAGCAAATTTTCAAAATACTGAATGACAACAGAAATACAAATAGAAAATCAAATATAAAAATAAACAGACTATCTCCACAATTACAGCCAAATATTTTGCAAGTATTCCAAAACTGACAATTGTTTAATCAGAATTATTGATTTTTTACATAGTTTTGTATTTTGGACCTCCAGAAGGTTCCGGTACAGTCCATCGGATATTATCGAAGGGACACTTGCGCTGGCAGGTTTTGCAATGCAGACAGTTCGAAGGATTGGCCGGCTTGGGCTGGCCGTGAATTGATTCATAAACACCCGCTGGACAGAATGTAATGCACGGGGCCCCGTACTTACCGAGACATTCGTTCCTGCATATTGTTTCATCCTGAATGAGCAAATGGCAGGGCTGCTCTTCCCGGTGGACTGTTGCGGCCACCGCCGTAAATGTATCCTTATCATAATTGATTGCCGGTTTTAGCCGATAAGTTGCTCTTGTCATCGTTGTGTAATCCGGCTCTATATTGAATTTCGGCAGCCAACTGCCCAGTATCGAAAGCGGCATTCCCTGAAGCGGTCCGAATTTCGCAACTGTTTGTCGGAAATTCTTTGCCGTTTCCATCTCGGCAATAACGCCTGCCTCCTCAATCTGTTTGGTATAAATCCGGGCTAGTCCTTTGGGTCTATCCAGTCCCTCTGCAATTGCAGCAGCTGCAGCAATGCCTGATTCGATGGCGTTATGAAGCCCCTTAATTTTGCACATATTGACGAAACCTGCACTGTCTCCCAGCAGTAATACATTGCTGCGTCCAATAGACTGAGTATCCGGACACCGCGGAATAGCGTATAGGCCGCCTTCGGGTATCATCTTGACGCCGGCTTCGGTAATCGTTCCGCCCTCGATAAACGGACGAACAAAAGAGTGCGACTTAAAGAGCGTCAAGGCATCCTGCGGATTGAAATCGCAATATTTGTAGTCAAGCCCTACAATCATACCTACGGCGATGTGATTTCCGCCCATTGGGTACATAATGCCACCGCCGAACATTGCCGGCCCAATCAGCGGCGTCCAGATAGGATAGCCCATTGCGTGGACCACTCGGCCGGAGCCGAACCGGGCATATTGACTGTCGCTGACACGAATCAGCTCTTTGACGCCCAAAGAGTAGAGCTGATTTGCTTGACGGACCAAACCGGCTTTGCTGATAAATTTTTCTGCTAAAAGACCGTCGCAGCCTTCAGCGATGAGAATACTTTTGGCACGGATGACCTCGCCTGGCAGATAATTGGGCTGTTTTTGTCCGTGTTTGTCCAGCCCCTGATCTTTGAGCTTGACACCTAAGGCTAAATGCTGTTCGGTATCCCAAATAATATCCTCGGCAGCAAAACCATGGAGAATCTCGACTCCCATTGCTGCGGCTATTTTGCACAGCCAAGTGGTTAATTTGCTGACCGAACAGATGTAGTCGCCTTTATGGGACATCTGTCCGAAGGCAAGCTTGAGTGCTTTGGCCAGTTTGATTGCAGCTTCGATCCGGAATGCCATTTTGCTGCCGAGCAAAAACATTACATCATCTCTGTCCACTTTTGACAGCAGAACGGCCTTCGCTTCTTCTGAATCGCTCCAGTTGGGTACTGCTGTATCCAGCAGCCGGCCGAGCGCCCGGCTTTCTAAAACTGCGCCGGAAAGATTGTGATTGCCGGGGCCTGCAGCCTTATCGATAACAACTACATCCAGAGCGGGCAGAAGTTTTTTGAGTGTAATTGCAGCAGACAAGCCGGCAGGGCCTGCTCCGACAACCAAAACAGATACATTTGTATAGTCCTGCATTTTTATTGTCCTGTATTCGAGAAATCCTTTAATGCATTTATAAGTTCCGGTACGGTTTTTTCGGCGCTGCCGATAAGGTAATAATCACACTGCTTAAATATAGGAGCGTGCGGGTCGGTATTGATGGCAATAATTGTTTCAGTGTTGGCTACTCCAATCATATGCTGGATGGCGCCTGAAATGCCGATTGCAATATAGATCCGGGGCCCTACAGCGGTTCCGGTCTGGCCTACCTGATGAATCCGCTCTGCAAAACCCTGTTCGACAGCCGTGCGGGAGGCGCCTTTTTCAACAGAAATCCCCAGCCGGCTGTGAATTGTTCCACAGAGACCATCGAGCAGTCGGTCATAATTGTCGCGGTTCTGCATTCCTTTGCCTCCGCTGACAATAACATCGCTGTCAAACCGGACAGTGCCGTGGGCCTTTTCTGTCCGCAGAATATGCAAACTGATATCGGCATCTGTAATATCTGCATTGTGTTTGATAATCCGGCCGGAACGGGAAGGGTCAGGGGCAAGACGCTTCATTACTCCCGGACGGGCGGTTGCCATCTGGCAGATAGAATCTTTTGTGCAGATGGTGGCCATAACATTCCCCCCCAAGGCAGGACGTGTCTGCATCAAAATCGCAATTTGCCCTTTGCGCGAGCTATCGCGAATCTCCAGACCGGTACAGTCAGCAGTTAGGCCGCAGCCGACGCGATAAGACACCATTGGGGCAAGAACACGCCCCTGCGGAGTTGCTGCATAAAGAAAAATCTGGGGCTTGTAGGTGTTAAATGCATCCGAAACCGCCCTGCAGAAAGAGCGGGGATCAAATTCTTTAAGCAGGGGATGTTCAATCAGATAGACCTTGTCGGCACCAGCGGCAATAATCTCATTTGCCAGATTGGCAACCTCATGGCCTGCAAGGACAACACCCACATAGGTATCCAAGGAGTCGGCTAACTGGCGTGCTTTGCCGGTTAGCTCAAAGACCGCCGGATGAAGTGTTCCTTCGCTGACTTCGGCCATCACCCAAACCTCGCCTGAGTACTGGGGCTGGGTTTTGGTCAATCCGGCAATCATATCCTCGAGTGCTTTCTTGTGGAAATCGACTCTATTGTCCGACAATATTTTTTCCTGTGCGGCTTCATCAATTTGGGCAGGATCTGTAATATTTAATTCTTTCAGTTTTGCCGCAAGAATTTGATACTCTTCCGTTTCTTTTTCGGTTGCTTCGTAAGAACGATCAAACAAATTTTCCCGTTTGGCTGGCAGCAGATAACTGGGTTTGCTGTCGCTGGAAGTTTTGTTGTTCTGGCGGTCTTTGGATGCATTTTCTATGATAATGCGAGCCAATTCCTGCGCAGTTTGGACTTCTTGACATTTTCGGGTTGTCTTGCCGGGAGGAAAAACACGAATAACACGGGTTTTAGAGCCGCTTACTCCAATTGCTTTGGCTTTAACGTCATTAGCATTCCACTCTATCAGCTGAGCAGCAATGGCTTTTCGTGTGCGTTCGAACGATGCAAAAAGGGGATATTCATACTTTGCAACTGTTATCATAGCCGGAACAGTGCGGGGACGCACTACTTGACTGCCGCCGGAAACAATGCGTGTAAACTGGAATTGGCCGTTGTGGTATTCTGTGCCCGTAACATAAGCGATACAGGGTATCCCTAATTCTTCTGCCATTTGCGCGGGAACTTGGGCTGTATCGCCGTCAACACTCTGCATTCCCGCTACGATATAATAATCCTTGCTGGAAGCCAGCAGGTCGGTACAGATTTTACGCACGGCATAGGCCAGCGGATTGGCTGTTGCCCAAGTATCGGCACCGCCTAAAGCCCGGTCAGTCAGCAGGACTGCCATATCGGCACAGCGACTTAGGGCATAACGCAAAACATCGGCAGCCATCGGCGGCCCCATGGTCAGAGCGATGATTTTTCCAAGTGTGTCGCCGGACAGATGCTTCATATGCTGTGCAAAGGCGAGGGCTTGAGCATCCAGTTCATTAATAACGCTGGGCAGACGGGTTCGGATGAGATTGCCGGTTTTAGGGTCAAAGGCGTTATCTGTAATCTGGGAGACATCCGGCACCTGCTTGACCAATACGATATAATGGCTCATGAATAACTCCGATTTATATTTGCTTTTCCGGTTTCTTTCTGATTTCCGAAAAAAGGAAACTATAAATAAAATTCTGCTAAGGTCTATCAAAATCGGCCATTGGACTATTTCAAACACCTTGATTTCTAAGTTTGAGTGTAATAACCATACGGCATCCGAGCAACAGACCGCAGCTAAAAACAGCTAAAACCGGCAAAAAAATGTCATAATTTGGTCATTTTGTTGTAGTTTTTTGGCTATTCCTGCTGAAATCGATTGTACCAGCTTGATTTTTGGTGTTTTTAATGCTACCAAAAATATGTGGAAATAACGCGGGCACAGTATTTGAGCAAAAATATGATTTAAGAGGTAGACAATGGCAGATTTAAAAAAGTTGAGTGAAGCGATTATACGCGGGGATCAGCGTACTGCTGTGGAAGTAACCAAAGAGGCATTGAACGAAGGGGTGGCTCCGGGAATGATTTTAAGCGAAGGACTTATTGCCGGAATGAATGTAATAGGCATCCGATTCAAAGCCAACGAAGTTTATATCCCGGAAGTGCTGATTGCCGCTCGCGCAATGAAAATGGCAATGGAAGTTCTTGAACCGGAACTAGTCAAGGCTGGGGTCAAACCCTTAGGAAAAGCGATGATAGGGACGGTACAGGGAGACCTGCATGATATCGGAAAAAATCTTGTATGTATGATGCTAAAGGGTGCCGGTTTTGAAGTGATTGATTTAGGGGTAGATGTGTCTCCGGACAAGTTCGTGGAAAAAGCCAAAGAAAATGCACCGCGAATTGTTGGTTTAAGTGCTTTGCTGACGACTACAATGCCGGCAATGGAAAAAACAATTCGCGCTATTAAAGATGCGGGATTGTCTATTAAAACGATGATTGGGGGTGCTCCCGTAACACAGGTCTATGCGGACAAAATAGGCGCCGATGGCTATGCGGCTGATGCAGCAACTGCTGTGGATATAGCCAAGCGTCTTATGAATTGAGCAATCCTAAAAACGGATGGATTACAAGAAAACCGGTGTTTTCAACACCGGTTTTTTAATCGACTGGATCAATGAAATGATGGGGGACAAAAAAAAAGAGCATTCACAATGCTCTTTGAAGATACAAAAAAAGAAAGAGGAGAGGTGATATCTGCTTATGGATTGCCTGTCGTCGGTGCAGGGTGTTTGTTTTCCTCTTTTTCTTTCTGGATTGCTAAATAAATCTCTTTGCGATGTACGGTAATATTGCGGGGGGCGTTGATTCCCAGACGCACCTTATCGCCGCGGACATCCACAATTGTGATTTCCACGTCATCGCCGATCATAATCGACTCATCTTTTTGTCTGCTTAAAACCAACATAAATGAACTCCCGAATTTCCCTTTCTCAGCCGGACCGACTTAAATCCGTCAGACAGCTCGAAACCTCTGTGTTCCGCATTACTTATACGTTTTACAACAAAGCATGAGCATAAAAAAGTTCGTAAACTCCTGCACCGTATAGGCACAAGTAATTTCGACTGTTTTAAGCAGAGGAAGTAATGAAATTTAAAAAAAATGCAAATATTTGTCAGGCGGTTTTTACAAATTCTTCTAACTTCATTATATATAATGAATTGTAAAAATCAACAGCTTTTTTGAACAGAATTAATCTGTCGGCAGTGTAGATTTATCGGACGTGTGAGAAATGGAAGAGTTGTGCTTAAATTGAATGGATATCCAATATCCTGTCATAGCCCCCAAGACAGAAAAGGGGGCATACTGTATCGGAAGAATCGCATATATTGTATGGGTGTAAAAATCAATTGGCCAAGTTTTGACCAGATGCTGCAGGTCTTGTGAGTCAATAATTCGCGTAAATGCACCGATGTAGAGCAAAGATGCGCCTAAAATGACGGGGATATAATCCGTTCCAAGAAAGTACCGTGCAATAAATGCCGCAAGCCCCACGGCTACAAACACTCCGAATGCTGCCTGACGATGGCCGGGCTGTCCTGCTACAGAGCCGAGTACTTCGTCAAACTGATTGATATCTTGGGCAAAGATGCCGATGGTCAGATAGGTTATAACGGCCCCAGCCGCAACAGCAAGAAACCAGTTTCTCCAGTTAATCGTCGTATTAAATGAGAAAGGATTCCTGAATTTTACAGCCAGCATCTTTAGGGCAAGCAGCATACCAAGATAGCCTGCAGCACAAATACCAAGCCAAAACAGCAATTCCCACCGCATAAAGGCATACATTGCATTCCGCTGCTGCAGCGTAGAGTTAGTCAGCAGAATCTGCCGCATTGCACCGCTGTTGAGTGCCAGAACCGCGATGCCGGCCGGTGCGGCATAGGGAGCCAAATTGCCCCCGAGAGGGTAACAAACAAACGCTGCGGCTGCGCCTGCTGTCAAGCCGAGCCCGACCAGAATCAGGCACTGCACAGGCGTCATTTGCATAGAGAAGAGACTGACAGCACCAAGCGGATCCTCAGGTCGAACCAATGGCCAGCCCAAAGCTCCGACAATCAATGCCCCAATGCTCAGTGAAGCCAAAATGCGGAGTCGCAGCAGCCAATGAATATTAAATAAACCCAGCCCAAAATAAATCAATGCTATTGCTGCAATCACACGCAATGCGATTGGATACAGCCATTCCATAGTTAAAATCCTTTCATTTGTGCGGCCAAGATACCAGAGCCGGCCGGACGGGTCAAGATAAAACGATTGTCATATCTTAATCTTTACCCAGTGGCGCAGCTTAAAATACGAAGCAGTCGTAAATAATTGTTTACACCCCTATAAGCGGGTGCGGCAATGCTCCTTAAATTGCTGCAACTATGTTCTTTTCCGTGATTTTGAGTCCATGAGGATATATTGTATTGCCATTACGAGGCAGCAGTATAGTTAAATCTTTGATTGAGTACAAATGTGAGGATTTATTAAACCGCATCATTGAAGAGGTGAAGCGTTCTGAATACCACACAAAGAAGATTTTATACATCATTATTCTTTTTGCTGCAAATGGTTGAAAAAAATAAGGACTTGAAATTGAAAACTTGAGAACAAGTAACTATCGATTTTTTATTTAACAACTCCGATTTTTTGGGGATAATATTTCTTGCCCTTACGTTCAATTTTACCTTCGTTTAATAGGAGACCAATTATTGACCAAGATAGAAAATCTTTATTGCCCCCCGAATAATCCGAGTGAATCTCAAGTAGATCAGCGATATCAACATTTCTGATTCCATTAGGGTGAGATTCAATGATTTCTACAATCGCCTCCTTCAATAAAGACAATCCTTTTTGTGCTTTTTCCTGAGGTGTCATAAAAAAATATCCTTTGAATATGTTTTAGCATACATTCAAGAGTTGCCACATTTTTTAGTACCAGTTTTCATGAAAGTATAACCGATCTGTTCTGTCTGAATATTGTCTTATGGAACAAGTAGGGAGCAAAACCAATGCAGATGCTGTGAGGGTGCAAAGCCCCGCAATGGATGGTGTTAAAACATGATACAGCCCCGCGTACGCCTCCGACGTCTGGTAATCCAAACTCCTAAGCAGCCTATAGTGATTCTTCATATTCTTGCCTATTGCCGTATAAGAACAAAGAAAAAAGAGGAACAGAAAGGTTTAGAATTGCTTTATACACAGGCGGCGGTGGGATTCGAACCCACGAAATAACGGTTTTGCAAACCGTCGCCTTGGGCCGCTTGGCTACGCCGCCGAAGATTTAATACCTACCATACAGCAATACCATTGCAATTTCAAGAAAAATTCTTTCGCTCATTCGCCACGACAAATCAGATACAGAATGCCTCAATAGGCTGCGGGAATAACTCATTCACCAGTCCTTTTGAATGTCTAAAGAGCAGTTAAAACAATAGAATACTCTGGTTGACCAGGTAATCTTTATTGGTATGAATACAACGGCGGCCTGTTCCAGCCCTGAATCTGCACAAAAACGATATTAAAAGGCCTAAAATTTGGCAGTTGCCGCCGCATCCAGTATGGCATCAAACCGCATCTGGGCTTTGATTCAGGAACAAACAATAAATCGTATTAAGTAGTCAGGCACTAAACTATTTGCATAAGACTATCTTAGGATTTATAATTCCGCTTCCTGCTGCAGCCATACGGCAGGGCTTAAGAACATACTGACATAATACAAAAGTTAACAGGAGATTTTTGTGAGCAAGGCGAAAGTTACTATCGTAGGTGCTGGCAATGTAGGGGCTACAGCTGCTTTTATTGCGGCAAGCAGGGCGTTAGGGGATGTGGTTCTTCTGGATATTGTTCCCGGACTGGCTGAAGGCAAAGCGTTGGATATCGCACAGTCCAAAGGGATTTTTGCATCCGCAGGCAAAGTCACGGGGGGAACAGATTGGGATTTGGCAGCGGACAGCGATATTGTTATTATAACCAGCGGTCTGGCTCGCAAACCGGGAATGAGCAGAGATGACCTGCTGGCCAAAAACGCCGGAATTGTGAAATCCGTTGCCCAGCAGATCGTTCGCACCTGTCCCAACAGTTTTATTATTGTGGTATGCAATCCGCTGGATGTGATGACGTATGTTGCAGCCAAAGTCAGCGGCTTTAAGAAAAGCAAAGTAATTGGTATGGCAGGGGCATTGGATTTGGCTCGTTTTGCCTGTTTTGTAGCCGACGAACTGAAATGCGACATTGGTGATATACAGGGGGTATTAATGGGGGGGCATGGGGATGATATGGTTCCGCTGCCCCGATTTACATCGGTGGCCGGCATTCCTCTGCCTTGTCTGCTGCCTCAAGATAAAATTGATGAGTTGGTCAGCCGAACCCGCAACGGGGGCATTGAAATTGTCAATCTGCTGGGATTCAGTGCCTATTACGCACCCGCAGCCGGTGCCATCCGAATGGCCGAAGCTATCCTGAATGACTCCAAGACCATTCTCTCCTGCTGTGCTTTCTGCAACGGTCAATACGGCATTCATAACACTTATGTGGGTGTCCCGGTAAAGCTTGGGGCCGGCGGTGTAGAAGAAATTATTCTTCTGGACCTGAATGAGCAGGAAAAAGCCCAGCTGGCTGCATCAGCTGCGCATGTCAACGCGATGGTTGAAAAGGTTGATACGATGATTTGACCTTATTCCGACTGGAAAGAGGGAATTGCTTTTCCTTCTTCCAGTTTTTTATTGAACAGCCGGATTTGGAGGTCAATGGCTCCCATTGCCCAGTCGATATAATGGAGTTTATGATAGGGTTTATTGTGCCCTTCGTGAAGCAATCCATCATAAATGGCATCCAGAAAACGGTGTTTTGTACTGTGCGAAATAGGAGTGGGCTGCAATGCCCATTCTTTAAGTTCTTCATAATCATTTCGCAGCCGCTGGCTGGAGGCCAGCTGGGCGGCAGTCAGATAATCGCCCGGATTCAGCGCCAACTGAATCCCTTTGAGAGCCATAATCAGAGGTTCGTAGCTGGCACGCCGTTCCAATCGTATAAATTTGTACTGGTGTATATAAATAGCCTGTCTGAGCGGCCGAACTTCTTGCGGGTCGCCCGATAATTGCCAGCGGCGCTTGCTGGTTCGGGCAAACATAAGCTCTTCGCCGTAGTCGTCCCGTTCAATTTCTTCGTTTCTCAGTCGTGAAATCCATATCTGGCCTGTATCTGTAATCTGTGTGCCGCCCCCTAAGACAAACAGGCACTTGACAAAACTCAAAGGCAGTGTGGATTGCTTGCCGATCTGATTTCGACGAAGCTGAAAAGACAAATGCAGACTGTGCGGATTAACAGGGAAAAATTCCGTTATTTCACGAATCAGCCGATTGAGAACCCACGGATCTGCTGTTGCGGGCTTGGAAATTTCCCCTAATGTATTCAATCGTCCCGGCGCAAGTTCCAAAAAGCCCCGATTCGAGCGGTTCGGCTCGCCGGAATGGTCATCGACATAGCTCCCAAGCTTCCATCCGAGAACATCCATCGCAAAATCACAAAAATAACGAAAACCGTCGAAAACCGGATCCTGATTGGCAATATTTTTATGAATGGCGCGGAATCCCAGATTGCTTAATTCTACTTCTGCACCCATCGGAACCAGTCCCGGCTGGAGGTTGTTTCGGATGATGGCCATGTCTCCCTGTACCACCCGAGGGTCAAACGCATTTTCAGCCGCCGCTACAGCATATTTGACATAATCGATCAAATCGTATGAATTCCCGGGCGGCATCGTTTCCAGCCCGCGGCGAAGAATCATATCAATTGCATGACTGTTGGAGTTAATCATCCGCAGTGCAATTAAAAGACTCAAGATGCGGGTATAATAGCGTTTGGATGGACATAATCGGTCCAGCTCGAATCGAAACCGGTCATAAATCATCGACTCAAACTGGTTCATTACGGCCAGCTTGATGACCAGCGCCAGATAGTTTTCAATATACGGCCGTGCTTCTGGAGTGCTGATCAGATGCCGCATCGAAGGGCATGGCCGATTCAATTCGTGTTCCAGATAAAAATCGCTGACGGCATCCTGACGTAAGTGTGACACCACCAGATCCCGCTCGATAGTTCCCAGAAGCTGCCGGCGCGCACGGCGTTCTATATCTGCATCTATTGAGTGCTCTCCCGGACGGGTATGCGACTGAAAGAATTTTTCTATTCGCTTGCGCAGCCACAGTTCGTGAATCAAATTTACATGAAAGCGGTCCCCAAACCGTTTTCTCATCGATTTTGTGCTGGCCAGATAGGCCTGAGCCTCCACTGTTCCGTTGGCGGTATGAACCTGAACTGTCTCACGGTCATAAAACTTGCCTTCATACTGATCAATAACCTTCATCGCCGAGGCTGGAACATCGTAGATAACAAATCCCTGCAGCTTGGAGGTGGTATCAGGAATTGCATAAAAGTATATATTATCAGGACTTACGCGGCGATAATGCGGCAGCATCGCAAGTTCTGCATTCAATACATTGCCGGTTCTGGCTTCTGATGGCTTCAATGAAAAACTGTATCCGCAGACAGATTCAAAGATCGAAGGATCGCGAAGCGAGCCATAAACAAATAAATTCATTGGTTTTTCGGTTGATGAATCTTTCATGGTCAATATATTGTATGGATCTGCTGCCTGCCTCGTCAATGAACGATTCGATTGACATGAGCATGAATAAGGGTCAAAATTTCATAACAGATGGTATCGGCCAAGTCTGCTAAGGCATACGCCGAACAGACTGAATCGTGAGAGTTGTCCAGTACAGTCACCATTTGTCCCAATTGAATATTTGGAACATCGGTAACATCCAGAATAACCTGATCCATACACACTCGGCCGATAACGGGTACCGCCTGATGGGCGATTTTCATAAATGCTCTGTTCGAAAAACACCGCCGGTATCCATCGGCATAACCCAGAGGGATAATAGCGGCCGTTGTATCACGTTTGGTTACATACGAGCGGCCGTAGCTGATGGAATGACCCGCCGGAATGTGTGCAATATGGGTAATCGGCGCCTGAAGTGTAAGAACCGGCTGTAATGGTATCGGAGGATTTTTCATCCGCCGGGAGTAATAGCCATACATAGCAATGCCGCAGCGTACCATATCATAATGGGCTTGCGGAAGCTTCATTACAGCGGCACTGTTGGCAGCATGTATCAGGATGTTTCTGTTCCTCAACTGGTATTGATTGAGAAAGCGTTCGAAAACTTCGATTTGTTCGTATGCATAAGATAAATCATCCTCATCGGCGGTAGCAAAATGAGTAAAAACGCCGGCCAGTTTTAAGTTGGGACATGCCTCAACCTGTTCGAGCATCCGGCCGGCCTGTTCCGGTGCGATGCCGCCGCGTCCCATTCCTGTTTCTATGTTGATATGAACTTTTTGGACCAACGATGTTTTTTTAAGAGCTTCTTTAATATAATTCAGGGAATCCAGCGAAGACAAAACCCCGTCAAATCCGCTGCGGGCGCATACCTGTATTTCTTCGATGGACTGAGAAGGATTCATCGGCTCCAGAATCAATATAGATTTATCAAAAACCATCGAGGCAATATGCAGTGCTTCATAAAATGTGGCTACCGCAAAAGCATCGGCCCCGTCCCGTACAAGAATATTCACAATTTCGGCCAGTCCGTGACCGTATGCATTGGCTTTAACTACAGCGCAGAATTTGGTTTTTGGAGAACATAAACTCCGCAGATGACGAACATTGTTCAGCAGGTCCTGCGAAAAAATATGCGCCTGCAGATCCGGGCGGATAAATTGCTGGGTTCGATAGACTCTCATCGCTTTCCTGTCTGTAAAATCGTTTTACGCAACTTAAAGAGTTCTCGGAAAGCATGAAGAATTACTTTAAAATTAGCGCCGGTTGAACGGCCTCCTATGCGCGGATAATGATGAACACCGACCTGTGTTATCCTGAATCCCAGTCGGCTGGCACGTGCCAGAATTTCTGTATCGATTAAGGCACCCGTGCTGATCATTTCAATTTGGTCAAAAATCCGCCGCTTGTACAGTTTGAAGGCGCAGTCAATATCTTTCAGGTTAAGATTAAAAAGAAAATTAATCAGGGCTGTCCAGCAGAAGGCGTTCAGTTGACGCTTCCAGCCTTCCTGCCGTTTAAGGCGATAGGCGCTGACAATATCATATTGCTCCATCAGCGGCAAAAGGCGATGCAATTCGGTGACATCGAATTGTCCGTCGCCGTCTGTATAAAAGACATACTCTTTGGCGGCGGCCCGGAAGCCGCTTTGCAGTGCCGCACCGTAACCAAGGTTTACCGGGTGATGAATCACCCGAACTGCCGGATATTCCCGTGCCAGCTGGTCGGCCAATTGGCCGGAACCGTCTTTGCTTCCGTCATCGACAATAATAATTTCATAATCCGGGCATATTTCCTTTAAAACAGCGAGTGTTTTTACTGTCAGAGGTCCAATGGCCTCACGCTCGTTGAAGCACGGAAAGAAAACCGTCAGTGAGGTGACGGGGTGCGTTTTTTTGATTTCTAAGGTATCTCCCATAGACTACCAGATGCGGCTGGTATTAATCAGTTTGGATAATTCTCGAAACTGTTCTGCAAACTGACGATAGCGGTCTTTTTCCTGCCCCTTAATCTGCATCAGACAACGGGCAGCTATTTCTGCACTGCCAAGCCGGAGTAGAAATCCATTTTCTTTTTTATACATCTCTTGATTTTGAGTAAAATCATCCAGATATGTCTGCAAATCCGATGTTGCTTGCTCCCTAAACTGAGCCAGTCCAGTCAGCCGATTTAACGCCAGCGCCGCAGCGGGATAAGGATATTCGTCAAAAGCACCTTTGGTTAATTCATACAAATCCCCAAAACGCGGAGCGTATTGATTTTCTAAAATAGCGACAGAAGTTGTCAGCTTTTGAGAAAAACTGTCTGGAAATCCGGCCTTATTATTCAAAATATTGTCGATGAGGTTTCTGCCGTCAGGATTTTCGATATCAACCAAAAGATGCTGGGTATTATCGAGATACCCTGTCTTCCAATTCGGTGTCAATTTGAGGGCCTGCATAAAAGTCGAGTCTTCCTGTGATTGCGGCATCAAAACTACCCACACTTGATAAGATTTGAGCTGCTTGTCGATCCATAGACCGACTTCTCGTAGCTGTTCGGCGGTTAATTTTCGGCCTTCCGCAAGGGCCTGCTGAGCAATTGGACCGCCCCCATGAATAAGCTGCCATAAGCGGAATTTATCGTGATTATAAGCAGCTTGAGCACGTCCATCCATAAAGAGTTTCAGCGGAATTTGGCCGGTATCCTTGTCCGGCTGCTGACCGAATGCAATAGCGCCGCCTTCTGTCCAATAATTAAAAACGCGGCCCCGTAAGTTATTGATGTTGATGAACTGGCATACCTCGAAGGGCTTCAAATGGGAAGCAGTCATTCGCATAAAAATACTGTGATACCGGTTATCTGTCGGCCAAGGATCGAGATAAACCCGCTTGAATTTTATCGCCCAAAAAAGTCCTAAAAGAGCCAAGAAAATGCTTAATACGATATAACCGGCGGAAACAATACGAAAATTCGAAGAATCTGATGCTGAAAAGATTTTTAGATTAAATTTGGCTGTAATCATTTGCCATGCTTGCCGCGCCAGCAGAAACACTGCAGGTGCTGCGGCAGAACCTGCAAGAGCAATAAAACGTCTGGATTGTACAGCCATATAAAGGGTCAGCAGCGATAGAACAATAATAGCCAAGTCGATGCGCGGCCGGCCAGACGGCAGATTGCATTCCTGCCGAAGCGATTTGCGGCTGCCCTTAATCGTCAGTTGCGGTTTTAAAAAGTAGCCGCTCAGCCATGCCAAAAGGACAAGCCCCGTCAAAATGCACAGTACGGCAAATGCCTCTTCTTCGCCTACCGGATTGGGTGTTGTTGAGGTTTTATCCATCCAGTCGAAGGCAGGTTTCCACTCATTGACCTGACGCCATGATTCAGCATGTTTGCTGACGCTGATTTCAAAAGTATGGGTCAGGTTCGTAAGATGGAAGGGATTTAGTATAACCATTGCAATAAACGAACAGACTGCTGCGCCGATGGTATGAATCAATCCACGAACCGGCAATATAACAAACCGCTCTTTTTTGACTGCCATCGCGAATACCAGAAGAGTTCCTGCAATGAAGACAAAACAGAACGATAGCTGAGAAGAAGACACAAAAGATGAATAAATTGTCTTAAACTGAGGCGTCAGGTTAACAGGAATCCGGGCAAAAAAGGAAGTGCATAAGCTTAGAAACCAGATAAAGCCGACGCCAATGTGGTAAGCATAAAAAGGAGCCGGCTTGACTGTTTTTATGGCAGCCAGAATTACAGAACCCGCTGCAAGGATCCCCCACATTGCCAGCATTTTGCTGATAAAGGGAGCCGCCTTATAATCAGAATTCAGGAGTTTCTGTGTCTGGACATAATAATCATTGGTCAGAAATTTATAAATCATTAAATAGAGCACCAGCCATAGGCCCATGCAGCCCAGACTGACAGTCCACCGACGCGGCAGATTCAGAAGAAAATGAATCCCAATAAACGGCACGAACATAATAAAAGCATAAATATAGCCCCCGTGAACATTGGCCCAGAAAACAATCAGCGGAATCATCAGCCATATCAGCCGCCAATTGCGGTATGTTGCCAGCGCCAGCACCAGAATATAGACGGGCACAAGCAGATTGGAGTAGCCGGCAGGACGAATATCGAAAAATGTTCGGCCGACCACCATTCCCATGCACGCTGCTGCGGCCGATAGAAAATTGCCTACTCCGAGCAGTTTACCGATGCCGTACACACTGAAAACAGTCAGAAAATACAGCGCAAACTTCCAGATAACCAGAACATTATAGTTGGGCTTATCTTCGCTTCCAAACCAGACAGCCAGTTTGTAATAAATAAGATGCGTCAGCCAGTTCTGGTTAATCCAGCCGGTTGGATGCCACCAGCGTATAAAACTGCGGCTCCAAGCAGGAAATTTCTGGAGCTGTTCATCAGACGGGCCAGCAGGGTGAGAGTTGAAGCTAAACGGTTCAATGGTATCAACCCCATGATGAGCAAAATGCCGCCCGCAGGCCATCGCTACCCACGTATCGCCGGCAGCAACCATATGCGTAGACCCGTAAAATGCGAACAGCATCATGCCCGCAAATAAAACCAGCTGCAACCAGCCAGTCCGACGGGAGGTGTTTCCTAATTCATTCATTTATTCCTGAAGCCACCTTTGGATGCGGTCCATCCCTTTTTCTATTTGTTCCAGCGAACAGGCAAAACTTAACCGGATATTATTGGGACTGCCGAACGGAGCACCCGGAACTACTCCTACATGGGCTTGTTCGAGCAGAGCAGCCGCAAAATCCATACTGTCGCGTATAACAGCTCCTCCGATGGTGCGGCCGTAATGAGCCGAGACATCCGGGAAGCAGTAAAAAGCACCTTCTGGCTGGTGGCAGCACACTCCTTTTATTGCATTGAGCCGCTGAGCCATCAAGCGTCCTCTTTTTTCAAATTCAATCCGCATTTTTTCAATTGTGTCGCCCTGGTCTTTCAGGGCCGCAATCGCTCCAAATTGAGCAAAGGTAACCGGATTAGATGTCGAATGATCCTGCAAGCGGGCCATCGCCTTGATGACATTCAGGGGTCCGGCCGTATAACCAAGCCGCCAGCCGGTCATCGAGTAGGCCTTGCTGAGGCCGTTGATTGTAAGGGTCCGCTGATAGGCGTCGGCGCTCAGTGAAGCGAAACTGACAAACCGGGTTTTGCCGTAAACAAGTTTTTCATAGATTTCATCTGACAGAACAATCACCTCTGTTCCCTCAAGTACCTTCGCCAGCGCCATAAGTTCATCGGGACTGTAGCAGAAGCCGCCGGGATTATTCGGTGAATTTAGAATCAGCATCGCTGTTTTAGGCGTGATGGCCTTTCGAAGCTGTTCAGGGGTAATTTTATAATTAGTGGCGCCCGTTGTTTCAAGTATAACGGCCTTGGCTCCGGCCAGTTTGATGGCCTCTGGATAGGTAACCCAATAAGGAGCGGGCATCAGCACTTCATCGCCGGGATCCAAAACCGCCTGCATTGCCCCATAGACTGAATGCTTGGCTCCCAAATTAACCACAACCTGCTCCCAGCTGTAGTCCAGATTGTTTTCCCGCTTCAGTTTTTCGGCGATAGCTTTCCGCAGGTCGGGCATACCAGCCGCGGGAGTATATTTGGTTTGTCCTTTTTTGAGGGCATTGATTGCCGCTTCTTTGATGAATTCAGGCGTATCAAAATCCGGTTCTCCGGCTGCAAATCCCAATACATCAATTCCCTGTGCTTTCATTTCCTTGGCGCGGCTGGTAACTGCCAGCGTAGCCGATGGCGGTACAGATTGAGCGCGTTGGCTGATTTTCATAAAAAATCCTCTCATTAGTAGATTCTGCTTCGTCCAAAAATTCAGCCGGCATTAAAACAGCTTGCTGGTTAAAAATCAAGGAAAATACGCAAATAACCCTTGCAGATTCGGCATTTTAAGATTTCAGGCAGATAATCCGATGGACCGTTATTTAACCGGACATAGCAAGTCATTTATTCTCCTCAAATCTGTCACACATAATGTTTGACACAATAAATGCTTTTTGCGACAATTTTGCCCAAATGAGCACCAGAGGCCCAATTATTTGGGGGTTGTCTATTTTGGTATGAATCATCTTTGCTCAAAAGTAGTTTAATGAGGAGATGAAGAATGTATTCTAAAAATACAAGGCACCCAGTTGCGGCAGTAATTGCAGCGATTGTCTTTTTTTCACTTCAGGCAGCGGCGCAGGAATCAGAAAAGACTGTTTCGTCTCCAAAGGAGCTTTATCTGCCGAAAAAAGCAGACCGTGTGCCGGAAAACAATGACTACAACAGCCAAGATAGCGAATACTGCTTCAAACGCATGGTTCAATCGGATAATATTGCTATTTTTTGGAGCAAAGAATATGGCGATGATCCCCTCGGCAATCCGGATGCAAGGAAGCGCTTTGATGTCCAGTTTATGCTCTCTGAATGCGAACGCTTTTATAAATACTATATTGATGAACTGAAATTGGTCCTGAAAGGCAATTCTATCAGTGATAAATACAAGATGCTTGTTTATGTTTTTGGCGGCGAAGGGGGCACAGCATTTGGCGGCGGAGTGGATGAGAAAATCGGCGTATTATGGACACCTGCCGTGCGGGTCAATAAGCCTCCGTATGGTGTTTTAGCCCACGAGATGGTACACAGCTTTCAATACATAATTGGAATCGACACGGGTAAACACCTGCGGGGATCCATTGTAGAGATGTCAGCACAATTGATGCTCTGGCAGGTCTATCCCGAATGGATGACATTTGAAAACTACCATCTTGTCGATTTTATGAAGAAAACCCATTATGCCTTTCTGCATCCTACCAATATGTACCACTCTCCCTATGTATTGGAATATTGGCTCAACAAACACGGCAAAGAGTTTTTCGGCCGGCTGTATCGGGAAACTCTGCCGAATGAAGACCCTGTTACAACTTATAAAAGAATACTTTCGGTTACACAGGATGAGTTTAATAATGAAATGTTTGATGCATCGCGCCGATTTATAACATGGGATATGAAGCGGATTGAAAAAGTCGCCAGACCCTACGCCAACCAGCACCAATGCAGTCTTATACCTGCCGAAGACGGGTGGTATCGAATTGCCCCTTCACGGTGTCCTCAAAATTACGGCTACAATGGTATTAGGCTCAAAGTACCGTCGCCGGGAACAGAAGTTGTCTTACATTTTAATGGCATTGCAGGGGCCGAGGGCTATAATGCCGTAAAAATAGAAATGGCCGGCTGGCGGTATGGTTTTCTGGCTTCGCTCAAGGACGGCGGCCGCATATACAGCAGCGTTGGTAAGGAGCCACAAGGGATATTGGCATTTACAGTGCCGGAGAATACGGAATACTTGTGGCTGGTTGTGATGGGGGCCCCGGTCGAACACTGGCCTGTGGCAGGGGGCAGAGGACGCAGAGCCGATAATACCGCCGAAGAGCAATGGCCTTATCAGATTCACCTGAAAGGGACAGCACCTGATGATTCAGTTATTCAATAATTGATTGTAGGTTGGGAATTGTATGGGGTTTCAGTTCCACAGGCTGTTCTCGGTAGTCTGAAAAAAACCTTTATTAGGCTTATTTTGCAACCGCATTATTGCAGGCCAACGGATTTTCGGTTATAAACACTGCAATAGAAGACAGATTGCAAAACTGTTTCAATTTCACTCAACAAGAAAATAGCGCCCGTAGCTCAGTTGGACAGAGCAACGGATTTCTAATCCGTCGGTCAGGGGTTCGAATCCCTTCGGGCGCGGTCAGAAACAGGCCAGTCCAAATAGGCGTTTTAAGCAATTTTTTACTTGTTTTTTTCAAAAAGAGTGATATTGTATTTGCCTGTTTTTGTGAAACAGAAAACAAATCTTTATTTATACAGTAACAGGATTATGCAAAAATGGCCATTTTAGTGCAGAAATTCGGTGGGACATCTGTCGCCAATGCTGACAAAATCCGCCGTGCCGCAGCCCGAGCTCTGGCAGCCCATCAGCGGGGAGAGCAGGTAATTGTGGTTGCCTCTGCCCGCGGAAAACAGACGGACGAACTGATTGCAGATGCGCTGGAAGTGAATCCCAATCCCCCGCGCAGGGAAATGGATATGCTGCTGAGCACAGGCGAACAGCAGACAGTATCCCTGTTTGCTATGGCTCTGGCCGCTATGGGCCAAAAGGCAATCAGTTTTACCGGCCAGCAGATTCAGATGATTACCGATAATTCCCATACCAAAGCTCGTATTCGCAGCATTGGTACCGACCGTCTTCGCAAAAAGCTCAACGAAGGGTATATTTGTGTGGTAGCCGGCTTTCAAGGTGTGGATGAAGATGGGAATATCACAACACTGGGCCGCGGGGGCTCGGATACCAGTGCGGTCGCTTTGGCGGCGGCGATGGGGGCCGACTACTGTGAAATCTATACCGATGTGGACGGCATTTATTCAGCCGATCCGCGGAAATACCCCAAGGCCGTCAAGCTGGAGCAAATCAGTTATGATGAAATACTTGAACTGGCCAGTCTCGGGGCTGGTGTTATGCACAGCCGGTCAATTGAATTCGGCAAAAAATACAACGTAAAAATTCATGTTCGAAGCAGTATGAACGATAATCCCGGAACCCTTATTACACATGAGGTACCTCAAATGGAAGGCATTCTGGTCTCAGGCGCAACGTCACAGAAAGACCTTGCAAAAATCGGTTTAATCGGTGTGGACAACAAACCCAGCAATGCGGCACGCATTTTTGCCCATCTGGCAAAACACAACGTCAGCGTCAATGATATTATTCAGACGGAAATGAGTCCGCAAAAAGCCCATCTGTCATTTACAGTAGCTACTTCTGATTTAAGTGAGGCCAAGCAGGCCATCGAAGAAATACGGGATGAAGTGCATTGTCAGGAGGTGCTGATTCGGGAAGATATCGCTGAAGTTTCTGTTGTCGGTGTTGGAATGCGCTCTCACTGCGGTGTTGCGGAAAAAATGTTTAAGGCGCTGGCGGATAAAAAAATCAACATTGATGCTATTACCACCAGCGAAATTCGTATAAGCTGTCTGGTTAACCACAACGATGTCGATACGGCTTTAGTGGCCGTATGTGACGCTTTCGAATTAGACAAGCCCGTTAACAGGCGGCGTCACCCCTGAGAAATTATTGCGCTGAAATATTAAACCGGCAGCAAGGGGCATAAGCCAGACTTGTTCGGTTCGGCGAGGGAGGGGATATTATGTTTTTTCTCTATGGCCAAGAAAAAGAGAAAACCCCGATATGCAATGCGCCGCATAACAAGAAATGTAATTGCCGCGGCATTCTTGCTTATTGTAGTCTCGTCTATCACCTTGTTGGACCGTCAATTCGGCGGCGCAATCCGGAAAACCATTCGGCAGGCTGCATACACCCAGCCTGATTGGCAAAAGTACCATGGCAGACAGTTTACAGTAGTGGAAGTCATTGACGGCGATACACTGGATATCGATATACCGGACAAAGAATTTACAAATACCCGTATCCGGCTGCTGGGTGTTGACACGCCGGAAACCAAACACCCCACCATTGGTGTTATGTATTATGGTCCCGAAGCATATAATTTTTCAAAACAGACGGCCCTCGGCCAAAGGGTAACTATCTTGCTGGATACTGTCGGTGACCAGCGTGACCGATACGGCCGTCTGCTGGCCTATGTTGTCTTGCCTGACGGCCGAGTACTCAATGAGGAAATTGTCCGCCTGGGCTTTGGCTATGCCCATTTGGGTTTTCCTCACACCAAATATGCTGCATACGAAGCACTAATGGAACAAGCAATGCAATCTAAAACCGGCCTCTGGGCCGGTGTTGCCCGCGACGACTTGCCCAAATGGCTCCGTCAAAAACGTCCCGAACTCCTCCGCAATTCTCGCTGAGGCTTGAATGTCTCGTAAACCCTGCGGCCATAAGGAAGGCACTAAAAAGCCCCGGACAACTTCAATTAAAAAGCCCCGTCATGTATGACGGGGCTTTTTGTTGGTGTTACCTGCAATAAGCTAAACGTTAAATGCTTATTTCCTGCGACGCAACAGCAGTCCGCCCAGACCCAGCAGAACCATCGTTGCCGGTTCCGGAATGACAGTAACGGTCACTTCATCGAACTGTACTATCCTGTCCCCCGTACTCTTGAAAAGAATGCCGAGTGTTCCTCCGACCGATGCAGGAGTGGCTGCAATCCCAACAGCATCAGTGTACCAGACCGCATTCGGCATCCAGGAATTCATGTTCTGTACGTAGCTGCCGATGACATTGGCGGGATTGTCATAGAACAAAGTGGCCGTCCATTGACCTAAAGTCCCAGTCCAACCCCACTCGCCGCCGATATAGCTGATGAAAAATACATCGCCCGCCTGAATGACGTACGTGCTCATATTGTAGGCTGCATCGCCGGCCGACATAAAGCCTGCATTCTGATAAACATTAGTATAAGCTTCAGTTAGCCACCAAGCACCCGGTCCCTCAACCCCTGCGTCATTCAATGAGCCGGCAGGATAGTTCGACCACCCAATGATCTCAGTAGCAGCAGGAGCGTCAAAACCTTTAAACGGCCAAGTAGTTACAGCCCCGGAATCAAAATCCAGGTTAGTGAATAGCGACGAGATGTCTGCCGCCTCTACCGCTGTGGCCAACGCAGCCACCATGAATAGAACGAATACGCTTTTCATCTTTCAATCCTCCACAAAATAAACATATTGGTTACAGTAAAATGTTTTACTTAACGAACAATACTTCACACACTATCATTTTAAACAAATTTGAGAGGCGTTGAAATGGATTCTGACATGTTTTTCTCTTCTTCCACACCTCTTCCAAATTAACTATCTTTCCAACTACGAAGATATATAAATACATATAACGAATTCATAGCTGCTTTGTCAAGAAAAATTTATAGTATTATTGGAAATAGGAAAAACAGAGTGAAAATAGGGACAGTTGCCTGTTACTTACGTCATCGCAAAGAATGCTTTGGTTTGCAGATAACGCTTTTTTTTATATGGACTTAACTTTAAAATTTGAAGATCAAACTTCAAAATACTGCAAGGCACGGCTTGCACCACAATATCGAATTACCGAAACTCGAATGTTCAAAACAAACGCCGAATGGCCGTGTGGCCGCATTCGTCCCCGCGGAACATCCCGAAAGCAAGCGGACATTCTCAATTCGGTTAATCATGATGTCCTGCCTGACAAGCGCAGCTCGCAAAGTGCAGAAGGGTTCCAAAAATCAGTGAAAAAATCCGTGATTCCCCTTAGGGCTCTCTGACTGTTTTAAAAAAAAGCAGTGTTCTCTGAACCTTTGTTGCTGAATTGAAAATGGTAAATTGAAAATTCTTAGTTTGGCTATCATTAAACATATGGTACAATTCGCATAAATGGATAATACGAAATTGAAAACTCAAAATCGATAAAAGAAGGCAGACATGGCGGAGAAGGATGTTAAAAATTTGAAATATCGCGGCAAAAATGCGGTTTGAAAAAACGAGGCCAATTTTTTGGATAAACAGGATGTCTATAAGTATTTTATATTAAATGGCTTATGAGCATCTCAGGAGTCTGTGTGTCCTGAATGCGAAGCCAATTCTTGAAGAAGCACAATTTTTCTATGTCCTTTTTTATCGCTGTTTGCTGCATGCTGAAGGCCGGCGGCAATCATAAAATTGTAGAATAAAAAAAGGGAGATTTTATATGACAGAACGCAAAACAGTACTAGTCCCAATAGCTGATGGTACAGAGGAAATCGAGGCCGTTGTAATGATTGATGTCCTGAGACGGTCTGGGGCAGAAGTAACAATCGCTTCTGTTGACAGGTTGAATATTATCGCCTCACGGAAAGTCAAACTCACAGCGGATTGCTTGATTGACGACTGCAAAAATCAGCAATTTGACTTAATTGCACTTCCGGGGGGAATGCCCGGAGCAGAGCATCTGCGTGACTGCGCTATCTTGGCTGATATGCTCAAGCAGCAGAGAGCAACCGGCCGGCTGTATGCGGCTATTTGTGCATCGCCGGCAGTTGTCTTAAAAGCCCACGGCCTTTTAGAAGGCAGAAAGGCAACTTGCCATCCAGCCTTTCGAGAAAAATTGCCTGACCAGTCAGCCGCATCCAGAAGAGTGGCAGTCGACGCAAACTGTATTACCAGCCAAGGACCAGGTACCGCAATGGAGTTTGCTATAGCATTGGTCCGCTGTCTATTTGGAGACAGTCGCGCCGAACAAGTTGCTGAACCTATGTGTTTTCGCACATAAGTTTATCTTTTGGCTGACAAATTGTTCTTTTATTCTAAAGGGGTTTTACTGAATAAATGCCCGATAGAAATTGTCTGGTTTTGCTCCAATTGTATTAGTCAATGTGCCAAGATGCTGAATGGTACATTCCACAATATCCCCCGGGTGCAGGTAGCTTCCATCCGCAGTGGCAACACCGTGTGGCGTACCGGTAATAATAACATCGCCTGGTTCCAATGTCATTAAATGACTGATAAATGATACTATTTGGGCGATTGTAAAAATCATCTGTGAAGTATTGGCTTTTTGTCGGGTCTGGCCATTGACTTTTAATTCCATATCAAGATTTTGCGGGTCATTTATCTCGTCTGCTGTTACAAGCCATGGTCCCAAGGGCAAAAATCCATCTGCCCATTTTCCCATCATCCAATCAAAAAACACATCACGGGGACGCTCCTTTCGTCCTTGTTTGAATGTAACGCTTCTGGCAGATATGTCATTGGCAATACTATATCCGGCGATATATGAAAGGGCCTGTTGAGGGGTAATTTTTGAAGCATTGTCGCCGATAAATACGGCCAGCTCTATTTCATAATCTATCTGCTGGCTGTAAACAGGCCATGGTATGACTGTTTGGTGGCCTGTAATGACCGATGCCGGCATAAGAAACGGCCAAGGATTGGTTTTTACCGCTTGATCATCAAAGGTTCCATCCTGCCAGGCAGTTTCCTCTAAATGCTTTCTATAGTTGCCGGCCAGTCCTATTACTTTTCCCGGATGCGGAATAGGAGCCCGGAGCTTTATATGATCCGGTTTTATCCGTTCTTGAACCGAATGTTGCAATTCCTGCAATATTTCAAGAGCTTTTTGGCCTTTAATAAGTATTTCCTTAACACTATGCAGCCGTTTGGCCCCTTGTGTGTGAGATGGGATATCTATAAATCCCTCGTTTGTCAGAATACCACACGAAACAGCATGATGATAATCATATGTTGCTAATTTCATTGAATTCCCTTTCAAAAAACAATGTCTCTTGCTTGAAAGAACGTCGCCAAACATAAATTTCTTGCAAATAACAGATAAATACTATTAAATAGTGTCCGTTTCTTCTGATAATTACAAAGAGGATTAGTATGTTCAAAATTTTCAGTTTCAGAAAAAAGAAAGCCTGCCCCCAATCGGATATCTTGGGCAGCGAGATGGTTTCGCGGGAAAATTTTAAAGCGTCTTATAACAGCCTTGATGCTTCGGTTGTGCCGCTGCGCCCAGCCGAGCCGGTTATCCAGAAGAAAAAAGATTCTGCAGAGGTTTTTAATGAAGCTGTCAATCTTCTGGTAGAGAAACTCCAAAGCATCAATGAAAACCTTCAGCAGCAAATCCATCAAAATCGGCAGCTTGTAGAGCGGATGGATGCGCTGCCGGCTGTTTTCGAACAGCAGCGGCAAGCATTCGCTCAGGTTGCAGAGCAGCTTCAGGAAAAGGCGGCGCGTGATGAGAAGGTTGCTGAGGAGCTGACGGGAATTTACGAGAAAACTGCGGCGGCAGCGGAAACAAATGCGCAAATGTGTGACCATATCTGCAAATTGTCAGGGACACTCAGCAAAATTGATGAAGATACAATCAATCAGACCCAGTGGATTCAGCAAATGAGCCGGTCTTTTTCTGCCAGCGAGCGTTTCTTGAAATATACATTCGAAAAACAGCAGACCCGTTTTTATTGGCTGTTTGGGATTTCTTTGGGTATTTGTTTTTTTGCGATGACAGCACTTATAATCTGCTTTGTTTTGCTTTTACAAAGGTAAATTTAAGAATCTGATATATAGGAGGCGATATTGCGAGTACTTTCAGGGATTCAGCCATCAGGCAAGCTTCATATCGGAAATTATTTCGGGGCAATGCGGCAGCATCTTGAGCTGCAGGCCCAAAATGAAGGTTTTTATTTTATCGCTGATTATCATGCATTGACATCGAATCCGCGTCCTGATGCCCTCATGCAGCGAACGCTTGATGTAGCAATGGATTATTTGGCTTTGGGATTGGATCCAGTCAAGACAGTTTTTTGGCGTCAGTCAGATGTGCCGGAAGTAACGGAATTGGCATGGATACTGTCCTGTGTAACCCCAATGGGACTGCTTCAGCGCTGTACAAGTTTTAAAGATAAGGTTGCGCAGGGATTAAGTCCGGTACATGGTTTATTTGCATATCCGGTTCTGCAGGCTGCCGATATTTTAATGTTTGACAGCAACCTAGTTCCAGTTGGAGCCGACCAAAAGCAGCATATTGAAGTAACCCGCGATATTGCCGAGAAATTCAATGCAATGTACGGCCAGACTTTTGTTATTCCTCAGGAGCATATCCTTCAGGAAGTGGCGGTTGTACCGGGCATTGACGGTCGAAAAATGAGTAAAAGCTACAATAATACAATCGAAATTTTTGAGCCGGAAAGCAGCGTCAAAAAGAAGGTGATGCAGATTGTAACCGATTCTACACCGGTTGAAGAACCCAAGAATCCTGATACCTGCAATGTCTTTGCCTTGCTGAAGCTTGTGGCATCAGAAGCGGAAACAGCTGAATGGAAGGATAAGTATAAAACCGGCGGTGTTGGTTATGGAACAGTCAAAAAGCGTGTAGTTGAGCTGCTTCATGACTATTTCCATCCCTTTCGGCAGAAACGTCAGGAATTAGAAAAGAATCGGGACTATGTGGAACAGGTTTTAAGCGATGGAGCCCGCCGGGCCCGTGCCATAGCTGCACAAACGATGCGGCGGGTAAGAGATGCTGTCGGGTTAGGAGAAAAGCGAAATGGCTGATAAACAGAAATTGGTAACCGTCGCCTGCTATTCAAACAGTTTTGATGCCTCACTTGCTAAGCTGACTCTCGACAAAGCGGGTATTGATTGTGTTATTTTGGGGGAGCCGCTGGCAATAAATATAACCTATGGCATTCCCTCTGTGGCCGTTGAACTGCAGGTTCGCCAAGAAGATGAGCACAGAGCAAAGATGATCCTTCAGGAAGATATAGAACAGCAGAAGGGTTGTCAATGAGTGAATATCGTGTCAATCTGGATACCTTTGCCGGGCCGCTGGATCTGCTTTTGTATTTGGTGCGCAAAGAGGAGGTTGATATTTACGATATTCCTATTGCCCGCATTACCCAGCAGTATGTTGAATACATCGAGATGCTCAAGAACTTAGACATCGATTTGGCCGGGGACTTTCTGGTGATGGCGGCAACGCTGATGGAGATTAAATCGGCGATGCTGCTGCCGAAAACGGAACTGAATCAACAGGATGAAGCAGCTGTCGGGGATCCCCGTGCCGAACTGGTGCGTCAGCTTCTCGAGTATAAAAAATATAAAGATGCAGCCAATCTGCTTGAGCAAGCTGGCCAGCAGCGGCAGCTGCGGTTTACCCGTTCGAATTATATACTCGAAAAAATCAAACCGACGCAGGAGCCTGAACTGGACTTGGACCAAATCAGTATCTGGACGCTTCTGGAGGCATTTGACGCAATTTTAAAGGCCACGGGAAATATCAATACCCGCTACGACCATATCAAAGATGATACGCCGATTGATTTGTACCAAATCGAACTGCTGCATCGGCTCCAAGCAGAGGGTCCTATGACGCTGCAGAAGGTCTTTGAAGGCAAAAATAACCGACTTGCGATGATCGGGCTGTTTTTGGCAATGCTGGAGCTGATGAGGAATCAGTTGATATGGGTCGAGCAGCCGGACAGCACGGGTACTATATATTTGAAATCCCTGACGGATGAGCCGGCTGAGCAGGCGGTACAAAAAGCTCTCTATGCGGCGTCCAAAATCCGTGACCAAAAACCGCAAGATGAGCCTGTTGACACTTTTCAATCTTCTGACGAATCCTCGGGGCAGGCAAACAATCCAGATTCCGACATAGATGATATTGATGATGAATTTTCAGCCGAATTGTCTGCCATCAAGATTTCTTCCGAAACAGAAGAAAAACCGCGTATTTCTATTTTAGAGCTTCCTGCCCAGCAGGCAAATGGCGGTTTACCACAATCGGCCAATGCGAATAAATCGGACGAATCTGTTTCCCCAAAAGCAGAGTAACTCATCGGATTAAAAAACTATGATTGGACTAACGCACTTTCTGATGCTAATGGTACTGAGCAGCGGAACACCAGAAATGAGACCGCAGGAATTGAATAGTGTAACTATTCGCTTGTGGGATGCGACCCCTCCCGGAGCAAAGGGAAACCAGGAAAAGGATGTTCCGACGCTTACCCTATATAAATCCTCTGCCACAAAGACAGAAGGCGCAGCCGTTGTTATTTGCCCGGGCGGCGGTTATGCCGGTCTTGCGATGGACCATGAAGGCCGTCAAATTGCTGAATGGTTCAATCGGCAGGGTATTACGGCATTTATCCTTCAATATCGCCTGCCTGCCAATGGCTATCGGCACCCTGTTCCTCTGCTGGATGTGCTGCGGGCTATTCGACTGGTAAGGTACAATGCAGCTCAATGGAATATTGAATCGAACAAGATCGGAATTCTCGGTTTTTCTGCCGGGGGACATCTGGCCTCAACCGCTGGCACTCATTTTGACAAGAGTATAGAAATGGAAGGATATAAACCTGATGTGATTGATGCGGTTTCAGCACATCCGGATTTTATGGTTCTTGTGTATCCAGTAATCTCCATGGAAGATGGGATAACCCACAGGGGTTCAAAAAACAATCTTCTGGGCCCCAATCCATCCCCGGAGCTGATTGAACTTCTTTCGAATGATAAGCAGGTTACTCCGCAGACTCCGCCGACTTTTTTGGTTCATGCCGACGATGATAGAGGCGTAGTTGCAGAAAATAGTATTTGTTTTTACCAAGCATTGCGAAAACACCACGTGCCAGCGGAAATGCATATATATCTCAAAGGAGGACATGGTTTTGGAATGCGGCCAAGCGCTGGACCTGCTTCACAATGGCCGGATGAATGCTTAAAATGGCTGCGGCAGATTCATATGGTGTCTGCCGTAGACGATGAAAGATAGGGTACTGTTTTTGATTCCGCAGACACGAAAAGACCTTGCCCGTTATTTTGACCATACCTTGCTGGACTGTATGGCAGGGGAGCAGGATATCCGACGGATTTGCAAAGAGGCCATTCAATATGGATTTTACGCCGTATGCGTGCAGCCGCGATGGGTCAAACTGTGTGCGGATATTTTGCATGGAAGCGATGTAAAGGTTGTCTCGGTTGCAGGCTTTCCGTTTGGGACTAACCTGCCCAAAGTAAAAGCCTATGAAGCAGAAGCTGCTATAATGGATGGTGCAGATGAGGTGGATATGGTGGCAGATTTGGCGTCTATTATAGCGGGCGATTCTGCCTATCTGCTTCGAGAGTTTAACAGCGTGCTGGCAGTCTGCCGCAGGATGAAGCCGGCGGTTGTCTTAAAGGCGATTATTGAGTCTGCTGCTTTGAGTGAGGAACAGATACGTTTTGTCTGCGGCATTGCTCAAGATGCAGGTATGGATTACATAAAGACCAGTACCGGTTTTCACAAAGCCGGCGGAGCACGGATTAAGGATGTGCATCTGATGGCCTCATCTGCTCCCCAGTGCCGGATCAAAGCTGCCGGCGGAATTAAAACAGCCCAAGAGGCACTGGCTTTCATCGAAGCAGGAGCAGTCCGTCTTGGCTCGTCTTCATCTGTACAGATACTTGAACAATTCAATCCCTGACATGAAAAACTCAGCACAGCGGCCTATATTCTGCAAGCCCTGTTTTTATCCCGTATCGACACATGCCGGCATAGCGGCAATCAGCAAGGCAGTTGCCCAAAAACGCTTTCCTGCTGTTCTTGGGGCGAATGCATCGGTTGCAGGATGGAGCATATTTGCAGCCGAACCAACCGAAATCTTTTCATTTTGCCTCGGCGATGATCATCCTTTTGAAAAACTGCAATGTCTCCTTTCAAAATATCAATGCTGTCCTTCAGCAAAACCATTTGCTGCGGGTGTTTTCTGCGGGGGATGGATTGGATATTTCGGATATGAGCTGAATCGGTTTATCGAACGATTGCCCGCCAGATCCAGAGATGACTTGGATATTCCCATTATCCAGCTGGGATTTTATGATAAAGCAATTTTATATAATCATAACACCGCACGCGTTTTCTTATTAGCGCTGGACTGCCAAAGGCCGCCACAGCAGCCGGTCGAACAGAAAATTGAAGTTTTGAAAAGATGGCTCTGTGAGGCGGAGAAAATAAGCGTCTGTCGGCCAGACGCAGAATCTATGAAGTCTGTATCTGCATTTACTGCTAATATGAGTCGGTCATATTATATGAAGGCGCTGGAGCAGATTCAGCACTATATTAAAGACGGCCATACCTATCAGATTAACTTTTCCCAGCGGTTTGAGACCGAATTTTTTGCCTGTCCGTGGGATCTGTTCCATTGGCAGAATAGCTGCAATCCAAATCCCTATGCGGCCTATCTGACATTGGACGATGGGGCGATCGTGTGCGCCTCGCCGGAATTATTTATAAAAGTCTGCGGTCAAACGATTATAACCAAACCAGTCAAAGGTACGCGTCCGCGAAATCTCTGTTTACCTGATCAAACCGGAGAGAATCAGCGATACTGTGATGAACTTCTCAACAGCGACAAAGACAAGGCCGAATTGGCAATGATAGTGGATTTAGAAAGAAATGATTTGGCTCGTATCTGTCGGCCCGGCACACGACGGGTAATCTGCCCCAGAGCCATCGAAGCGTTTCCAACCGTTTATCATACTTCGGCAGTAATAGAAGGACGCCTCGCGTCAAAACCCGACCCCAGGCGACTTAATGAAATCTTGAAAGCGGTCTTCCCCGGCGGCTCGATAACCGGCGCACCGAAGATTCGTTCGATGGAAATTATTGATCAGCTGGAACTAACTGGCCGCGGTATTTATACCGGAAGCATCGGATGGATTGGGATCAATTATGATATGTGCCTCAATATTGCTATACGCACCATATTGGTTCACCGGCAAAAAGCGTATGTATATGCAGGCGGCGGAATTGTGGCCGATTCCATACCCCAGACCGAATGGGAGGAAACGCTCACCAAAGCAGAAGCGCTTTTGGCAGGTATCAATGCTGTTGCCGGCATGTCAAAACAGCATGTGCATTTTTGAAACCGGCACAGACAGTCAGGCAGAGACAGATTGAGCTGCTTTGTTCATTGTTCTGTAAATGTCAATAACTTCCAGCAGCCGATTTAATACTTCGCGTCCTTCGCGGCTGGCTTCCAAGCCCAAGAATTCTACCCCAATCCGAAAACTTGTCTGATCAGGCTGGTTTTTCAAATATCGCACATGTGATTCAAGCAGAAAGGGTTTCTGATAACTCATCGGAGTGAACTGAACTCCAAGAAGCTGTCCTGCCCTGAAATTATTTTTTTCTTTTGCATCAATTTCAAATTGCGCACCGCCAGCAGACAGATTCAGCAGCCGGCCTTCCCAGTACAGTTCTTCGGGCTGCTCGTCGGTATCCTCTAAGTAGCCGCGATGCCAAAAAAGGACTTTGACCTTTAATGATGCAGGAACGGGCTGACGATGATACATACGGCGCTGAATCCGCTCAACACGGTCCGGCAAATCCATTTTTATCAGGGGCATATATCCTTCGCTGCTGACTGCCTGCACAGCCGTGTCAAATAAGTATTTAAAATATCCCTGATGAATGCATATGCCGACAGGTTGTTCGGCCTTTAGGTTTTCGGATGGCTTTTGCGCCTTAAATGTAATAAAATCTTCAGAAAACCCTATTGTTTTCATTTCCAGCAAGTGCCACTTGCCGTCGAATAGATAGCTGGCGATAACCGGTGATTGCTCTTGAATGGCCTGAAGCAAAAAATCCTTTCTCTCATCTAAATAAAGAACTTCTTTGCAGGATGCCGGCGCTAAATTCATAAATAAGCCCTTTTTTTATCGCATATCTAATCTTTTTTGGGTATCTCTTTTCCCATAAATCGGCTCATTTGAGCAGAACCTTGAGGGCTTCCCGAACAGTTATACACTTCCATGGAATACCAACCTGACTATAAAAACGGCTTGTTGCAGTTAAGTTCTTTATTCGCAATAAGATGCTAAACTCCTCTATCGACTTTGCAGCCATCAGCGGTTAGATTTTTCATCCGTTCGCATCAGTTTTTGCAACACGTCGGTTGAAAAATCGGATATTTGAAGGTATGATTTGAAATTATGGATATAGAGAAAGTAAAACGCTATTCGCTGGCCGAGGTCGTCCTGTTGGGCATTTTTGTTATCGGACTAATAATCGCCAATGTTATCGTCCGAAACCGTTCGCGAATTGTTCTATCGGAACCGATCGTACTGACCGGATCGGGCTTGTCTGTCTCAATGCCTGCCAATCCGGGTTGGGAGCGTACGGATGTCTGGCGCTACGAAATGGACAATTCGATGACCTTGATTGGGCGGTTTCGCAGCCGCGATGCAGACATCGAGGTCCGCTGGCGTTATAATCTTCATACCCCTGAAGTGCTGCCAGACAAGTTGCTGCAAAGACGGGCAGCAGAAGCCAATTCCGCGCTGCAGGAAATTGAATACTTAAACGAGCCGGTTAAAATGGCCTTTACGGCTCTCAGTGGTGTTTCGAGCCTCAACAGCAGTGCCTATATGGGCGCAACTATATTGGATTTCGGCCGTTCGCTTGAACTCCAGGTAGTTTCCCGTACGATGGATGACTACTACGCAGAACATATCTTTCGTTCGTTGGCAGCCGGCATTCAATATAAAAAGCCAGCCGCATTAAACGAAGGGCTGGCCCTGCTTGAATCATTCCTTATGGCTTTAGGACAGAAGAGCAATCCGATACAGCCGGAGGCATTTCTAATTCGGGATGAGCTGGGAAGAAACCTCGGCTATTTTCGCTGTTATGAGAATAACCAGAAGCTGCACCAGATGCGGGTTTGGCAGTATGAAAACCGGGGCGTAAGATATGAATCATCCTTGTGGCTTAATCCCTCTGAGAAAAACTACCTTTGGAAAACCATCTTGAAATATCCGGGGATGACGGCACCGAAAACGTATGATATCAGGGCCGATGGGGCGGGAAAACTGCAGGTAGAATGCAATATAGAAAAACCTAAAATATCGGCTGCATCCTTTTTTATTTTGCCGGAGATTCTCCTGCCCGAGTATGCAGCAGTGTTGCTGGACAGCACGTATAATGATGTAATGGTGGATGTTCTTGCCCCAACAGGTCAGGTTGTGCCGGTGCATGTGGAAAAAATTCAAAAAGAACAGGCGACGGCAAAATCCCAGAATGCTGCATTTGTTGTCCGTCTGGATTTCCTGCATCATCCGAACTCTTTCGAGGAGCTGTTTTTTGACCCGGAGGGCAGACTGATTGGAAAATTTGAGCAGCAGCCGCGTCAGAGGGGTCGAATTTGGATTGCGGCAACTCTCCAGCAGATTGAATCTATTTTCGGCGAAGATTTTCCTATGCCGCAAGACCAGATAGCCACAGTCAATAAGCTCATCAATTTGGATTCTGGTATGATTTTAAAACGGAGAGTAAAATGACAGAAACCATTTATGACTGCATCATTGTAGGGGCAGGTCCGGCCGGATTAGGAGCCGGTTTATATACAGCACGTGACCGGCAAAAGACGCTTTTAATCGATAAGTTTTATCCCGGCGGACAAATCAACAATACCGACCGTATCGAAAATTACCCCGGCTATGAAAATATCAGCGGCCCCGACCTGATTATGAAAATGGTTAATCAGGTCAAAAACTTCGGGGCTGAGATAAAAACCAGCACCGAAGTTAAAACACTCAACCGCAGACCAGACGGCCTTATTGCAGTTGCTTCTGCCAAACATACCTTTTTAGGACGCGTTGTTATACTTTCGCCGGGCAGTTCCTATCGTGCTCTAGGCGTGCCGGGAGAAGATCAATTCCGACAAGCCGGTACAGGCGTCAGCTACTGCGGTACTTGTGATGCGCCCTTTTTTAAGGATAAAACTGTCGTCGCCGTCGGCGGAGGCAATACAGCGGTTGAAGATACGCTGCATCTGGCTAAATATGCCAAAAAGGTCTATATGGTCCACCGTCGGCAGGAGTTTCGAGCGACAAAAGTGCTGGTCGAAGAATTGCTGGCATATGTCAGCAAGCCTAACAGCAATCTCGAATTAAGATTGGATACGGTGATGACGGCTATTGAAGGCACTGGAAAGGTCGAAAAAGCGATATTGAAAAATGTTAAGACAGGGCAAACCGAGGAGCTTCAATGCGACGGCGTTTTTATCTTTGTTGGCATGGTCCCAAACACCCAGTTCCTCAAAGGTTTTGTGGATTTGACTGAACAGGGATTTATCCGCTGTGATCCGGCCTATCTTCGAACGCGGGTGCCGGGGGTATTTGCGGCAGGGGACTGCCGATGCGGTGCTGCGATGCAGCTGGTAACCGCGGTTGCCGATGGCGTTAATGCCGCAATGTGGTCCAAGCATTATCTTCGCGATGCGGCGTGGTGGAATCAGCCGTTCCATGAAGCCCTGACGCCGGGCGAATGGTAAAAACTCCTCTGTCTGTCAGGCAATTTTGCCAACAGGAGTCATTAAGGCAATCCGGCTGAGCTTGACACCTTTTAAGCTTCCCATACGGCTTGCCAGCTGTTCGATTTGGCTGACTTTGCCTTTGAGGATAATGGCTTCCAGACAATTATGATGATCAAGATGGATATGGGTAGAGGCGATAATCTCTAAGAAATGACCATGCTGCAGGTCAAGCAGCTTGTCAGCCACTTTTGCTGCATGATGGTCATAAACAAGAAAAACTCCGGCCGCAGCTTCGATATTTGGATTTGCCAGCTGCTCCTCGGATAGACGCAGCCGAATAAGGTCTCGGATGGCCTCCGAACGGTTAGTATATCCCTGTTTGCTGATTAACGCATCGAACCGCTCCAAAAGATCTTTTTCCAGCGAAACCCCGACTCGTTCAATAGTGCTCATAAAATCCTCTTGCTAAGACAAAACTTTTATCCCATCTGATACGCCGCAGTTAGTTTTCTAGACAGAAGCATTAAATTCAGTTGAAAAAAAGGGGTTTTTATAAATTCTGCCCAATCTGAATAAAATTTAGGGCAATTTAATTTTTTTTCAAGTAATTCCTTGACCCAGTAGCACAAATAATATATTTTTATGCGTTAATAGCACAAATAATAAAATTTTATGCGCAAGGATAAGAAAATGAAATCCATTAAATCAGACATGTTATTGCTGGTATTGTTGACAGGATTTGTATGGGCCGATCCTTCCGAACATATGCAGCAGCGGGGTGCCTTAACCGATGGCACTGTATCATTGGAATCCAGCGGACTTGATTTTGCGTTCAGTTTGACCAGCATCTATCAGGCCAACACCAAGGGGGGAATAAGCACTCACCGGCGACAGGGCCGCTGGAGCGGAAGTTATGACTTAGAAATGAACGCCGATCTGGAACGCCTGCTGGGTATACAGGGCGGCACGATTTATATGCACTCAGAAGGTACTTGGCCTCGGCGGGATATTAATGATACATCTGTGAATTCGGCATTTGGAGTAAATGGAGATTTCGCTCCTCGCGAAGCATTTAACGTTATCGAATTGTGGTACCAGCAAACCTGTTTTGATGATACGCTGCAGATTCGCTTGGGTAAAATTGATATGACCGGCGGTTTTGAATGTCGGGGCTGTCCTGTGTCGTTTGACGGCAATATGTATGCCAATGATGAAAACACCCAATTTCTTAATAGTGCATTAGTAAACAACCCAACCATCCCCTTTCCTGATTATGGATTGGGTGCCATCATATATTGGAATCCGATTGAAAACTGGTATCTTTCAGCCGGTACCGCCGATGCGCAGGCAGATAAGCGAGAAACTGGCTTTAATACAGCATTTCATCAAGAAGATTATTTCATTTATATGGCCGAAACGGGCATAACTCCGCAAATAGATTCCCCCAAAGGACCCTTGCAGGGGGCTTACCGGCTGGGTGTCTGGTATGATCCCCAGCCCAAATTGCAATCGGATTCCGATAAAAAATATCGGGATGATGCAGGCGTATATATCAGCTGTGATCAGAAGGTAACAAGGGAAAATCCTGAAGATATGCAGGGACTAGGCATATTTTTCCGGTTTGGATATGCTCCCAGCCGCAGCAATGATATTGCCGAATTTTACAGTGGGGGCCTGCAGTATCAGGGTCTGTTCTGCGGCCGCAATGAGGATATATTGGGACTGGGCTTTGCTTATGGGGCATTCAGCGATTCTGCTGATACTGCCTTCACAGAGGATTATGAAAGCGCAGCAGAATTGTATTACAGCGCAGTTCTAACCAAATGGATGACGATAACTCCATCCATTCAATATATTACCAATCCCGGCGGCGACAAATCTGGAAGCGATGCAATTGTGCTGGGGTTGCGGGCTTTAATTGCATTTTAAGCGGTAACAAACCTGCTTAAAAGGAGAAAATTGATATGCATATGGCAGACGCATTAATTTCACCGGCAGTAGGAGGGACTTTCTGGGCTATTTCCGCTGGACTAATCGGATACAGCTGCAGGCAAATCCGCACCAAACTGGACGACAGCAAAATTCCTCTTATGGGAGTAACCGGGGCATTTGTTTTTGCAGCGCAGATGATTAATTTTGCAATACCGGCAACAGGTTCCAGCGGACATTTAGGCGGCGGAATGATTTTGGCGATATTGCTGGGACCTTGGGCTGGCTTTTTGGTGATGGCATCTATTTTAACGATCCAAGCTCTCTTTTTTGCCGATGGAGGTCTTTTGGCCTTGGGATGTAATATCTTCAATCTTGGATTTTGGACATGCTTTGTAGCATATCCTTTCATCTATAAAAAGATTGCGGCACAACAGCCGTCTCAGACTAAGTTATTCTGGGCATCAATAATTTCTGCGGTTTTGGGATTGCAGCTGGGAGCGTTCAGCGTTGTTATGCAGACGGTTTTATCCGGCATTTCAGAACTGCCATTTGGAACTTTCATAATGACAATGCTGCCTATCCATTTGGCAATAGGAATTGTTGAAGGATTTGTAACGGCCGGTGTTGTGAGATTTATCGCAAAAACCAATCCGCAGATTATATATACAATACAGCCGCAGGCAAAAAACGCGTCATTATCAGTCAAATATATGGGATTGATATTGGCTGCGGTTATTATCGGGGGAATGTTAAGTTGGTTTGCATCTTCTGCCCCCGATGGACTTGAGTGGTCAATGTTAAAAACCGCCGGCCGCGAAGAGTTGGAGCCGTTGGCACACCCTCTTTACGACAAACTAGACAGTATTCAGGAGAAAACTGCCTTTCTGCCGGATTACAGCTTCAAGCAAGTACCGGAGGAAAAGAGCCAGACAGAGCCGAAATGGCCTGCCGTCAGTGCCGAAACAACCATCTCCGGGTTGGTTGGGGTGGTTTCGACGCTTGTTTTGTCTGCAGGGATCGGCTTTTTGCTCAAATGGAAACTTAAACCCTCGAGTCTAAAACGAAATATATAAAACTCCGGAATCTTTTATAAATACCTTTTTCGGATATAAACCGGTGAAAGTGTTTTGTATGAAAAGCATAATATAGATAATGAAGACAGAAACTATTCTTCATAATCTAGGCTATATGGATACTCTGGCTGCAGGAGACAGCTGGATTCATCGTCTGGATCCGCGCGCAAAATTGCTGGCGGCCGGTGTGTTTATTGGAATGGTTATGTCTTTTGATAAGTACCAAATTATGCCTGTTTTGTCATTTATGGCGATCCCGATTATTTTAACGGCGATAAGCCGCCTGCCGACGCTGTATTTAATCAAGCGAATGCTGTGGGTAGCCCCCTTTGCCGTGATGTTTGCGGTCTTTAATCCGCTGCTTGACCGTCAGATCCTGCTGCAGATTGGATGTTTGCAAATCTCAGGCGGAGTAGTTTCCTTTGCGTCTATTATGCTTCGCTTTTGTCTTACCGTGCTAATGGTCCTTATTCTTGTAGGCACAACAGGATTTTATATGCTGTGTCTAGCCATGGAAAAACTTGCGGTGCCTGAAATATTCGTATTGCAGCTGATGTTTTTGTACAGGTATGGTTTCGTGCTGGCAGAGGAAAGCGGACGGATGCTGCGTGCATTTTACTTGCGGGCACCTTTAAAACAAACAGTAAGTATCCCGGTTTTTTCAAAGCTGCTGGGAACTCTTTTTTTAAGAACCACAGCCCGCTCTCAGCGTATTTATCAGGCCATGTATTGTCGGGCCTTTGATGGCAGCCTGCGTTTATCCCGACAACTGCGATGGACAAACGCCGACACGCTGTTTTTATTAAGTATTACTGGGCTTTGCATGCTCTTTCGTTTTACAAATCCCCCGATGCAGCTAGGAAAATTGATAACAGGAATCCTGCTGTGAGTCACCATATTGTTCAGGCCTGCGATTTGCATTATGTTTATCCGGATGGAACAATCGGATTGGCGGGGGTAAATTTTCGAATTTCACATGGGGAATCTGTAGCTCTGGTTGGAGCCAATGGGGCGGGCAAGTCCACTTTGCTTCTTCATCTTAGTGGCTGTCTGCTGCCGACAAAAGGATCGGTGCAAATAGGGGACTGGGCGGTTACATCCCGCACGCGTGCTGCTGTGCGCCGTTCTGTCGGAATGGTTTTTCAGGATAGTGATGACCAGCTCTTTATGCCGACAGTATTTGAGGATGTTGCTTTTGGACCAATGAATCTGGGATTTGGCAGAGAGGAAGTGATACCTGTTGCAATGAAGGCCTTGGAGCGTGTGGGTATTTCGCAATTAAAGGACCGCCCCCCCTATAAACTGTCTGCAGGTGAAAAACGCCGGGCTGCTATTGCCGCGGTATTGGCGATGAGTCCGGATGTTTTGCTTATGGATGAGCCGTCATCCAGCTTAGATCCTCGAAGCCGGCGTGAACTGATTGCCCTGCTGCAGACCTTTGAGCATACAAAAATCATCGCCACCCATGATCTGGATTTGGCAATAGAATTATGTCCACGCACTATTGTTCTCAATCAGGGCCGGATTATAAGGGATGGTCCCACTCTGACTGTTTTTACAGATGACGAGCTGCTGGCCCAAAGCCGCCTTGAAAAACCCCTATCAATGCAAAACTGTCCCTTGTGCAGCTCAAAGAAGCCGCGACAATAAGACTAGTCTGTCTTTCTTGAACCGCCTGCTTTCCGACAAATCGAGTTGATAAATCATGGTCATCCTAGTATAATTAGAAATACGGGTATATCAGAAATAATCCGTTAAATCTGCAGGAAATTGTCATATATGCTGGTTATTATAGATTATGGTGTAGGGAATGTGCGGAGCGTAACAAATGCTTTTCGTTATATTGGGTCAGATATAACGGTAAGCTGCAATCCGGCCATTATCCGCAAAGCGGCCGGTCTGATTCTGCCCGGGGTCGGGGCCAGCGGATATGCTATGCAGCGGGTGACACCTATTGCCGATATAATAAAAGAACAGGCGGCTGCAGGCAAACCGCTGCTGGGCATCTGTGTCGGCTTTCAGCTTTTATTTGATGAAAGCCATGAAATGGGTGTGCATCGCTGTCTTGGATTGATAAAAGGAAAGGTTATTCCTATTCCTCAAGATGCAGGGCTGACTATTCCACATATGGGATGGAATTATGTAACATTTACACCAGAAATGCGGCTGTTTAAGCATATGCACGAAGGCAGACATTTTGCCTTTGCCAACTCATACTATGCACAAGTAAATGACCCGCTGACCACAACTGCCTATACAGAATATGGTGTTCTGATTGCTGCCGCTGTTGAAAAAGGCAATATTTACGGCTGCCAATTCCACCCCGAGAAAAGCGGCACTGATGGCTTGCAGGTATTGAGAAATTTTGTCTCTATTTGCCGTGAAAGGCTTTCATCATGCTGACAAAGCGCATCATTCCGTGCCTGGATGTGAAAGATAACCGTGTTGTCAAGGGAGTAAACTTTCTGAATCTGCGGGATGCCGGCGATGCTGTGGAATTAGGCGCCCGCTACAGTGAGGAAGGGGCCGATGAACTTGTATTTCTGGATATTACAGCTACTATCCGGTCGAGAAAGACCATTGTTGAACTTGTCGAAAAAGTAGCCCAGAATGTTTTCATTCCCTTTACCGTCGGAGGGGGAATATCAAAAGCCGATGAAATAGGTCTTTTGCTGCGGAGCGGAGCGGATAAATGTTCGGTTAATACAGCTGCCGTATCAAATCCAGACTTATTGAAAGAATCCGCCGAGCGATTCGGATCCCAGTGCGTAGTTCTGGCAATTGATGCCCGCCGGAGCAGAATCCGGGCGGGCCATTGGCAAGTGTGTGTAAAGGCAGGTTCTGAACCTACAGAAATTGATGCAGTCCAATGGGCAGTACGGGCTGAAAAACTTGGTGCCGGCGAGATTCTTTTGACCAGTATGGATGCTGATGGCACACAATCCGGCTATGACATAGAACTGACTCGGGCTGTTGCCGAGTCCGTGGGTATTCCGGTAATCGCCTCTGGGGGAGCTGGAACGCTGGAATCTTTGGCTGAGGTGCTTGAAAAAGGCAAAGCGGATGCTGTACTGGCGGCCTCAATTTTTCACTATGGTACTTACACTATCAAACAAGTTAAGGATTTTCTGCATCAGAGAGGAATTCCTGTGCGTCCTATATAATAATGCTATTAGGCACGGCATGATCATTAGAAAGAGAGGTTGGCAATGGAACAGATACAGGCCGGAAATATCGGCATATTAGAGCCAATTGGAGCGGCTATCGAAAAAACAAGGGAAATCCTTTTTCATCCTTTTGATGTCGTAAAATGGCTTACTATCGGGTTTTGTGCATGGCTGGCTTCCTTTGGAAGCCGCGGTCCGGGATTCAATTATCAATTGAACAAATTTGATAACATACAGGATCTGCAAAATAAAATCCTGCATCTAAAAGATGTCGTTCTTAGTAATCTGCCGGTTATTCTTTCAGTTGGAACGGCTGTAGCAGTCATTGTTCTTGCCATATCGGCTTTGCTTCTGTGGCTGCACAGCCGGGGGCAATTTATGTTTTTGGATTGTGTAGCCAGGAACAGTGCCCATGTTGTTTATCCATGGAAGGAATATGCAGATCAGGCCAACAGTCTGTTTGTGTTCAATATTGTCTTATGGCTGGTTGGCCTTGCAACGTCGGCTGTTTTTCTTGTGCCAACAGTTTTTCTGGGTGTGGTGATGTTTATTAAGGGATTCGCTTTTGTGATGCATCTGTTTTGGATTGTTCTACTGGTATCAGGATTTATATTTGTGCTTATGACTATTGGCCTTATCAAATTGATGACAAAAGATTTTATAATCCCTATTATGTATCTTCGGCGATGTTCCGCTCTTGCTGCTTGGCGGGAATTTAAAACTCTTTTATTCGGCTATATGTGGCCGTTTACGCTGTATCTATCTTTTTTATTTGTCGTGGGCATTATTTTATTTGTAATCGTGTTGGCGGCCATATTTGCTACCTGCTGCTGCGCAGCATGCATTCTGGCAATTCCCTATATTGGAACTGTCATGATGCTGCCCTTGCTGGTGTGGCGGCGAGCTTATTCACTGTGCTATCTGGCACAGTACGGTTCTGCGTATGATGTTTTTGGCCTACAGCAAATCACAGCATGCAATTCTGTGAACCAGCCCACCAGCTGCTCGCAAGGGCCTGTAGATGAATAGATATTACTTCCATGAGAAGCCATTTTGCGCCGTAAAACGCTGATGCATTTACTTCGCCGCCACAAATCAGTTTTAACAGCTCTTGGAATTTATTGGCCGGCCATTTTCTGGCTGACGCATATTCCTGTGCCTGAGATCGCTCGCAGGAGCGGAATGAGTGATAAGACAATGCATGTGCTGGCGTATTTTGTATTGACTTTCCTGATTTGGTTTGCTGTCAGTCCTTACGATAAGATACGCTGGGACAAGCTGAAGACTTGGATAGTAATAGCCATCATTACAGTTTATGCTGCATTGGATGAATGTCTGCAGGGGATGATAATGGGGCGTTCCTCGGATATCATCGATTTTCTATCGGATATATTAGGAATGGCGGCAGGTGTGGTGGTATTGATGCTGTTCGATTTTTGGCCGGCTATGCTGACGGCCTCAGCGGTATTTATTTTTGTTGTTTCCACAATGTCAAATCTTCCTCATATTTATCCGAAATATCATTTGGATAGTATTTTTCATTTTACTGCTTATGCTGCTTTTACCTTTATCTGGATTCAGCATCAGCGACGCAGCGTATTTTTTCGCCGTTTCAACATGCTGTTTGCGCTAATTATTCCTGTTTTTCTACTGCTGGCTGTCATAACCGCAGCAAGATTCTGGGGACGAAGTATCAGCTCAGCCGGCATATTTGCTGCCATTGCCGGGATCTGTTTGGTTTTGTTTTCAGCGGGTGCGGCTTGTTTGATAAAATCAAGATTAAAAAAGAATGCAAATAAAGATTTTCAATGAAGACGGACCTTGTAAGAAATAACTGGCAAAAGAACAAATGACGGGTATATTATTTGTCGTCCAAAGAAAGAAGAGTTGAAAACAGGAGACAAATGAAGATGAAAAAGGTGTGTGTTTTTCTGTTTCTGGCGGCAGCTATGTTGTGTTCCGCTCAATCTGAAGTGTCATTGCGGTGGTCCAGCCAAAAGGCGCAGGATTGGTATAACAGCCAGGCTTGGGTGGTTGGCTGTAATTTTACACCCAGCACCGCCATAAATCAGTTGGAAATGTGGCAGGAAGAAACTTTTGACCCCCAGACAATTGACCGAGAACTGGGCTGGGCTGCCGGCATCGGGATGAATACAGTGCGGGTGTTCCTTCATGATTTGCTGTGGCAGCAGGACAGCGAAGGATTTTTGAGGCGAATAGAGCAGTTTCTGGTGATTGCTGACAGACATAAGATAAAACCGATGTTTGTCCTTTTTGACAGCGTCTGGGATCCCTATCCCCAGTTGGGTAAACAGCGTCCGCCCAAACCGCACCTCCATAATTCCGGGTGGGTGCAAGGTCCGCATATTGATATCCTCAAATCCCCTGAAAAAATAGAGACTCTGCGCCCATATGTAACGGGCATTTTGGAGAGATTCAAAAATGATTCCCGTGTTCTGATGTGGGATTTGTATAATGAACCCGGTAACAATAATGTTCCCGCATATTCCGAATTGGAGCCGCAAAATAAAGATGAGCTGGGACTCTATTTGCTTCAGAAAGTATTTGCATGGGCCCGTCAGGTCAATCCCTCACAGCCGTTGACGGCTGGAGTTTGGAAAAACGAATGGCATCCGGATAAAGCCGATACCCTTAACAAATATTCACTCGAAAACTCCGATATCATTACGTTCCATGATTACAGCCCTCTGAGCCGCACGAAAGAGCGTGTGGAAAGCTTAAAACCCTACGGGCGGCCGCTGATTTGTACAGAATATATGGCTCGAGCAGCAGGTTCCACATTTGCAGAACAGCTCCCTTATTTTAAGGACAATCGCATCGGAGCGATCAACTGGGGCTTGGTTGCCGGCAAAACTCAAACACAATACCCTTGGGAATCTTGGCGCAGGCAGTTTACGGCCGAACCGGAGATTTGGTTTCATGAAGTATTTCGCTCTGATGGGACTCCTTACAGTCCAGAAGAGACTGAGCTGATAAAAAAATTAACAGGCCAAATCCCCGATTCAGGAGAGGCTGGTAAAGCAAAAAATCCCATTGTACGGATGAAAACCAGCAAAGGCGACATTCAGATTGAATTGTATGCCGATAAAGCACCTATTACTGTCAAAAACTTTTTGGATTATGTACATTCAGGTTTCTATAATGGAACAATTTTCCACCGCGTTATTCCTAATTTTATGATACAAGGCGGCGGTTTTACCCCTGAAATGCAGCAAAAGCCCACTAATGCACCAATCAAAAATGAGTCTTATAATCAGTTGCGAAACGAACGCGGTACAATTGCAATGGCCCGTACCAATGCACCCGACAGCGCTACCTGTCAGTTTTTCATCAATCATGTTGATAACCGTTCGCTGGATTTTGACGGCCCGATGAAGCCGGGGTATGCTGTTTTTGGAAAAGTCGTTAGCGGAATGAATGTGGTAGATGCGATTGCGGCTGTACCTACCAAACGCGTAGGCCCTCATTCCAATGTTCCGGCTGATACTATTATTATAGAATCTATTGCGGCAGAATAGAGATAATTCTTCTATCTTGAAAATGGGGATTGTATGGCTTGTACAAAAGTTCAAATGAAAACAACATTGGGCGATATGCTTATTGAGCTGGATGCCGATGCGGCGCCGGTAACGGTCAAAAATTTTCTCGAATATGTTAATGACGGCTTTTATGACGGTACAGTTTTTCATCGAGTGATTAACGGTTTTATGATACAGGGCGGGGGAATGACCAAAGACCTGCGTCCCAAATCCAGTCATGATCCGATTATTAACGAGGCCTCTAATGGTCTGAAGAACAAACGCGGCACAATTGCAATGGCCCGAACATCAGACCCTGACAGTGCAACCAATCAGTTTTTTATCAACCAGAAGGACAATCATTTTCTCGATTGTCAGGGGGCCGAGCCAGATAAAATAGGATATGCGGTTTTCGGCAGAGTCGTAGAAGGTCTTGATGTGGTAGATAAGATAGCCGCTGTAAAAACAACCCGAAAAGGATTCTATAATGATGTGCCAGTCGAACCGGTAGAAATCCTTTCGGTTCGAGTGATAGAATAACTCTGTCTGCAGAAAACCGCCTGTTCCATATCAAGCAGGGCAGACTGTCAGCAGTTTGGCGGCGGCCAGCGCACACACAAGAATAAAGACGAAACGAACAAGATTTCTCGGCAGAAGATGCATTAAATGACCTCCAATATATCCACCCGCGATAGAACCGGGAATTACAAAAATTGCGATATGCAGCGAACTGCTCCAATGCAGACCATGCTGGGCTAAGGTAAGATTCTTATAAATTGCTCCCAGCCATGCAATCGCGACAATTATACCGGCCGAGTTGCTCATCGCTTTGCACAGAGGCATCCGCAGTAAAAGCTGCTGTAGGGGCGTCGCTATGGTTCCGGCTCCAATGCCCAGCAGACCTGCAGCCAGACCTGTTGCCGCACCGCAGAATCCCGACAAAACCAAATGCGCCATCGACGCAACCGGAGGACCATGGAGTGTAATGTTTTTGCCTCGCCAGTGCAGGTACAGATGACGGATATTATAGACCGCAACATAAATCAGGAACGCTCCGAATACACGTGCCAGAAGATAGCTGTTTTCTGCAGCAAAAATTGTGCAGTTGCTCAACGCAACTCCTCCCCAAATGCCCAGAACGGCCAAGGGCACCATCCATTTCAATACGGTCTTGTCAAAGGACTCGGCTTTCCAGTGTGCAATAATAGCTGCTGCAGAGACGAAGAAATTGCAGATCATTGCCGATGCCTGATAAAGATGCTGGTTTTCGCCATATAGAATGGTTAAGGCAGGGATAATGACAATCGATCCGCCGATTCCGAGCAGGCCGCCCAGTACGCCAGCGGCTAATCCAATCGCAAAGAAGATTAAAATCGACACATTTACCCTTCGCAGCTGCCGAACAGCTCGTTAAACTTAGACGGAATATCTGGGCTCTGACAAAGCGTCTGACCGATTAAAACGCCCCCGATGCCGATTCGTATGAGCTTCTCGACATCTGCCCTTGTTTGTATCCCGCTTTCAGCGATCAACTCGCGGCGGTTATCGACCAGTTCGGCCAGCCGGCCAGTGGTATTCAAATCCACTTTCATCGTGGCAAGATCCCGGTTGTTAATCCCAAGCACGCTGTAATTTTTCTGGGGAAAGCCGATGATGCTTCGCATCTGCAGAAGCGTATCAGCATTATGTACCTCAATCAGCACCGTCAGCGTCAGCTCATTAGCCAGTATCAGCAGATCCATCAGCATCGAAGGGGTCAGTGCCTCTGCAATCAGCAAAATGGCATCTGCTCCTGCTGCCCGCGATTCGTAAACTTGATAGGGATCGATAATAAAATCCTTGCGAAGCACTGGCAGACAGACAGCTTCCTTGATTTGACTGAGATATTCCAGCTTGCCCTGAAAATACGGTTCATCTGTCAGAACGCTGATGGCATCAGCACCGCATCGCTGATAAATCCGGGCTATTTGAACGGGATCAAAATCTGCCCGTATCAGGCCGGCCGACGGAGAGGCCTTTTTAACCTCGGCAATAACATTCAGTCCTCGCGGATTAGGTTTTGTAACTGCCTGATAAAAATTGCGGCATTTTTTAAGTCCCATCGCTTTTTCCATCAGCAGTTCTATTGGCTGCTGCTGACGGCGCAGCTGGACTTCTGCCCGTTTATCAGAAAGGATTTTATCCAAAATGGAAGCCACAGGTCATTTTTCCGATAGTTGAACAAAAAGCATGCGCAGCTGCCCTAATGTTCCCTTCAGCAGCTTGTCTTCCTCGTCAGACAGATTATTTTTGCATTTTTCCTCAAGCACGCCAAGCATATCAATGTTGAACTTGGCCATAGCCCAGTCCGGCTGACGGTCTTCTTCTCTGCCGTCCTGCGGACCTATAACACCCAGAGCGTAAAATGCCTGTGTAGCCAGCATACTTACCAGACCGGCAAAATCTGCCGACGGAAGACCCGGATAACTGGCTTGCTCCTTTTCCCGTTTTTCCTGTTCTTTTAAAATTTCCTTCTCCCGCTGTGCTTGGGCTTTCCAATCTTCATCGATGATGATTTTCTTGCCATTGTCCGCCATGGTTTGCTCCATTACAGAAATACGTTATTTATATTTCATATCCCTGCCGATGTCTTTGCGTGCCTGCTTTTCCCGAAGGGCCTGACGCTTGTCATGCAGTTTTTTGCCGGTTGCCAACGCCAGTTCCACTTTAGCTTTTCCGCGATCGTTAAAATAAATCCGGGTTGGAACAAGCGTAAATCCCCGCTGCTCCAGTTTTGTGCGGATTTTTCGAATTTGATTTTTATGCAGCAGGAGCTTGCGCTTCCGAAGAGGCTCATGGTTTGTGTAGCCCCCTCGTTCATACGGGGCAATTTTACAGCCCAGCAGCCACACCTCTCCGTCTGCTAAACGAGCATAACTGCCGTCCAAGTCGCATTGCCGCTCCCTCAGACTTTTTACCTCCGTTCCAAGCAGAACGATACCTGCCTCAACTTTTTCTACAAGTTCAAAATTGTGCCAGGCCTTTTTATTCTGAACGGAAGGAGCCGGATTTTGTTTGGATTGTTTTCCCATATAACATCATAATAGCAGTAAAACACCGTATATGCAAGCCGGCATTTTATCCTCCTATAGATACAAAATAGGCATCTTATCCCGTTTTTGAAGGGAATAAAATGCCTTTTTGAGCGAAACGAGCAAGTTTCTACTTAATCAGCCGCAGACTTAGGGGATATCGGTAATCCTGCCCTTTGCTGGCAGCCACGCAGGCCAAAATACAGAAAACGATATCGCAAATAGATACGGCAATCGCTACAAATATTCCGATGCAGATAAACGACAGCAAGCCGGCGGCAATACCTGCAATTATTACCGTGATTTGGAAGTTGAGAGCTTCTTTACCTTGGCTGTCCACAAACTTATCCTCATCCTTTTTTATCAGCCACAAAATCAGCGGACCGACAAAACTTGTAAAAAGTCCCAGTAAATGGCATAGCATAGCCATATTTCTGGAATCCTGAGGGACTTGACTGATATTGGAAGATTGAGGCGATTGAGAAGATGGCTGCGGCTGATTTTCAGATGAAGTAGGTTGATTTTCTGCATTTTGCTCCATAACAATTCTCTCCTATTTTGTGTAAAACATTCCCTTATATCTCCACTATTACTTTTTTGTATACCAGATATTTAGATTTGTAAAGAAAAAAAAATACAACGCTATCATTGAACCATTAAATAGCAATACAAACAAAAAGCAACAGCATGCTGATAATAACCACAGTAAAGCAAATACGGATCCAACGTTGATATTTCAGGAAATACGGATTGTCAACTTCAAACATCTCATTGTATTCCCCAATACGATTCCTGTCTTTGCTCCGCAGGATACTTTTAAACACGACATATCCTGCACTGCCCAAACAAAACAAGATGCCAGCAATCAACATTACAATTGTTTTATATTGCATAACTTCATTATAAGAAAGTCTACGCCGGCGGCTATTTAAAATAGTTGCCAATAGCTCTTGTTTTCCTTAAACTATCTGCTCTATATTCTATAAGTACAGGAAAATCTGCGGCTGATTTGATAAATATGAGCGAAAGCAAACGAAGACACCACGATGAAGAAGAACTCAAAAGTATGAGTCTGGGAGACCATCTGGAGGAGCTCCGAGCACGTCTGATTCTCAGCTTGGTCGGATTAGCCGCCGCATCTATAATCGGTCTGGTTTTCGGCAAGTGGTTTCTGCAGTTTATTTTATGGCCGTATAAAAGGGCGATGACAGATTTGAACATTGAAATGAAATTGCTTGCTATTGATGTGCCGGAACCGTTTATGGTTTACTTGAAGGCATCTCTGGTATTAGGGATTCTTATCTGTTCACCGTGGCTGTTTTATCAAATCTGGGCATTTGTTTCGGCGGGGCTCTATACTCATGAACGCCGTTTTGTCAAAATGGTCGCTCCTGCCAGCGCATTTCTTTTTACGACGGGTGTACTCTTTTTTTTAACTGTAATCGCGCCTTTTGTCTTTAAGTTCTTTGTACGTTTCAATCCCGGCATCGATTATCTGAATTACCAGCCTTCCCTGACAAAGTCCGTGAATTTTATATTGATACTGTCTCTGGTTTTCGGCGCAGCTTTCCAAACACCCATTGCAATTGTTTTTGCTGAACGGATGGGGCTGGTGTCAGTTGAAACACTCTGCCGTGTACGGAAATATGTTTTTTTAGGGTGTTTTGTCGTCGGCGCAATCGCAACACCGCCGGATGTTGTTTCCCAGATTTCTCTGGCGGTTCCGCTCTATTTTCTCTACGAAAGCAGTATAATTGTCTGCCGGATATGGAGGCGTAAAAGGCAGGTAAAATAAAGAGGTCTGTTTCAATTAATCGGAAGGGGGATTGATTTTCTTTTCCGTATGTTTTTCGGCGATTTTATCCGATTCTTCCAGAGCGTCCTTGACTTCATCCTCGGTATCTTTTATGCCTTTCTTAAATTCGGTAATACTTTTACCAAGTCCGCGGGCGATTTCAGGCAGCCTTCGTCCGAAAATCAAAACCGCGATAATCAAAATAATAATCCATTCTCCGCCGCCCGGCAGACCGAATATGGCTAACAGATTCTGTGTCATGGATAGATCCTTTCCTTACGCCTGTTTTTGACGTATTGTATCAGCAAATCAGAATATCGTCAAGCCGCAAACAGAAGAACAATCAGAGTTTCATGCTAAAGTAATTTACAGCATTGTTGTAGCAGATATCTTCCACCATCCGTCCCAGCAGTGTCATATCCTTTGGCCAGAATCCTTTTTCAACCTCTTCACCAAGAAGATTGCACAATATTCGACGAAAATATTCGTGGCGAGAATAAGATAAAAAGCTGCGGGAATCAGTGAGCATGCCTATAAATCGGCTCAACAGCCCCAGATTCGATAGGGCATTCATCTGTTTTGTCATCCCATCCATCTGATCGAGGAACCACCACCCCGATCCGAATTGAATCTTTCCGGGGATACCATCCCCCTGAAAGTTGCCCAGCATAGTGGCAATCACTTCATTATCCTTTGGATTCAGGTTGTACAGGATTGTTTTTGTCAGCATATCTTGACTGGCAAGTTTGTCTAGATATTTCGATAGCGGCAGGGCAATTTCATAATCGGCTATGGAATCAAATCCCGTATCCGGCCCGAGTTTGGCGAACATCCGTGAATTGTTGTTGCGAAGGGCTCCGATGTGGAGCTGCTGCACCCAGCCCCTGCGATAATCCATTTTCCCAAATTCGATCATCATTGCCGATTTGAATTGGTCAATTTCAAGCGGTGACAGGGGACTCCGTGAACGAATTTTGAGAAAGATTGCCTGAATTTTCTTGTCGGTATAATCCGCCGCAAAAGGACGATCCAGACCGTGGTCGCTTAGACGGCAGCCGTGTTCGTGAAAATAGTTATGCCGCTGCTGAATGGCTTCAAGATATCGGTCAAATGTGTTGATTTCTATGTTAGTTAGTTCAGCCAACTTGTCAATCCAAGCATTCTGAACATCAAGATTTTCCGGCATCATGGCTTTGTCCGGTCTCCATGCCGTGTGAACGGCAATTTCAAAGCCGTCTTTACGGATCGCCTTATGATGCTCAAGCATATCCAGCGGGTCTTCGGTTGTGCAGACCAGACGGACATTCCATTTGCGCATAATATTACGGACGCTGAATTCGGGTGACTGGAGCATTTCGCTGCATCTGTCATAAATAGTGTCTGCGGTCTCTGCACTGAGCAGCATGTCCGTAATTCCGAAAGGTTTTTTCAGCTCCAGATGCGTCCAGTGATACAGCGGATTGCGGATGCAGAAAGGCACTGTTTGAGCCCAGTGCCGGAATTTCTGGCGGTCGTCCGCATCGCCGGTGCAGTATCTCTCGTCGATGCCGTTGGTCCGCATCGCTCTCCATTTATAATGGTCTCCATAAAGCCATATTTGAGTCAGGTTGGCAAACCGCTTGTCTTCGGCTATCTGGGCCGGCGGCAGGTGGCAGTGATAATCATAAATCGGCATTTTTTCTGCATGATTGTGATACAGCTCTTTAGCTGTGTCATTCTGCAGAAGAAAATCTTCGTGCATATACGGTGTCTTCATCGGCTTTGCCTCCTGCGAGAGAAAATCCTTTCTAATTTATACCACATAGGTAGATGCCGCCGTATCACCGCCGCGGCCTGTCCAGTTCGTATGAAAGAATTGACCTCTCGGTTTATCAACCCGTTCATAGGTATGAGCACCGAAATAATCCCGCTGGGCCTGAAGCAGATTGGCCGGCAGCCGCTCACTCCGGTAGCCGTCATAATAGGCCAATGCAGAACTGATGGCAGGCATCGGGATTCCAATGGTTACTGCGCTGGTTACCACACGCCGCCAGGCATCTTGTGCCTTGACAACAGCTTCCTTGAAGAACGGATCCAGCAGAAGATTGCTTAAATTCGGATTCTTATCAAAGGCCTCTTTGATTTTGCCCAAGAAAGCAGACCGAATAATGCATCCGCCTCGCCACATCAGGGCGATCCCGCCGTAATTGAGATTCCAGTTGTATTCCTTAGCCGCTGCCCGCATCAGCTGATAGCCCTGTGCATAACTGACAATTTTTGAGGCATATAAAGCTTGACGAAGATCGTTGACAAAATCATTTTTATTGCCGTTGAACTGTTTGTTCGGACCGGCCAGCACCTTTGAAGCGGCAACACGCTCTTCTTTAAGAGCTGACAAACAGCGGGCAAATACCGCCTCTGCAATCAGCGTCAGCGGCTGGCCGCTGTCAAGGGCTGCCAGAACCGTCCATTTGCCTGTGCCTTTCTGGCCTGCCGCATCCAAAATCAAATCGACCACTTCATTGCCATCGGAATCCTTATACCCAAGAATATCGCGCGTAATTTCTATCAGGTAGGAATCGAGCTCCCCTTTGTTCCATTCGGCAAAAACACTATGCATCTGAGCATTACTCATCCCCAGTCCCTGCTTCATCATCTGGTAAGTTTCGCATATCATCTGCATATCGCCGTATTCTATGCCGTTATGCACCATTTTGACAAAATGCCCTGCGCCGTTTTCTCCAACCCACTCACAGCAGGGTTCACCCTTGTCGGTCTTGGCGGCAATTTTTTGAAAGATGGGCTTAACATGCGGCCATGCCGCAGGAGAGCCGCCCGGCATAATGGAAGGCCCCCGCAAAGCGCCTTCCTCGCCGCCTGAAACGCCTGTGCCGATGTAAAGTTTCCCTTTGCTTTCAACATATTGGGTACGTCGGATGGTGTCGGGAAAATGGCTGTTGCCGCCGTCAATGATAATGTCACCATCTCCCAAATGTGGCAAAAGCTGCTCAATAAAATCATCCACCGGCTTGCCTGCCTTGACCATGATCATTACTTTGCGCGGACGTTTGAGGGCAGCCGTCATTTCTTCAATACTCCGGCAGCCGATAATATTCTTGCCTTTGGCTCGGCCATTGATAAAATCATCCACTTTGGAAACAGTCCGATTATAGCAGGCAACGGTAAACCCTTTGCTTTCCATATTCAAAATAAGGTTTTCGCCCATCACTGCTAATCCTACCACTGCTATATCTGCCTTGGCCATCTGTGATTCTCCTCGATAAAATGTTTGGATTCTTTTATTTAAATCGTTCCCTGTATGCCCACAGACCCAGCCCGGGATTGGATATATAGAATATTTCCTCTCCATCCACTTCATTGAAGCCGTCTTTGAGCAAGCAGGGGTTGTATTTGTGCATCATAGCGTCAAGTTCGGCGTAAGAAAAGCCCGCCGATTCGATTTCTTCCTTTGTAATATGTCCCGGACAATAGATAACGTCAAATCGGCCTTCAGACGAGCCGTGAATCAAATGAGCGGCGGCACTAAGGTTATTCTGCAGGTCTGCATTGGCTTCCACCAGCTGCAGCACCCGGTCTGTGCCGACGTAACCGTATTGCCGAATCAGCCGGTCAATTTCTTTATCTTCTCCAAATTCCTTCAATCCCGGGGCCAGAACAATCAACTTGCCCCCATCTGCCATTGCCATCCGTGTGCGGTAAATGCTCTTGTTGCCCAGCCAAGTGCTCTTAAACTCGTGCGGATCCAGATACACCACGGCCTTTTTCAGGGGTTTGTCAAGCATTTTGAAATTGACCTTTAATGACAAGGCGGCGGCAAGATTAAAGCATTCGATGTCGTCTCCGATAAACAGCCCTCGCACTGCCTGCCTGTTATCGACTGCACTGACTACTGTCAGGACATATACGATAGGCAGATTTCCAGCAAAGTGTTCCGATGCGTAATTTAAAACACGCCGCACAGGGGTATCGGCACGCCCCATAATGCGCTCCATCCCGTAAGCAGCACCAAGGAAATGGCTTTTATTGATGCCTTCGGTCCCGCCGGTACCCACAAAAATATTTTTATTGTAATTGGCCATTCCGATGACCTCATGCGGGACAACTTGGCCTATTGACAGAATCAAATCAAAACCGCCATCCGTCAGCAGCTGATTAACCTGAGCCGGCCAGTCATAATCTACCCGGCCTTCGCTGATTTCTCGTATGTACTTGGCTGGGACGCGCCCGAGAGTTTTTAGATCCTTCCGCCAGTTATGCTGGCGAAACAGCTCCAGCGGTACATCCGCATACATCCGCCGGATTTCCTCTTCTGTCATGGGAGCGTGTGTGCCCAAAGCGGGCAGGATATCCGTCAGTTTTTTGCCGTAGTAGTCTGCCGCATAACGGGTCAGCTCTCCAGCCCGCGAAAAAAAACGGGTTATATCAGGCGGGATTGCCAGCACCTTGCGGCGAGGTCCCAATGCTTCCAGTGCCGTAATAAGGCCTTCTTGAAGGTCATGGTGAGACAAGAAGGCATTTTCATTTCCGCGAGCAAAATATAACATAATTTATCCTTTTGACAGCCAAGGGGGCAATTGAGGCAGATAGCCGTCAAACTCTATCTTAATCCGTCTTTCATAGTCTCCGGTGTATGTCCCCAAGACAAATTTATCAAAGGCCTCATCATAAAATCGCTTCCAGCTGGCCGGTTCATGTCCCGGATTGATCGCATAAAACAAAACGCCGTTTTTCTCGGCAGCCTGCTGGTCGCCCAGCGCATCTCCCACCATCAGAATTTTATCAGGGGCATATTTCTGCCGCATTATCGAAAGATGCTCGGCCTTAGAACCCATCTCTTGGCCGGCGATAACTTTCGCATATCGGGCAAGATTGTGTTCGGCCCATTCCCGATGCAGGGCTTCCGTCGGGGTGGCCGAACAGACAATAATATCGGCAGCAGGATAAATCTTTTCAAGACACTCCCGCACATACGGAAAAGGCGGGATGTTTTTGACAATCTCAGCCACCAGCTCATTGACACGCTTGCTCCAAGTCAGCGCCGTCTGGAGCTCCTTTTTGGCCTCTTCATTTTGCGTTTCATCGATTGCTTTTTTTAACCCTTCATTACTCAAAAGACTTTTGGGATTATTGACCCATGCTGCATAATGAGGAAATTGAGGTACAGCAAATCCACGCTCCTTTACCATAGGATGGGTAGGAAGCAGCTCCTGCAGAATCCGAATGGTTGTTTTATGACGGTTAGCGCCGCGGGTTTTGCTGAATAAATCTGCAAAGTCCTTGCACTCCCGTGCCGCCTGGGCAACCGGCTGAAGGCCGAAATAGGCAATCAGCATCGGACAGAAGCACTCCCGATGCTTGATGCCCATGGTGTCGAATGCGCAGCCGTCAGAATCAATGGCGACCAGAAAAGGTCTGGTCGGTTTCATATCAATCAGAGCTTGAGCAGGATTTGCCATCAGTCTTCCTTTTTTGAAATGTATCAAACACCGCTGAATGCGCTGAAGCCGCCGTCTACCGGTATAACGGTTCCTGTAACGAATTTGGATGCATCGCTCAACAGCCATCGCACCGTACCGCATAATTCTTCGGGCTGTCCGAAACGCCCCATCGGGGTATGGCCGATAATGGTTCGGCCGCGAGGGGTTAATTCTCCGGTTTTTTCATCCGTCAATAAGAATCGATTCTGTTCGGTCAAAAAGAATCCCGGAGCAATGGCATTAACCCGAATGCTTGTGGAATAATTTTGACACATATGGACCGCCAGCCACTGCGTGAAATTGCTGACGGCAGCTTTGGCGGCGGAGTAGGCCGAAATCTTGGTCAATGGCCTGAAAGCATTCATACTGGAGATATTCAGAATTACGCCTTCTTTCTGTTGTGCCATATACCGGCCGAAAACCTGACAGGGCAAGATTGTACCCAAGCAATTCAAATCAAAAACCCAGCGAAAAGCATCTGCCGGAATATCAAAAAACGCAAGCTGGTCGGAAGTTGTCGCCTCTTTTTTATTGCCGCCGGCTCCATTGATAAGGGCATCGATGCGGCCTAAACTTTCAAGAGCACAGGCAAATGCTTCCTCAACTTCTTTTTTGTCCAGTACATTAATCCGAACGGCTAATGCAAATCCCCCAGCGGCATTAATTATTTCTGCCAGTTGATTGGCACGGAATTCATCGTAATCGGCAATGCACACTTTGGCTCCGCTTCGAGCCAAGTCCTCCGCCAAGGCTCCGCACAATATTCCGGCTCCCCCAGTAATAACGATACACTTATCTTTAACGCTGAACAAGTTCGTCATGTTATTTTCCCTTTATTTACTGCGACAATTGACGTATCTATATATAAAAAAAGAACTTAATAATATTATGGTTAGGCAGCTATAAATATCACACGCCATGAGATTATTATTGTCATAATTCCAAGAGCTTTTCAAGCATATTTTTCAAACTTCATTCGAAAAGGATTTGAAAATAGCACATGTTGTGAGATAATTCTGGTCAGAAAGAGTGATTTATGATTAATAGTCCGATTGATTCTAAGAGTGCCGGCCAGAGAAACGAGCATCTTATTCTATCTATGCTTCGCAAGCATGGAAGATTGTCGCAGTCTGAACTCTGCCGGCTTGCCGGCATTAGAAGCTCAACTGCCAGCACTATCGTAGCCCGTCTGCGTGAAAAAGGTTTTGTTACCGAGCGCCGCGGCAGCAGCAGCAAAAGGGGACCAAAACCAATATTGGTGGAATTAAATCCGGATTATCTTTATTTGATAGGCGTTGAAATCAATCCAAGCTATTTAGTCTTGGGATTATTTAATTTTGTTGGATTTCTCAAAAACAAGATTCGAATTCCCTTAGGAGAGGATCATTCAATTGGGCATGTTCTGACTCTGCTGAAAGACCGATTGCCCGATTTGCTGGATGACCATCGTATTGACGGATCACAGATTATGGGTGCAGGTGTTACTTTAAGCGGTTCGGTAACTCCCGACGGCAACATCTCGCTGTCCAGCCCAATGGGATGGAAAAATATAAATTTGAAAGAAAAACTGTCAGCCGTTTTGCCATTTCCTGTCTCTGTCTTCAGCAACCGTGTTCGTCTTCTGGCAGAATTTGAAGTCCAGCCCGAACTGGCCTCTCGCAACATTTTATACATCAATGCCGCTAATGGTGTTGGCTCGACACTCTATATGAACGGGCAATTGGTTTTTGGGGCCTCAGGCAGATACGGTGAAATCGGCCACATTATTGCAGATCCTGCGGGTCCGTTATGCGGCTGCGGTCATCAAGGATGTCTTGAAGCCATTATCTCCGGGCCGGCTTTGGCTGCTAAAATCAAGCAAGATATTCAACATGGAACAAAAACTGCATTTGCCAATTCTATTTCCCACACTCCGGAAGAACTGCTGGCCTATTGGCCTGTACATATAGAACGCGGCGACCGTTATGCTCTTCAGCTACGAGAGTATGTCAGCCGATATATAAGCTGGGCAGCCGCAATTCTGATTAACTGCTACGATCCAGATGTTATCATCTTGGCCGGATATGTTGTATTGCCATTTTTGCCTTTTTTAGCTCAGAAAATCCAGCAGCAGATACAAACATCGGTGTACGACAATGCCTTGCGGGAAATCCCGATAATTCCGGCACAGGCAGGGGAAGATGCACTGATTAAAGGCGTTGCTGCGGCCGTCATTCGTCAAATCCATTCACCAATGTGGTAGTGTGCTTTTTTGAAACAACAGTTGAAGTTCACGCTTGGCCAGACTAAAATTGCAGTTGTGCGCTCGTAGCTCAGTTGGATAGAGCACAGGTTTCCTAAACCTGGGGTCGTGGGTTCGAATCCCGCCGGGCGTAATAAGCAGCTTTGAATGCCCAAATTATGAAGCCAAAGACTTTCCTGCAGCAATGGCGGTTTACGATTGTCCTGACAGGAGCCGTGCTTATCGGCTCAGTCATCGGTGTTTTGTTCGGTTCGAAAGCCCGTCTGCTGAAACCTTTTGGCGACCTTTTCCTAAATCTGTTATTCTGTGCGGCTGTTCCGCTGGTTTTTTTCTCTATTGCTTCGGCCGTGGCTTCCAGTGCAAATATCCGCCGCTTAGGGCAAATTGCCGGGGCGATGCTGCTGGTTTTTGCATTGACCGGCATCATCTCCTCCTGCCTGATGCTTACGGCTGTCAAACTGTATGATCCGGGGCAGGGCATAACACTGCAGACGACGCAAACAAATACAACCAGCTCGGCCGATTGGGCAGAAAAATTCGTTGAAACATTTACAGTACCCGATTTTACAGCCCTCTTGAGCCGTCAAAACATGCTGGCACTCATCGTCTTTTCTCTCTTTGTAGGCTTGGCATCGCAGACAGCCGGCCAAAAGGGACGAGTTTTCCAGGACTTCCTCTGTTCCGGTGCAGCGGTTATGGGCAAGGTGATTTCTCTGATTATGCTGTATGCACCCATAGGACTTGGCGCATATTTTGCTTATCTGGTCGGAGCATTAAAACCGCAGCTGGCGGATATCTATATTCGTGCGATGATGCTGTATTATCCGTTGGCTTTTTTATATTTTGGCCTCGGTTTTTCGGTGTATGTTTTATGGGCAGGGGGGGTAAGCTCCCTGCGGCAATTCTGGACCCATATACCGCCGGTTGCTTTGACCGCTTGGGGTACCGGCAGCAGCTTAGCGGCCCTGCCGGTCAATATGGAAGCTGCACGACGCATTGGAATACCCGAGGAAATCCGAGAAATTATTCTGCCGCTGGGAGCCATTATTCATATGGATGGCACCTGTCTGGCGGCTGTTGTCAAAATAGCGGTTCTGTTCTCGATCTATGGCCACCCCTTTGCAGGAATTGAAACCTATCTTACGGCCATAGGTGTTTCGCTTTTGTGCGGCGTAGTTATGAGCGGTATCCCCGGCGGAGGTTTTCTGGGTGAAGTGCTGATTGTTTCCTTCTATGGTTTTGGCGCGGAAGCACTGCCTATTATTTCAATCGTGGGCACATTGGTCGATCCTCCGGCAACTATGGTCAACGCATCCGGCGATACAGTCGCTGCTATAATTGTTTCTTCTTGGTTAGGGCGGAAAACGCCGCGCAATTAAAAAGGCCGAAACCCTGTGGTTCCGGCCTTGAAATTCCTGTTTTGCGGGAACTCCTTTCTACTGCTCTTGAGATTTTCCCATTAGCAAAATCGGAGATGCAATGGCAATTGAAGAATAGGTACCGACAATCAGTCCAGCCATCATTGCGAAGGTAAAGCCGCGAAGCCCCTCACCGCCCCAGATATACATAACCAGCACCACCAGAAATGTCGTAAAGGAGGTCAAAATTGTTCGCGACAACGTCTGGTTAATGCTCGAGGAAATCAGGCTGGGCGTCAGAATATTCAGTTTTCCGCGGTTCTCGCGTATGCGGTCGAAAACGACAATCGTATCGTTTAATGAATATCCTATAATCGTCAGAAATGCCGCAATCATCTCCAGATTGATTTTGAAGTCGCCAATCAGAAGGGCTTTGCCGAAAGCAGTGGGTGCGATATAGGTGCATGCCGTCACCAGCCCAAGAGTAATAATAACATCATGAACAAGGGCAATAATCGCCGCCATGCCGTACCGGGCTGTGCCGAAGCGCACCCAGATATATCCCACAATCGCCAGCAGTGAAAGAAGAATGGCCACAATCGCGCGCTGTTTGGCTTGCGAGCCGATCGAAGGATCAATTTGCGTAACGCGTGAAAGCGACGTTTCCAGCGAAGCGGCTTGGGCCAATTTGGTCTTTTCGTTGTTTACAAAATTCTGCCACTCACTCTGGTCCAGCTCGCGATAGCCGGCTTCGGGATGAACGCTGACATAGACAAAACTTTTGAGAGGTTCATCAGCGGCCGGTTCGGTCAAATCTGTTTTCAGCAGTTTGTGCGGATACCGTACCAATTCCTGCATGTCCGGTTTTGACAGCAGCGTGCTGATGCGAGCTTCCAGTTCGGCTGCTGTGGCTTCCATCTGAAGCTGGCAGGTCAGTTTAATCCCGCCCAAGTAATCCGACAATAGAGCGGCATCATCAAGACTTGTTTCTATTTTCTGCTCATCTATAAACGACAATCCGAGATTTTCGCGAACTGTCAGATAATCTTTGAACGCTTCGCGAACCGCATCACTGACAACTTCCTGGACCTCGACATTGGTGACAGTTCCATCTGCACCGACAGCTGCAGACAATACCTCTTGGACCAAGGCAGCATTTAAGCGGCTGGTCGAAACCTTGAAGGTATTCGGGCCGATAGAAACAACGTTAAGATTCGACAGCAGTTTGCCTGTTTCGGCGGATGCCTTTCGAATCTTTTCGGCCAGAGCTGCCGCTGTTTCCGTACCAGCGCTGTTCAGCACAATGGTTGCGGTTGTTTTATTGGTCTCGGTAGTGCTGATTTCAAACTGGCGGCCGGATTTGCCGACTTCATAAATTTTGGCGGCAGTCAAGGCGCTGTTGCCGATGGAATTGGCATAGGCCTTGAATATCTGCTCTACCTTTTCCCGATTGAAGCCGGTGCCTTCCTTTAATTCAATTTCAACACTTGTTCCGCCGATAAATTCGATATCATATTTGCTGTTTGTGCTGTCATTTCTTAAAAAGAAGACCAGCAGACCGCTTATAACCAGAATACCGGAAATGACAAAAAATACCGGACTCAGTCTCATCCAGTTAATATTGGCATTCTGGAACATTCGAAACATCATTAGCGGGCGGGTCAATATCCGCCGGCTGGTCAGCCAGTCGAAAATCACTCGCGTTACAAACAGGGCGGTAAACATACTGGCTAAGATACCCAGCATCAGTACGATGGCAAAACCTTTGATTTCTTCAGACGCAGCCATATAGAGTATGGCAGCAACGCCGAACGTTGTTACATTGGCATCGAAAATCGTTCGAAATGCCCGGGAATAACCGTTTGCGATAGCCGCCTTCACCGAAGAACCCCGCTGCTGCTCTTCCCGTATCCGTTCGAAAATCAGCACATTTGCGTCAACACTCATACCGATAGTCAGCAGCAGGCCTGCGATGCCGGGCATTGTAAAGGTCGACTGCAGCATCGCCATAACGCCCAGCACCAGCAGAATGTTCAGCACCAAAGCAGCATCGGCAATAGCCCCGCTGAGCAAATAATAGCCCAGCATAAAGACGGCAACAGCTGCCAGACCAATCATTCCGGCCCGAATACCCCTGTCGCGGTTATCCGTCCCAATTGTTGCACTGATGCTTTTCTCTGAGATGGGGACTTCGCTGAGCCGTGCAGGGAAGGAGCCGGCATTCAGCTTATTGACCATATCCGATACTTCGGTCTGCGAAAATGAACCGGTAATAATGCCCGAAGAGCGGATGGCACTGTTAATACGCGGAGCGGATATGACCTGATCATCCAAAAGAATAGCCAAAGGCCTGTCGTTATTGCTGCTGGTAACAGCATAAAAACGGTTAGCCGCTATTTCGTCAAATGTAAATCCGATAGCTCGACGGCCCTGTTCATCAAAGGTCGGGTATGCCTTCTTAAGTTTCCATTTTTTTTCGCCTTCATGCAGCATCTTTTCGTTAGGCAGATTGCTGCAAAGAACATATTTTTTCTCTCCAAATGTGCCGGTGATGCCTAATCCTGCCGGCCAAGTTTGAGGATCTTCGATAGCACACCAGATATAACGGTTATCAGATGCCTGCTTGGGGCCTTTGGTGGTCAGTGCCTCAAGATAGGCCTGAAATTCCGCGGAATTGCCTTCTTCGCTTGTCGGCAGAATGCGGAATTCCAATACTCCCGAGCCCTTGAGCATCCGTTTCAGGTCTTCCGGATCGTCCAGCCGCCCGCCGACTACACGATAGGCATCAAATGCCGCGACAGCCGCTTCGATCTTGCTGCTTCTTTCGGGATAGGCCTTTTTCATCTCCTCCAGCTTTTCCCGCCGTACCCGTGAATCTTTGGGCATTTCAAGCACATCCTGAAACAACTCAATACTCAGATTCAGCTGCGCCAGTTTTTTAACAGCATTGTCCCATTGTACATTCAATCCTGTTTCCGGCCCGGTTAAAGCATCCACAACGGGAACCCATCGGCTATACAGTTCGAGATATTCATTGATCAGCGAAACGGCTTCTTTCTGCCGCTGTCCCAGAGTACCCTCTGCCGCTGTCTCATCTTTAATATTGTTCTTTACATAGGTCTCGATGCTTTCTTTCTGTTTTGCCGCCTCTTCCTTGCTCCATACCCTTAGGTCATACTGGAGCGTCTCATAGTCAAGTCCGGCAGCACTGAATTTTGTCTTGACATTGTCCATCTCTCCAATTAGTTGATCCCGCTGCTGCTGGGTATGCTTTCGCTGATCATAAATAGACGCCAAATCCGTCAGAATCTGCATGCGGACGTCATTGCCTTTGGCATACTGCTCAAATGCCTGCTGACGCTGTTCAGAGGGCAGGGCAAGTGCCTGACGAATCTTCAGCAGATTGATATTCTCTTCCTCGAGAGCTGTCAGTGCAGCTTCATAAGCAGCCCGCTTCTTCTGCGTATCCAAACTGGCTGCCGGCAGCTGAATCTCAATACGCGTGTCTCCCTGCGGCCGCATAACGACGTTGGCTACATGCGTGGGGTCAATCCGCTTGAGCAGGATGGGAATCATATTTTGTGCCAGATTCCGCTGTTCACCGGGTGCCAGATCTGTCGTATCGATTTCATAAATCAAGCTGGTCCCGCCGGCAAGGTCAATACCCGGTTTCAGCTTTTCCTGCGGCGGATACAGATTCCATGCTGCCAAAGCCACAACAACAAAAATTAATACGCTCTTCCAGATCAAATTTTTGTCCATAACTGGTTCCTGAATATGTGCCTAATTTGCGTTGTTGCCGTTTTATTCTGTCTTGTCTTTTAGCACTGCTGCAATTGCTGCCGGGCTGACCCGCATTTTGGTATTGGTGGACTCGTCGATTTTCAGCACAATCTCATCATCCCGCACATCCATAACGGTCCCGAAAATGCCGCCGATTGTTCGCACACGGTCGTTTTTCTTCAAAGACTGGACCATTCGCTGATGTTCCTGCTGTTTTTTCTTGGGACCGCGGAACATCACAAAGAACATATAAACCAGCAGAATGGCCATCATCACAAGAAACATCGTATTCGGTTTCTGGGACATAGGAGGACTCTGCTGGTCTGCTCCATTCCGGCCGTCTTGTGATGTAGCTGTCTGCTGGTTCGATGCCGACTCTTCCATCGTTACAATCTGACCCTCTTCTTTAGATTCAGGTTCAGAAGAAGCCAATATCCAGATATTGTGCATCCTAATCTCCTTGTTCAATCATGTTAACTTTCGTTTATTTCGTCTATTTCGTTTTTGTGTTTTATACAAAAATCATCAGCCCAAGCTTGAAAAGAGCCATTATTAATCTCGGAGCGAATTCGGCTCATCAAACGCTGATAATATGTTAAATTATGAATCGATACTAAAATCGGACCCAGCATTTCACCCACATTAAAGAAATGCCGCAACGTCCCCTTGCCGAAATGCTGACAGGTATAGCATCTGCATCCCGGCTCCAGCGGCTCCGTATCAGTCACATAACGGCTGTTTCGCAAGCGAACCGGCCCATTGTCGGTAAAGGCATAGGCATTGCGTCCGTTGCGGGTGGGCAAAACACAATCAAACATATCAATACCTGCCCGAACAGACTCTACAATATCAATCGGCAATCCGACTCCCATCAAATAGCGGGGTTTTTGTTCCGGGAGCAGTCCGGCAGTATGACGAACTGTCTGTACCATAAAATCGTGTCCCTCACCGACGCTTAATCCGCCTATTGCATAGCCATCGAAATCCATGGGCACCAACTCAGCCGCACACAAGCTTCTTAATTCCAGGTCAACTCCGCCCTGTATAATACCAAACAGCATTTGTCGGGAATTAGTGTGAGCCTCTTTGCATTGCCGGGCCCAGCGTATAGTCCGCTGAACCGCTTTCTTTAACCGTTCCGGAGGGCAGGGCCAAGGGGTACACTCATCAAAACACATAATAATATCTGCTCCCAGCCGGTTTTGGGCTTGGGTAGCAATGCGGGCATCCAGATAAATTTTTGCCCCGTCGATATGACTGGCAAACTCAACCCCGTCCTCCCCGATGCGATTTAAGGTACTCAGCGAAAAAACCTGATACCCGCCGCTGTCGGTCAGAATAGGGCCGGACCAGCCCATCAACCCATGCAGATCTCCCAGTGCCTCGACAACATCAGGTCCCGGCCGTATCAGGAGGTGATACGTATTGGCCAGCACAATTTCAGCGCCGGTGGCTTTAAGCTGTTCGGGAGTAATGCCTTTCACACAGCCGCGTGTTCCCACAGGCATAAACGCAGGGGTCTGAACCGTCCCATGAGCGGTTGTCAAGCATCCGCATCGGGCCTGACTATGCAAATCCTTGTTTTGAACACAGAAGCTGTTCATTACTCTTTTGATGTCTCTATTGCAACCTGTTTGGAACCCGGGAAATAAAAATCCAAAATTTCCTGATAAGTATACCCTTGCCGTGCCATTCCCTGCGCCCCGCACTGGCATAAACCAACTCCATGTCCGAAGCCCAAACCATCCCGAAAAACGACTGAATCTGCATTTTTATCAACGGTAAACACAGCACTTTTAATTTTACGCCCTGTCGGATCAAGACTCAGCCGAAAATCCTCGCCTCGAAGAGTATCGGTTTTGCCGTTTTTGCCGAGCAGCCTGACTTGGGTAACACGTCCCAGAAAACCGACACGCGAAATCTCAAAATCTTCAATGCCTTCCAGCTTTTCCAAGGACTCGTAGCGCCGGGTCAATCCCTCGAAAATCTGACGTTTTGTAAGCGTAACATTGGGCCAGTGAAAATCTTTCCGGCGGGCAATCTCCTTGCAGTAGGGGCACAGCACTCCCGATAAAGGAACTGCTGCAGATCCTCCGAAAACATTTTGTGCCGCCTCGGTATGTCCACCACAGGAACTGCTGTAATAAGCCGGAAACAGCGATTCACTGCCGTCAGCCCACTTGCCGATGAGAATTTGTCCGGCCGTTTCCAACACCGCCTGTCTGACAGAAGGTGTTTCGGCTTCGATCCCGCGATAAACCTGGTTGGCCTCGGACTGTGTTAAGTCCCATGAACGCAGGGCTCCAAAGCGGCTTTTGATGTACAAACCGTAGGTTCGCGAAACAACCGCCTGTGCTTTCAGTGCCTCCGGCTCCCAATAGCTCTGCATTTCAGCTCCTACCACGCCGAAAAGATATGATTCCAGTGGTACTTCATTGATGACTTCCATGCCGGCTTCATCCATTCGGATGTGGAGGCGAAGATAGCCGCGATAGGCTTTGCCGTCGATTTCAAAAACAACATAGGGGGCGTTGGGTTTAATTAAAATTTGCCGCCCGAAAAAATGGTCGCCGACTTGGATAAATCCATCCTGATGCCGGATTTGTATCGGGGCTGAGGTCATAAATTCAGCGCTGCTTCCGCCGTCAATATCTTCAATGCGAAAACCGCTTAGCGATGCGACGGAACACTCTCTTAGATTGCCAAAGAGCAAAACCCGCATCCATTCCTGTATCGGACGCTCTGTCCCGACAGTAGGTTCCGGGCTGCGCTGCCGGCATCCGGCCGGCAGCAGCATACATACCATACAGGCCCACAGCGCAGCACTTCGATACGCCGTGAGCCTGCGTATTCCTTTCATAACACAATTCATTGCTGTAAGGGCGTACCTTACTCAAGCTTGCGAAGGCTTAATCCCAATCCGGCCAGACGGTCTTTTATCTCATTCAGACTGGTCACGCCGAAGTTCTTGCAGCCAAGCAGTTCCGCCTCTGTTTTGTTAATCAAGTCAAATACCGTTTTGACACCCAGCCGCTCGAGGGCACGACGGGAACGAACCGACAGTTCCAGTTCATCTGTTGACTTGTTCAGTATCTCCGGACTGGCCTGACCAGTGAATTCAGCAGGAACAGGTTTGGCCGGACCTTCCTCTTCCAGTGACATTCCCAGACGAAGCCCCTTGTATTCCAGAATCTTCTTAATCTCCATCAGACTGGTTTCACCGAAATTCTTGTACGACAGCAGTTCCTGCTCGGTAGTTCGCAGCAAATCACCCAGTGTTACAATATTCATTTTCTTCAGGCAATTGCGGCTGCGAACCGAAAGTTCAAAATCGGAAATCGGTATTTCCAGTATTTTGTTCTGCCGATCCCGTCTTTTTTCCTTTTCTTCGTCATAAATCATGACACTGGAGCTGGCAATATCCTTGCGGAACAGCTGTGCTTTGGAGTGGTTTGGATGCGAACGTAAAACAGTATCAACGCACCGCATGGCTTTCTCGTATTCACCCATATCTTCATACAGCACCGCCAGATTCAGCAGTCCGTTCACATGAGCCGGCTCAATCTGTATCAAGGCCTTGTAATAATTCACCGCCGCTTCGTCATCACCCCGAAGGTCAAACGCATATGCAAGATGGAAAAGGGCATTGATATGACGGTTGTCCAGTTCAACTGCACGCTCGTACTGGCCGATAGCTCCTTCGTAGTCCCCGCGGGCATCCAGCAGCCGTCCGAGCTGATAATGATATTCAGCGCTGACATTTTCAAAGTTGGCACAGTTTTTCAATTCTGCTTCGCATTTGTCCAGCTGGCCGGCCAGACGCCAGGTTTCTGCTTTTTCCATGGCTATCGTCATTCCTTCAGTCTGTTTGGCGGCTTTGTCAAATTGTTCAATCGCCTTATCATACAGTTTTACCTTGCGGTAGGCATATCCCAATGCAAGATGTTTCTGCGGACACTCTTTGCCTTTGTTTAATTTCTCAATAGCTTCGCCTGCTTGTCCGCACAGCAGCAGGGCAATTCCTTGTATCAAAACATCACTTTGTTTGTCCGCTTCCTGCCTGAATTTCAGCCGGATTGCTTCGCTGGCATTGACAAATTGCCCGAGTTTTTTTATCTGGTCAAAACTCGGCAGTTCCGCCCCAAACAGATTGACTGGTGCGTTGGTTAAAGATACCATATCCTTGCGGCTCCTTGATTTCCTTAATGGTTCAGGATTTACGTTTCTATTCTCCGAAGAACTAATAACTATTTTTTATCCAACAAGCTAAAATATCGAGCAAACAAGGCATTATAAATAGATAGAAAATATTTGCAATAGGAATTTTAACTTTATTTGTTATTAGTAGATAGATAATAACCGGTTCAATTTCTGTTAATCATCATTTTCCTGCATATCATGAATATCTTTCTGCTCATAATAAGGATGCTGTTTTTTTATTGCTTAGAAAAACCATTGTGGGTATAGTATGGTTAGTTTTTTAATATGATGCCGTATCCCATTTTCAAGGAGTGGTTATGATTGTCGTGAACACCGAAACTATCCCCGGCTGTAAAATCCTGCAAATTAAAGGTCTTGTACAAGGAAATACCGTACGGGCCAAGCATATCGGAAGAGATATAGCCGCCTCGCTGAAAAATCTAGTCGGAGGCGAACTGACTGGCTATACCGAACTGCTGGTGGAATCCCGTCGGGAAGCCATGGCCCGAATGCTGGCTCAGGCACAGCAGCTTGGAGCAAATGCCGTTGTCAATGTCCGTTTTGCTACCAGTTCAATTACCTCCGGTGCGGCCGAATTGTATGTCTATGGCACGGCCGTTGTAGCACAGCCGATAACTCCGTCTGCTGCCGTTCAGCAGAAAGGAGAGGGGCAATGATAGAACTTCTGCTGCAAATTGCAATTCCATTGATACTGGTTGTTGTTTTTATGCTGATTGGAAAGGGCACGGAACTGCACCATTTCAGACAACTCCGGCAGCAGGAAGAATGCTATAAAGATATGATGATAACCAACCTGAAAAGCATCCCGCCGGAACTGGAAAACACCCAGCCGTTTCTTGTGATGGGAGCGGCCGTTATCGCAACGGACTATTTTAAGGTGTTTGCGGCAGGGCTTCGAACCTTATTCGGCGGGGAAATGAAAAGCTACGTAACCCTTATGGAGCGGGCACGCCGACAGGCGACAGTGAGGATGCTCGAGCAGGCAAAGCAGCAGGGGGCGCGTATTGTTTGGAATATCCGCTACGAAACTTCTGCTATTCAAGGACAGCAGAAAAACAAACCCGGCGGCGTAGAAATGCTCGCTTACGGAACCGCCTTGAAATGAGTGCTTCCCCCGATTATTTTGATGTCAATGTCGAGCCGGTTAATTACCCCGGTCCCTTCAATTCGGATCCCAGTGAATCTGCCGTGCCCCCATTAGACGGCCGAGAAGATGAGATCTCGACGGTACGGGATTCGGTTTTAAATGAACCTGTCTTCACAGGCCAGCTGAAGCAGGCCGAGTTAGGGCAGTGGCTGGCTCAAAAACGCAGCCAGTGTACCCGGCTCGGCAATTGGGCAGTCACTTTGGCTGCCGCACTGACCGGCGGCTCTTTTGCCGTCTTGGGAGCGGTTATTTCGGGTGGGCAAGGGCTGACACATGCCCTGTATATGACAGTTTTTGCCCCTATCATTGAAGAACTGCTTAAGCAATCAGGAATGATATACCTTTTGGAAAAAAAGCCGTATCGCATTTTTTCAGCAGGACAGTTTCTTATTGCCGCAGCAGTTTCTGCATTCATTTTCTCTGCGTCCGAAAACCTTCTTTATATCTGGCTCTATATACCGATAAGCTCTTTGAATAATCCGCATCAGTACAGCCTGTATCGCTGGACCGTATGTACCTTGCTTCATCTTGTTTGTTCGCTGATTGCTTCTTTAGGGCTCATCCGTGTTTGGAAAATACAGCTCAAAGACAGCAGGGCAGCTGACCTGTCACATGGTTTTGTTTTTTTTGCTGCAGCCATGGCGCTCCACGGCCTTTATAATCTTGCAGCAGGATTATTTCATCCCCATTTCTGATATAACTTCAATCTTTTAAGTCAATTCCACTGACCAGTAAGCATGTTCAAGGAATTGTTTCCAGCTGCTGTAGCGTTCATGGCTTAAATGGATATGAATAACGGGATTCCGTTTTGGTTTTTCCGGCAGCTGAACCAGCTTCATTCCCGCCTGAGCAGGCGTGCGGCCACCTTTTTTGACATTGCATTTCATACATGCACAGACAATATTTTCCCATGTTGTCTGCCCCCCGAGACGGCGCGGTATCACATGATCCAGTGAAAGTTCCGCCGGCGGAAATTTCTTGCCGCAGTACTGGCAATGGCAGCTGTCCCGTGCAAATATATTGCGGCGGTTGAGTTTGACGCTTTTATTTGGAATGCGGTCATAACAGAGCAGACGGATGACACGTGGAACAGCGATATCAAAATTGACCGTCCTTATCCAGTCGTACTTGTGGGCTTCGAATGTGCGTTTTGCTTCGCTGACTTCCATCCAGCTTTGAAAATTATAATTGGCATAAGTCCCGTCATCACAAGATACAACTTCAGCCAGATTGCGGAATAACAGCGAAAAAGCCCGCCGGGCACCGATAACCCGCAGTGCCAAATAGTGCTTATTCAATACAAGCACCCGGCAGTCCAGAGCTTCATGGTATGTTATTGTGGACATCCTTTCTGCTCTTTTACTAAACCAGACCCTCCGCCGTATAGATCTCACCCGTAGGCGGCACTTCTATCTTCCGATAACACTGCTCTCACAGATATAGTCCAATCCGACAGGAGCTATTCTTCTGAAGCTATAACCCTGAATCTGCTGTCGCTTTCGCAGCTGTTTTCAGAGAAACATTCTTTGCTCGCAGACCCTTTTCCCCCGGAACGATGTCAAATACAACGATGTCTCCATCGTTCAGGGAACGCAAAGAACTGTCTGCAAAGCTGGTATAATGGACAAAAATATCCTTGCCTTCTTCGCTGAGAATGAAACCGTATCCCTTCTTTTTATCGAACCATTTGACCTTTCCTTCGGCCATTTTTGTCTCCTGCATACTTACTTTACTTGTGCCGGCCAAAATGGGCAAGCATAAAAGAAGGTCTAATCCGCATCCCGCGTAGGAGCAAGCGAAGAACTGCCAGACAAACGTTCTTTCAGGAGGCGACCCATCTTGAATTTGACGCTGCGTTTGGATGGCACCTTAACCCGCTCGAGTGTTTTAGGATTTTGCGCTACACGAGCCGTCCGGCTTCGTGTTTCAAAAACACCGAAATCGCGAAACTCCAGCCGGTTATCTGCAGCCAATTCAGATATAATCTCATCAAGAAAGGACTGAATAATGCGCTTTACAACAACCCTTTTTGCCTGTGTGGCATCAGAAATTCTGTCAATTAGATCTTTCTTCGTGATTGTTGACATCTGCGACCCTCTTGTTTTAACTATTTATTCTTTAAAATTTTTAATCCGCCGCAAGGTCTCATGGAAGCTGATTTGCGTTATTGCAACTTACTATATAGAAAAGACTTCTAATCATCAAGCGATTTTTTCAGATTTTTTTTAAGTTATGGAATTCAGTCTTGGAAACTTGGATTTTTTTCCTAATGACAGAATCAATTCTTGCCCCTTTATTAGATTATGTATAAAATAGAAGAATTATTTTTATCACAAAAGCGGAACTAATATGTCTTCAATATTTAATGATAATCTTGTTTTCTCTGGGAAAGACAAAATTGACAGCGCATATCGTAATGCAGAGTGGCTGATTACCGCTTTTGCAAACACCCTTGTCTTTATCATTTTTGTTATGCAGGTTTACCGCATTCCAACCGGCAGTATGGCCGAAACTCTTCGGGGTGCGCATTTTCGGATTCGCTGCGGCCAGTGCGGATTTCGCTACGACCACGACTTTATTGCACAGCGATACGGCATGTCTGACACCGTAACCCCATCCCAAAAACTTCCCATTGGTCCCCGCTCATCCCGCTGTCCAAGCTGCGGCTATGCCGAGCCGGCCCCAATCCGTTCCAGCGACGGCCGCTATTTTATCTATAAAGACGGCAAAACGGTTCCTGCTTTTGCGCGGACGGTTTTCAAAGGTGATCAGATTTTCGTCATCAAATGCATCTATCAGTTTTTCCAGCCGAAACGATGGGATGTTATAGTTTTTAAAAATCCCCTTGAACCCCGCATTAACTATATCAAACGCTGCATTGCCTTGCCGGGGGAGACCCTTCAGATTATTGATGGCGACATTTACATCAACGGCCTCATTCAGCGAAAACCGCCTAATGTTCAGGAAGAACTATGGATGGTGGTTTATCATAACGACTTTCCTCCGGCACGTCCTGATGAAAAGAGTTTTAATGGACACACGTGGAGACAGCCGTTCGAGTGTGTAGAAGCATCCCAATGGAATTTATCAGCCGACGGCCCTACGGTGTTCGAACTGAAAAGTTCGGATTCGGCAATTCACCGCATTCAATACAATGACAGGCAGGGCAATGATTTTCGCGCCACATATGCCTATGATGATCCGGCCAGTTATCCGATGATGCCTTTGTGCAGCGATTTGATGGCCGAATATTATGCCTCTATCGGGCAAAACTCGGCCGCAGGAGCACAGATTCGAAAATACGGCATCGCCTATGAAGGCTGGATTCATTCTGACGGCCGGATGGAGATTGCCCGATTAAGCCCAGCAGGGGAACCTGTTATAATAGCAGCCGGACAATGCCGACCCGACGATTTGAAAAGGATTACCCGATTTCGTTTTGCCACCTTGGATCATCAGCTGATTCTGGAGTACGGAAGTTCGAAGGTTGCATATGACCTCGGAAACGGCATTGAAGATGCCGGCACGGATTATCATATCAGGCCCCTTGTTCAGATTTTCGGCATCGGCAGCCTTCGTCTGAGTCACATTGCCTTATACAGAGACATCCACTATATTTCAGACAATATCAAACGCGGGACCAAAGAGTCCCCGATGGTCATGCATGACGGTGAATACTTTGCCTGCGGCGACAACAGTCCATTCAGTCTGGATTCCCGACTGTGGGACCGCCCGGGTCTGGCCAATCCGGGCCGACCTGAGTATCCGGCCGGCATAGTGCCGCAAGACTATCTTGTCGGAAAGGCATTTGTCGTGCACTGGCCCGGCGGCTACCGCATTGAGAAAGGACCTCTCAGCCGGATACCGATTCGCTGGATTCCTTTTGTGGATGGGATGAAGGTTATTTACGGCGGCACGGAATAATTCCGTATCAACAGGAGTTAAGATGTTTTAAATCTCTTATTGTATAATGGAACAAAACCAGCCCTATCAAAGCTTGGCTCATCGGCATCAGCATTCTGTTGAAAACATTGTTACCCTTTTCGAATGGCTGCTGGTTGCGTTTATCTTGGCGCTGCTGTTTCAGGGTTTTGCTGTTCAGGCATTTCAGATACCTACCGGCAGCATGGCAGATACCCTCCGCGGAGCTCATTATCATCTGCGCTGTCAGCAGTGCGGATATGCCTTTGATATCGGCAGCGATACGGCAGGGTTTCTGCCTCCGCGCTGCCCAATCTGCAATTGCAGCCAGCCCCCCCAGACCGCAGACAATATGAAAAACGGCGACCGCATATTCGTTTTGAAATCGATTTATCAGTTTTTTGAACCGAAACGCTGGGATGTCGTCGTTTTCAAAAATCCGATCAATCCCAAGGACAATTACATCAAACGGCTGATTGCGCTGCCCAACGAGACAGTACAGCTGATCAACGGTGATGTTTTCATTAACGGTCAAATAGCCCGCAAACCAGCCGGCGTGCAAAAAGAGTTGTGGACGCCCATTTTTCTGCAGGACAATCCGCCTCTTGTGAACAATGACGACCCTATATGTCCGCTTAACAAACCCAGTCCGCTGCCTTTTCAAAATGAACCGAATTCGACTTGGCAGCTTCAGCGTGCGTTTTTTTCTCTGGAGGATACATCCGGGCAGCTTCATACGATAAACTTTGTCCCCAATGATCCTTCTTGCTTCCGCGCCGGCTGTGCCTACAACGACGGATGGGATAAAGAATCCAAACCCATTGTCAGTGATCTGATGATTACCTTTTATGCCCAACATGAAGCCAGCGGCGGCTGTATTGGGGCTTCCCTTGAAAAATACAATGTTCTCTACTCCGCACGCATCGAATTCGGGGGAGTTATGGTTTTAACCAAAACCGTCAATGATACAACAAAAGACTTGCGCTTACCGATGCTGATAGGACCGATTGCCCCGGGGCGGTATGAGAAGTTTGAATTTGCCTGTGTAGACCAGCTTCTGGTATTGCAGTGGGGCAGCCGGCGGCTCACCTATGACCTTTCGGCAGACCCCGATTTCTCTCCGCAGCCGGCCAGTTCTGAAACCCCGCCCCGCGTGCAGATCTTTGCAGCCGGTCCGGTTCAAATAAGGCATGTAGGACTCTTCCGCGATATTTTTTATATGGGCAAAGAAGGGTATTCTCTGCGGGCAACAGATGAAATTCCATTTGTGCTGGGTAGGGAGCAGTATTTTGTCTGCGGAGACAATACCGGCAATAGTTTAGATGGACGCCTCTGGTCTAATGAGGGTATCGGCAACAGGGGCCGTACATACGATGCCGGTGTTGTGCCGCGTGATTATCTGATGGGCAAGGCCATACTGGTATATTGGTCGCAGGCCTTCTCGCCGGCGGATAACCTGCCGCCCATAATCCCCAATCTGGATACAATCAAGGCTATTTTCGGCGGGTCAGAGCAGCTTTACTGACGTCTGGTTTCCGGCACAGCAGCCGCTTTATATCCCCATACTATGAAGGCCGCCGCAATACAGCAAATTCTGTATGGAACCCTGAAAATATGCTTAAAAAAGGGCCTGCCGGATTTGGGGCAAGATTGACAGCAAGACCGAATTAAGGTATTCTTATTATTTTGCAATATGTAATAAAACACAGTATAAGGTTTTATCTTTCTAAAACAGTCTAAAGGCATATTTATGGACGAAAATACGGTTCATCCGGAGTACACTGAACATATTGAGGATATGCAGATTCTTGATGAACTCAAGAATTCGTATCTGAATTATGCGATGAGCGTCATTGTTGCGCGTGCATTGCCGGATGTGCGCGACGGCCTCAAGCCCTCCCAGCGGCGTATATTAGTAGCGATGAACGATTTGAACCTCGGCCCCCGCTCCAAACATCGAAAATGTGCCAAGATTGTAGGTGATACAAGCGGCAACTATCACCCTCACGGCGATCAGGCAACCTACGGCACCCTTGTCCGTATGGGGCAGGAGTGGAATATGCGGGTGATGCTGGTGGATCCGCAGGGCAATTTCGGCAGCATTGATGCAGACCCGCCCGCTGCGATGCGGTACACAGAAGCCCGCATGACGCAGGCCGCCGTGGACATGCTGGAAGATTTGAAGCTGGATACTGTTGACTTTGTCCCAAACTATGACGAAACACGCCAGGAGCCCACCGTTCTGCCGGCCAAGTTTCCAAATCTCCTTGTCAACGGTGCCAGCGGTATCGCTGTCGGGATGGCAACCAACATCCCTCCGCATAATGTAGAAGAAGTATGCGATGCGCTCCTGCTGATGATAGAGGACCCCGATTGCGGCTTTAAGGATATTCTTGAACGCCTGCCGGGGCCGGATTTTCCGACCGGCGGTATTATTTGCGGCCGCAAGGGCATTATGGATGCCTATGTTACCGGCAGGGGGCATCTGCGCGTACGCTGCAAGGCACATGTCGAAACAAACAAGCGGGGCAAGGAAAGCATAATTATTACCGAAATTCCCTACATGGCCGTAAAGAGCAACATCGTGGCAAAAATTGCCGAATGCGTCCAGAACGGCCAGATTGATGAAATCTCCGATATCCGTGATGAGTCAGACCGCAAAGGCCTTCGCATTGTTGTCGAACTGAAAAAAGATGCCGACAGCAATGTAGTAATGAACAAATTATACCGTTTTACTCCTTTGCAGACAACATTTGCCGTTAACAATGTCGCTTTGGTCAACAACCGCCCGGAAACTCTGAATATCAAGCAGATGCTGCGGCTGTATATTAACCATCGACTTACGGTAATCCGCCGGCGGACACGGCATTTGCTGCGGCGTTTCCGCAACCGCGCCCATATTTTGGAAGGGCTGATTTTAGCCGTCAGCGATATAGATGAAATTATTGCCCTGATTAAAGCCTCACCCGATGGGCCTACGGCAAAAATCAACCTGATGAAAAAACCCCTTCGCCTGTCAGAAAGCCAGACCCTGCGTAAACTGCTTCCGGCGGAATTTGTTGACCTTCGGACAAAAAATGATCACTTTCTGTCCGGCCCTCAGGCAGATGCTATTTTGACAATGCAGCTGCAGCGGCTGACCGGTTTGGAAATTGAAAAGCTGGCCAAAGAATATGCGGATGTAGCCGAGAAAATCGCCGGCTTTGAAGCTCTTCTGGCCAGCAGGGATTTGCAGCTGGATGTAATTCGGGAGGACCTTTTTGAAATCAAGGAAAAATACAAAAGCCCGCGCCGCACGCAGATTGTCATGGACGAGGCCGATACGCTGGAGATTGAAGACCTGATTGCCGACGAGGAAACGCTTGTGACAATTACCCACGCCGGCTATATCAAGCGAACTGAAATTGATGCCTATCGCAAACAGGGGCGGGGCGGCAAAGGTGTCATCGGCTCGGACACCAAAGAAGGGGATTTTCTGGAGCATCTGTTTGTGGCATCCACGCACGATACGCTGATGTTTTTCACCAGCAAAGGCATGTGCCACTGGCTGAAGGTTTACAATGTGCCTGCCATGTCCCGACAAAGCAAAGGACGCAATATCATTAATCTTCTCCAGCTGGACAAAGACGAGAAAATTACATCGATTATCAATGTTCGCGAATTTGACGACAAGCGGCAGCTTGTTATGGCTACCCAGAACGGCATCGTCAAAAAAACAGCCCTCAGTGCCTACAGCAATCCGCGCAGCAGCGGCGTTATTGCCATCAAGCTGGATGAGGGAGATGTCTTGATAGGGGCCGCTATCACTTCCGGCAGCGACGACATCATTCTCGGCACGCGCAATGGAATGGCGATCCGCTTCCATGAGACGGATGTCCGCCCGATGGGACGCGTCAGCCGCGGGGTACGTGGCATTACCCTGCGGGACGAGGACCGGGTTATCGGCATGGTTATAGCAGAAGAAGGAGCCTTTTTGCTGACCGTCTGTGAAAACGGCTATGGCAAACGCACCGAATTGTCGGATTATCGGGTGCAGGGACGCGGCGGGATCGGCCTGATCAACATCAAGACAACCGAACGCAACGGAAAGGTTGTAGCCATCAAAGCGGTTCACGACGATGACGAAATCATGATGATTACAGCCAACGGGATGATCGTCCGAACAGGTCTTGAAGAAGTTCGGGCTATCGGCCGCAACACTGCCGGCGTCAGAATGATTTCGCTCAAGGAAGGCGACAAGCTTGTTGCAGCCGAGCGGCTCATTGTAGAAGAGGACCAGCAGGACATTCAGGACGACCAATCCAAACCGTAGCCGGACAGAAATCCCGTGTCAAAAAAGACAACAGAAACATCCCGGCCTTTTATCGTGCTTTGCGGCGACGATCCCTATGTCGTCAGTGTCGAATGCCAGCGGCTTCTGGATTCATTGCTGGATCAAAACGAACGCGAAATGGCGCTGTATGAGCCGCGAGCTGAGGAAGCCAGAATTGCGGACATTCTGGAAGAATTGTGGACCCTGCCGTTTTTGGCCTCCAAACGAATTGTTGTTATCAAAAATGCAGAATCGTTTATTAGGTCCAACCTTGAAGCTCTGGAAGAGTACATAGAGAATCCCAGTCCCTCCAGCGTGCTCATTCTAACCGCCACCTCTTGGGACAAACGCACGCGGCTGCACAAAAAGCTTCAGAAACTCAATGCCGTTATCGAAATACCCGGCATCAAGACGTACCAGCTTCCTGCATTCGTTTCTAATTATGCCCAGCAGACCTATGGCATCCGGCTGGACAGCCAATGTAGCCGCTGGCTGGTTGAGCTGACGGGCGATGACCCCGGCCGCTTATGCAGAGAAATAGATAAGCTGGCCGCTTATGCAGCGCCGTCCAAAACTATTTCCTTAAAGGATATCGAAGCCTTAATCGGTCACAACCGCCTGTTCGACGCATTCGATGTCATCGACGCCGTCAGTACAGGCCGGACAGAAGATGCCATCAGCCGGCTGCGGCGGATGTTTGCCGCCGACAGGGACTCGGAATACACTGTAATAGGGGCGTTTGGATACCATTTTCGCCGTCTTTTCAGGGTAAAGGCCCTGATGAGCCGCGGAACACCCCCGATACAGGCAGCAAAAAACGTAGACAGCCGCAGACCGGACGATCTGCTTGCCCAAGCCGACCGACTCTCGCTGCCGCAGCTGGCCAGCATCTTAGCAGAATTAGGTCGCATTGACTATGAGATGAAAACAGGCCGCACAACAGCTTCTTCTGCCATGGAGCGGCTGATAGTGAAAATCATTTCCGCACAGCAAAAATGAAAAGCATTCAAAATCTGTTTTGAATCGGCAGAAAATACTTGAAAACTTTGCTGGTTGCTGTTAATAAGTAAAACTTATTCATTTATCTTAAAATATTATCTTGAATACGACAAAAGGAACCCTGCAGTGTCTTTTAAGATTGTAAGCAAAAGGCAATTATCGGAAAATGTTTTTCAGTTTGACGTGGAAGCGCCTATGGTGGCCCGTGCACGAAAAGCAGGGCAGTTTGTCATCGTTTCAGCTGATACCGATGCAGGCGAACGCATCCCTCTGACCATTGCCGGAGCAGATGCCTCCAGAGGCACAATCCGGCTGATTTTCCAGCGTGTCGGCAAAGCCACTGCACAAATGGCTCAATTGCAGCAGGGGGATTCGCTGGCTTATGTAGCTGGTCCTCTGGGTCGTCCCACCCACATAGACAAATTTGGCACAGTCGTATGTGTCGGCGGCGGAATCGGTGCGGCTCCGCTTCTGCCTATTGCCGCTGCTCTCAAAGAGGCAGGCAATCGTCTTGTCAGCATCATCGGGGCACGCTCCAAAGAACTGCTGATTCTGGAAGAGGAATTCAAAGCCGTCAGCAACGAATTGATTATTGTTACAGATGACGGTTCCAAAGGCCGAAAGGCGCTTGTTACCGAGCCGCTCCAAGAGGTCTGCCGGCGGGAGCCGAAACCCGACTTGGCTGTCGCCATTGGGCCTGCCGTGATGATGAAATTCTGCTGTCAAACAACAAAAGAATATGGCATCCCGACGCAGGTGTCCCTCAATACGATTATGGTGGACGGAACAGGCATGTGCGGCGGCTGCCGCGTCGAAGTGGGGGGGCAGACCAAATTTGTCTGTGTGGATGGGCCTGAATTCGATGGCCATCAAGTCAATTTCGACCTCATGATAAAGCGGATGAGCGCCTACAAAAGTCTCGAACAGAAGGCCTACGAGGAATTCCGCACCCATGTCTGTAAAATCGGCTTAAATCCCAAAACAACCCCGTGATGAATGGGACATTGGAAAGAATCAAGAGAGGTTCAGCGTGACGGAGAAAGAATTTCAGGAATTAGTAGAAAAACATAAAGCTGGCTTGTTGAAACCCAAAGACCGCTTTGCTATTCCCCCGCAGGATATGCCCTCGCAAGATGCTGTCCGGCGGCGAAGCAATATGAACGAGGTCGCCTTGGGCTATAGCCCTATGCAGGCCCGGCTGGAAGCGCTGCGCTGCCTGCAATGCAAGAATGCACCCTGCATTGACGGCTGTCCAGTGCGAATCCGCATTCCGCAGTTTGTGGCAGCTATAGCAGACGGCAGATTTGAAGAAGCGCTTTCCATCATCAAGCAAAATTCCCTCCTGCCGGCTGTCTGCGGCCGCGTCTGCCCGCAGGAAGTCCAGTGTCAGGAAAAATGTACCGTAGGCCTGAAGTTCAAAGATGTCAGCAAAAGCGTATCCATCGGCCGTTTAGAACGATTTGCAGCTGACTTTTGCAGCCGGCAAGATTCTGTTCCGGCGGTTGCTTCTGCTACCGGCAGGAAAGTGGCAGTCATCGGCTCTGGACCCGGCGGCATCGTAGCCGCTGCGGATACCCGCCGGGCCGGCCACGATGTTACTGTCTTTGAGGCATTCCATAAGCCCGGTGGCGTAATGGTTTACGGCATACCCGAATTTCGCCTCCCCAAAGCCATCGTGCAGAAAGAAATCGATGTATTAAAGAAAATGGGCGTCCAGATTGTCTGTAATTTTATTGTCGGACGCACCCGCACGATAGAGCAATTGATGACCGAAGACGGCTTTGACGCTGTTTATATCGGTGTGGGTGCCGGCTTGCCGAAATTTATGAACATTGAGGGCGAACATCTGATCGGCGTTTACAGCGCTAACGAATATCTGACCCGGGCTAATCTGATGAAAGCGTATGCTTTCGGCAGGGGGGCCGATACCCCGATTGCTGTCAGCAAAAATGTCGCGGTGCTCGGCGGCGGCAATGTAGCAATGGATGCCGCCCGAATGGCAGTGCGCTTGGGGGCGCAAAATGTCTATCTGGTCTATCGCCGCAGCGAAAAAGAAATGCCTGCCCGTGTGGAAGAGGTTCATCACGCCAAAGAAGAAGGCGTGCAGTTTTGCACCCTGCAGAATCCCAAACGAATTCTCGGCAATTCAGACGGCCATGTGGCTGGCATCGAATGTCTCCGGTACGAATTGGGCGAGCCGGATGAATCCGGCCGGCGCCGCCCTGTGCCCATCAAGGGCAGCGAGTTTATGCTGGACGTCGATACCGTCATTGTTGCCATTGGCAATGAAGCCAATCCGCTTATCCAGCAAACAACGCCGGGGCTGGAGTTCAACAAATGGGGTAATATTGTTGTTGATGAAAACTGCAAAACCTCAATGGAAGGTGTGTACGCCGGCGGCGATATTGTTCTCGGGGCTGCCACCGTTATTCTGGCAATGGGGCAAGGTCGCATTGCTGCCGCCGCCATCAACCGCTATCTGGCTGGCCGACAGCAATAGCACCGAGATAACTTCAACTAAGACGCCGGCTGACCGGACAGACGCTGGACTTTCTCGATCGCACCAGCAGTAGAATCGGCGTTCAGGCCGAGCTGGCAGAACAAGTGTGAGCCGATAAAAAAGCCCGGTTCGCTACCAAACCGGGCTTGTATTATTTTCGGCCGCTTATTCCTTCTCCTCCTGCTTTTCTTTCTTGTACTGTTCGATGACCTGCTGCTGGATATTGGGCGGCGTCGGCTCATAATGGCTCAATTCCATCGAATAGCTGCCCTGACCGCCGGTAACGCTTTTCAGCTGGCTGTTGTAGTTGGCAACCTCTGCCAGCGGCACCTGTGCCTTGATAACCATCATCCCGCCCGGCAGCATCTCCTGACCGCTGACGCGTCCGCGCCGCGAGGCCAAATCGCCTGTGATGTCGCCCATATTTTCCGCCGGCACGGTAATTTCGATATTGACAATCGGTTCCAGCAGGGTGGGCTTGGCTTTTTCAAGGGCATCCAGAAACGCGCCCTTGCCAGCCGTGCGGAAGGCCACTTCCTTCGAATCAACGGGGTGGTACTTTCCGTCGTATATCGACACTTTGATATCCTGCATCGGAAAACCCGCCAAAAAGCCGTTTTCCATCACATCGTTAATGCCTTTGAGAATGGCCGGCTCAAACTGGCCCGGGATGGACCCACCGAAGATATCCCATGAATAAATCAGCGATGGGTCAGAGTCTCGCGGCGCCGGCTCAACCCGCAGATACACTTCGCCGAACTGGCCTGCCCCGCCGGTTTGCTTCTTGTGGCGGTAGTGTCCTTCCGCCTTGCCGGTAATGGTCTCGCGGTAGGGGATTTTCGGGGGCTTGGTGTTGACATGAACCTTATAGCGGTTTTCCAGCTTGCTGAGCATCACCCGCAGATGCAGATCTCCCAAACCATTGATAACCAATTCCTTCGTCTGCGTGTCACGGGTAACCTTGAAGCATGCGTCTTCATCGGCCAGTTTTTCCAGAGCGGCGCTGATTTTATTTTCATCGCCGCGGGCTACCGGCTCCAGTGCCAATGCAAACATCGGTTTGGGCACAGGCGGCATAGCAAATTTGCCCTCAAACGACCCGTTGTGCACGGTATCGCCAAGCTTGAGTTCATCAATCTTGGCCAGCGTGATAATGTCGCCGCAGAGACCTTTTTCGACCTCTTTAACCTCGCCGCCCTGCATTTTGAGAGGATGTCCCGGCCGCACCGGCTTTTTGGCATCGTTGATATACAGCTGCGTGCCGCTGTCCAGCGAGCCGCTGAACAGACGAATAGAGGCGTATTTCATATTGGAGCGGGGATCGTAGCCGATTCGAAAAACCAAACCCGCCAGCGGACCATTGGGATCGGCCTTGACCTCGATTGTCTTGTCGCCGTGTTTGAGGACTGCCGGCGGCACATCCGCCGGAGAGGGTGTGCAGTTGGCAATAAGCGTCAGCAGTTCCTTGATGCCGATTTCCTTGCGGGCATTGGTAAACACAATCGGGATAACCGTGCCGGCCATCACGGCCTTAACAAAAACATCTGCAATCTTTTCAGGCGAAACCGCTTCGCCGCCCAAATAGCTTTCCATCAGGGCATCATCGGCTTCGATGACGCTTTCCAGCAGCTCCGTATGGGCTTGGGCCACATCCATAACAGCCGACTGCCCCGCCTCGTTGGCGATGCAGTCAATCACCGAAGTCTTATCTGCCGACGGCAAATTCGCACACCGGCACTGCTGGCCAAACGATTCCTGAATCTGGCTGACAAGCTCGGTTAAATCAGCATTTTCCGAATCCATTTTATTAACAACAATCACGCGTGCCTTGCCTGCACTCGTTGCAGCGGCAAACAGCTTGCGAGTATTCATTTCGATGCCCGCTGAGGCGCTAATGACAATCAGTGCGGTTTCGGCTGCCGGAATGCTCACAAGGGCAGGGCTTACAAAATCCGGATAACCGGGGGTGTCAATCAGATTAATGTGGGTTCCATTGAAGTTTATGTACATCAGGGAGGAATGTATCGAATTGCCTCGCTGTTTTTCCTCGTCGTCGTAATCGCTGACGGTGTTCTTTTCCTCGACGCTGCCTAAGCGGGTGGTGACGCCTGCAGTATGAAGAATGGCCTCAACAAGTGAGGTCTTGCCGGCATTGCCGTGCCCGAGAAGCACGATATTACGAATGTCTTTAAGATTCGCCACTGCCTATAACCTCCAATTTTCCTTAAACTACGTCTTAAATTTCTACGAAAAGCAGAAGTCTAATCGAATTTGCGATTTGAGGCAAGCACAAAAACCGCCAAATAAGCCAAATTCAGCAAGGTACCGGCGGAGATTTAATTTGCGGACCGGCCGGAAATGGATATAATTCATTCTGTTTGAGGGCCGATTTATGACCGAATCTGAAAAAAAGAACATTTTTGTCCATTGTACCGAATTAGAGCAGTATCCATACCCCCAAAGCTGCCCCTTTAAGACCTGCCGTGCCGGACAAGTCCGAAAGATGCTCGATTCTATGGGGCTTTTAACCGGACCCAACAAGTCTGTTGCTGCTCCGCAAAAAGCCACCTTCGAGGAATTATCCCGCTTTCATACCAAAGAGTATCTGCAGGCGATTCAGCGGGCTGACAAGGGCGATTATGACTATGAAATGCTCTATATGAATCTCGGAACAGGTGACTGCCCTGTATTTGCAGGAATGTATGATTATGCTGCCTGGGCGGCAGGGGCGACCCTGACAGCTGCCCGTGCGATTATTGCAGGCGCGGCGGCCGCGGCGTTCAATCCGTCAGGGGGTTATCATCATGCCTTTGATGACCACGCCGGCGGATTCTGTTATCTTAACGATGTCGTGCTGGGCTGCATGGAACTGGCAGGGGCCGGCAAAAAGGTGGTTTTTTTGGACATTGATGTTCACCACTGCGACGGGGTGCAGGCGGCCTTTTACGACCGCTGCGATGTCATGACCATTTCCCTGCATCAGGATGGCCGGACCCTCTTTCCCGGAACAGGATTTACGGACGAAATTGGTGCAGGCGAAGGCAGGGGATACGCCGTCAATCTTCCGATGCCTCCGGGAACTTATGATGAGCTTTACCTGAAGGCCTTTCATCAGGTTGTTGTGCCCTTAATCAGTGCCCGCCAGCCGGATGTTCTGGTTTTGGAAGCCGGAGCAGATACCCTGCAGGGAGATCCGCTGGCCGGTTTGTGTCTGACCAATAATGTTTTTGTCGACATTATCAACAGTCTGCTGGCGTTTGGGAAACCGATTCTTGCCGTCGGCGGGGGAGGATACAACGTCCAGAATACTGTGCGGGCGTGGGCACTGATATGGACGGCACTATGCGGCGAACAGCTGGCACAGGATATGACCGCTGGAATGGGAGGAGTTATGCTGGAAAATATGGACTGGGCCGGCGGGGCAGGCCTGCGGGACCGCGTGCTGATTCCGTCTGCTTGGCAGCGTCAGAATCTGGAACCCGCCGTCAATCAGATCATTGAGCAGGTTAAGCAAACTGTATTTCCGATTCATAAACTGTAGCCGATAAAGCATTTTTACTGCCGCAAGTTTTTTATTCTCGTTGATTTTTATTGGGGGAAAAGGTATAAATCCACAAAAATGTGTCTTTCTCCAGTATCAGCAAGCATGTTATGGAGTTTTTATGAGTCAAGCATTAGAAATTATTTTTCAGGTGTGCGGCGGTCTTGGCATCTTCCTTCTGGGCATGAAAAACATGTCAGAGGGAATGCAGGCAGTAGCCGGTGAACGGCTGCGAAGAATGATTGGGGCTGTCACCAATAACCGCCTTCTTGCCTGCGGCGTAGGAACGCTGGTTACCTGTATTATTCAGTCCAGTTCGGTTACCACCGTAATGGTTGTAGGCATGGTCAACGCCAGCATTATGAACCTGCTGCAGGCCATCGGAGTGATTTTAGGGGCCAATATCGGCACCACAATTACCGGCTGGATACTGGTGATTAAAATCAGCAAATACGGGCTCCCACTGCTGGGAGCGTCTTCGTTTTTCTATTTGTTTTCCAAGCGGGATTCTATCCGTTTCTTCTTTATGTTTCTGATGGGATTGGGGATGGTATTCTTCGGGCTGGAGCTGATGACGCAGGGTTTTGCGCCAATCAAGGAAATGCCGGGATTCATCGCATGGTTTCATCGCTTCCATCCGGATACTTACTTTGATGTTTGGAAATGTGTTCTGGTGGGAGCTGCGTTGACGGCCATTGTTCAATCTTCGTCGGCGACTTTGGGCATCACCATGGCCTTGGCGCTGACAGGAACGATTGATTATCGAACAGCCGCTGCACTGATTTTAGGAGAGAATATCGGTACAACCATTACAGCTGTTCTTGCTTCGCTGGGTGCCGCCACCAATGCGCGCCGGGCGGCTTATGCTCATGTGGCTTTTAATGTCATCGGCGTATGCTGGATTACAGCAATTTTCACACCTTATACCAACATGGTGTCATGGCTTACAACGAAACCGCAGCTTCGGCATCTCAAGGCTGTTGTGGTGGAAACAAACGAGGATAATTTAATTAAGCAGTACGCCAAGGAATATAACATTTCTGAAGAGGTGCTGTATTTTACTCATCCGGACGGATATCGGGTGAATCTGAAGGGAGATGTCCTGCCTGAAAATAGTTCCTATGTAATGGCCGGAGAATTTGAAAAGGCCGTACAAAAGCATACGTTGGCCGATTTGCCCCTTTATACCCCCGCAGGAACAAAATACAGCTTTACAGGTCCGGCTATCGCCCTGACTCATTCCGGATTTAACATCGTAAATACCATTCTCTTTATGCCGTTTATCGGTCTTTTGGCACGTTTTCTGATGTGGCTGGTGCCGGACAAGAAAGCCCCGGAAAAACCCAAACTGACGTACCTGAACATTCGTATTCTGGATGCTCCGGCTATTGGGATTCAGCAGTCCTACAAAGAATTGATAAAAATGGCGCAAACCTGCCAGTCGATGCTGAAGAGTTTCCGATCTTTTCTGTCGAACGACGAACCCAATCGGGAGCTGGCGTCTGAAATTTTCCAGAAGGAAAATGATTTGGATGTTATCCAAAAAGAAATCGTCGAGTTTATCGGCGAGATTATGACCGGCAGCATTTCCCATGAGCTTATGCAGAAAGCCAGCGGCCAATTGCGGATAGCCGATGAGCTGGAGTCAATCAGCGATTACATACAGGGCTTGATGAAACTGCGTCTGAAAGTGAGAGACACCCAGCAGAAATTCAGCGAGGGGGGGCTTGCTGACCTTATCAGTCTCCACGACAAGGTGGACCAGTACCTTGATTTAATCTGTCAAGGAATTGAACGGGAAGACAGCAGCTTGGAATTTTTCAGTGAAATGCAGACCAAGGGACTGGCTATTACCAATTTGATGAAGGAATGCCGCTCCCGGTATCTGGTCCGTGTGGGAGAAGGAGTTACAAATCCTTTACTGGGTTTGATTTATACGGATATGCTAACGGCATACCGCCGCATTAAAGACCACGCATTTAATATTGCCGAAGTTCTGGTTGGGGAAAAATAGCCATCTTTGTTCTGCTGCATGGCTGTCTATTAAACAGCGGTTTTTTTTCGAAACAGGACAGAAGCGGAGGCGTTTAGTTATACGGTATTTTTACTGTTGTTTCTGGAAAAAATACGGCTACAATATACAGTTATGCGTGAGAAAGAGTCTATAATATCCAGATGGCTGGTCTTTGCCATCCTGGCGGCCTTTGCCTGCTTTATTGGGGCCTCACTGCTGCAGGCTCAGCCTCAGGAGCAGGAAAAGCCCCTTAAAACCGCTGCCATCCTGACCTGTTATGAGATGATTGACCATGGCCTCTATCAATCGGTTGTCCGGCGAAGTGAAGAAGCGGTGCGCAGGGGGGTTGATTATATCATCCTTGATATCCAAACTTACGGGGGCTTGGTCAAAAGTGCCGATGACATCAGCAAGTACTTGATTCTTGATTTGGCGAAAAAAGCCCGTACAGTCGCCTATGTCAGCACGGAAGCCATCTCTGCAGGCGCTATGATAAGCGTTTCCTGCCAAGATATCATTATGCGGCAGAACACCACAATCGGCTGCAGTGCGCCTATTGTCATGGGCGATACAGAGATGGGTGAAGCGGAGCGTGAGAAGGCTGAGAGTTTTGTCCGTGCTGCCTTCAGCCGTGCAGCCCAAGCCAACGGCTATCCCGAGGCGCTGCTGAAGGCGATGGTGACCCAAAAACTGGAGGTCTGGCAGGTGAAAAACAAGAAAAGCCGGACATTCGAGTATTTTGAGAAAGATTATCTTCCAACGGATCCTAATCTGTATGACCTTGCGGACAAAAAACTCGTTGTCAAAGAAGGCGAGCTTCTGACCCTTACAGACCAAAAGGCGTTGGAATACGGCATTGCACGGGCAGTTGTCCAGAATGAACAGGAAATGCTGGATTTCTTAGCCAAACAGGATGGGGTTGTTTTTTCAAAAGACATTCTTCGTCTTGAAACCTTGTGGTCAGAGGAGCTTGTTCGGTGGCTGAATTCACCTGTTGTTGTAAGTATTCTAATTTTGGGTATTCTGCTGGGCATCTACATCGAACTCCATACCCCGGGATTGGGGCTTCCCAGTCTGGCAGCACTTGTCTGCCTTGTGATTTTAGTCGGCAGCAAGTACCTGACGGGTCTTGCCAACTGGATTGAAGTGGCGATACTGGTTCTGGGCATTATTCTGCTGCTGCTTGAGATATTTGTGATTCCCGGCTTTGGGATAACCGGAATTGCAGGGATTGTCTGTATTTTAGTGGGCTTTTTTGCAATGCTGGTCAAAAACCGGCCGGACGAAATTCCGTGGCCGCAGACAGAGGAGGCGTGGACACTTTTTGCACAGGGCGTGTTGGGAATTATCGGCGGTGTGGCAGGATTTCTGGTGATTGCGTGGGTATTGGCAAAATATATGCCGAAACTGGGCTTCTTGAGCGGATTTATTCTGGTGCCGGCAATTGGGCAATCCCTCCAAGCAAATCCACCTCAGCAGGACAGCATCCGTCTTGCTGTCGGCGACAGGGGGGCAGCAGTTACCCCCTTGCGGCCGGCAGGCACTGCCCGTATCGGCGGCACGCTTTATGATGTAGTTTGTCAGGCCGAGTTTATTGACAAGGCCAGTGTCATTGAAGTAGTACAGGTCTCAGGCAATCGCATTGTTGTAAAGAAAATCGAGGAGCCAAGCTGATGTTCTGGTGGCTTTTCCTTGCCATTGTTTTATATATTCTGTGTGCTGTTTTGCTGGTTGCAGAGGTTTTTGTCCCCAGCGGGGGATTACTGAGCATTTGTGCACTGGCATGTGCGGCAGGGGGCGGAGTGATTTTCTTCCGTATCAGTTCAACAGCAGGCTGGATTGGTGTCATTATAGCAATGTTTCTGATTCCGGGCGTTTTGGTATTGGCTTATAAACTGCTGCCGAAAACCCGGTTTGGACACAGCGTGATGCTGACACCTCCCAACCGTCAGCAGGGCGATGCCATACCGGATAAATCGCTGCTGGATAAATTAACAGGCCGACAGGGAAAGACCGTGACGCCTTTGCGTCCGGTCGGCACCTGTGATTTTGATGGGCTGCGCGTGCAGTGTACAGCCGAATGCGGCTTCATTGATAAAAACGAACCCGTTCGGGTGCTTTTTGTTGAGGGAATGCGTGTTGTGGTTGCGGTGAACAAATAAACCGGCGAAAGGAGACAAGCAATGGAACAATTGAGCGGTTTACTGGCTGCGGGGGCAATGGACATTATTTTGGTGGCAATCCTTGTTTTGGTCGGGATTACAGCGCTGATATTTATCCTGATTATTGCCGCCTTTTTCAAATTGTGGCTTCAGGCGAAATTGTCGCGGGCGGATGTAAAGTTTTCGGAACTGATTGGGATGTGGCTTCGAAAAGTTGAACCGCGAACAATTGTTTTAAGCCGCATTACAGCGGTTCAGGCAGGATTGGATATTTCCCAGCGTGAGCTGGAGAGTCACTATTTGGCAGGGGGGCGGGTGCCCAATGTGGTTCGAGCGCTAATTGCTGCCAACAGGGCGAATATCGCCCTGTCGTGGAAAACGGCGACCGCTATCGATCTGGCCGGCCGCGATATACTGGATGCGGTTCAGACCAGCGTCAATCCGAAGGTCATCGATTGTCCTGATCCGCGAAAAGGCAAAGAAACAGTTGATGCAGTTGCCCAAGACGGCATCCAGCTGAAGGCCAAAGCACGGGTTACGGTGCGGGCTAATATTGACCGTCTTATCGGAGGCGCAACAGAGGAAACGATTATTGCCCGTGTTGGGGAAGGCATCGTTACGACCATTGGCAGCGCGATTACCCATAAAAGCGTTCTGGAAAATCCGGATAATATTTCCCGCTCGGTGCTGGCAAAAGGATTGGATGCAGGAACAGCATTTGAAATTCTGTCCATTGATATAGCAGATGTCGATGTGGGTGAAAACATCGGTGCCCAGCTTCAGGCTGCACAGGCCGAGGCAGACCTCAAGCGGGCCAAAGCCGAGGCAGAAAAACGCCGTGCAATGGCTGTTGCCCGCGAACAGGAAATGCGGGCGCTGGTAGAGGAAAATCGTGCCAAGGTCATGCTGGCAGAAGCGGAAGTTCCCAAAGCTATTGCGGAGGCCTTCCGCAAGGGAAATCTGGGGATTATGGATTATTACAGAATGAAGAACATCAATGCGGATACGTCCATGCGGGATTCCATCGCACGAGGCACCGCATCTAAACCAGAGGAAGAAAAATGATTCATTACAACAGCAGCAATAATCTGCTGGTTTTAGCTAATGGGTGGGGCGATATTGCAACATTTATCGTGATTGCTTTGTTTTATCTTGCAGGAGCGATAGCCAAGGCCTTGGCAAATCGTGCGAAATCGCAAGACCAGCCGTCCGGCCGATCATCTGCATTATCCAGCCCTAAAAAGGACAGGGGCAGGCAGATTTCGGAGTGGGATCGCCGCCTTGCACAGAAGAAAAGTCAAAAAGCCGCGGTTATACCGCAGGTTCGGTTTTCCGCACAAAGCATTGCACAGCAGAAAAGTCAGACATATAAGCCCCCTGCTCGGGAGAGCTTTATCGGACGTATTGTATCTCCTATTGGCGGCCAGATGGTAGGTGGTTCTGGCAATCAATATTTTATAAAGCCGCCAGCATCGATCCCTACGAAAACATCATCTGCTGTTACACAAGAAGAAAAAAAGATAACAGCTATATTGTCTGACAAAAATAAAATTGTCAAACCTTTCACTGTCGGCCTCTGGCAAACAATGCGCTCGCCGGAGAATCTGCGGAATTCGGTAATCTTAAAAGAAATTCTGGATAAGCCGCTGGCTTTCAGAGATGCATTTTAAAATCCAAGCAATAGGATACCGATAGAGACAATTGCAAGGTAATGGAATGCCGCCCGATAGCTGCATCTAAAAAAACGCAATTTGTAACGTCTCATAATGTATCTTATGTTGCATTGGCGGCTATTCAATACCGAATGGAAATGCCTGATTAAATGTATGCAACATTTTTATTTAGTTAGACTTACAGAACATTTGAAATCGGTTTTTTCTCTTTGATTTTTACCAGACACTCAGAGGTTTCGTTCAGCCGCTGCCAGCTGGTCATGGTCCTATCGATAAGCCCCAAATTCTCAAGAATGATTTCAAGATTAGCCTGTGTTTGAGACAAATCCGCCATATCGGATGTTTCTAAAACACTCAGCTGCCTGATGGCTTCGCTGAACTTTTTTCTGTTGGAGTATAAAATCGAGAGCTGATAATATTTCTCAAATACAGTTTTTCCTGCGGAGGGATTGTTCCTCAGTATTTTAAGAGCTTTTTGCGGATGGCCGTCCATAAACGCACACAGGGCCAATTTATGCCGTGCCCGATAATACATTGGATTAATATCCAATGTTTTTTCGAATAAACAGGATGCAAGCGGCAGATTATTTTCTCCGATCATCAGGATGCCGTATTTGTAATTGACATCGGGTCGGCTGCCGCTGTATTTGAGCTGTTCTTTATACGCTTTGATTACATCATTGGCGGAAACAATGGTTCTGCCTGCAGTGTCAGTAAATGTTTCATCGATAACAGACTGAAACTGCAGACATGCTGACTCAGAGTACAGCAATATACTGTTTTGGAGTATTGCAGAAGCCAGCGACAGGGTTTCCAAAGCGGCTTCAGAATGGTCGCTGGTTTCTTGGGCGATTGCCAATCCCATATAGGCATCGACAATTTCTTCATTTATATCCGCAGCCCGATTGAATTGCTCTGCAGCAAGAGAAAAACGATGGCTGCGCAGGTAATGAGTTGCCAGCTTTATGGCGGCCTCCAAGGAGCTGGGCTGAAGATGAACAGCATGCTCATAGCAGGCTAAGGCTTCGGCTTCTTTTCCCCATGCACTGTAAATATCGGCCATCCGCACCACCAGATCCGGCAAGGTCCCGATCTGTTCGATTGTCCAGCGTATCCTCTCGATTGCCTGTTCGAACATCTCATCCTGTATAAGCGTTTCGATTTCGTCGGGCTCGTGAAACTCCATAAAATTATCAGGATGCGAAACGATGGCCAGATTAAGAGCATCGATAGCCTGCTCTATTTTTCCAGAATCAAGATAGAGATAGCCCAAAAGCACCAGCGATTGGATATCCTCATAATGCTCAGCCGTAATCTGCTCGTATTCTGCCGCCGCCTTATCAATGCCTCCGTCCCGCAGATAAATGGCAGCCATCCGCTGATGCGGCAGCTGGAGATGCCTTTTAAATTTGACACAGTCCTGATAAAATTCCAGTGCCTGTTCTGGCTGTCCCAGACGCTCGCAGCAATAGCCCATTACATACAGAGCCATTGTATTGGAAGGCTGGCGGAAATAGACGCTTTGGGCATGCTGAAGCGATTCAGCAATATTATCCTGCATTAAACAGACGGCCGAAGCGGCCATGCGGGCCCATACGCAATCAGGAGATTTTATAAGACAAGACCGGATTATCTCTTCTGCCTGAACAATCTCGCGGTTGGCCAAATGGTCCAGAATTTTTACAAATGACACATCGTTACTGCTTGAATCCGCTGGAGGCAGCATTTGGCCCAGCCAGTGCCAAATGATATCTGCTGTGCTGATTGTGATTCCTTTTCCAAAGATCTCAAAAAGCTTGCTCATTCAATGAATTCCTGTCGCACTGGGAAAATCGTCTCATATTGCTGATACATCTGTACAAGTACATCGACAGGACATTGGAGCGAATTAATCGGCACGGCAGGAAAACAGTTGGCCGGCAGCAGAACCAATACACTAATTGGAGCAATTGTATAGAATATAACGATTGACAAGCCGCCAAAAGAAGATTCAAGACACGAACATGCTAGAATGGAAGGGAGTTTACGACTGCTGAAGCGGATTTTGCTCTATTTCGTTTAAATAGGCCAAAGTGCGTTCCAATTTATCCGTTAGATGCTTCAATTTCAGCATCGTTTTAACTCGAGTCAAAAGCTCCCATTTGTTGATAGGTTTGCTCAGGAAATCATCTGTTCCGGAGTTAATGGCCCGTTCAATATCACCCATTTCATTCAATGCGGTAATCATAATTACGGGAATATCGGACGTTTTTGGGTTGTTTTTGATGCGTTTACACACTTCGAAACCGCTGATTTTCGGCATCATCACATCCAAAAGAACTAAATCAGGGGGATCATTGTAAATGATATCTAATGCCTGCTGCCCCCCTTCCGCAGAAAGAGTTTCACATTCGACGTCTTCCAGATAGGCCAGAATCAATTCAAGATTCTGGATATTATCATCAACAACTAAAACTCTCGGTTTACGATAATTATCGTCAGGCATCTATGTTTTCCTTTTTGGATTTATTTATAATATCAAATGCTACTGTTTTAACCGTTCTTTGTCAATAAAATCTCGCCGGCAGACTACAGAAGCAGCAGGTACTTCTCAAAGCCCAGCAGCTTTCTTTAAAAAATGCATTACAAATGGATTAGAATTATCTTTATCGGGTCTTTTTTCAAGAAAAGGTTAGATAATTGCCGATATTATTTTGGCAGATATTTCTAAAAAAATTATTTATCGCAGATTGCTGATGGAGCAGGACATTTTGGCGCACTTACTTGAAAATCGGAAATCGCTACATCATCAAATTGCTCATTTTGAAAATCAGTGCCTAAAACTCGAAGAGCAGCTAACACAACTACAACCGCTTGCCAATCTTGGTATGGCATGGGCCATGACAGCTCACGAATTGAATAACCTGCTTACGCCAGTTATTAATTATACACAATTGGCGATGCAAAATCCCCAAGATGCCGCCCTGCTGGATAAAACCTTAGAGAAAACACTGTATTTAACCAAGCAAGCTGTGCAAATACTGGAAAAAGTTATGCTTTTGGCAGGTGCCGGTAGGCAGGAGAATAAAAAATGCCTTCTCACATCCTTGCTGGATGATGTGTTTGGATGTTTAGGCCGTGATTTTTCCAAGGACAAAATAACTGTTGTTCGACACGTTCCTGAAGCACTCTTCATTTATGGGGATGTTGATGCTCTCAGGCAGGTTATGATGAACCTCATACTGAATGCTCATCAGGCCATGCGTGAAAAAGGAGGCGTACTGACAATTGCTGCCGATGACGGGGCTGAATTTATCCGAATCGAAATAACGGATACGGGCTGCGGAATCAAACCGGATGACCTGCAACGGCTTTTTACTCCTTTTTACACATCCGGTAAAAAAAACGGCAATGGACTGGGATTGGCTTTCTGCCGAAAGATAATTGAAATGCATGGCGGCTGCATTGCTGCAGATTCGGTGTTGGGACAAGGCAGCCGCTTTAGGATTCTGCTGCCAAAACAGAGACCTTAAAAGCAGCTTTCCAAAAAGGATTGAATTCATGCCCACGACTGCTGTTTTGGCGTCATTTGTGTTTGATTACGGCCTGCAGATGATTTGGATGGCGGGACTGCTGGCCTGTTCTGCATTTTTTTCAGGTTCTGAAACGGCTTTTTTCCAGCTTCCGCGCAAAACAGTGCGTCAGTTTGCCCATTCGACCTTGCCGATTGAACGGCTGATTGCGGAAATTCTGAAAGATCCCAACCGCTTTTTAACGGCCCTGCTGTTCGGCAATATGATTGTGAATGTGCTTTTTTTTGCCGGTTCAAGCATACTGCTTCTTAAAATTGGTCATCGGTATGGTCCGGCTGCAGGAACCATTTCAGGAATCATCTGCTTTATGATGCTTGTGCTGTTTGGAGAAATACTGCCCAAGACGCTGGCTTATGCCAATACCGTTCGGTTTTGCCTGTGGGCGTCGCCGGTTTGTTATATTGTGCTGACTTCGCTGAAACCGATCCTGAGAGCTTTGGATTGGCTTGTGGTGCAGCCCAGCTTGCGGCTGTTTGTGCGTCATCAGCAAACGCCTTCTATTTCAATAAATCAGCTGAAAATACTCCTTGAATCGTCCCGGCGACAGGGCTTAATCAGCAATGATGAAAACCTGCTGCTGACGGAGATATTAAAGTTTAGTTTTTTAAAGGTCCGCCATGTTATGCTGCCGCGGGTGGAAATGCCGATTTGTTCGATTGCTTCGCAAACGGCAGCTGTCAGAGATGAAATGATTGCCCGCCGAATCGATAAGATGGCAGTTTATGCAACAGGAGTCGATGACATTGTCGGTATGGTACATCTGTGTGATACCCTCTTAAATTCCCAGCAGCCTCTGGCTTGTCTGGTGCGGAAGGTTCACTTTGTTCCGGAACAGAAGACAGTTGAATCGCTGATCGGTTTTTTTAAAAACACCCAGACTGATCATGCAGTTGTTGTAGATGAATACGGAGGCGTTTCCGGATTTGTCGAGCTGGAAGATATTATAGAACATCTTCTTGGTCCGATGGAAGAACTGCCTGAACAGAATCCAATAGAAGCCATCGGGCCTCTGCAATACCGGCTGCTGGCGGATCTGGCCATTTATGATTGGTCGGAGGCCTTCGGGATTAATCTGGATGAGGGCCGGCTGACAACTATCGGGGGATTTGTAACAGCCCTTTTGGGCAAGATTCCTAAAACCGGCGATAAAATCCGGTTTAAGAATATGACGTTTACTATAGAGCAAGTGAAAAACAACCGGATTCAATCGGTCATATTGAATCTGGAACCGCTTGTGAATTCCGATTCAATGGAAGCGCACTGATGGTTTGGATTGGACTTGGATTTGCAGTATTTTTAATGATTTTCAGCGGTCTTTTTTCAGGGGCAGAAACCGGTGTTTACCGTTTAAGCCGATTCCGCCTGCGGCTGGGCGTTGAGCAGAAACGCAAGGCCTACACCATCCTGTCGAAAGCGGTCAATGAAGGCCCGATGCTTATCTTGTCCCTGCTGCTGGGCAATAACTGTGTGAATTATTTGATTACAAGTATCGTCACAATCCTTCTTTACCGCAAGCTTGAAAATCAGCACAAAGCCGAAATTTATGCAGCGATTCTGCTGGCCCCCCTGCTTTTTATTTTCTGCGAGATGATTCCCAAAAATATTTTCTACTACAAGGCCGACACGCTTTTGCCCCGCTTATCTTGGGGCATCTGGTACATCCATCGTCTCTTTTGCCGATCAGGACTTCTTTGGATTTTTAAGCATCTTTCACTGTTTTTTTCGAAGATTTTAAACCTAAGTACAAATACGACAGAAGCTGTTGATAAGACCCAGCGTTATCAGGTTCGCCAGATTATCCATGAAACGCAGGAAGAAGGATTGCTTTCTCAGACGCAGCGAGAGATGATTAACCGATTAATTGATATACCCGGCGTGTCTGCTGCTTCTATGATGGTTCCTATCGAAAAAGCGGGCAAAATCCCCTTGATGATAACACGTCAGGATTTGCTCCGGCACCTCTCGCAAAGCCGGTTTACACGGCAGCTTGTATATGACCGAAATCCATCTGATATTGTAGGCTATCTTTCCATTTATGATGTACTGAGCAGCAAGGAAGATTTTGAGACAGTCTGCCCCTATGTGATGCCTCTTGCAGAAGTCAGCCGGACTGCTTCCATCATCGAAGCTATAAATATTCTGCGGAATCGCCGCGACCGCATCGCTTTGGTTGTAGATTACAGCAAAGGAACCAGACGCGCCGTCGGGCTGATTACAATATCCGATTTGATTGAGGAATTGACAGGCGAACTGGCAGTCTGAAACAGGCGTCTATAATTTTCTGTCGTAGATGGCTTTTGTAATGTCATTGATACAGGACCGCGCTGCACTGCTTGGCCCTTCTGACAGAATACTGAAGAGGATATCGCCGGCGGGAGTTCTGCAGATGCCCGAAAACGAGCGCACGCCGGCAATATAGCCGGTTTTTCCGAGAATTGTACCCTTGTAAGGAGGTTCCTGAAAATATTTTTCGGCTGTTCCCTCAAGGCCTCCGACAGCCAGCGATGACAGAAAAATGGATGAATCCGGATGAAAATACATGTCTTTCAAGACCGTGATGAGACAGTACGCGGACAAACGGTTGTTCCGGCTCAATCCGCTGCCGTCATCCAGAACGTATTGTTCTTTTGGAATACCCAGTGAGTCGAGATACCGAGAAATCAGATTTAATCCATGCGGCCATTCTCCGTTGATGTGTCCCTGCGTGTTTTCGGCCGAAATGGTTTTGACCAAACATTCTGCAGCTAAACCCAAACTGTTGGTGTTACAGCGTTTCAGCACTTCGGCAATAGGGGTTTCTATGATAACCAGATAACGTATCGCCTCATTCTGCTTAATATACTGCTGCAGAATCTGTCCCCGAACCGGAAATCCTTCTTTCTGAAGCCGATCTTTTACAATGGAAGCCAGAAGTCCAGCCGGATTTTCAATGGCCACATCAAATCCGGCTGCCTGATTAAGCTTGCCTTTCACCAGCAGTCTGTTGGGGACGGAATTGCGATAGGCTCCTACGGCACTGGTCCCGCTTGAAGCGACTTGTATCTGGTTAATCAGATGAACATATGAGTTTTCAGGTATCATTGAAAGAGCAGCTTCTTTTCCATTTCGGGCAGCCGTTAATCGGATACAGTTGTTGTGGAAATTCAGTCCGCTGACTTCGCAGGCGTACCACTGATTCAACTGCTCTTTCGGCCAAGAAGGATGGACTCTGTTGTTGTCAAAGAAGCTGGTATCAACAATAATATTATCAATCTGGTGGATTCCGGAATCTTTGACTGCCAAGAGAATTCTGCTTATCAAAAGCGTGGCTGCTTGGCCGGGTGCGGAATCATTCTTGGGATCTGCCAACAGAGGATCACCGCCCCCTACAATCACTAAATCGCTGCCGAGAATTCCAACTTTGGTTTTGAATATATAATCCCCGCCCAAGTAGTGCAGCGCCGCCGAAGTGGTAATCAGCTTCATATTAGATGCGGGTATCATGGGCTTGTCAGGATGGAGCTGGTAAAGAACAGCCCCCGTTTTCGCTTCGACAGCCATAATCGAAAATACGGTTTTCGTCTGTTTATGACGTACAATAAGATCCTGAACCACATCGCCCTGCGCAAAGCCGATGACCAGGCCAATAAAGCCGCTCAGGCATACTATTTTATTTCTTAAAGTCTGCATGGCCGAAATTTTTAACACAAGACCACACTGATTTCAAGATAAACTGAAAAAAATCCTGACAGGAATAAGTACAAAGCAGCGGATAATATGGATTAAGAAACATTTCTTCTGACTAAAACAGCCTCACAAAAACAGGAACCGCTCTTTCTATTGCAGAGAAGATTTTACCGAAGCTTCCTGTTCCCGACGTGTGGCTTCTTGGAGAGTCTGTTTTTCCTGTGCGGTGAGGGAATGGATTCCCTGCCGGTGCACTTTCTCAAGGATACGGTCAACTTCTGCCTGAAAGAGTCTGTCCTGCTCTATTTTTCTTGCCCAAGCCCCCTTGCTGCGTTCCATGCGAAGCCGCACCGCCCAAGGTTTGACCTTCATATACAAAAAACCCATTGCCAAACCGGACAGATGGGCAGCTTCCCCGCCGGCATTTTCCCCGAAGGCAATCATCAGCATGCTCACAATAACCAGCAGGATAATCAGACGGACCATTGTCATAGGTATAATTCCCCACAGCAGCACCCTCATTTGCGGAAACATAACCGCAAGCGCCGCCATGACGCCGTATATTGCTCCTGATGCTCCAACCATCATAGCGGCAGGAAGCACATGAAGCAGCACCAAGAGCGTGTATACAATTCCTCCGGCTGCTCCGCAAATCAAATAGAACTTTAAAAATGCTTTTGAACCCCACTGGCATTCTACCAACGGCCCCATAAAGTAGAGCACCATCAGATTAAACAAAAGGTGGCCTACCCCGCCGTGGAGAAATTGATAGGTAATAACCCGCCAAAGCTGAATCATATAAACGGCGTTAACAGGAAGAACTGCCCCGAAAAGGTAAATCTGCTTACCCGCTTTGGGAAGCAGATTAGCGGCAACAAAAATTGCAAAATTGCCTATCAGCAGCCATTTGACCACCGGCGGCAATGTCCGAAAGCCCATCCCCATGCTATACAGCTCTTGGCGAACTGGCCTGCTGTAATCTCTGTCATAAATACCCATTTGGTTTCCTAAAATATGCTATAATTAGGCAAATCAATGATTATAATATCTACCAAAATTGAAACGGGTTCAATAGTAAAATGCCAAAATGATGGATACCTTTGATTTTTACCGAAATCAGCTGGCTCACTTAGAGCAGGACGGTCTGTTGCGGCGGTGTGTATGCATAGATTCAGCACAGGGGCCGACGGTACAAATGGCCGACGGAAGCAAAAAAACGCTTTTCTGCAGCAATAACTATCTTAATTTGGCAGAAGATCAAAGGATTTGTCATGCAGCCATAGAAGCTATTCAGCGGTACGGTCTTGGAGCGTCAGCCTCACGGCTGATTTGCGGAACCCAGCGGCCGCATACAGAACTGGAACAGGCATTTGCCGCATTTTTAGACAAAGAAGCTGCTCTTTATTTCCCTTCCGGCTGGATGGCAAATCAGGGGGTTTTGACAGCCCTGCCGCAGAAAGGCGACATTGTTTTGCTGGATAAATTTGACCACGCTTCTATTATCGATGCTGCCAGAGCATGCGAGGCGATTTTTCACACCTATCGACGCAATCAGCTGGAGCGTCTGGAAAAGTATTTGAGCGAAAAAAACTATAAAAACCGCTTCATTGTAACTGAAAGCGTCTTTTCAATGGATGGGGATACTGCCAATCTGGCCGAATTAGTACGGCTGAAGAAGAAGTATAATGCTATCTTGATTGTCGACGAGGCCCATAGTTTCGGCTGCTTTGGTTCGGCGGGTGCAGGTTTATGCCAGCAAGAAGGCCTCTTGTCGGATATTGACATCCTCATCGTGCCGTTGGGTAAAGCGGCAGGTGTCAGCGGGGCCATTGCGGCCGGGCCTGAAACGGTAATAGACTATCTGATTAACCGAGCTCGTTCTTTTATTTATACGACCGCTCCATCTTGTGCCATAGCCGCTGCCGCATTGAAGGCATTAGACATTATTCAAGCCGAGCCGGAACGGCGCAAGCGTCTGCACAACAATGCAGCTTATTTAAGAAATCAATTCCAGCAATTAGGATTGAATATTGGCCAAAGCACAACCCACATTATCCCCGTTATAATAGGGGATTCCCGAGAAACAGCAGCGGTATCCCGCCGCCTTTATGAGCAGGGTCTTTTTGTTAGTGCAATCCGCCCCCCTACCGTTCCACAAAATACCGCCCGCCTCCGGGTCTCCGTCCAGTCCGCCCATACAGAAAAACACCTGACAGAATTAATACAGGCACTGGAAGGGATTATCTAATCCGTGTTTTTATATGCGGCCCTAATCGATTTATTGGAGATTTTTTACTGGCCGCATTTATTTTTGGAAGGGTATAATACAGGCCGTCCAAATTAAGGAGATTTATTATGATACGTTCAATCCTTACAATGTCGGCCATTGTGATTGCATTCTTTAGCATATCATGCCATCGGGTTACAAAAGATACTCCCACTATCGTTGAATCCGCCAATTATAGGTTTAATCCTCTGCCCCGTCAGGATGCGTGGAGCACTTGGCTTGTGGGCGATTGGGAACTGACGGGCTAATCCGATGCGGGGTATGGCACCGGCGAGGGGCGGACCGAGCTGGCACTTAACGGGCAGTTTCGCTTTCACAAAGGTACTGCCGTGGTCACCGAGATAACGCCGGAACAACTGCAGTACCTCAAAGAGCAGCTTCATGCTTCGGACGAAGAAATAGAGCGATTTAAGAATCAGCCCTTTTGCTCGCTGGAGGTTTATACAATTGACCAGCGCACAGGAGAGACGATCGGATATCTTTTTGACAGCTTGCGGTGCATCGCCGAAGGCAGAGGAACTTGCGACGGAAAGCGGGAGATTATGGATTGGAAATGGGCGACAGGTCACAAAAGCACACGGATCATAGAGAAAATCAATAACGACATCGCGATTGCAACGGAACGCATTCTTATGCCTGACGGAAGCTATATGGAAGAGTCAGGAAAAATGACTCGCAAAAAGAAGACGGATGGCCGTTAGCGATGAGTTTTTAGTCGTGTCGGTGTTCGTGTGATAAAGTAAATCAGCAGGATAATACCGGTTAAAATCAGATAGATACAGATATTCTGCGAGACTGTTCCGCCTTTATAGACTGCCCACCAATTATATTCAAACGGATTATCGTCTCTGAGACTTTCAAGGAAGATGCGCGTAATTCCATAAAAAACAAGCATTAAACTCATCACTATGCCGGGTCGAGACTCGGCGAATTTCATCCAGAGAGCATACAGGATGCCTGCAATCAGAAAAGCGTTGATGCTCGAATAAATCTGTGTGGGATGAACCGGCAAAGAGCAGACAGCACCATCAGAAATGGCCTGTTTCTGTTCGGGCGTCAACAACGCCAACGGCTTGAGATACCCGTCCTGAAAATACGAATCGGGCAGCTCCATATGCGGTTGGCTGCGTCCGCGTGAGGGGTCGGGCTGTATCTGACCATAGAATGCCGGGCTGCCGTAGGGAAAACGAACCGCCCAAGGAACATCGGTTACTTTGCCGTAGCAGCAGCCGTTCAGAAAGCAGCCGATTCGTCCGAATCCCAAACCCACCATAAGCCCGACGGCCAGCACATCCAGATACAGCACTATTGGAAGTTTTCTCCGGCGAAGATAGAATCCCAAAAAAGCAATCGCTGTCAGCACTCCCCCCAGAAGTTCCAGCCCCCCCTGCCAGACAGCAAATATCTCAAGCGGCCGGCTGCGAAATACATCATTATGATGAACGACATAAAAAACTCTTGCCCCCGCAATGCCCCAGAGAAGTGCATACATAGCGATATTGGTTATCCATTCAGGATTTTGACCCATACGGTTCATCATCCGCCGCATCAGCCATACAGAAGCCAGAAAACCAATGACCATCATTGTTCCGTAGCTTTTGACGGAGATATTCAGAAACGGTATAGTAAAAAGTTCCGGATGCATTTACGATTTCTGCAGGACAGAATAATTATTGTGTTCGTCACAGACAAGCACTTTGGGCTGGAGATTTTGTAATTCCTCTGGAGAGTAATAAGCAAAGTTCATAATAATCACAATATCACCGGGGCTGAATAATCGGGCCGCCGCGCCAAGAATGATGATATCTCGGCTGCCGGCTGGGGCCGGAACGACATAGGTTTCCACGCGTTCGCCGTTGGTTACGTTGGCCAAGAGCACTTCTTCGTACGGGGAAATGCCGGCCGCAGCGAGCATTTGTGCATCTATCCCAATACTGCCGGGGTAATCAATTTTGGTCTGCGTGACCCGACAGCGGTGAATTTTCCCTTTTAACGCTTTGATTAACATAACATTATTCCTGAAAAGCAGTTAGGCATTATTATACAGGCCCAGACAAATTGTTCAAGTCGATTAGAAGATTATCGATCAGACGGGTATTTCCAATATGGACGGCCAATGCGACCAGAGCTGTTTGCTCAATATATTCGAGAGGTTCAAGTGTGTGCGGATCGACAATACTGATGTAATCAATTCGTCCGCCGCTGTCTGCTATGATGCCAGCCATCAAATCAATGAGCAGCTTAGCATTTCTCTGGCCGGCGGCTATTCGGCTGCGACATGCTGTAAGGGCATTGTAAAGGCACAAGGCCTGACGGCGTTCGGCTGGGGATAAATACCGGTTTCGGCTGCTCATAGCCAAACCATCCGGTTCGCGGATAATCGGACAGACGCAGATTTGAATCGGAATATTCAAATCCTGAACCATTCGGCGTATCACAACCACCTGCTGTGCATCTTTCTGTCCGAAATAAGCGATATCCGGCTGTACAATATTAAACAGCTTGGTGCAGACGGTTGCTACACCGCGAAAATGTCCGGGCCGCGAAGCCCCGCATAAGTGGTCTGTTAATTTCTCTGGATGTACCCAAACCAACTGTTCGGCAGGATACATTTGCTCAACGGAAGGGGCGAAAACCGCATCCACACCCAGATTTCGGCAATACGCTGCATCGGCATCAAAAGTACGAGGATAACGGTTATAATCCTCGCTGGGGCCGAATTGTGTCGGATTGACAAAAATACTGATTACAACATAGCCGCATTGCTTCTTGGCAGCTATTATAAGCGAGCCGTGCCCTTCGTGCAGCGCCCCCATCGTGGGAACAAGCCCTACTGTGAGATTTCTGTTTCGCGCTGCTTTTACGCATTGGCGGATTTGCTCTATTGTATGGATTATTTCCATTCAATTTTCCATCTTTGCAAGATACCAGCGAACCTCTTCAGCAAGGCAGTCTATCTGCTGGTCTGTCCAGCAGGCATCCGGCGAGATTCGAATTACCGGACATCCGGAATATTGATTGTAAAACCGCACAAATCCGCGGGAAAGATGCTCTAAAAACACCGGTTCAATCTGCTGTTCATAGGGCCGGTTCCGACGGCGGATGCGTTCAAGACAGTTTTGGGCGGTATCCTGCATAACGATAACGAGGACCGGATTAGCCACAGTGCTGCTGACTGCACAATAATGCTCTTTGTACACAGCCAGATCTTTGGATTTCAGCCAGCTGGATGCATAAAGCATGCCTTTTTCGAACACGTAATCGCTGACATACCAATTTCCCGCTGTCAGTTTGTATTTGGATAACTGGGACACACTGCTGGAAAGGAAAAACAGCTCGGAATCCAAAGCCAGCTCCTGATGCCCCGCATAGACATCAGCCAAATAGGGATTGTCATCGTATTGTTCGGCTATAAACTCAGCCCCAAGCCGCTTGGCTAATCCGGCAGCCAAGGTTGTTTTGCCGACGCCGATAGTTCCTGCCACCGAGACTAACTGGGCTTTTTGGGAATCCAGCCGGAAACTGCGTCCGTTAAGACGATTAGCCAATTCGGACATAGACCGCTTTAGGACAGGATGTTCCACTGCCGGAGCTATTTGGCATAAGCCATCCAGCACAAAACTGCGTAGATGCATCTGCGGATGCGGCACTTTCAAATCCGGCTCATTTATGGTTTGGTTTTCGAATAAAAGCAAATCCAGATCAATCGTTCGAGGTCCCCAAGGCTGCTGCCTCTGACGCCCCATTTGCTGCTCAATGTCCCGCAGATAGTCAAACAGCTCTTTTGCATCCATAGAGGTCTTGACCTGCACGACAGCATTCAGAAAATCCTGCTGGTTAACAGGACCGAGAGGCTTGGTTTGATAAAAAGAACTGGCCTTAACAGCCGAAACCTTTCCGTGGCGCCCCAGCAAACCAATTGCTTTGCAGAGATTGACCCGGCAATCCGGAAGATTGCTGCCCAGTCCGATATATGCGGTTTGTTCTGTCATCGTTGCAGTTTACAGCTTGCCTATACGTTCCATTGCTTCTTTAATCCGATCCGGATGATTAAATGCACTCAGCCGCACGAATCCTTCACCGGCAGCGCCGAAGCCCGCCCCCGGGGTACAAACAACATGGGCCTGATGCAGCAGCGTATCAAAGAAACTCCATGAATCAAAGCCTCGGGGGGTCTGCAGCCAGATATATGGTGCGTGTACGCCGCCATATACACAATAGCCGAATTTCTGCAGAGACTGGCACATTGTGTCGACATTGGACATATACAAATTGATGATGGCTTTGACCTGATTTTTGCCTTCCGGGCTGTAAACGGCCTCAGCAGCCCGCTGTGTGACATAGCTGACCCCGTTGAATTTTGTGCAGTGCCGTCGGTTCCAGACAGGATGCAGGGGCTGCGGCCGGCCTGATTTTGTATAAGCTACCAGTTCTTTGGGGACAACCGTGAAGGCACAGCGAAGGCCTGTAAAGCCGGCTGTTTTGGAAAAGCTGCGGAATTCGACGGCAACCTGTCTGGCGCCTTCTATTTCATAAATGGAATGCGGTATGCTGTCGTCCCGGATATAGGCCTCATAAGCAGCGTCGAAAAGGATAACGGCCTTGTGCGCAACAGCATAGTCCACCCATTGCTTGAGCTGTTCTTTGGTTGCGACAGCACCTGTAGGATTGTTCGGATAGCACAGATAAATCATATCGACAGGTTCTTCAGGCAGCCGGGGAACAAAATTGTTTTCCGGCGTGCAGGGCATATAAACAATCTTTGCATACCGTCCTGTGCCGTCATTTTCGCCTGTGCGCCCGGCCATAACATTTGTATCCACATAGACGGGATATACAGGGTCGCCTACCGCTACAACATTGTCAAGTCCGAAGATTTCCTGAATATTGCCGGTATCGCACTTGGCTCCGTCGCTGATAAAAATTTCATCAGGAGAAACATTGGCGCCGCGGGGCAGAAAATCGTTTTCCGCAATAGTGCTGCGCAGGAATTCATATCCCTGCTCAGGGCCATATCCATGAAAACCCTCTCGGGTGGCCATTTCATCAACAGCCTTATGCATTGCTTTTATAACGGCCTGCGGCAGCGGCTCGGTGACATCGCCTATGCCCAGTTTGATGATATCAGCTTTCGGATTGGCTTTAGCGAAAGCTGATACCCGCCTTGCAATTTCCGGGAATAAATAGCCGGCCTTCAATTTCAAAAAATTTTCATTGATTTGAATCATCAGCTGGAAATTCCTCGTCTGCTTAAAAAGTTTGTTTTATGTAATTTACGGCATTGGTAAAGATTGTCATGCCGTCAGTCAGCTCATCTTGCTGCTTCAATCGCGTCCAGTGGGGATGCTGTGTCCAGCGGACAAAACGCTCCGGATGCGGCATCATTCCCAGTACGCGGCCGGTCGAATCGGTCAGAGCCGCAATAGAATCCTGAGAACCATTGGGATTGATTGGGTACAATCCTGTTTGGCCATCCGCATCGACATACCGAAAAGCCACATACCCGCCGGTGCGGATTTGCTGCAGCCGCTCAATGCTGTCGGCGACAATTTTTCCTTCGCCGTGAGCAATCGGCAGATACAGCCGGCGGTTAGGGTCAATAAACACACACCGAGTTGTAGCAGGTGCAAGGTGCACCCAGCAATCCAGATAATGACCGCAATCGTTGTTGGTCAGCGTGACGCCTTCCCCCTCCAGAGTCAGCCGGCCTGCTCCGCTGAGCCCCGGCACAATGCCTGTTTTTATAAGCACCTGGAATCCGTTGCAGATACCCAGTACCAGCTTGCCGTTTTCAATAAAACGCTGCAGGATGTCGCTGAGGTGATGGACGGTCTGATTAGCCAGAATCTTTCCAGCGGCTACATCGTCGCCGTAACTGAAACCGCCGGGCACAACCAGAATCTGAAAGTCGTCCAGCATTGCAGGCGCAGCAATCAGCCGATTGATGTGCACCCGTTCTGTCTGTGCTCCTGCAAGCTGCAGGGCATGCTCGGTTTCTACATCACAATTGATGCCGGCGGCTCTTAATACGATTGCCCTCACTGTTGTCATTGAAAATCCCTATTCTGCAAACGGCATTGATCAAGCCAAGAACATATAAAAGAGACCAAACACCCGGCTCGCAACATGCCTGAATTTCTTATTTTCTCTTACCATGCCAAAGGCTTCTTCCAAGCCTCTTTTAGGATATCCAATTCTGCTTCAATAACTGTCTTCTGCTGTGTATCGCGAATCAGCAGTTTTTTGTCTTCGATCACTTCGCCCAATTGTCCGAACGGCACATTCAGCATAAGCTTTGCAAATGCATCATAATGCTGCGGCTCTACCTCGACAAGATACCGGGCAGTCGATTCACTGAACAGTGCCGCTGCCGGCGTGACACAATCTGGACTAAGGGGAAGACCCCGCAGATCGGCCTCAATGCCGAAGGCGCCGGCAAAAGCCATTTCTGCCAGTGCAGCAGCCAGTCCGCCCTCTGAGCAGTCATGGCAGGAACGTACCAATCCTCGCCGAATTGCCTCGGCAATCCGGCTGGCAATAACAGGTGCCTGCGACAGGTTGGTTTGCGGGACATTGGCTCCCAGATGCCCATGTATTTTGTAGTAGTGTGACCCGCCCAATTCATTTTTTGTCAGCCCGATAATAAAAATCAGATTCCCGGGCTTTTTCACATCCATTGTGATGCATTGTTGAATATTCTCTACAATGCCGATGCCGCTTATCAGCAGGGTATAGGGAATCACAATGCGGCTGCCGTCATCGCAGACAAATTCATTGTTCAAAGAATCTTTGCCTGAGATAAACGGTGCTCCATAGGCAATAGCTGCATCATAGCAGGCCTGTGAAGCCCTTACCAGAGCCCCGAGCATTTCCGGTCGGGAACAATCGCCCCAGCAATAGTTATCCAGCAGAGCAATCCGGTCGGGATTGGCCCCCACGCAAATCAGATTTCGAACGGCTTCGTCGATGCCCGCCAAGGCCATCCAATAGGGATCGATATCTCCATAACACGGATTCATGCCGCAGCTGATTACAATTCCCTTGTTGTGATGAAATCTTGGACGAATAACAGCTGCATCCATTGGCCCGTCATTTTGAGCCCCCATCAACGGCTTAATAACACTGCCGCCCTGCACCTCATGGTCATATTGTCGAATCACCCATTCTTTCGATGCAACATTGTAGGAGCCAAGAATCTTCAGAAGGTCCTCGGTAAAGTTTTTCTGTGAAGGAAGAACCGGTTCGCTCAATGATTTTGTCTTCCATACGGCATTTCGGCTGTATTTGCAAATGCCTTCATGGAGAAACTGCATATCCAGCTGGCCAACCTGAACACCATTGTAACGAAGCGTCAGCTTCTTATCGCCGGTGAAACGGCCGATGACCGTTGCCTCAACATCTTCAGCCGCAAAAATCTTCATAATGGACTCGATGTTTTCGGGTTTGACGGCGATAACCATTCGTTCCTGTGCTTCACTGATCCATATTTCAGTATAGGAAAGTCCCGCATATTTGAGCGGTACTTTTTCTAAATCTACTTCGGCTCCGAGTTTCTCGCCCATTTCTCCGACGGCACTGCTGAGTCCCCCAGCACCGCAGTCTGTGATCGCCTCATACAGACCTGCATCGCGTGCCTGCAGAAGAGTATCCAGCATCTTTTTTTCGGTAATGGCATTTCCGATTTGAACGGCATGCGAAAAAATTGTTTCATGTTCGTGGGTCATCTCGCCGCTGGAGAAAGTGGCTCCGTGAATGCCGTCACGGCCGGTCCTGCCGCCCACGACTACAATCAGATTTCCTGCCTGCGGATGCTTAAAGCATTTATCGCGCGGTATCAGGCCGACATTGCCGCAGAAAACCAGCGGATTGGCAATGTAGCGATCATCAAAATAAATGGCGCCATTGACCGTGGGGATACCCATGCGGTTGCCGTAATCCCGAACCCCTGCCACCACGCCTTTCATAATCCGCCGGGGATGCAGAACGCCTTTGGGAACATTTTCAAGTTTCATATCGGGGTAGGCGAAGCAAAAAATATCTGTATTGGCAATGGGTTTAGCCCCCAGACCAGTGCCCATCGGGTCTCGGATAACACCGCCGATGCCCGTAGCCGCCCCGCCATAGGGATCAAGTGCAGATGGATGATTGTGTGTTTCAACTTTGAAACAGACAGCGTATTCATCATCAAATTCGACAACTCCGGCGTTGTCAGAAAAGACCGATATGCACCACTTTTTATCGAGCTCTTTTGTCGCCTTAAAAACAGTATCTTTCAGAAGATTGTCAAAATGCAGTTTCCGGCCGTCCAAGTCCATATCAACACTGCTTTTAAGTGTTTTATGGACGCAGTGTTCGCTCCACGTCTGGGCTAAAGTTTCAAGCTCTATATCCGTCGGCTCACGGCCAATTTCCCTATAATAGGCCTGAATCGTCTGCATTTCTTTAAGATTCAGGAACAAATCCATCTTTTTGCTTAATTGAACTAACTGTTCATTGTCGAGTCCGCAAATCGGAATCTGTATAAGGTTGAGTTCATAGGGCTTGGTATGCGGGCTTGGAGGTTCGGCATCCATCCCATAAATGACCTCCTCGATACAGTCGTTGGCTAATATCCGACGTGCAATTGTTTCCCGGTCTTTTTCTGTTACATTTCCCAGCAGAACATACTTGCGGGCCGTACGAACTGATTCGACTGCCCCTGCTCCCATGTCTTTCAGGGCGGCCATTACCGATTCAGCGACTGGGTCAGTTACACCGCTTTTAAGGTGTACTTCTATAAGGGTTGCAGGCATGGGGCCGGCCGGAATGCCGCTTTTGCCGATGTGCCACTCTTGACAGACTGGATCGGTCAGCAATTCGCGGGCCACCCGCTCGGCGAACGGCTGGTCAAAATCTGCTTCTATCAAATAGACCTTTTCAGATATAACGTCTTCAACGGAAAGGATATTAAACTGCCGAATGTCATCCAGAATATCCCTGCCGTGGACATCTAAAAATCCCTGTTTTGATGAAATTTCAAATCGCCACTGCTTCACATCGTATCCTTTTTAGGAAAAAAAGCATTTATAAATCCGCAATTTCCTTACAACCGCTCAAAAAAAACTTGGCCACCAGATTTCAGGTCTTTAACTGGCTGACTGCTGGATCAAGTCCGACAGATTTAAATATGGGGGATATATTACACAAAACCGGATTGCTTCTCAATACATAAGAGACGAAAATCTTTCTCCTGCTGCAGGGTGTAATGTCCTGCGGGGCTTTATCTGATTGACTGAAAAAACGACCGCCTCCGGCCGTTAATTCCTAATACAAAATGTCTGACATTCGTCTTGCATAAGAACGGAGATGGCAGATTATTGACGTTAGGCTGATTCTTTTTTGACCTTGCGGGCTTGTTCGAAGAGATTGACCTTGCCTTCGACAACCTCAGGCGTGATGATATATTTGCCCGGCTTAGGCTCTTCCGGCAGGCGGTACATCAGATCCACCATCAATTCTTCCATAATTGCACGCAAAGCCCGCGCACCGGTATCCCGTTTAATGGCCTTTTTGGCAATCAAATCCAGCGCCTCATCGGTGAATTTTAATTCGGCGTCTTCCATTTCGAAAAGCCGCTGGTATTGGCGGACCAAGGCATTCTTCGGTTTGGTCAGAATGTCTACCAAAGCCGCTTCATCGAGGGCGGTGAGGGTTGTAATGATAGGCAGTCGTCCCACCATTTCTGGGATCATTCCAAAGGAGATAATATCTTCCGGCGTAACCTGTGAGATAATTTCGCTGTAGTCGGCTTTTTTATCGTGGTGTGCCTGATGCTCGCTGTCAAAACCAATCATCCGCTTGCCCAGCCGTTTTTTTATTATATTGTCCAGACCGACAAATGTTCCGCCGCAGATAAACATAATCTGGGTGGTGTCCATCTGGATGTAGGACTGCTCCGGATGCTTGCGCCCGCCCTGCGGCGGGATATTGGCAATCGTCCCTTCAAGCATTTTCAAGAGGGCTTGCTGGACACCTTCGCCGGATACATCGCGGGTAATTGAAACATTCTGTGTAGTCTTTCCTATTTTATCGATCTCATCGATATAGACAATACCCCGCTGAGCAGCCTCAATATCATAATCGGCCGCCTGCAAAAGACGAAGCAGGAAATTTTCGACATCCTCGCCGACGTAGCCGGCCTCAGTTACAGTGGTTGCATCGCAAATAGCAAACGGCACATGAAGCATTCTTGCCAGCGTACGGGCCAGCAAGGTCTTGCCAGAACCGGTTGGACCAATCAGCAAGATGTTGGATTTTTCAATTTCGACATCGTCATTATCGCTGTCGGCATGCAGCAGACGTTTGTAATGATTGTGAACCGCTACGGATAGGCTGCGTTTGGCACGCTCCTGACCTATGACGTACTGGTCGAGAAATTCTTTGATTTGACGGGGCTTGGGGACCTCTTCAAACAATGTGCCTGCACCGTGCGACCTTCGCCGTTCCTGACGAACAATGTTATAACAAAGGTCTATGCAGTCTGGACAGATAAAGATCCCGCCCGGACCCTCTACAAAAGCGTCCATTTGCCGTTTGGTCCGGCCGCAAAAACTGCACATCTCCCGCCGGGATCCCTGCCCGGATGATTTTGCCATATAAAAACTCCTGTTTTATGATTTATCTCTTGTCAGGATTGCTTCTCAAAGAAAAAAATCTGCAGATATTATAGCAGACAGGGATTTTGCCTGCAACAAACGCTTTTAAAATTAACTTCCAGCATCATTCTTCGATGCGGAACGTAATAGAATAAGCCCCCAAAGCATATAATACGTCATAAATTTTGACAACATAATCCCATAGGACTGAATCCTGACAATATAGTTCTATCGGTACTGCACCAAAGTTTTCCGTTATTTGCTGAATGTTTTGTGCCAGCATCAGAAGCCCCTGTTGCGGATTTTGGGCATCAAGGGTAATCTCAAGCCTATTGTCAATGTCAATCAGACAGGTATTCTGCTGGGATTTAATGTATATTTTTACTGTTTCATTCGGGACTGCTGCAGCATGGGTACCTGTCTTTCGCAGAGAAAAAGGGAGCGTATGTTCGGGTTTTTGAAACTCGGCAGTCAGGACAAAAAAGGTCAACAATAAAAAAATCACATCTATCATCGGGGTCATTCGAATTCCGATGGGAAGCCGCCGACGGGAGTTTACTGCACCTATAGCAGTCTGCCAAAAAGCAGATATGTTCTGTTTAGTACTCATTCATTTGTGACAGCTGTCCATCTCAAATATCCACCGGTACAGAACTGGGTACATAGACACTGTGTTCTGCTCCGGCGTGCAGGGCTTTCAGGTTCAGCGGGACCAATTTGGGATTTTTGGCTGTAAATAAATCGGTAAGACCCTGCTCAACACTGCTCATTGAAAGCAGGTTTGTATGCTTTATCAATGCTCCTATAGCTACAATATTAGCGACCTTGACATTTCCCAAATCATGAGCAATTTGGGTAGCAGCCACTTCGATTCGCTGCAGACCGAGGCGTTTGACCGGCTTTGCTACCATTGCCGTATTTATCAGGGCCAATCCGCCGGGAAGAATATCCTCTTCGAATTTGTCAAGAGAAGGCTGGTTGAGGATAATCGCAATATGAGGACGGTCAACAATGGGACTGCCGATTTCCTCATTGCTTATAATGATGGCAGCATAGGCCGTGCCGCCCCGCATTTCAGCCCCATAGGCAACCATTCCGACCACATTCTTGTTTTCAATTACGGCGGCTCGTGCCAGGATGTTTCCGATGACAACAACACCTTGTCCGCCGGTGCCGGCTACTAAAACTTTGGTTTCATTCATATCTGTTGGTCTTTGAATACGCCCAGCGGGAAAATCTTCTTCATTTTCTCATTGACAAACTCTACGGATTGAGCTGGCGACAGCTTCCAGTCCGTTGGACACATTGAGAGCACCTCCACCAGCGAGAATCCTTTGCCCTCTATCTGGTTTTGGAATGCCTTTTTAATTGCTTTCTTGGCATTCATGACATCCCTCGGGCTGCTTACTGCTGTCCGCTCCAAATAAGATACTCCATCCAGTGCTGCCAGCAATTCACATACTTTTATCGGGGGGCCTTCTTTATGGCAGCCCCGTCCCTGAGGAGTAGTCGTCGTGATTTGCCCGGGCATTGTTGTGGGGGCCATCTGCCCGCCAGTCATACCATAAATGGCGTTGTTGACAAAGATGACGGTAATATTTTCACCGCGATTGGCGGCATGAATCGTTTCGGCGGTACCGATGGCTGCCAAATCGCCGTCGCCTTGGTAGGCAAAAACAATTCTATCCGGATGAACCCGCTTAATGCCGGTCGCTACCGCCGGGGAACGGCCGTGGGCACATTCTATGATATCACAGTTGAAATAATTGTATAAAAGAACAGCACAGCCGACAGGCGCGGTGCCTATGGTTTGCTCCCGAATCCCCAATTCGTCGATGACTTCAGCAACAAGGCGATGCACAATACCATGTCCGCAGCCGGGGCAATAGTGAGTCAGCTGTTCTTTCAAGACCGTCGTTCGCTTGAAAACTGCCACAGCTATGCCCCTCCCTTCACCGACGCCGCAGGCGACTCAAGCATTGACTCGATTGCCTCCAGCACGGCTTTTTCGTCTGGATACCAACCGCCCCCTTTGCCGAGAAATTCTGTCGGAATAGCACAGTCCATTGCAAGTTTGACATCCTCAATCATCTGGCCATGGTTCATTTCCACAACCAGTACCTTCTGGGCCGTCATTGCAGCCCGTTGATAAATCTTCTTTGGAAAAGGCCATAGAGTAATCGGCCGAATCAGCCCCGCTGCCAGTCCTTTCTGGCGGGCTTTGCGGACAGCCGCTTTGGCAATGCGTCCGGTTATGCCAAATCCGGTTACAATCAGTTCTGCATCTTCAATTTGATAGGTTTCATACAGGCACAATTCCCGCTCGATTCGGCTGTATTTCTCCTGCAGATGTTCATTGTGCTGTACCAATCCTTCAGCAGGATCTAAGATGAGAGTTTTAATAACACGAGGATTGCGTCCTTTGCAGCCGGTTAAAATGTAATCCTTTGGAGGAATCTCCAGTACCGGACGATAGGGCAGAATCTCAACCGGTTCAGCCATTTGCCCCAGAATGCCATCGCCCAGAATCAAAACTGGATTGCGATAGTAATCTGCCCAGTCGAAGGCATTCATCGTCAGTGTGTAAAGTTCCTGGAGGGTTGCGGCAGATACAACAATAAGCCGATAATCGCCATGCCCGCCGCCTTTTACAGCCTGAAAATAGTCGCCCTGTGAGGCTCGAATATTTCCCAGCCCTGGCCCGCCCCGCTGCATATTAGCAATCACGCACGGCAATTCAGCGGCCGCGATATAACTGATGCCTTCCTGCTTTAAACTGATGCCCGGCGAGGATGAACTTGTCATACAGCGTGCCCCTGCGGCAGAGGCGCCAAAAATCATATTAATTGCAGCAACTTCGCTTTCGGCCTGAATAAAGACACCTCCAACCTCAGGCATGCGTGATGCCATATATTCCGGAACTTCATTTTGAGGGGTAATAGGATACCCGGCAAAAAAACGGCATCCCGCCTGAATAGCCGCTTCTGCCATTACCTCATTGCCTTTTAGCAATATCTTTTGGCCCATGCTTATTTATACTTCCTTGAATCAGCAGCTCCGACATTTATAAGCCGCAAACATATCTTTGTCTAGCGAAGGACGTATTCATTATACATCTTGTTTGTCCGTTTTGTCATTGACGACCTCAATGGCCGTATCAGGGCACATCCGGAAGCACAAACCGCATCCTGTGCAGCAGTCTGGATTAATCTCTTCCGGATAAGACAGTCCCTGATCATTGAGGTCTTCAGACATTCGCAGATTTTTCTGTGGACAGAATAAAACACAAAGTCCGCATCCTTTGCACCGATGTGTATCAAAATGAATTTTAGCCATTTTCTACCTTATGAAACTACAACCGGATGAGCACTATCATACGAACTGCCCTTCGCTGCGTCAACAGGATTTGCTGAAAGACACATCCCAATCTTTCCAAACGGGTTCATACCCATGTGCGCAAATCATCTGGGCCACTTGAGCGGGGGTTCGCGTATCGGCGATTTCAAACTGTTCGGCTGCTTGTTTGGCGCTGCTGTAGCCGCCGGGATTTGTTTTTGAACCTGCACTGATTTGGGTAATACACAAACCAATCACATGATCGCGGAAAGTTGCACTTTCACGGGTAGATAAAACCATTCCCGCATCCGCAAAACACAGCCGCAAGGCCAGCATCATCTGAACAAGATTTTTATCCGAGACCAAATGGGGCCATTGAGCATGCACACAGCGGGCAGGACGAATACGAGGAAACGAAAAAGAGACCTGCGACCGCCAGTATTTGTTCATCAAATAAGCCGCATGTTCTGCCAGCGCCAGTGTTTCCAGCCGCCAATCGGCCAATCCCAACAACACCCCCAGACCGATACGGCGCATCTGAGCAGATGCGAACCGGTCTGGTGTCTGAAGACGATAATCGTAATCGGCTTTGGGACCTGCCAGATGATATTGGGCATAAACACGACGATCATAGGTTTCTTGATATAATGTTACCCCATCAATGCCGGCAAGAAATAAAGCTTCATAGTCTTTCTGAGCCATAGGGTAAATCTCAATCGACAAGGAAGAAAACCAGCGTTTGAGATGTTCAGCCAACTTGATAAGATAATCTGTTGTAATAAACGCTCTATCCTCTCCGCTGACCAACAGTAAATGGCGAAATCCCTCACCCGCTATTACCTCGGCATCTGCAAGCGCCTGCTCGATGGTCAGTCGTGTCCGTTTAATTGCGTTGGTTCTATTGTAGCCGCAGTACCTGCAGCTGTTGACGCAGACGTTCGATAGATACAGCGGGGCATACAGCTGAATGGTTTTGCCAAATCTTTGGACGGTTAAACGCTGGGCCTGCTGGGCCATCTGTTCAAGATACTCTTCAGCGGCAGGAGAAAGCAAAACCAGCAGACGGTCGAAAGAAAAAAAACCTGCAGGTTTAGACAATTCCTGCCTGACCTGATCGGTTTTGATATTTCCAAGCGTCCCCAGCCAGTATTCTGGATTTTGATCCAGATGCTTTTCGGCAAGAATCGTTTGGATTGTCGTCTGACGGATCACAGCTCATCTCTCAAGAAACCTGTCAAGGGACTGGACGCATTGGCGGCGGCATATTGAGGGGGAAGGCCTGTTTCAAATGCAATGCGCCCTGCTTCGACAGCCATCTTAAATGCCGCTGCCATTTGTACAGGATCAGCGGATGTTGCGATGGCTGTATTTACCAAAACCGCATCCGCTCCCATTTCCATTGATTCGGCGGCATGGGATGGGGCACCTAAACCAGCATCCACAATTACGGGAACAGATGCCTGACGTATAATAATTTCAATGGATGCCTTTGTTTTCAAACCCTGATTAGAGCCGATAGGGCTTGCCAAGGGCATTACCGCAGCACAACCGACATCCTGAAGTTTTTTAGCCAGAACAGGATCTGCATTGATATAGGGCAGCACCACAAAGCCATCCTTTACCAGAACCTCTGCCGCTTTCAGTGTCTCTTCGCCATCCGGCAGGAGATAATAGGGATCGGGGGTCACTTCCAGTTTGATCCAGCAGATTCCGCTTGCAGCCCGGGCCAGGCAAGACAGCCGCACTGCTTCTGCTGCATCGCGTGCGCCCGATGTGTTGGGAAGCAACTGGCAGCGATTTCGGTCTATTGCTGCCAGCATATTGTCGTTTTCATCATCGATATTCACCCGGCGAAGCGCCACCGTCACCATTTCTGTACCGCTGGCTTCAATCGCCTGAGCCATAATTCGGCTGGAGGCGTATTTGCCCGTGCCTATAAACAGGCGGGAGCTGAATTGTCTATCTGCAATTATCAATGGCTTCATAATGGTCTGCATCCGCTCTGTTCATTTCGATCTATCCGCCCCCGACAAAACGAATCAATTCAATCGTCTGGCCTTCCTTAAGCGGCGTACGAGCAAAATCTTTGCGTTCAATAATGCACCCGTCAATTTCCGCAACAACGGTGGCTTGATTGATTGCTAAATCGTCAAGCAGTTTCCCTAAGGTTTCGGGCAGACCGCCTTCAAATATCTTGTTTTGGCCGTTAATTTTTAATTTCGCACTCATCCGGTTTTCTTTCTTTGGCACTTTTCATTGAGAAGAATTTCTGCAATAGCATTGGCCTGATGGCAAGCCGCAATTCCCACCCGCGGTGCGGTAAGAGGAACTCCGGGTCCCGTTCCAGACACAGTATCTCCTACTAGTATCAGGCGTTCTGAAATGCGCTGTGTTATAATGTCATTGCTCCGACCATAACCAGCCAGACCGCTGACAGTTACGATAACAACACCGGCTATTTTAGACAAAACAGTTTCAACAATCATTTGTTTTTGATCTGCACGATCGAAACATTCTGCAATAGCCTGACAGTCTTTAAATACTTCTGGAATCGTCTCAGCTGTTAAGCGAATCTTGTGCCCCTGCAATTGAATCTGGGAATTAATTCTGCGAAGATTTGTTAACGTAGCATCTACTTTATGCATTCCAATCTGGTCTGCAAAATAGTTTTGCCGGTTTAAATTGCTTTCTTCTACAACATCAAAATCTGCCAGAATAAGTTTGCCGACCCCCAGCCGAACCAATGCCGCAGCGACATTAGACCCAAGCCCGCCCAGACCTGCGATACCTACAACAGCATTTTTTAACTCGAATGATATAGGCAATGCCATTCTTGGCCTCTTTTTTAATTATACACAGCACTATGTCTTAAGGGCAGCCCTTTTTTGTACCAAAAAAAAGCCCCTGCCGGATCCAAAGCAGGGGCGCACATGCTTTCTTTCGTGTGGCTCCCTTCGCCGGCATTAACCGGATCAGGTTCTAAGGGTCTGCTTTACAATCGCGTACTCTCAGCTCTGGGACTTTTAAGCCCATTGCTCCCCTGACACTTGCTAACTATACGGAGAATCCTATAAAAGAGTTTAATAAAATGCAAGAACTTTGTTAATTTTGGACTGGAATTCAATATAATAAGCGTTTAAAATAAATGCTTTATTTTGGGTATAATTTTGTCCTGAAATGATTTATACAATTCAAAGACAACTTGTTTTTGTGGGAAAGTTTTTTCGATTCCCGCGTCAAATCGGAGCCATAGCCCCAAGCAGCCCGCTTCTTGCCAAAGAGATTGTGCGCTTAGCAAATGTAGCTCAATCGCAGACAATTGTAGAGTTTGGACCGGGGACAGGAGCATTTACCAAAGAGATCCTTGCAGAAATGCCCCCGAATGCCCGATTGCTGGCAGTTGAAGCAGATCCTAACCTTGCGCTGCTGCTTCGCAAGAAGTTTGACAAAGCTGTTATCGCGGCAGGTTCCGCTCAGAAAATCCAACGCATTATGAAAGCTCATCGATTTGAAGCTGCTGACTGCATCATTTCAGGATTACCATGGGCCAGTTTTGAACCGCAGCTTCAAGATGAGATCTTGATGGAAGCTGAGGCGGTCTTAAAACCGGGGGGAAAATTCGCAGCATTCGGATATGTACATGCCCTGACGCTGCCGGGAGCAAAAAGATTTCGCCAGCAGCTTCATCGCATTTTTGGACCTGTGCAGGTTTCTCGTGTCATTTGGGTCAATGTCCCCCCTGCCGTTATCTACTGCTGTACTAAAAAAGTAAGTTAATGAGCCTGACAGGCAGTTGCACTAAGGCAGCAAAAAACATCAACTCAAGAAAATTTACGCTCTTTCCTGATCGGTAAAATCTGATACGAGTGAAAAGATCAAAATGTCAGTATTTTTTTCGCAGGCGAGCCGTTGGAATATTTAACAGTTTGCGGTATTTGGCAACTGTTCGTCGGGCGATATTGCCCATTCCTTCGGCCATAAGCTTTTCACGGATTTCATCATCACTCAGCGGATTGGATTTGTCTTCTTTGTCCACAATTTCCTGCAGTTTGGCCTTGACCGCATCCCAGCTGTGCTCTTGGCCGCAGGCATCTTCCATTCCTCCGCTAAAGAAACTGCGAAGCGGCAGGATTCCTTGAGGACACTGCATATATTTACCCGAAACTGCACGGGAAACCGTGGCGATGTGCACGCCTACTTCTTGTGCAATTGCAGCCATCGGCAAAGGCCTGAGGTAGAGCTTGCCTTTATCAAAGAAATCTTTCTGGTGCTTAACAATGGCATTTGCCACCCGCAGAAGAGTGTGTTTGCGCTGGCGAATGGCATCCATAAACCACTGGGCCGATCGTATATTCTTTTGGAGAAATTGCCGTGTTTGTTCATCAATGCGGCGATCGTGTGCCATTTTCTGATAAAATTCGCTAACGCGCAGATTTGGCAGCTTTGTTTCGACCAAGCGAACTGTATATCCATCGTGCTCATCCGGTTCTACAATTATATCGGCGGATATGGGATGGTTTTCGTTCCGCCCCACAAGAAGACCCGGAGAGGTATCGAGCTTGCTCATCCGCTCAATAGCCCGGTTTACCTGTTCCAAAGAACAGTTTAATTTTTTTGCAATTAATGGAAGATGATTTTCCAGCAATTCTTCCCAGCATTCCTGCACCACGCGCATTTCTAACGACATATCATCAGGAAACTGACGCATTTGTATCAGCAGGCATTCCCGCAAATCGCGGGCACCGACACCGGCAGGCTCAAGTTTTTGAATCAACTCCAAGGCCTTCTGCAAATGCTCCATTCCAAATCCATGTTTGTCCTTATTGTGAAGCTGCTCCAGATGGACGGATAAATACCCTTTTTCATCTATATAATCGATAATCATATCCCCAGCAGCTTTTATCTCCGTGTCGGCTTCAACCATCCTCCACTGTTCCTTCAAGTAATCATGGAGCGACAATTGTTGAGCTGCTGTATTCTGGAGGGCTTCCATCTTCTTGTCCTCTTCTCCGCTGGAAGCCGATAGGCGGGAAACCCGATATGAAAACGATTCATCGTTGCCGATATAATCGCCATAAACGTCTTTGATGTTTTCCAGACGCTGGAAGTCATCAATATAATCCGAATCTTCTCGTACTACTAATTCTCTTTCCTGTGATACTTCAGAAAACTCATCAGATGAAGCTTCGGCCGACTCTTCACGGTTTTCGGCTATTTCTAAAACAGGATTGCTATTCAGTTCGGCCTCGATTTTTTCCTGCAGCGCCAGCATCGGAAGCTGCAAAACCTCCATCGATTGAATCATCCGCGGAGCCAGTTTCATCTTCTGCTCCATTCGCATCTGGCCTGTCATAGAAAGTTTCATCATCGTCTCCGCGTTAGTTTGAGATAAAAAAGTATATGGGTGTAGTCACACAGTTTTCGTCTTCTCCAAATTATACAAAAATAAGGCGAAAAATCTATGCCATGCATGAAAAATTTCAGAATTCGCTTCGGTTTAAGATAGCATCTGTAAGAATTGAACCGCTGGAAAATTCTATCGTGGAACCGGCCGGAAGCCCCCTTGCCAGCTTTGTTATTTTAATTCCAAACGGCCGCAACAGAGAGTGAATATAGAGAGATGTGCCATCGCCTTCAAGGTTCGGATTAGTTGCCATAACCACTTCTTTAACAGAACCTTGGCGGACTCGATTGAGCAGTGCCTCAATGGTTAAATCCTCTGGTTCAATACCTTCAAGAGGAGCTATATGACCATTTAGGACATGGTAAACCCATTTACAGAGGCCTGTTTTTTCCAAGCTGATTACATCTTTGGGCTGTTCCACCACGCAAATGACGGATTTATCTCGTCGGGAATCTGAACAAATACCACAAATCTCACTTTCGGCAAGATTATAGCAAATTTGACATTGTTGAATCCTGCTTTTAACATTTGAAATGGCCTGCGACAATGCCATTGCCTCATCCGTACTTGATTTGAGGATATGAAAAGCCAGCCGTTCAGCGGTTTTTGGACCAATACCCGGCAGTTTGGCAAACTGTTCAACGAGTTCATTGAGTGTCTTGGTATAAGCTGGATTCATCAGCTACTCTGCACCTTCCAAAAGCTGGTTTTCAATATCTGTCTCTGCAATATCTACTTTTTGTATTTCAACTGGTGTGGCATTTAGCCCCTGAAGCACCATCTGAACCGCCGGATCGTTTAAAATTTCCTGACGTTTCATGCGGTTAACTATGGGGGCAGAATCTGCTTGGGCCATGGTTTTTTCTATCTGCTGGCTTGAACTGTCCGGCTCAAATTCTATACGCAATCGGACAGGTGTTTGTGCCTGCTGAGAAGCAAACTTACCCAGAATGTCCAATTTGCTTTCACATCTATTTTTGGCTATTTGCCCCTGCCCCGTGCGTGGAAATTGAATACAAAGCGTTGAATTTTCAAAAGATATGGCGCGGGCCTGCTGCAAATAAGCTGGCAGACTGGCATCTGCATCGCCGCATTGTTTGATAAGGGCTGACCAGAACGATGTTGGCGATTCAGGATTTGGTGCAACTGACGGCGGCGTAGAATTTTCAAACAGAGAGGGACTTGTTCCTGCCGGGGAATTATCGGTCAGAGATTTTTTTTTTACAGAACCTGAGGAGCCGCCGCCAGGCAAATCTTTTCCCATCGCCGAACGCAACTGGTCAAGTCCAATGAAATGTTCGCTGAGTGCCAGCCGCAGCAAGGAGGCTTCCAGCAGTGCCCGACCGGATTCGCTGTTGTGAATTGTCCATTCAAGTTTTTCAAGAGTGGTTATGTTGTATATCAGTGACGCAATATCAAATTCCTGCGCGATTTGACTAAGCTGTTGTTTTTCTTGCTGGGTCAGCATCAAAATTTTGTTGTCCGGGCCGGCACAGAGGAAGACCATCAAATCACGCATAAAATCAATCAGTGTCCTGCATATCTGCCTTGTACTTTGCCCGCTGCTTATAAGCTGGTCAAGAGACTGGAGAGTGGCCGCTCCATCATGGCAGGCTATGGCATTCAAAAGGTTCAACACCTTCTGCCTGTCGGGAATGCCTATCAATTCGGCAAGCTGCTGAGTTGATAAGGGCTGCGTTCCTGAGCTGATAAGCTGATCCAGCAGGCTTAGTGAATCCCGCATCGAACCGTTGGCCAGTCGTGACAAATATATAACGAGGTCTTTTTCGTATTCAATATTTTCATTCTTCAGGATTTTTTCAAGCTGCCGGCCAATAACCTCAGGGCTGAGGCTTTGAAAATCGAACCGCTGGCAGCGTGACTGGATTGTAGGCAGTACTTTATTGGGTTCCGTTGTAGCAAAGATGAACTTCACATGAGCCGGCGGCTCTTCCAATATCTTCAGAAGTGCATTGAATGCCTCCGTTGTCAGCATATGCACTTCATCAATGATATAAATCTTATACCGCGAACGCGCCGGCCGGTATAACGCATTCTGACGAAGCTCACGGATGTTGTCAATACCGCGGTTGCTGGCACCGTCAATTTCCACCACATCAATGTCTTCCCCCGCATTGATTGACACACAACTGTCGCATTTGAGACATGGAGTAACCGTGGGGCTGTCTGATTGGAGGCAATTAAGTGATTTCGCTAAAATTCTTGCCATCGTGGTTTTGCCAACGCCGCGTGTGCCGCAAAAAAGATAAGCATGAGCCACACGCCCCGTCTGGATGGCATTTTTGAGCGTCTTTCCAACTCCATCCTGCCCGACTACATCGTCAAATGTCTGTGATCTATAGCGTCGTGCTATTACCGTATAAGCCATCTAAAATATCCAAATATGCAGTCTCAACAATTAAAAAAACGGCTTTTTATACAATACATCTGAGAACGGTAAAATGCAATCGAAAACAGGAATTCACACGCCCAAAAAGGTGGTCGGGTTTACCACAGCACAACATCAGAATCGCTTATGGCTGCTCGGTTCCCCGCCTGACCAGGTTCACGCCCGATGCTTGCATGGGACCCGACCGTCACAATGAATAACGATGTCTTTCCCAGTACATTTTGAAGAAGTAATGTACCAAAAAAAAACAAAATTTCCACTGAAAAATCATAAAAAATATTTCGCAGACATTGATCATCAGATATACTAAGAATGGACCATCAAGAGTCCGGCTTTCTGGACAAGAGAGTACCGTAGTTTAATCGTAGGAGAAAAATATGATTGTGCACATCGAAGACAATTGTACTGCCTGCGGTCTTTGTGTAGATACCTGCCCCGAGGTTTTCCAAATGGGCAGCGAACATGCCGAGGTTATCGTTAAGGAAATCCCGGCAGAACTGGAGGAACTTGTCCAGCAAGCTGCTGATGAATGCCCTGTCGAGGCGATTGTAGTCGAATAATTACCATTCTCAACAGTGAACGTCGCCAAAACAGAGATACAAACAGAAGGTGCATTTTAATCAGCCGTCCCTATCACATATGCAATTCGAAAAATAAGTATTGTGTCAGATTGTCTTGAAGACTCTGCCTGTTTTTCACTATAACAAATGCCATCTGTTTTGTGTGGATTTTTAATAACGAAAGGTTTTAATCGTGCAGAATACGGTGAGTAATATCCCCAAGCCGCTAAATGAAACGGTTTATTCTTATGCCCCCCAAACAGCCCCTCGAACTCTGCTTAAGCAGGAACTCCACCGGCTTGAGCAAGAGCAAATAGAAATCCCTCTGATTATCGGCGGAAAAGAGGTTAAGACCGGTCATCTGGGCCGCTGTATTCAGCCTCATTGCCATAGCTCCTGCCTGGCGGTTTTTCATATGGCAAGCGAAAAGGAAGTTCTCATGGCAATAGAAGCGTCCCAAAAGGCCAAAATCTGCTGGCAGACCATGCCTTACCAGCAGCGGGCATCTATCTTCTTAAAAGCAGCTGAATTGCTGTCTTCTAAATACCGCTATACACTGAATGCGGCAACGATGCTCAATCAGAGCAAAAACGCTTATCAGGCGGAAATCGACAGTGCTTGCGAGCTGGTCGACTTTTGGCGATTTAATTGTTATTTTATGCAGGAGTTATACAAAGACCAGCCGCTCTGTTCCCCGCAAGGAACATTAAACTATGTCGAATATCGCCCCTTGGAAGGATTTGTTTTTGCGGTTACACCTTTTAATTTCACCTCCATTGGAGGCAATCTGCCGACAGCGCCGGCTATGATGGGCAATACGATAGTGTGGAAACCGGCTTCAACGGCCGTGTATTCCAACTATTTCATTATGAAAATTCTTCAGGAGGCGGGTCTTCCTGACGGTGTCATCAATTTTATACCCGGTTCCGGCAGTCAGATAGGCAAAACAGTTCTGGCTTCGCCCCTTTTGGCTGGTCTGCACTTTACCGGCAGCAGTGAAGTTTTTAATGAGATGTGGACGTTCATCGGCAAACACATTCGAAATTATAAAACCTATCCTCGAATTGTCGGGGAAACGGGAGGAAAAGATTTTCTTGTGGCCCATATCTCCGCCGATCCCGAAACGCTTATTGCCGCCGTTATCCGCGGGGCCTATGAATATCAAGGGCAGAAATGTTCTGCCCTGTCGCGGATGTATCTGCCGAAGAGTCTATGGCGAAGGGTACGAGATGAGCTGGTCGGGCAGATTAAAAATATAAAAGTGGGCCCCGTACAGGATTTCAGCAATTTTATGAATGCGGTTATTGATAAACCGGCTTTTGATAATGCCCAGCGCTATATAGACCATGCCCGCTGCGCCTCCGACGCAGAAATACTCTGCGGGGGCGGCAGCAATGATGCGGAAGGCTATTTTATTGAACCGACACTCATTCTTACATCAAATCCTCAGTATAAATCAATGGTGGAAGAAATTTTTGCTCCGATTCTAACGGCCTATATTTACGAAGATGAAGATTATGAAAAGATGCTGGAATTATGCGACCAAACCAGTTCTTACGGCTTGACAGGTTGTGTTTTTGCACAAGACCGATATGCAATCTGCAAGGCATATGAAACACTTCGCAATGCGGCGGGTAATTTTTACATTAATGACAAACCTACCGGGGCTGTAGTCGGTCAGCAACCCTTTGGAGGTTCACGCGGATCGGGGACCAATGATAAGGCCGGTTCACCGCTTAACCTTCTGCGATGGATATCCGTACGGGCTGTAAAAGAAAACTTTCTGCCCGTTCGGAATTATCGCTACCCGTTTATGGAACAGGAATAATACTCAATATCCCATTTACCGGTGTAATTATTAATTTTCCTGTTCAGCTTCCCGGGATAATTCCAAGCTGCGGTCGCGCGCTCGTTTTATAGCCGCAAATATGGTTCCGCCGAAATCCCGTTCAAGAAAGACATGAATGGCTGCTTCTGTTGTGCCGCGCGGGGATGTTACTTTCCGGCGAAGTTCTGCAGGACTTTCGCCGCGGGCATAGGCCTGATTTACCAGCATTCCGGCTCCACGGGCTGTTTGAAATACAAGTGTTTCAGCAATATCGGCCGGTATATTCAATTCTTCTGCTGCGGTAACCATTTCTTCCATAAGCAGGAAAAAATAGGCCGGACCAGAGCCGCTGACAGCTGTTACTGCGTCTATCAATTCTTCTCGGTCCACAACAACTGCTTTTCCTACGGCCGAAAAAAGACGGATGGCGTGTTCTACACCTTCTTTTTTGGCTGTTGCCGAATATAACGCGGTTGCTCCTTCTCCAACCATTACAGGGGTATTGGTCATAGCACGGATTATTTGGATATTGCCGAGCCGGTTTTGAAGGTATTTCGTCGTAATTCCAGCTGCGATGGAAATGACCAGCGTATCAGGGTTTAGCTTGCCGGCTATCTCATCCAGCATACGGGCAACCTGCTGGGGCTTTACACAAATAATCAGTACCCGGGCATAATTAATTAATTCGAGATTATTCTGCGTGGTTCGAATACCGTACTCTTTGGCAATATAATCCAGTCGTTCCGGCCGAACATCCGAGGCAATGACTTCATCGGGCAGATACAGCTTGGACGACAAAACTCCACGGATAAGCGCTTCACCTATATTCCCTGCCCCGATCAAGCCGATGGTATTCATTGTTTCCCCTTTTTTCTGTATGGAATTTTCTTCAAAGTTTGATGCTGGGTAATTTTGACCATTGTTTTATCTGTTGTTGTATTCAACTGCTCACTTTCAGTAATGTCAAGAAATTCTTTTAAGACCATTCCGATTTTCGTCTGCATATACAGCGTGTGAAAGTCCATTCCAAGCCTCATTTGGTCAGCAGGTCAAACTGTTCGGGGCTCAAACTTTGCCGCAATTTCTGTAGCGCCTGCAGTTCAATCTGTCGTATCCGTTCCTGGCTTAATCCCAATTCCTCTCCGATCTGTTTGAGGGTTTTGGATTTTTTAGGAATCGCGCCGGCATCGAGCGCATAATGGTTCAGGATAATGTACTGTTCTCGTGAATCAAGATTATTTTCAATAATCTTCCGTAAGTCGCGCTGTGCCTGTTCAACTGCGGCCGCATCTGACAGCTGCTCCAGCCGAAGATCGGCAGGCAAATTTGCCAAGTCTGTTCCTGCCGCCCGATCCGGACGCCTGCTTTCTGCCGGCAGCAGGCGGGCAAAATCTTTGGCAATCGCCCAGCTTGCATACGTGCTGAAGCGATACCCCCGGCGGTAATCAAATTTTTCAACCGCCGCTAGCAAAGTCATATTCCCTTCGCTGACCAATTCATTTAGTGTTTGCCCCGAAGACAGATGCCTGCCGGCTATGCTGGCAACCAGCGGCATATTCGCCTCGATAATGATATTTTTGACTTCTTCAGCTTCCTTCAGAAGCTTTTCAATTCGGCCTAACTGTTCTGAGCGGATACACCTGCGTTCCAGCCGGCTGCGCTCCTGAAAGGCCAGATATTTGAGATAATTATAGCGGCGAAACAATTCTATTTCCTGCTGTCGGCTTAATAAAACAGTCTCGGCTTGACGTCCGGAGAGCAAGTCGCCTAATGGCATCTGCAAAATAATTTGTTCAGCATCACCGCAATGAAATTCATCACTGTCAATGTACTCTAAACGGCGGGCCAGCAGTTCCTTGGCACGCTGCTGATTGATAATCCGGTAAATAGAACAACGGCTGCGTCTGAAACGCTGCATCAGGTCGGGAATGGAGCAGCCTTGCTGCCTAAGCTTATATAACTGAGCGGCTTCTCGCGGCCCGATTTTTCCCCGTGTAAAGGGCATGCACGGCGGATTTTTCTCTTCTTTCTGCCATCGATTTAGAACCGAGCGTATCGTTTGACGCGACCGGTGCAGACGGGAAGAGATTTCAAGAATAAGCTCGTTGCGGCTTCGAAAACGGCGGGTTGCAGATAATTCCCGAGCCATCGCTTTAATCTGCAGTATTTCTTCGCTTTTCAAAAGAGAGAATCTGCTTGATCGCTGTATTTGTTCCGAATGGGCTTGAGCAAAATCCTGCACAGCCGATTCCAAAAAACCCATGCGCTTGCGGCCGTCTCTAAATACATACATTTTGCCTGTTAAACCCCGTTTCTGCCAGCGCCGGACAGTTTTGGCCGATACGGAGAATCGGCGGGCGATCTGCTGGATTGTAAGAAGGGGTTCGGGCTGCTCATCCGCTTGGATATGAAGTTCGCTGCTGAGCTGCGCGATCCATACCCGCAGATCTAACAGCAGGTCCTTGCCTGAAATAAGCGGCAGCGGCGTATCCATACGGGGACGATAGCCCGTAATCCGATAGACAATGAAATCATAAGGATATTCCTGCTGGGAGTCAATGATCATACCCAGCTGTTCGGCGGCAGCAAGCTGCTTTTTCTTTTGGGACAGAGGCGAAAAACGAAGCTGGTCGAACAAATCTCTCAGCGCTGGATGACTGATGCGGATTCTCATACATCCTTCACCTCTGCGATATCTTGTTATCGTATCTCGATGCGGTACTGTTTTTCAAAAACTTCGGCAAAATCGAAGACATCGTCAAAATCCTCGATAGTATCGGTTTCCTGCGAGGTCATCCAGCCGGAATCAATCATCAGATAAACAATTTCACCAAAGTCCCGGGTGGTATGTACGCCCCAGTAGCCGAGAACCATCGCCGCCAGCCGTCCCCAGCGTTTCTGTGCTGCTTCAGCCAACCCCCAAGCCAGTTCCTGCCCGGTAATATGACGCGGAGCTGCTTCAGGATCTTCCTGCCGACGGAGCTTGTCGATCGTTGCGGCCAGCCCCTCAAAGACAAACTTCAGCGCCCGGGCATCATAACGGCCATCCTGATGAGCAATCTCCTCTATTGTTTTTTTCACTGCTGTCTTTCCTGCTGTTCTATGAAATAATTAGATTTTCCAGCAAAAATCTTTCAAGCAACTGGGCCTTACGAATGTCCAACAGCACCTAAATTGGCTGCCCCTATATTAATGAACCCGCTGGCCGGGCTTGGCGCCGGTGTCAGGACTGATAAGAAAGACTTCCGTCCCACCCGGTCCGGAAGCACAAATCATTCCTTCGGATATCCCAAATTTCATCTTGCGGGGTTTTAAATTCGCCACACAGACTACCAGCCGCCCTACCAATTCTTCGGGCCTATAGGCCTTGGCAATGCCGGCAAAAACATTTTTCTTTAAGGCTCCCAAATCCAGTTCCAAAGCCAGCAGTTTATCGGCTCCCTCGACCGCAGCAGCTTTGGTGATCCGGGCAATCCGCAAATCCACCTTCATAAAATCCTCTATCGTGCACTCTGCCGCTAAGGGCTCATCCAGTGATACAGGTTCTGTAACGGCCGGCGCAGCTGCCTGCGGTTTGCTTTCTTCAATCATAGCATCCACCTTTTCCTTTTCAATGCGTTCTATCAAACGAATAAATTTTTGAATTGTATGATTTTCCAGCGGTGTTTCTGTATCGGCAAATGTCAGCGGCTTAACATTCAAAAACTGTTCGATTTTGGCCGCAAAGGCCGGCAGGACCGGCTTTAAATAAAGGGTCAGCACCCTGACAGCGTTCAGGATAGACGTCAGAGACGTACGGGCATACTCCGGATTGGATTTGATTGCCGCCCAAGGCTGGTGCTGTTCAACATACTTGTTGCATATATCTGCCAGTGACGTAATCCTGCGAATCGCTGCTGCATAATTCAGGTTCTCATAGCTATAGACGATCTCTTCTTTGGCAGCCGCAAGCTCCTTAAACAGCATTTGACCCTCTGTATCCAGACGGCCGAGTCTGCCGCCCAGTTTTTCCGTGAGCATCGGGCCGGAGCGGCTGGCCAGATTGGCCAGTTTGCCTACCAAATCGGCATTAACGCGATTGACAAAATCCTCAACATTTAGGTCAATATCTCCCACATCTCCAGACAGTTTAGATGCATAATAATACCGCAGATACTGCGGATCCAAATGCCGCAGATAGGTTTCGGCCATAATAAATGTTCCTTTGCTCTTGCTCATTTTTTGGCCATTGACCGTCAAAAAACCATGAACAAAGAGCTTATCCGGCGTCCGCAGGCCGGCAGCAAGGAGCAGGGCCGGCCAAAACAGGGCATGAAAGTACATTATGTCCTTGCCGATGAAATGATAGATTTCATATTCCCCGCCGTTCCAGACCTGCTCAAAATCCAGTCCGTTCCGATCACAGTAATTTTTGCACGAGGCCATATAACCAATTGGAGCATCCAGCCAGACGTAAAAATACTTATCCTCCTCCCCCGGAATCTTAAAGCCGAAATATGGCCCGTCTCGCGAGATATCCCAATCCTTTAGACCAGCGCTGAACCATTCATCCAGTTTATTTTGAACCGTGGCCTGGACATATCCCTGTGCAAATAATTCCTTAAGCGCCGATTCAAAATGACCAAGCCGAAAGAAATAATGTGTGCTTTCTCTTAATACCGGCGGCTTTCCGCTGATGGTGCTGACCGGATTTATCAATTCGGTTGTCTGATAATGCGCACCGCAGACATCACAGGAATCGCCGTATTGCTCTTCTGCTTTGCAGCGGGGGCAGGTTCCCTTAATATAGCGATCCGGCAGCCACATTTTTTCCTGCTCATCATAGGCCTGCTGGATAACCTTTTTGACAATGGCACCAATTTTAAAAGCTTGCTGATAGATGCGCTCGCTCAGCTGCCGGTTTTCTTCCGAGTGGGTGGTGTAATAATTATCAAACTCAATTCCAAAACCGGTAAAATCCCGATAGTGCTCGGAATGAACACGCTGTATCAGCGCTTCGGGAGCAATTCCTTCGCTGCGTGCCCGAATCATTACCGGTGTACCATGGGTATCATCCGCACAGAAATAACGGCACTCATTCCCCATCATTTTTTGAAAGCGCACCCATATATCCGTTTGCAGATATTCTACTAAATGTCCAATATGAATTGGGCCGTTCGCATATGGCAAGGCTGAAGTTACCAGTAATTTTCGCATAGATGCTATTCTCCAGAGGGGGCAGAAAAAGGTTGATTGGACGATGAATCCGATGGATTGGACCGGGTTTGTCCATTCTGGCTGGCAAGGTCCCGGCCGGCGTTGCCGGCCGGAGCGTTCTGCGGTTTTCTGTTTTTATTTTTTGACCTGCGGCGGCGGTTTTTACTGCGATTAATCTCCTGAGATGAGCCGTTTTGCCGCACAGCCGGAGCGGACTGCTGATTTAGGCGGCCATTTTGCGGTTCTTCAGACAGCGGCAGAATCCCTTCCTCATCGTTCAAATCATCAAGTACCGAATTCTCTTCTAATGCTTCATCTGCTTTTTTACTTCCGCCGGCATTATCATACACAAAAGGCGGCTCTTGAGAATTGCTGCTCTGTGCCGGCTTGTTTGCCGTCAGCGCTTCTGCCTCTTCTGAAGAAAGAATCTTTATCTCTTCCAGCGGCCATGCTTGACGGTCTCCTGATTCAGTCTGCACAACAACCAATTGTGTTAATATCTGCATATCTACAATCTTGCCGACACCTTTGGGAGTTTGAACTGCCGTACCGCGATGAGGCAATCGCTGCTTTAATTCGAGATACGTTTCATCTTCATAGCGAAGGCAGCATTTCAACCGGCCGCAGTGCCCGCTGATTTTTGACGGGTCCAGCGTGGCTTTTTGGAGTTTAGCCATCCGCATATTAACTGGTTCCAGAATCTTTAAAAACCGGCTGCAGCAACATTGCTGGCCGCAGGTTTCATAATCGCTGATTAAACGCGCTTCATCACGCGAACCGATTTGCCGCAGTTCAATTCGTGTCTGATATTCCTTGGCCAACCGCTTCACCAAGTCACGAAAATCCACGCGGGTTTCGCTTGTAAAATAAAAAATGATCCGTTCTCCTCCAAACAGATGCTCGGCTTCAATAATTCTCATATTTAGACCTAACTCATCTGCTATCCGCTGGCAGCATTTCGCTTCTGCAATTGCATTTTTTTCAAGGTGTTCCTGCTCATGCAAATCCTCTCGTGTGGCAAATCGAACAAATGTACCCCCTTCGCCTATCGGATAGTCTTTGGTGCGATTATAATAATACTGCTCAACCTGCTCGGGAGTACTTTTAAATTGTCCAGCACGATAACTGTGAATGCCGACAATTTCCCCCAATTCCAAGCCCCGTTCTGTTTTAATAACAACATGCGAGTTCAGACGCGGGATGCGCGGCTCATGATGTTCAAACCATCCGAGCAATCCAAGCCGTCCATATCGAACGAGCATCAATTTGACATTTTTTGCTGCTTTGCTTTTTGTACTGTCAACCTGCGACATCTTATATAAAACTCCTCAAAGACGCAGAGAATAAATCCGACTAATTATGCAAAATATCTAATTATTTTATAAACTATACATTATATCCGAATTTGCAATATTAAACAAGAGTTGTTCATAGATAAGTTTTTCGTTAACGCTTGAATCAACCCAGTTCAGCAGCCGATAACATATTTCAACCTGTTTAGCGGCCGTTTCTGCATCATATTTGTCAGCTAATTTGTGAATACTGTCGAGCTGGTCTTCATTGACCAAATCTGAAGAAGAGAAACCGCTGGCCAGCTTCATCGCATCATTTAGAGCGAAAACCACCATTTGGATCAGTCCCTTTTCCACACGCCGGGTAATATCAGATATGCTGACATTTTTAGAAATGCTATTCCAAGCCGCTGCAATTTTTTTTGTATTTTGAGACAACCAATCCGCAATATCCAGAACGTCCGGCAAATTTAGTGATGCAATCTTTTCAATAAGCTCTTTTTTGACAGCAAAAAGGCCCGCATCATCGTCAATCTGCAACTGTGACCAAACCAATGCTTGCCCAATGCTTCCTTGCGAAAAGCGGCTCCAGAAGACCGCCTCTGTCTTGGAAACACCCCCCGAGCAAAGCCGCTGAACAATCCGTTCTTCTGAGACCGGACCGAAACGTACCAGCTGGCATCGAGACCGGGTTGTAGGGAGCATTTCATCCAATTGAGAACATAATAAAATTATCACACAATATTTCGGCGGTTCTTCCAGTGTCTTGAGCAAGGCGTTCTGACTTTCACGATTGACTTTTTCTGCTTCGTCTATAACATAAACAACATATTGCCCCATCATGGGGCGATTGGCAATTTTTTCAATAAGAAATTCACGAATGACATCAATTGGCATCTTTATCGGTGTTGTTTTGTTTTTACCCTCCCGGGTAAATTGAATCAGCTCTTTGGTGATCATTTGAAAATCCGGATGTCCTCCGCCTTCAAATGTTCTGCACGAATGGCACTGGCCGCAACTGTCTGCAAAATAAGGATTTTGGCTGATAATCCGCTTGTTTTCACAAAGGAGCATTTTAGCCCATGCCCGGGCTGTTGTTCTTTTGCCGACACCATCATCGCCGCTGAATAAGTATGCATGTGCCATTCGGCCTGATGCATATGCATGCTGAAGGATTTCAACAGCTTTATCTTGACAAAATATATCTTTCAGAGCCATTAAACCTGTTGTATCCAATTTAAGATATCCCGATGCACATTTTCAATAGACTGCCGACCGTTGACAATCCGGGCATTCGAATCATAGTCAGGAAGCTTCAAGAATCCTTCCCGCACCTTTGCGTGGTAAGCATCTCCTTTTTGTTCCATCCGGTCTAGCTGCCGGCACATCCGCTGTTTAGCTGTGTTTAAATCAACATCAAGGATAATAGTTCTGTCGGCCCACACACGTGTCAAGGCATCGGCGGCAATTCGTATCACCCGCTCTATCCCGAATCCACCCGCCCAGCCCTGATAGGCACACGTGCTGGATACCCACCTGTCCATCAGTACACATCTTCCGGCTGCTAAATCCGGACCAATATGCTCGAGCCATAACTGTGCCCTTGCTGCCATATAAAGCAATACTTCAACATTATCCCCCATCCCTTCATGTGACGGATCCAGCAGAATAGCACGTATTTTTTCTCCGACTACAGTTGTGCCGGGATCCCGATAGGACACCACATCTATTCCTGCTCCGGCGATATGCTCTGCCAGAAGGCGAACCTGTGTACTCTTGCCGCAGCCGTCGGGGCCATCCAACACTATAAATTTACCCTTCAGCATGCTGCTCATTCGGTATTTTCCTCTTGTGAATAATGCTCTTTGTCATACTGCTGCTGCATCCACAATACAGCTGTCAGTGCAGGCATCAAAAATACAAAAGAAAAGATAAGATGATGCAGACCCATAAAAACAACATGCCAAATTGTCTTTGGTGTTATTGTTGTGCCCAGCAGTGTCGTTAACGCGATTACACCCACACCAACTAAGGCCAGTTGTGGCAGCGAGTCCATATGCACGATTCTATAATATCGTACTTTGACAAATGCCTCTAATGCAGATTCGTCATATACCAGCACCCGGGCCGGCACCAGCAGCATCGGCTTAAGCACAATCAGCAGTGCTGCAAGCCCGCACAATTGACCAAACCATTCCGGAATCTGTGAAAGAGGCCGCCCTTTCCAGAAAATAGCCCCTCCGATACCCACCAAAATCCCATTGATAAAAAACACAACAAATCCCAGCAGCACCTGAAAGAAAACAATTCGCCAGAAATAAGGCCGTCCCGAACGCACCAATTCTGTCGGCACTTGTGCCTGCCGGCCTTCAGCGGCTGCGGTCTTGAGAAATCCAAGGTATATCATCTGCCACAATACTACATATAATATAGAGCCCATTCCGAGCAGAAAACCAGCCCAGAAAGACAATTGAGGCGGTTTCACTCCCTGTTCAATCTGAGAAATCGAAAGAAGCTGCTCTGCCAGCAACATCAGCGCTGCCTGCAGGACCACAATCAGAACGGCTTCGGGCCAGCGGGCTTTGACTATATCAAATGCTTTTTGTACCATCTTTTTACACAACTAATTTAGTGTACATCCTCAACAAATTTGGACAAGAGTCTAATGTCGCAACAGTTTGACTTTTCCCCGCCCTACCACTGTCTCCATTTTACGGATAAAGTCCACATCGGCCCGGACATTGAGCGTTTTATCTGCCAAGGCAACTATCTGGTAACCGCCGGGTGTCTGCACGCTTATATTTACAGGGCTTTTGCCTCGGTGAGTAGAACACAATTGACGGATTTTTCTGATTTTTTCTTCTGTTACATCCAGCGTCAGCAGATCAATTCGGACGCGGGCAGCCAGTTTCTCAGCCGCTTCATTCATCGAATACAGCTCATCGCAAACAATATTCGGCAATTCCCTGCGGCAGTCCACCGTTCCCCGAACAAATACAATCTCATCTACCTTCAGCAGGGCGCCGTATTTTTCCAATGTTTTCGGGAACAAAACAACTTCGCACTTTCCCTGCACATCTTCCAGATCAAATACGGCCATTTTAGATCCGGCGCTTTTGCCGTTTTTAGTGACCGTATAGCGGATTTTGGCTATCATTCCCCCGATGATTACTGAATGTCCCTCGCCTTTCTGTGCCAATTGGCTGGTGTTGGCAGTCGAGTAGACACTAATCATCTCGGCATGGCGGCTGAGTGGATTGCTGGTAACATAAAATCCAAGTACTTCTTTTTCATACTGCAGCATCTGCTGTTCGGGCCAAGGCGGCACATCGGGGAGATTTTTTGCATCCTCCTGCGCGGTTGTATTCAATATCCCTGTGCCAAAAAAATTCATCTGTCCGCTGACCCGATCGGCCTGCATAGATGCTCCGACCTGCATGGCCTTTTCCAGTGCCGCCATCATCTGCGCACGGCTGCCGCCCAAGCTGTCAAACGCCCCGGCTTTTATCAGTGCCTCAAGAACCTGCTTATTAACCGCCCGAAGATCAACCGTTTCACAGAAATGAAACAAGCTCTTAAAACGCCCTGTTTTTTCTCTGGCCGCAATAATCTGTTCGACTGCCTTTTGGCCAACGCCTTTAACCGCCGCCAAGCCAAAACGGATAACTCCTTTGTCTGGGTGCGGGCCGCGCTGGGTGTTGTAAATGACCGTAAAATCAACGAAGCTTTCATTAATATCCGGCGGCAGAACTTCTATTCCCATCTGCTTGCACTCTTCAATATACTCAACTACCTTATCGGTTGAGCCCATTTCATAGGTCAGAAGAGCCGCCATAAATTCCACCGGATAGTAGCATTTCAGCCAAGCCGTCTGATAAGCTACAAATGAATAGCGGGTCGCATGGCTTTTATTGAATCCGTAGCCGGCAAACCGCTCAATCAGGTCAAAAATTTCCTCTGCTTGAGATTCCGTCAGGCCTTTTTTAAGGCATCCTTCCACAAAGCGTTTTTTTTCGGCCTTGATGACCTTTTCTTTCTTTTTACCAATGGCCTTGATGAGGGCATAAGCCTCCCGCAGGGGAATATCACCCAAGCGGTTGCAGATGCGCATGACCTGTTCCTGATAGACCATAATACCAAACGTTTCCGCCAAAACCTCACGCATAATTGGATGAGGCACATCCCACTTCGCCCCGTGCTTGCGATCAATATAATCAGGAATCAAAGCCATTGGCCCGGGCCGATACAGCGCATTGGCTGCAATCAAATCCTCAATGCGGTCCGGCTTGAGCTTCATCAGTAAATCCTGCATCCCGCCGGATTCAAACTGAAAAACCCCTTTGGTTCGTCCGGACCCGAAGATGTCCCGAAAGACTTTTTGATCTGCAATATCGATAGACTCGATATCAATTTTTTTCCCGTGCAGACTTTCTACCAAATCCACCGCCCGCTGGATGACGCTTAACGTCTTAAGCCCCAGAAAATCCATTTTCAGCAGGCCCACCTTTTCAACGGTAGGGCCTTCAAACTGCGTAATCAAATCATCGGAACCAGCTTGTTTATAAAGCGGCAGAAAATTCGTCAGCGGCTCATCGGCAATAACCACACCGCAGGCATGCACTGAGGCATGGCGAGCTAAACCCTCCAATCTTCGCCCGATATCAATGACTCGCTTTGTGGCCGGGTCTTTCTCATAGGCCGCCTTCAGGTCAGGTTCAACTTCTAACGCTTTATCCAGCGTCATTTTCAGCTCCGCCGGAACGAGTTTTGCCAGTCGGTCTGCCTCTGACAGGGGCACATTCATCACCCGGCAAACATCCCGAATGACGGCGCGGGCCTTCATGGTTCCGAACGTTATTATTTGTGCAATCTGACCATATTTCTGCCGGACATATTCCAAGGCGGCCGGACGGGATACTTGACAGATATCTATATCAATATCAGGCATCTCCGTCCGCTCCGGATCCATAAAACGCTCAAAAAGAAGGTCATAACGGATGGGATCCACATCGCATATCCCAAGGCAGTAGCCAACCACTGTTCCGACGGCACTGCCTCTGGCGCCGACTGGAATATTGTTTTTCTGGGCATAATTGCAAAAGTCCCACACAATAAGAAAGTAGCTGGCAAATCCTTTGCCGGATATGACAGTTAATTCCCTTTCGATGCGCTGTTCAATCTCACTGGTTAGTCTGCCGTATTTCTTTTTTGCCCCTTCATATACCAGTTTGCGCAGATACTCTTCCGGCGTGCTGCCGTTTTCCGGCCGATAAACAGGGGCATGGCGGGTGCTTAAATCCAGCTCAACACAGCATCTTTGGGCAATCAGAAGCGTATTATCACAGGCTTCCGGCACATCGGAAAACATCTCCCGCATCTGCTGAGGGCTTTTCAAATAAGCACTGGGGGGATATTTCAGCCGGTCAGGATCCGTAATTTTTTTCCCTGTGTTGATACAGCAGAGTACCTCATGCGCCTCGAAATCCTCTTTTTCGAGAAAATGGACATCGTTTGTCGCTACCAACCGAACACCCATCTCTTTTGCCAGATGAATCAGCTTGGATCGCAGGTCAGGGTATTCTTCGTTGTCATGCTCCTGTATTTCAATAAAAAAACGTTCCCTGCTAAAAATATCCAGATATTGGCTGACCGCCTTTTTTGCTCCCTCCCAATCATTTCGAATAAGTGCAGACGGCACCTGCCCTGCTATGCAGGCCGTTGTACAAATTAGGCCATCATTCATTTCAGCCAATACTTGCATATCAATTCGCGGGCGATAGTAGAAACCTTCTGTGAAGCCGATACTGCTGAGCTTAAGGAGGTTCCTGTATCCTGTGAGGTTTTCAGCCAGCAGCAGCAAATGAAAGGCATTTTCCTTAACACCACCACCTTTTTGTCTGTCGAAACGGCTTTCCGGGGCAATATAAGCCTCCATCCCCAATATGGGCTTGATGCCCGCCTCTTTGGCTTGAATATAAAAATCTACTACCCCGAACATATTTCCATGATCGGTAATCGCGGCTGCACTCATTCCCAATTCGCTGCATCGGCTGAACAGTTTTTTAGCCGAAATTGCCCCGTCCAGAAGGGAATACTGTGTATGTAAATGAAGATGCGTAAATCCTTTATCTGCCATCGAACCTTCCTGTAGATTTCAAGTCTATCAACTAAAACCGTATCATAATAATGGAATCGTAAAAAATCAACCATAACATCGGTTGCGTATGTTCGAATCAGTATGATCCTGAATAAATTTCAAAGTGCCGAAAAAAGGGGTTGACGAACTCAAAAAAAAGTGTATATAGTGCTTTTTTGCTGCGGATGTGGCGGAATTGGCAGACGCGCAGGCTTCAGGTGCCTGTGGGGGCAACCCCGTGGAGGTTCGACTCCTCTCATCCGCATTATTATCGGCTGTCAAAAACAAAAAGCCCGCCTTCTTAGAAAAAGGCGGGCTTTTAATTATCCTATTCGCTTGTTTTCTTTCTTTACGGCAAAGGATAAACAATCTCACAGGGAGTGCAGCTCCTGTATGCAACCATCGAGTTGTTCAGCCAGTCCAGCTCCTTTGTAATGGCCGACCTTTCTGCGTTTGTGCCGGAAGCCCATTTAGCAAGGGCTTCACTTATCAGCACGGATGCCTGCTTCCAGGTGCCGTCGGACAGAAGAATCCAGCTATCGGGTCCGCATTCTGTCAGCCGATGACGCACATTCAAAATAAATGCATACAGCTGCTGTGCCAACTGAAGTTTTACAATGCTGTTTTTGTAAACCAGAAAGATAGATTGTTCGGCCTTGGGGGTCCCTGCTGGAGCAATGATTGCTCCCCCGACCTTTGCAGCAGGAACATTTGAACCGCTGCAGTATTTACCATTGATGGGGCCGAACGGCTGGGTATTTGTACTGCACGCCAGCCAGGGGGCAAGGGTATTGATGTAGGCAATATCTGCATCTTCCGTTTCATCAAGTCCATTCTTGTTATGCCAGTATCCTTTGGTATTGAAGTCGGCAAATCCGCCGCAGAAATTTCCAAAATCGAAGGATATATCCTGTCCTTCCTCCAAGGTTATCTGACGGCATTCATCTGTGGTAGCCGTCCAATTTATCGGCACAACTTCACATAACTCATAGCTGCCGGGCAGAAGGCCGGTGAATGAAACGCAGCCGTCTGCGCCTGTATAGGCAATTAAATCTACAGATTCGCCTCTGATGTTGGTTCCAGAAAGAACAAAACGGACACCTTCGACCGGCAATTCACCGATGTCCCTGATTCCATTGACATTCTCATCGTTAAACGTGCAGGCGGTGATGCTGCCGGCTTGGATGTTCCCGAACACAACTTCGTGTACTTCGTCGCATCCGGCTGATACTGTTACACCTGCACAAAGCGAAACCGGCATTGCGGCAGAATCCACAAACAGCGCTATTTGAATCCAGCGGCTGTCATACTGCTCACAGATTTGCCAAGTACCTGTCAGCGTTGTTAATACCGTCAGCGGCGACAAATAGGTATTAGGACTTCCAGCCGGATCGGTAATATCAATCAGCCATTCAAGATCGGGTTCGTTGGCATCTTGAATGCCATTGGCATTTGAATCGTGAAATTTCCTCACGGATATGGTTGATGGAACACACACAGCATCTGTTTTAACCTTGAAGTTGTCTGTTTTGCACCAAGCATTAATAAAACCATTTGTTCCATCTCCCGGGCTGAAATACGCCTCCGGCGTAGCCCAGACCTTATAAACGCCGCCATTGTTCGGAGTTGTATCATACCCCATAGAGCCATCGCTGGCTTTTATAAGAATACTCCAAAGTTGATAGCATGTATCAAACTCACCATTCGTAACATGGACAGCAGCTGTTGGGCTGATGCCCAGCAGTTGGCCATTCGGCGAGGTAACCTGAATATAATAATATCCATCCGGCAACCCTGCAGCGCCGGGCTTTCGGGGACCGCCATCCAGATATACAGCTTCTTTGCTGTTAAAGAGGTTTACATTGGTGCCATCGCACTGACTTTCGGTAGTAAAAATCGCCCCATTGATATTGGCAAATATAGGTGCTGCCAGAGCTGTCATCAACATTAATAAAATTAACAGTCTTGTACTTTTCATAATTTTCTCCCTTTCCGCTTTTAATTATATCTCTCAATTTACATGTGGCCGCCTCTTGTATTTTTTAGAAATAAAATTTTTTCGTTTCCATAAACACCAAGAAGATTCGACACTTTTTCCCCATTCAAAAACTGTCTGTTATCGATAAACACCTCCTTTCGAGCTGCGGCGAATATCCACAAATTACCTACCTATTTTAATGGCAAGCGAACGTTTTTATGTAAAAAACCTTTTTTTAAGAAATTTTTAGCTTTCTGAAAGTTCGAGAGTGATTGTTGATGGCTAATGTATGTAGCGAAAAGATAAAAATTGGTCCCTCATCTCCCATCCTTTTTCAACGAATAGAATACAGATAAATCATTGACATTATAACAGCTTCGTATGGCCAGAACAAGAAAAAACGTATTACGATAAAGGGAAATATTCAAAACTACGGAAAAGGACAATATCTGTGGTCAGTATATCATTGCAAGATGTATTCCAGACAATTTGGATGCCCTATAAATTCTTTTTGTCTTTCCCTGTCCGCAGCCATTCCTCAAGATTTTTTGCCAAAATTTGGACATCTTTTTGCTGGATAATATGGGCTTTAACTGATTGAGGTATTTCCATTTTATCCAATGTTGCTTCGACGCGTTTCCAGAGTTTCTTGCGGACAACGCCTGTTTCGGCCAAATACAGATCTGTTACGATTTCCTGCAAACGGGTTAGAAGAATAGTATCGCGGTTTTTATAGTAATTTTGAATAATTTGCTGCTGATAATTGTTGGATGCCTTGGCTGACATTACTAAATCTTTCCCTGTGTATAATTTGAACTTTACATTATTATTTTGGCGTTTTTGTTTTGGCTTTACAATCAGAAAAACAAGCATTCTTTTGATTTTTCAAAAAAAAGCCCGTACGCTCCTTTGCTGTACGGGCTTTTCTTGTAACTAAAGGGGGCTCCAAACTGTCCCAAGGCAGTTTGGATTTAAATTATTAAACGCATACCAAACGTTCCTGTCTATGACAGGCAGCCGGATTAAAAGGAAGCGGCTCGGAAAACTGAATAGCAACCCGGCGAATGTACGGTCCGAGCTCATCTATTCGGCAAATCCTTCCGTCACGGATGAAGTTCTCCATATCGAAGGAGTCTGAATCCTCAAATTTCGGCACGCTGAATCTGGCTGTAATCATCTCGCCATTTGCAGGGCAGCGATCAGCATAGCAAGTAAAAGCAGCCCCCCTGCTGGATATATCAACCATCTGCCCTTGTGTTAAAATATCATCAAAATCTTCTGCAAACCAGACCGGCCAACTGTACCGCAATCGTTCTTCTCTGCGACGTTCCATCAATGAATCCATCCGAGTAATCTCCTGTCATAAATACTGTTTCTTTCCAGCGGATCGCCCATTAAAAACACTTTTTTACTCGGTTCGGCCAGCCGGTTACTTAACTTGTGAATAATAAACAACTTCACCATTTTGCCTGTTGCTTGTCTAATTAGTGCAAAAAGTCTGAAAACATATTCTATTTAAGCACCATTTTTTTAATATGTTCCGATAACCTCATATCCAAACTTACAACCTCTATTATATCTGCTATAATAGCATCCCATGTAATCTCACTCCCATCGTCATTAAGACCTGCTTAAAATACGACCCAGAATCAGGATTTTTGGCTTGAAAAAACTATCTCAATCATCTAAAATTTCTCGTTTTCATTAAATATGTTCTGCATGGCAGGCAAACTTGAAATAAGCCGGGAACTT
>JAGPMT010000013.1 GCA_018052735.1 Phycisphaerae bacterium | reverse complement strand
TCGGCGCAGGATGTGAAGGTGGGGACGAATATTCAGGGGACGGTGTTTTTTGAAGGGCAGATGGACCAGCTGCGGCTTTACGATGCGCCGCTCAGCGCAGAGGACATAGCCGCACTGTTGGAATAACGAAAGCAGCAGCCGCACAGTCGGCAGGAACTGCTGTTCTTGATGATGCCGCAGCCGCTTAAGCAGAGATTCAAGCGGCTGTTTGCGGACAGGCTCCAAAATTGGATTGCACGCGTCAATCCGCTGCTTATAATAGTCAGACGTGCAGTCTGGCGGTGTCAAGTCCGTTCACATCGCGGCGGCGTTTTCCCGTATTTGGCAACAAGCCGGCAGCGGTTCAGCCGAAAGCATAAAGGACAGGATTATGAGCAAAGCAAAAGCGGTTTTATGGATGATTTTGGTGTGTGTGGCGGCGGTTTGCGGTGCCGGCGGCGGTGGTCAGGAATCCCTGCCGACAGCAGTTATCTCCGTTGATGCCGGCCGGTCGAAGCCCATCAGCCCGCTGCTGTTCGGCATCTTTTTTGAAGACATTAACTATGCTGCCGACGGCGGTCTGTATGCAGAGCTTGTGCAGAACCGCTCGTTTGAATACAGCCGCGGCGACAACCGTTCGTGGAATGCCCTGACGGCTTGGCAGCTTCTGCAAAGCAGTCCCGAGGCGGCCTCTGTGTCCGTCAGCACAGATGCACCCCTGCACCCCAACAATCCGCATTATGCCGTTTTGACGCTTCGTCAGGCCGGACAAGGCAATGGCCTTCGCAACAGCGGCTTCGACGGAATGGTTGTCAAGGGCGGCGATAAATACGATGTCTCGCTGTTTGCCCGTGTTGTCAGCGGCAGTCCGGCGCCGATTACGGTCCGGCTGGAAAGCCCGGATGGAGCGGTTTTAGGGCAGGCCCAGTGGACGGATTTGAACGCTGTATGGACCAAGCATACGGCTGTCATTGAGGCTGCCGCCGATGCATCCCAAGCACATCTGACGGTATATGCCGGCGGCACCGGCGCGTTGGCTTTGGATATGATTTCGCTGTTTCCGCAGAAGACTTTTAAGAATCGCCCCAACGGGCTCCGGCCGGACTTGGCGCAGGTGATTGCCGATTTGAAGCCGAAGTTTGTCCGCTTTCCGGGCGGCTGTGTAGCCCACGGCGACGGTTTAGAAAATATGTACCGCTGGAAAGATACCATCGGGCCGGTCGAGCAGCGGAAGTCCCAGCGCAACATCTGGCGCTATCACCAATCGCTGGGCTTGGGCTATTTCGAATATTTTCAGTTCTGCGAGGATATCGGCGCCGAGCCGCTGCCGGTGGTGCCGGCCGGCGTCTGCTGTCAGAACTCCGGCAATTACCTGAACCTTGTTCCCCGCGGCCAGCAGGGGATTCCAATGGACCAGATGGATGCCTATGTGCAGGAGGTTTTGGATCTTATCGAATGGGCCAACGGGCCGGCCTCCTCCGAATGGGGCGCCAAGCGGGCCGCAGCCGGACATCCCGAACCGTTCAACCTGAAATATCTGGGAGTCGGCAACGAGGATGCCATTACGCCGGTCTTCAAAGAACGCTTCAAGATGATTCACGACGCCGTCAAAGCGCGGTATCCTGATATTGTGGTCATTGGAACCAGCGGACCGTTTACGGACGGCCGGGATTTTGACGAAGGCTGGCAGTTTGCCAGAGAAGAAAAACTGGCAATGGTCGATGAGCACGGCTACAAGTCGCCGGGCTGGTTCTGGGACAATCTGCAGCGTTATGACGCCTACCCGCGCAGCGGTCCCAAAGTGTATCTGGGCGAATATGCCGCCCACGATGAAGGCCGTCTTAATACGCTCCGCTCGGCGCTGGCCGAGGCGGCTTATATGACCAGTCTGGAGCGAAACGGCGATGTGGCGGCGATGGCATCGTATGCCCCGCTGCTGTCAAAAGAAGGACGGACGCAGTGGCGGCCGGATTTAATCTATTTCGACAATGTCTCGATTACGCCTTCGATTAACTACTATGTCCAGCAGCTGTTCAGCGTCAATCAGGGCGATGCGTATCTGCCGACAACGGTCAACACGGCGGCTGTCCGGCCAACGGAAAAGTCTGCCGCCGGCCCCAGCGGCATATTGCTGGGAACGTGGAATACACAGGCGCAGTTTGACAATGTCAAGGTTGTCTGCGGCCCAACTGTTGTTTTGGAGGAGGCATTCGACAAGCCCGCCAGCGGCTGGAAGACGCTCAGCGGCCGCTGGACGCAGGCCGACGGCGTTTACCGTCAGACAGCCCCCGATACGCCCGCATTGTCGATGTATGCATGCAGCGGGGATAACTGTACCATTACGCTGCGGGCGATGAAAACCGGCGGGGCGGAAGGATTTTTAATCGGCTTTGGGGCAAAAGATGCCCACAATTATTACTGGTGGAATCTGGGCGGCTGGAACAATACAAGCCATGCGGTCGAGAAGATTACAGATGGCGGCAAAAGCACCGTCGGCCGCTCGGCGGCCGGCCGCATTGAAGCCAACCGCTGGTACGATATCCGAATCCAGATGGCCGATAACCGCATCCAGTGCTATCTGGACGGCGAGCTGATACACGACTTGACTGACAGGGGGTTTGTCCCAACGCCGGATTTGGCCGCTTCGGCGGTACGGGAAGCCAAAACCGGCGATGTCATTATTAAAATTGTCAGCAAGGCAGACAAGGCAATGCCGGCTGAAATCGATTTGAGCACGCTGGGCCGCTTCCGGGCTCAAGCCGTTCGGACTGTCCTGACGGGCAAGCCGGAGGCTGTTAACCGCTTTGGGCAGACCCCCGAAGTGCTGCCGCAGGTTTGGCCGATGGACGTATCCGAGAAGTTTGCGTATGAAATTCCGCCTTGCTCTTTGACTGTTATTCGGGTTAAAATGCCCCGCTGAAGGCAGTAGGCAGAGTGCCTGCATGAGGATATTTAAGCGATGTCGGATGTCCTGATAACGGTTTTAATACTTCTTGTTGTCGGTGTCGGCGTTCTGGGGGCGATGATTCTGGCGGCCATCAATGCTGCGCGGAGGGAATCATCCCAGTCGGCGGCGGCGGTATCGGCTCTTCAGCAGCAGATTGAGGCGGTTCGGCAGAAACAGGACAATCTGGGGCAATCCCTTGAAAAGAGTCTTCGGTCGGGTCAGGAAAACATCAGCCAATTTCTGACTGCCAGCCAGCAGACCTTCGGCGAACTGAAAGAACAGATCGGCAAGCTCAAAGGCAACAGCGAACACCTGCTTCAAATCGGCGCCGATATACGGACCTTGCAGAATCTCCTCAACGCCCCCAAGCTTCGCGGTCAGATAGGGGAGTTTTCGCTGGCGTCGCTGCTGCAAAAAATTCTTCCTGCGGACAGTTTTACCCTGCAGCATGCCTTTTCGAACGGCAAAATTGTGGATGCACTGGTTCGGCTGCCTGATTTTTCCGTGCCGATTGATGCCAAATTTCCTCTGCCGGCCTTCGAGAAGATGATTGCCGCACCGGATGAGGCCGAAAAGACAAAGCTGCGCCGCCAGTTTCAGGCAGATGTTGTCAAGCACATCGACAAGATTGCCGCCAGTTATATCCTGCCGGACGAAGGCACGCTCGATTTTGCCCTGATGTATATTCCGGCTGAAAATGTTTATTACGAAACCATTATCAAATACGACAATGACCGTCTGGATCTGCTCCATTATGCCCTTGACCGGAAAGTTGTACCTGTTTCGCCGAATCTGCTGTATGCTTACCTGATGACCATTGTGATGGGGCTGCATGGGATGCAGATTGAAAAGCAGGCGGCTGCCATTCGTGCCAATCTGCAGCGGCTGGCGGCGGACTTTGAGGCATTCGGCCAGACATGGGACATTCTCGGCCAGCATCTTCGCAATGCCCAAAATCAGTATGATAGAGGGCAAAGCAGGCTCAATCGCTTCCAATTGCAGCTGGAACAGATACAGCAGACCGGAAACGCCGAAACCAAATTGCCCGGAGATGCAGAATGATGCCGCTATGGACAGAAAGCCAGCGATGGCCGTGGTTTTTATCGTTGATTCTATTGTCGGGAACGGTTGTTTTAGCCGCTGTAGTTGTGCTTCTGATACTTACAACCGAATTGCTGCCTTCGGCCAAGACCATTCTGGGGATTGCAGGGCTGGCGGCTGCGCTGCTGGATATTCTGCTGGCTTCGCTTCGGCTGGTCAGCGAGGTTTATCCGGACCGGATAGAAATCTATTTTGCCCCGCTGCATTTTCCCTGCCGAAAGATTGGCTGGGATGAGATTGAAAAAATATATGCCCGTCAGTATTCGCCGGTTGCGGAATACGGCGGCTGGGGCATCCGGTGCGGTAAATCAGGCGGCGCCTATAACATCAAAGGCAATCAGGGCATTCAGATTGAGCTGAAAAACGGCCGGAAGTTTCTGGTCGGCACGCAGCAGCCCGATGCCTTTATGCAGGCAGTAAAATCGGTCTGTAAACAAGCCGCGGACTGACTGAAGGAATTGCACTGTGGTATATGAAGATTTAAAAGGCAAAAGGGTTCTGGTAACCGGCTCCAGCAGCGGAATCGGAGCAGCGACAGCGGTTCTGTTTGCCCGGCAGGGAAGTTTTGTCGGGGTGCATTGCTTCCGCACGCCCGAAGGCGGCCGAAAAACGCTGGCGGAGGTAAAAAAGTATTCCGACGGCTGTCTGCTGCAGGCAGATATGCGCGATGAACAGCAGGTCCGGCGGCTGGTGGCGGACTTTGTCAAGACCGCCGGCGGGATAGACATCCTGATTAACAATGCCGGCACACTCTTGGGACGGGTGGCGATAGAAGGAATGCCGCTGGCGCATTTCGAGGATGAGTTTGCCACCAATGTTCGCAGTGCGTTTCTGGCGACCCGCGAGGCGCTGGAGCATTTGAAGAAATCCAAAGGATGCATCGTCAATCTCGGCTCAGTGGCCGGACACCACGGCGGCGGGGGCGGTTCGGGCATTTATGCTGCCGCCAAAGCCGCCGTCCATACAATGACCATTGCAATGGCCAAGGAATTCGGACCCTACGGCATTCGGGTCAATACTGTTATTCCCGGGCTGATTGAAACCCGCTTCCATGAAAAATTTTCCACCCCGCAGCGCAAACGAGAAACTGCCCTGCAGACCCCGCTGGGACGCAACGGAACCGCTGAAGATGTGGCCAAGGCCATCTTGTTTCTGGCAAGCGACGCGGCCGGCTTTATCACCGGCGAATATCTGGCCGTCAACGGCGGACTTTATATGCGGGCATAAAATTCGTACGGAATTTTCAGCAACGGCTTTCGGGTGAGAGTATTTATAAGTGAGCACTGAGAAGTGAGGATATTGTGCTGAAAGGAGACCTGGTATGTATTGTACGAAATGCGGCATTCAGAATTCCGACGGGGCGGTATATTGCGTCAATTGCGGGACTTGCCTGATGGGCACACCGGGCCAAGGGCAGCAGGCGGCCGTGCAGCCCCGAACCAGCCGGCTGGCGATAGCATCTTTGGTGATGGGTCTGCTGTGCATGACCTGTGTCCTATGTCCGATTTTGGCGTTTCCGGCGATTCTCTGCGGCATTATCGCCTTAATCAAAATCAGCGGCCAGCGCGGCGTCCTCAAAGGAACCGGCATGGCGATAACGGGCATTGTTATTCCGTTGGTGATGGTTCTTTTTATCCCTTTTTTCAATGGGTTGCTGACGCCGATTTTGCTGCCGGCTTTGCATAAGACACAGAGTATTGCCCAGCGGACAATGTGCAGCTCCAATTTGAAAGCATTAGCCGCGGCTATGATTTTTTATGCATATAGTCACGAAGATGTGCTGCCGGGGGAAAATTGGTGCGATTTGCTGATTGAGCAGGCGAATGTGTCGCCGCAGGCATTTGTGTGTCCGGCTTCCGATGCTGTTATAGGGGAAAGTTCGTATGCCATGAACAACTATATCGCCGGCAGAAAATCGCATAGTCTGCCGCCCGATATGGTGATGCTTTTTGAGACCAGCAAGGGCTTCGAAAGCGGGGTTCAAAGTGAATCTGGAAAAATCCGGCGGCAAACTGGATTGCTTCACTATGACCAAGATGGCCGTCTCCGCAAGGAACGGTTCAACCAGATGGGAGGGCCGGAGGACCTGCTGCTGAGGCATGATGAGGGAGCTACCTCCGGCTGCCATGTCGCCTTTGTTGACGGCCATGTCGAGTTTGTCCGTCAAGACCGCATTTCGAAGCTGAAGTGGACAGCGGAATCGAAGCTGAAGTGGACAGCACAATAACACCAGCGCAGCGGTGCCGCCCCCAGCGGTGCCGGCGTTTTTGTATCGATGCCGTCGGGGCAGGGATATGCCCTTGCCGGTATGTGAAAAAGTTCTTGTAAATTCTGTTGATCCCGACTAAAAAAGAATGCCATGAAAAAAGCTTCTGTTATCATTTGTGCCGCCGGTGCGAGCAGCCGTTTCGGCGGCGACCGCAAAAAGCCGTTTGTGGATGTGGCCGGCCGGCCTGCGTTTCTGCGCAGCATCGATTTCTTTGCCGGTCGCGAGGATGTTGTGCAGATTCTGCTGGCCATTCCGCCGGATGAGCAGGAAATGATAGAAATCAAGTGGGGGGCGGCACTGGGGTTTAATGCCGTCAAGCTTTGTCTCGGCGGGGCCGAGCGGTTCGAGACCGTCGCCAACGCCCTCAAAAAGGTCAGCGACGAGGCCGACCTGATTGCCGTGCACGATGCTGTTCGCTGCTGCCTGACCAGCGACTGGCTGGACGCCCTGTTCGCCAAGGCCGAAGAAACAGGAGCGGCGATGCTGGCATGCCCGGTTACGGCTACTCTTAAAAAGGTGCAGGACGGCAAGATTGTGGACACAGTCGATCGGACCGGCCTGTATGAAGCCCAGACGCCGCAGGTTTTTGACGCCAAGCTGCTCAAGGACGCCTACGCTAAACTGGACACGCTGGATAAATCTAAAATCACCGACGATGCCCAATTAGTCGAAGCCGCCGGCTGCCCTGTGTACATTGTCGAAACCGATCATTCCAATATCAAAATCACGCGAAAGAGCGATATTCCCATTGCCGAGGCCATCATCAAATCCCGGCCGAAGCCAAAACCCGAAGGCCCCATAGGGCCTTTTATTGAGGCCCAGTGGTAAAATCGCCGGTCTAAAGGTCAATTCTGAAAGGCTGCGATCGCCGATTTTTTATATTCCGGGTCAAAAATCCCGCTGTATATTATGCTTGACAGCCGGCCAAAAGCTGGTATCGTTAATACCCAAAGAACAGGAATCAAGCTGAAAGCGAAAGGAGTTAAGCTATGATGCGAACAAGTGTTATCGCTGCTATGGTTGTGCCTGCAATGCTGCTGACAGGGTGCGAAAATCCCCGCCAGCGCGATGCTCATCTTCTCGGTCCGCAGGATATTCCCGCCCTCACAGAGGGTCAGGTGTTCTTAGCACCCGGCACAGGGGAAGTCGATTATGTTGAAAAGCTGGCCGCCGCCCGTGATGCATACCGGCAGGCGCTGGACGCTTTGGAGGGCTATTACAGCTCTGTCGGCAATGCCACCAAGCTGCAATGGGTCAAGACAGAAATCAAGACGTTTGACCAGATGGTAAAATACCAATACCTCCAGCCGGCCGAGTGGACGCCCGAAAACCTGACAGCTTCCGATTCGATTGCTGAAGCAGATGCCCTCTACCGGCAGGCGACCTCGCTTTACAATGAGTCCGGCGGGATGATTATTGTAGCCAATCGCGCCAAGCTGCAGCAGGCATTGGGCTTGTTCAACCAGCTGATTCAGCAGTATCCGACCAGCGATAAGATCGATGATGCCGCCTATCGGGCCGGGCGCATTTATGAATATCTTAAAAACTACGAACTGGCGGCGGTGTATTATCAGCGGACATTCCAGTGGAATGATGCAACGCCCTATCCGGCACGCTTCCGCGCCGCACAGGTACTGGATCAGAAGCTGAAGATGCGTCCGCAGGCCTTGGCGCTGTATCAATTGGCTGTTGCCCGGGAGTCTCGGTATGTGGACAATGTCGAATATGCCAAGGCACGCATTGCGGCGATGTCGGCTATGTCTCCGGAAGTGGAAACAGCTCCCCAAGCTCCGGCTGAGCCGGTTCAATAAGAAGATGCTGTCCGCAGACATTCAAAGGGCCTGTTGATGTAACAGGCCTTTTTTATTGCATCCGTGAAAACAGTTAGTTGCCGATGCTCGATGCGTTTGAAGATAACCTGTGCGATTGGATCCTTGCAGAAGGCCTGATAAAACCGGGCAGCCGGCTGCTGCTGGCAGTCTCCGGCGGAGCGGATTCGGTTGCAATGGCTGCTGCGCTGTGCCGGCTTCGGGATGAAGGCCGCCTGACTTGCGATTTTATTATCGGCCACGTCAATCATTGCCTGCGCGGCAGCGAAGCCGATGATGATGAGAACTTTGTCCGCCGCTTCAGCGCCACTCTGGGGCTGCCGGCGGCTGTACAGAGGGTCGATGTGCGGTCGTATGCCGCGGCCCAGAAGCTTTCCATTGAAACCGCTGCACGCTTCCTGCGGCTGGAATCGCTGGCGGCAATGGCAAAAGAACATCGCTGCGATGCGGCGGCAGCGGCGCACCATCAAGACGATTTGGCTGAGACGGTGATTTACCGCCTGATGCGGGGAACCGGCTTTCGAGGTCTGTGCGGCATTCGGCCGGCTTCAGAGATTTTCGGGACAGTGTTTGTCCGTCCGCTGCTGAATGTCCGCCGGAGCGAGATTATCCGGTATTGCCGACGCCGTCATCTGGACTGGCGGGAAGATGCCACAAACCGCGATACGGCGTTTGCGCGAAACAGAATTCGCCTTCGCCTGATGCCGGCATTGGAAGACCGCTGCATAGCAGAACGGCTGTCTGTCTTATCTGCCAAGTGCCGTCGGTTTGTGCAGCGAACAGAACAGCTGGCTCAATCCGTTGGCCAACAGGGACGATGGGAAAAGGGGGGATTTGTCATCGAGCAGAGCCGGCTGCGATCCTGCCCGCCTTGGGTGATGTATGAACTTCTGCGGCGGCTGCCGGTTCAGCTGGGCATCGGATTGCGGGATTACTCGAGGGAGCATTTTGAGGCGATGCGTCGGCTTGCAGGTGCCCAAAAGTCCAGAATCGCCCTGCCCGGCCCGGCCGAAGCATTTGTTGAAAAGGGATATTTCTTCTATGTCAAACAAATCCGCAATCTGGTTCTGGAGCCGGCCGTTGTCCAGATTGGAAAGACCATGGAATGGGGACAATGGCAGATTTCGTCCCGTCTTTTCAATCGGCAGGAGGCAGACTGCCGGCATTTTTTTGAAACCAAGAACGCCTTGACCGAGTGGTTCGATGCGGATAAAGTCAAAGGCCCGATAACAATACGCTTAAGACAGCAGGGCGACCGGTTTTGGCCAATTGGTGCCGACTGCGAACAGAAAGCCGCCCGTTTTCTCCTGAAATCCGGACTGGACACGTTAACGCGGCAAAATACTGTCGTTATTGCAGATGCAGAAAAGATACTTTGGTTAGCCCCAGTCAGGGCATCCGAACAGGCAAAAATCACTTTGCAGACAACGAAAATATTGGAAATGACGATAACTCCTTTAAGAAGCATCTAAAAGGTTAATATGTATCGTTATAGTCCAGTACAAAATTGTTAAGTTGCGGGCAATAATTTAGTATATATTGCTTGACAAAGTTCCTGTTGGGTTCTACATTAGTAGCTCTGTTTGTCTCCGGATAAGCGGAGATGGTGTATCGATGGATGCCTTTATTAACCAATTTTTAAATTAAAGGAGATTGTAAATGGCAAAAAAGATTGCGATTAACGGTTTCGGCCGAATCGGCCGTCTTGTATTCCGTGCTATGGTCGAGCAGGGACTGCTGGGGACAAAGTTTGATGTAGTAGCGGTCGGCGATATCGTCCCGGCTGACAACCTTGCCTATCTGCTCAAGTATGATTCCGTGCAGGGCAAATTCAACGGCACAGTCGGCTCCAAGAAGTCTGCACCGGATAAGGCAGATGATGATGTTCTGGTCGTTAACGGCAAGGAAATTCTGGTCGTCAGTGCCAAGACCCCTGCCGAGCTGCCGTGGGCCAAACTGGGTGTCGAGATTGTTATTGAAGCCACCGGCTTGTTTACGGCTGCTGAAAAGGCACAAGGCCACATTACCGCCGGCGCCAAGAAGGTTCTTATTACTGCCCCGGCCAAGGGTGAGGATATTACCATTGTAATGGGCGTCAATGATAACAAGTACGATCCGGCCAAGCACCATATCGTCTCCAATGCCTCCTGCACCACCAACTGTCTGGCTCCTGTGGTGCATGTTCTTCTGAAAGAAGGTTTTGGTCTGGCAGAAGGCCTGATGACTACGGTGCACGCCTACACCGCCACCCAGAAGACGGTGGATGGACCGTCCAAGAAGGACTGGAAAGGCGGCCGGACGGCGGCTCAGAATATTATTCCCTCAACCACCGGTGCAGCCAAAGCCGTGGGGCTGGTGCTGCCCGAAGTAAAGGGCAAGCTGACGGGTATGGCCTTCCGCATTCCGGTGCCGACGGTTTCCGTCGTTGACCTGACCTTCCGCACGGTCAAGGAAACATCGCTGGATGAAATCAAGGCCGCAATGAAGAAAGCCAGTGAAACCTACCTGAAGGGCATTCTCGGATATACCGATGAGCAGGTGGTCTCCAGCGACTTTATCCATGATTCCCGTTCGTCTATTTTTGATGCGGGCTCCTGTGTTGAGCTGAATAAGAACTTCTTCAAGCTGGTCAGCTGGTATGACAATGAGTGGGGGTATTCCTGCCGCACCGTTGACCTGCTTGTAAAAATGGCCAAGTAAATCAAGGGTTTTAAAAAAGCCTGTTGTATGACAGGCTTTTTTTATCCCGGATGCTGGATAAGGAAAACCACTATGGCAAAAAAAACTGTTGCAGATATCAATGTCAAAGGCAAGAAAGTCCTGATGCGCGTGGATTTCAACGTGCCGCTGGACAAAAATCAGAATATCACCAATGATAACCGTATTGTGCAGGCGCTTCCGACGATTCAGCATGTGCTGGCCGGCGGGGGGGCGCTTATTCTGATGAGCCATCTGGGCCGGCCTGAAGGGGCTCCGGACCCGAAATATTCAATGGCGCCGGTTGCCAAGCGGCTGGGCGAGCTGCTGGGCAGGCCTGTGCAGTTTGTCGGCGATTGCGTAGGGCCGGAAGTGAAAGCCAAAGCCGCCGCTCTGAAGCCCGGCGATGTGCTGGTACTCGAAAATGTCCGGTTTCATCCGGAAGAAGTCATCAAGGATAAGGCCGCCAAGGAAGATCCGGCGCTCCGCGCTGCCAAAGACGCCTTTGCCAAGCAGCTGGCGGATTTGGCGGATGTGTATGTCGATGATGCTTTCGGCACAGCACACCGCGACAATGCGTCGATGTACACCGTGCCCTGCATGATGAAAGACAAGCCGCGGGTGTCCGGTTTCCTGATTGAAAAGGAGCTGAAGTTCCTCGGCGAAACGGTGGAAAAACCCGAGCGGCCATTCGTGGCGATTTTGGGCGGCGCAAAGGTTTCCGATAAGCTCAAAGTGATTGAAAACCTTCTTCCCAAGGTCAACTGCCTGCTGATTGGCGGAGCAATGGCCTATACCTTCTTCAAGGCCAAAGGCCAGACGGTCGGCAAAAGCTTGTGCGAAAATGATTTCGTCGAGAATGCCAAAGGGCTGATTCAGAAGGCCAAAGAGATCGGCTGCGAAATGCTGCTGCCTGTGGATACGGTCATTGCTGCCGAGTTCAAAGCCCATGCCGAACATAAAGTTGTGGAAGGCAGCATTCCGGACGGCTGGGAAGGTCTGGATATCGGACCCAAAACCGCCACGCTGTTTGCTGAAAAAATCAAAACAGCCAAAACGATTGTCTGGAACGGTCCGATGGGCGTCTTTGAGATGCCCCCGTTTGATGCCGGCACAAAGGCCGTCGCCAAAGCGGTCGCCGATGCTACCGCCCATGGCGCCCGCAGCGTCATCGGCGGCGGCGACAGCGCCAGCGCCGTTATGCAGATGGGACTGGCTGACAAGGTCAGTCATATCTCCACCGGCGGCGGAGCCAGTCTGGAATTCCTTGAGGGCAAGAAGTTTAAGTGCCTCGACATCCTCGAAGATAAGTAAGCCCACACTGCAGGGGCACAGAAAATCCGCCGTTGGGGATTGGATTTTCTGTGCCTTCTGCGGACATTTGAAACAGTATAAACGTTATGCGCAGATTGCCAGCAGCAGGAACGCATCAGATTGTTCCGTCTATCCTGAGTGCGGATTTTGCCAACTTGTCTTCGGAGATAGCACAAGTGATGCACGAAGGCATCACCATGGTGCATCTGGATGTAATGGATGGGCATTTTGTGCCGAATATCACCATTGGTCCTCCGGTCGTGAAATGGATTCGCCAATGCACCGATGCGGTGCTGGATACGCATCTGATGATAACCGATCCGCAAACCTATGCGCCGCAGTTTGTCAAAGCGGGTGCGGACCATATAACCTTTCATATTGAAACGGTTGACAATCCGGCGGATTTTGTCAACATGCTTCGCGATATGGGAGTTACAGTGGGCATAACACTGAATCCGCCGACGCCGGTGGAGACGATTGAAAAGGTTGCTCCGCTGTGTGATATGGTGCTGGTAATGACGGTTAATCCGGGCTTCGGCGGTCAGTCCTTTATTGAGAAGGCCGCTCAGAAATGCCGTCGGGTTCGGCAGATTGCAGGGCCGAATGTCCGGATTGAAGTGGACGGCGGCATCAATGCCGCTACAATAGGTACGGCCCGCGATTACGGCGCCGATACATTTGTGGCCGGAAATGCGATTTTCGGCAGGACTGATCGTGCAGCGGCCATAGCCGCCTTGCGGAAGGCCTTGGCCGACAGCCGTTTTCCGTTACAGCAATAGTGCATGCAAATGGTTAAAAAGAAAAAAGCAAGCTGGAATGGTTTTTCGCTGAAACCCCGCCGGGAAATGCCGGAAGGGCTGTGGCTGTCGTGTCCATCCTGCCGCAATATGCTCTTTCGCAAGACAGTGGACGAGAATCTCAGCGTCTGTCCGGAATGTCAGTATCATTTTCGAATTGACGGGGTTACCCGCCTGCGGCAGCTGGCCGATGAAGGGTCGTTTGAGGAAATCGGCTCGGATTTGGCCAGCAGCGATCCGCTGCAATTCACATGGGGCGATAAAAGCTACAAAGACCGCATTCAGGTCGATCCGGCCCAGATGAGCGCCCATGAGGCCATGCTGGCAGGCAAGGCCTTCATCCGGGGACGCGGCGTGATGCTGGCGGTGATGAATTTCAGTTTTTTGGGCGGTTCGATGGGAATGGTGGTCGGCGAGAAGTTCTGCATGGCGGTGGACAGGGCTATTGAGGAATCGCTGCCGCTGGTGGTCGTCTGCTGTTCCGGCGGCGCGCGAATGCATGAAGGCCTTGTTGCTCTTCAGCAAATGGCTAAAACCAGTGCTGCGCTGGCTCGCTATGATCAGGCAGGGGGATTGTATATTTCGGTGTTGACTGATCCAACGACCGGCGGCGTGGCTGCCAGTTTTGCTCTTTTGGGCGACATCATTATTGCCGAACCCAAAGCCCTTATCGGTTTTGCCGGACCCCGCGTTATTCAGCAGACGATTAAAGTGGAGCTGCCCGAAGGTTTTCAGACCTCTGAATTCCTCTTGGAGCACGGATTCATCGATATGATTGTCCATCGCAAAAATCTCCGCAGCGAAATCGGCCGGCTGATTGACTACTGCGGCAAATAAGCCGCTTCCAGTTGTGCAAAATCTTCTTTTGCTGCGGCCCCAAAGGGGGTATAATTCCCGAAACTGACAGCTGGAGAAAATATGGGATATTTCCGTCCGACAATTGAGCAAATGGCCGGGTATACGCCGGGTTTTCAGCCCAAATCGACCGCTGTGGTCAAGCTGAATACCAATGAAAATCCCTATCCTGCCTCCCCGCGTGTGATACAGGCGGTTCAGACCCTCGACGCCGAGAAACTTCGCCGCTACCCGGACCCGCTCGGTCAGGCATTTCGTTTGGCCGCAGCTGAAGTTTGGGCGGTTGAGCCGGACAACATTATTTGCACCAACGGCGGAGATGATCTGCTGAATATCTGCGTTCGGGCGTTCTGCGATGCCCAGCGGCCGGTGGCGTATGCGCAGCCGACCTATTCGCTCTATCCGGTGCTGGCACAGCTGCAGGGCTGTCCGGCAATTGAAGTCCGCCGCGATGCCGGCGGTTCTCTGGCGGAACTTGCCCAAATCAATGCGGCTCTGACCATTGTATGCAATCCCAATGCTCCGACCTGCGATTTTCTGCCGGCAGAGGCCCTTGAACGGCTGGCAGCGCATCTGAACGGCGTGCTGCTGATAGATGAGGCCTATGCGGATTTTGCCGAAGATAATGCCTTGCGGCTGGTAAAAAAGTTTGACAATGTCATCATCCTGCGGTCGATGAGCAAGGGGTATTCGCTGGCGGGAATGCGGTTCGGCTGCGGGATTGCCCATAAAAATCTGGTTGCCGGACTGATGAAAGTGCGTGATTCCTATCCGGTTAATGCAGCCGCTATCGCCGCGGCGGCGGCGGCCGTCAGCGATCAGGCGTATTTTGCGGACAATATCCGGAAAATCAAGCTGGAACGAACACGGCTGATAGGCCGGCTTCGAGCACTGGGCTTTGATGTGCCGGACAGCCAGACGAATTTTGTTTTGGCACGGTGTGTTCAAAAAGAGGCGAAGGCGATTTATAATGCCTTGACAGAACAGAATATTTTTGTTCGGTATTTCGAACTGCCGGGTCTGGAAGACAAGCTGCGGATTACCGTTGGCACGCCCGAGCAGAATGATACAATGCTGGCCGCATTGAAGAGATTGTTGGATTAAGGAAAACAAGATGGCAAAACGGAAGGCAGAAATCCGGCGGAAGACCAATGAGACGGATATCCGGGCAGAGCTGCATCTGGACGGGCAGGGCTGCTACGAGATTGACACGGGCATCGGGTTTTTTGACCATATGCTGACGCATCTGAGCAAACACAGCCGGATGGATTTAACTGTCAAGGCCAAAGGCGACCTGTCGGTCGATGCGCATCATACCATTGAGGATGTCGGCATTTGCCTTGGGCAGGCGTTTTTGGAAGCATTGGGCGACAAGAAGGGCATCGCCCGCTACGGGCACAGCGTTGTGCCGATGGAAGATGCCAAGGCGGTTGTGGCAGTGGACCTTTCGGGCAGACCGTATTTGGTTTTCCATGCCCAGTTTCCCAGCGGAAAAATCGGCGAGTTTGACACCGAGTGTGTGGAAGAATTTCTGCGGAGTTTTTCGACCGCCGGCAAGTTCAACCTGCATGCGGAAGTGCCCTACGGCTCCAACAGCCACCACATCGCCGAGGCGATTTTCAAGGCCCTCGGTCAGGCCTTGGGGGCGGCAGCGGCAATTACCGGCAGCCAGCTTCCCAGTACCAAGGGGGTGCTGTAGGGCGTGGATGGACTGGACTACGAATACCGGACCGGCATCGGCACGGATATCCACCGGCTGGTGCCAGAGCGTCCCCTGATGCTGGGCGGAGTGCAGGTGCCGTTTGAACTGGGCCTGCTGGGACACAGCGACGGCGATGCTGTGCTGCATGCGGTTATCGATGCCATGCTGGGCGCTGCCGGGCTGGGCGATATCGGCATGCTGTTTCCTGATACCGATCCGCAGTGGAAGGATGCCGACAGCAGCGAACTGGTCATGCGGGCAAGGGAACAGGTTAAAAAACACCAGTGGGAAGTGGTGAATCTGGATGTGGTTATCCATGCCCAGCTTCCGCGGCTGGGGCCGTTTAAAGGGCAAATCAAGCGTCAGGTTGCAGGCCTTTTGGAAACCGACTTTGCCAATGTCAATATCAAGGCCAAAACAAACGAGGGACTGGATGCAGTAGGGCGGGGAGAGGCCATTGCCGCTACTGCCGTTATAATGCTGCGACGCAGAATCAAGAGAAGATTATGACTGTACGGCTGTATAATACACTGACCCGAACAACGGAAGAATTCAGGCCGCTCCATGAAGGCCGCGTGGGGATGTATGTCTGCGGACCGACGGTTTACGGCCATGCGCATCTGGGACACGGCAAAAGCTATGTCAGCTTTGATGTGCTGCTGCGGTATCTGCGCTATCTGGGGTATGCGGTAACGTATGTGCAGAATATTACCGATGTGGGACATCTGACCGATGATGCCGATGCCGGTGAAGACAAGATTTCCAAGCAGGCCCAGCGTGAGAAGAAGCACCCGATGGCCATTGCCGAGTATTATACCCGCAGCTACTTTGAGGATATGGATGCGCTGAATTGTCTCCGGCCGGACATCAGTCCGCGGGCAACCGGCCATATCCCCGAACAGATTGAACTGGTCCAAATCCTGCTGGACAAGGGCTATGCGTATGAGGCCGACGGATCGGTCTATTTTGATGTCAGCAAGTTTCCCGCTTACGGCAGGCTGTCCGGACGGAATGTGGACGAGATGCTGGCTGGCGCCCGGGTGGATATTAATGCCCAGAAGCGGCATCCGGCAGATTTTGCCCTTTGGAAAAAGGCCGAGCCGTCTCATATTATGCAGTGGAACAGCCCGTGGGGCAGGGGCTATCCCGGCTGGCACCTCGAATGCTCGGTGATGAGCATGAAGTATCTGGGCAAAACCATCGATATCCACGGCGGCGGCATCGAAAACCAGTTTCCACACCACGAATGCGAAATCGCCCAGTCCGAAGCCGCCAACGGCGTGCCGTTTGTCCGCTACTGGATTCATCACAATATGGTCACGGTGGACGGCCAGAAAATGGGCAAAAGCTTGGGCAACTTTATCACCCTCAAGCAGATTTTTGATGTCTGCCCGGTCGAAAGGCACGAGCGGCTGAGCCGTAAATACAGTCCGCTGGCGGTTCGGCAGCTCATTCTGCAAAGCCACTACCGCAGCCCAATAGATTTTTCCGATGCGGCCCTGACGGCTGCCCAGAGCGGCTATGACCGCATTACAGAGGCGGTGCTGGCGGTTCGCAAGGCGATTCGGACGGCTCCTGCCGGACAGGTTAATACCGATGCAGCCGGCCGGCTTGCGGCGATGCGGCAGAAATTTGAAGCGGCAATGAATGACGATCTGAATACTGCTGTGGCGCTGTCGGTTATATTTGAGATGGTCAAGCTGGCGCATCAAACGCTGGCCGGAAAGCCAACGCAGGAGACGCTGCGGGCTGTGGATGAGCAGTTTCGCAGACTTGGCGGCGATGTACTGGGTATCGTCAAAGAAGACTACCCGTCCGCCGGCGGCGGTGATGAGCAGCTACTGGACCATTTAATTGGATTGATGATTGAGCAGCGGCAGGCAGCCCGGAAGAAAAAAGATTTTGCGGCTGCGGATACGATACGGAACAAACTGGCCGAATTCGGCATTGTGCTGGAAGATACCCCCGCAGGGACAGTCTGGAGACGGCAATGAAGATTCTCGGGATTGATCCGGGATTGCAGGTATGCGGCTATGCTGTTGTGGAGCGGAAACGGCTGGATACCCGGCTGGTGGAAGCCGGCGTATTTCGTACCGACGGCCGAGCCGAGCTGGAAAAGCGGCTCAACCAGATTGCGGCGGATATCGGGCAGATTCTGCAAGCCCATCGGCCGCAGATCGTCGCCGTCGAACAGCTGTATGCACACTACAAGCATCCCCAGACGGCGATTCTGATGGGGCATGCACGCGGGGTTATTTTGCAGAAGGCCGCAGAAAGCGGGGCTTCTGTTAAAAACTTTTCGGCCACGCGGATAAAAAAGTCGCTGACGGGAAACGGACGGGCACACAAAGGCCAGATGCAGCGGGCTATTCAGACTGTACTGGCTCTGCCCGATGTGCCCAAACCGCCGGATGTGGCCGATGCTATAGCCATTGCCCTGTGCTGTGCATCCGAACATCAGGCTGTTTAGAGCCGATAAATGAAGATAAGCGCAGGTTATAAGCGATGATTGCACAAATTGAAGGAAAACTTGTATCCCTGACCGAAGACACCGCCCTGATACAGGCCGGATCGTTCTGTTATGAGGTCATGCTGCCGGGCTATGCCGTGATGCAGCTTGGAAATCGGCTCGGCCAGCCGGTTACGCTGTGTACCTTTGAGTACTATGAAGGCACGTTGGGCGGCGGCAACCTCATCCCGCGGATGGTGGGCTTTCTGAGCCGCTTCGAACGCGACTTTTTCGATATTTATACCGGCGTTAAGGGAATGGGCATCAAGAAAGCATTGAAATCGCTGGCCTTGCCGATTGACCGCATTGCTACGGCTATCGAGTCCGGCGACGAAAAACTGCTGGCGACATTGCCGGGAATCGGCAAAAAAATGGCACAGACGGTCTCATCCGAACTGAAAGGCAAGCTGACGGCCTATGCGCTCCAAACCGCCGCTGCGCAAAGCCGTTCGGCTTTTAGTGCCTACCAGATGGAGGCATTGGAAATCCTGATTGCTTGGGGTGAGAAGCGGGCCGAGGCGATGGAACTGATTGAGCTGGCCTGCCGCAAACATCCGGAAATAAAAACAGCCGAAGAGCTTGTCCCGCTGGTGTACCGCATCAAGCAGGGCGTCGAAGTGTAAACCGTTGAGCAAGATAAAGAATTACCGGTATGGCAATTGACAGAGTATTAAGTGCAGATTCCGGCGGGGATAAAGAAGAGCAGTTTAATATAGCTCTTCGCCCGCAGCGGCTGGCCGAATGCATCGGGCAGACCCCTGTCCGCGACAAGCTGTCCATAGCGATTCAGGCCGCCCGCCGGCGCGGCGAACCGCTGGAGCATATTTTGTTTTACGGCCCGCCCGGACTGGGCAAGACCACACTGGCCCATGTGATTGCCAATGAAATGGGTGCCAATATCCGGGTTACCTCCGGGCCGGCCATTACCAAGCAGGGCGACCTGATGGGACTGCTGAGCAATATCAACACCGGCGATGTCCTGTTTATTGATGAGATTCACCGTCTCAGTGCTCCGGTGGAGGAATTCATCTATCCGGCCATGGAGGATTTCAAGGTCGATTTTACTGTGGACAGCGGTATGCACGCCAAGACCATTAATTTCCCCCTGAAGCGTTTTACGCTTATCGGGGCTACAACCCGTGCCGGTCTGCTGAGTGCCCCGCTGCGCGGACGGTTCGGCATGCTTTATCATCTTGAATTCTACAATGTCGGCGAATTGACCGAAATTCTGAAACGGTCTGCTGCACTGCTGGAGCTGAAAGCCGAAAACGGCACCCTTGAATTGATTGCCGGCCGCAGCCGGGGAACACCGCGGATTGCCAACCGTCTGCTGCGCCGCGTCCGCGATTATGCTCAGGTCAAGGGCAGCGGCAAGCTCACCGCCGAAATAGTCGAAAATGCTCTCAGGATGGAGCAAATCGATCCGCTGGGTTTGGATGAGTTAGACCGCAGTTTTCTGCGGGCGCTGGTCAAGGTCTATGACGGCGGTCCGGCCGGCATTGAGGCATTGGCCGCCACTCTCGGCGAAGAGCGCGACACATTGGAAGATGTGGTGGAGCCGTATCTGCTGCAAATCGGTTTTGTCCGCCGCACCAAACGCGGCCGCGAGATTACATCCGCCGCCTGCCGACATCTTGGACTTGCAGACGTCCGAAAACAGAAGCCGGCCGATGACGATGCTTTGCTGTTCGATGAGAACACAGACGAATAGACCGGTTCTCTCTCCTCATCCTATGGCTTTTTAGGCCCTGTGCGGGGATTAGATTTCTGTCATTTCTGTCCGCGCAATAATTTCATTCTGCAGGTCGGTTCCCAAGTCGATAAAGTAATCGCTGTAGCCGGCCACCCGAACGATGAGGTCTTTGTATTCAGCAGGATTTTTCTGTGCCGACAGCAGCGTTTCCTTGCGGATGACATTAAACTGAATATGGTGGCCGTCGAGTTTGAAATAACTGCGAATCAAATGCCCCAGTTTTTCAAGCCCCGGCCCCTCCAGCACCTGCGGATTGAATTTCATATTCAGCAGCGTTCCGCCTGTCCGCGAATGGTCGATTTTGGAAGCCGACTTGATAATGCTGGTCGGTCCCGGACAGCGGGTGCCCTGCGTGGGCGAAATGCCGTCTGACAGCGGCAAGCCCGCCTTGCGGCCGTGGGGCAGGGCGCCGGTTATCTGACCGAAATAAATGTGCACGGTTGTCGGCAGCAGGTTAATGCGGTAGTGCCCGCCTTTGGTGTTGGGACGGCCGTTAATCAGGTCGTAGTAAATATTGAATACCCGCAAGGCCAGCTCATCGGCATAGTCATTGTCGCAGCCGTAGCGGGGGCTGGCTTCCAGCTGATTGTGCAGTTCGGTGTATCCTTGGAAATCGGCTTTCAGCGCCTTTAAAAGCGTTTCCATGGTTACGGTTTTCTTGTCATAGACATTGTATTTGACAGCCGCCAGCGCATCGGTCAGCGTGCCCAGCCCTACCCCCTGAATATAGGTGGAATTGTACCGCGGACCGCCGTTGTGGTAGTTGAGACCTTTCTTGATGCAGTCGTCGGTCAGGACGGATAAAAACATAGCCGGCATAAAGTTGGCATAGATCCGCTCGATGATGCAGTTGCCCCGTATTTTCAGGTCGATAAAATACCCCAGCTGCTGCCGGTACGCATCCAGAAGCTTTTCAAAGGTGTCAAATGTTTCGGCCTTGCCGGTTGCAGGGCCGACCTGAATGCCGGTACGCGGATCAATGCCGTTGTGGAGGGCCAGTTCCAATATCTTCGGCCAGTTGCAGTAGCCTGTCAGCGTGCAGCTTTCTTTGCCGAAGGCACTGGTCTCGACGCAGCCGCTGGGACCTCCGCTGCGGGCGTCGACCATGCTTTTGCCGTGGTGGAGCATTTCGCGGACAATCACATCGGTATTGAAAACCGACGGCTGTCCAAAGCCGCAGCGAATGACCTTGCAGGCGCGCTTGAGGAAGCGGTCGGGATTTTTGGCACTGATTTGAATGCAGGCGCTGGGCTGCACCAGACGCATTTCTTCGACCACATCCAGCATCAGATACGACACATCATTGACCGCATCAGCTCCCGTTTGCGGATCGACCCCGCCGATATTGATCAGGGCAAAGTCGGTATAGGTGCCGCTTTGCTCCTCCGTAATGCCGACCTTCGGCGGGGCCGGCTGGTTGTTGAATTTGACCCAGAAGCATTCCAGCAGCTCTTTGGCCTGCTCTCGGGTCAGTGTGCCTTCGCCGATTTCCTTCTGGTAGAACGGCCAAAGGTGCTGATCCAACCGGCCGGGATTGTAGGAATCCCACACGTTCAATTCCGTAATGACTCCCAGATGCACAAACCAGTATGCCTGCAGGGCCTCGTGGAAGGTGCGCGGGGCATAGGCCGGAACATGCCGGCAGATGGCGGCCATTTTCTCCAGCTCGCTTCGGCGCTGGGGATCCGTCTGCTGTTGGGCCAATTTTGCACATTCTTCGGAATACCGGCGGGCCAGCGTCAGGACCGCATCAATGGCCAGACTCATGCCCTTCAATTCCTGCTCTTTTTCGTACGCACGGGGATCGTTGAAATAATCCAGCTGACGCAGCGACTGGCGTATATCATCCTGAAGATCCAGCAGCCCGCGCTTGTAGATTTTATCGTCAAGAATGGCATGCCCCGGCGCCCGCTGCTCCATAAACTCTGTAAAAACACCCGCCTCAAAGGCTTTGTGCCATGCCTCATGCATCGAAGCAAACACCTTTTCCCGGATGGTTTTGCCTTTCCAGAAGGGGATGATTTTTTCTGCATACACCTGTTTGACGTCGTCGCTGACATCAAATGACGTACGCTGCCGCCGGCTCATCGCCTCGAAGTCTTCCAGTGTATGACAGCACAGCTCAGGATACGTGGGTGTGGCTTTGGGGGCGGGTCCCCGCTCGCCGACAATCAACTCCCCGTCATTGATGCACAGCGACTTGTGCTCCATAATATGCTTCAGCGCCATTCCCCGCAGGACCGGCGCAGATACCTGCAGGGCTATTCCGCTTTGGTAAAAATCCGTTATCAGCACAGCCCGTTCCGCACTGATATAGGGTTTTGTATTTACACTTTGGTCACGCAGTTTTCGTACCCGCTCGTTCATAATCATCCGCCTATAGTTGTTTTTAATCCGTATTGTCGAACACAATTTTCCAGTTCAGCCATCAGCTCTTTATCAGGCCGGCGTCCGTGAAGAATCTGGATCCTGCCGCCAAGACGCTGAGCTTTGGATACGCCTCCGCTATTATACGGCAAAAGGTCAATCTGGTGAATAGTGTTCATCGTTTTTACAAATCGGGCAATCGCATCCACCGCCTCAGCCGTATCATTAAAACCCGGGATAACAGGTATCCGAACAATGATGGTGCAGCCGTTTTCGACTAAAAAGCGAATGTTTGTCAGGATTTGCTTGTTGTCAACACCTGTAAAACGCTTATGCTTTTCAGAATCAAGGTGCTTGATATCACACAAAAAAAGGTCTGTTAGCGGGATAATCTTTTTCAGCACACTCTGCGGTGCAAAGCAGGATGTATCGACTGCTGTATGAATCTCCCGGTTTCTGCATTCTTCTAACAGAGCTTCCAAAAATTCCGGCTGCATCAGGGGTTCCCCCCCTGAGAAGGTTACGCCGCCGCCGGAGTCATCATAAAAAATGACATCTTTGAGAATTTCGTCCATTATCTGGCCGACACCGACCTTTCTGCCGGCGATTTCCCGCGCCTGCTGTCCGCAAACAGGAATACAGGCTCCGCATTGGCGGCAAACTGAGCCATCCGTAACAGGAAGGCCGTCCATCCGAATGGCCCCGTGCGGACACGCCTGTGCACAGCGGCCGCACCGTACACAGCGGGCAGCACGAAACATCAGTTCCAGCTTGTCCGACCAGCTTTCCGGATTATGACACCAGCTGCACCGCAGCGGACAGCCCTTGAAAAAGACGGTTGTACGAATGCCCGGCCCATCGTGAATGGCGTACTTTTTGATGTCAAAAATCATCCCCTGCAGCTGATTTTTACTGGATAGATTCAATGGTTAAATTCCTTTCCCCGAAAGCCAATCGGGTTAAATTATATCCAAAAAAGACCTCAAAGCAAATGTTTTGTCGCGTGTTTTGCCGGCAGCAGGCATTACTGGAGAAAACGGTTAGGGTCGTTTTCGGGCGTACGATGGTGGCTGTCATCCGGAGTTAAAATACGGCTTTTGTACAGAAACCGAAACAGGGCTCTTCGAATCTGTCGATAAGGATGCGCCGCTAAACGGTGCAGGCGAATCAGGCCGCTGGGCTGCCGCGAGCGCTGGGTCTCTTCTGGAGTCAGCAAATCCGGACGAAATTTGCGATGGTGCTTCAGAAGATGATACATATCCTCCCGCTGAATGGCGGTGCGGAGAAAGCGGCACCACCTGCCGGGCAAATGCAGTGAAATTTGAAAATCAATCAGATGCGGCCGGCCGTCTTTGCCCAGCAGAATATTGCCCCGCTTGTTGAGGTCGATATAACAAACATCCCGCTTGTGAATAGCAGCAAGCAGCGCACGAAGCCGTGAGAAAAAGTCATCCGGCACAGCCGGTTTTTCATCGAGCGATTGGCCTTCAATGAAATAATAAAGAAACCCATTATGCCCAAAGGACCTGATGATATGCGGCACCTCTTCAATATCCGCCAGATGCCGCAGGATAGTCAATTCGTGATTGCGCAGCATCCGCCCCAGCCATGCACACGGAATACCGAAAAAAGACTGCAGGCGGCTGATTTTCAAAACAACCTTCTCCGTGCTTAGGTGGCATTGATAGCGGCCGGTGCAGGCGAAAAAATCATGTTTGAACACGGTCTCCAATGTCCATTTCTGACCGTTTAAGTAAATCGCCTGCGGAAGTCCCGACTGTCCGCAGGCATACATATCATTTCGCAAACGCTTCAATAGACGGTGTCCTTTCTTTTATGCCGAAGCCAACACATCTTGGCAGACAGGCAATCTACAAGAACCGGAAGGCCCTGTCAAGCAGCAGCCGCCGGCCGGCGCAGAGACCTTAAAATGCAAATCCGCACAGGCAGACAGATTGGACTGCGTAAAGTCTCTTGCCGGCAGAAGGCGATCGGCGTTTTCGGTCGTTGTTTTGCGGGATAATTATCCCTTGACACAGACAAGCGGGATGAGTTTGGCGACCTTTCTGGCCAGCCCCGCCCGGTGGGTGGCTTCGACCACTTGGCTGACATCTTTATAGGCCTGCGGGGCTTCTTCTGCAATGCCCCGCATCGACCGGCTGCGGATGAGAACGCCCTGATGCGCCAGCCGGCCGATGATGTCTTTGGCGTTATACTGCTTGGTGGCGGCGTTGCGGCTCATGCTGCGTCCGGCGCCGTGGCAGGCCGATTCGAACGCCAGCCGCCGGCCTTCGGCGGTGCCTGCCAAAATGTACGAGCTTGTGCCCATTGTACCTCCAATCAGAACCGGCTGACCGAATGGCCGGTATTCGGACGGCAGTTCACTGCGGCCCGGTCCCCAGGCACGTGTGGCTCCCTTGCGGTGAACAAACAATTTTTTTATTGTCCCGTCAACGGGATGTTCTTCTTCCTGACAGGTGTTGTGCGATACATCATAAAGCAGGCGGATATCTGCTTTGGGGCAGACTTGCTCAAAAACCTCCCGCACCAAATGCGTCAGAATCTGCCGATTGGCCAGCGCACAATTAATGCCGGACCGCATGGCCCCCAGATACTGCCTGCCGACCGAGGAAGACAGCGGCGCACAGGCCAGTTCCCGCTCCGGAAGGTTGATATGGTGCTGTTTGGCCGCTTGTGCCATTTTTTTGAGATAATCGGTTCCAATCTGATGTCCTAATCCGCGCGAGCCGCAATGGATGCTGACTTTGATATCGCCTTCCTGAATTCCGAATGCTTCCGCTGTCGGCTTGTCGTAAATCTCAACAACCTTTTGGATTTCAAGATAATGATTGCCCGAACCCAGTGTGCCCATTTCCTCCAGCTGACGCTTTTTGGCCTCATCCGAAACGCAGGCCGGATCCGCACCGTGGATGCAGCCGCCGGCCTCGATAAAGCGCAGGTCGTCTTTGTCCCCGAATCCGTTTTCCACCGCCCATCGGGCGCCGCCGGCCAGCACCTCATCCAAACGGCTCTTGGTCAGCCGCAGGCTGCCTGTGCTGCCGACGCCTGCAGGAATATGCCGGAACAGCGATTCCGCCAGCGTCGGGCACAGCCCCTGCAGCTGGTCTTCTTTAAGCCCTGTGTGCAGCGTACGCACCCCGCAGGCAATATCAAATCCGACCCCGCCGGCACTGATAATGCCGCCTTCCTGAGGGTCAAAAGCCGCTACGCCGCCGATGCAGAAACCGTACCCCCAATGTGCATCGGGCATTGCAAACGAGCCTTCCACAATGCCCGGAAGCGATGCGACATTGCGAACCTGCTGGGCAACCATATCATCCATCTGGCTGATTAATTCTTCGGAAGCGAAGATAATGCCGTCCACATGCATCGGCCCGCTTCGCTCCAGCAGCCATATGTACTCCCCTCGGCGCTTAACCAGTTTTCTATCCATTTGTACCGTCCTTTTTCAGACATCCACAACACACTGGGCAATCCAGAGACCAGCCGGATTTTGGTACACCTTCAATTCCATATAGGTAGCGGCCTTGACTTCAACCGCCGTTTCGTGACGGTTCGGGTCCGTCGGTTCTCCCCACGCCTTGGCTTTGAGACAGCTGTCTTCAATGTGCACCTCAAAGCGGCCGAACAGCATCTTCCGAACGTCCATCTCATAAATCAATGCATTAATCCAGTCGGCAAACAGAAGGTCTTTTTCGTCGCAGTGGCAGCAAATGTCAACCTCTTTTTCCGGCCGAACCTGCTGCGGCGAACAAATAACGGCCATCAAAGCAGTAGCCCCTTCGGCAAACGCCTCGTCCAGTGTTTGTCCGATTCCCCGGATGCCGATATCCGCCTGATGATGAAAATGCTCCCACATATTGAATCCTGTACACAGCTGCCGGCCAGCAGCTGCCGGATGGCGGCGGGATTAACAACTATTTGAACTGTTTGGGCATGTACGACCGCTTGAACCAGTCGTAATCCTGCGTTGAGCCGGTTTTGGGATCCACCGCCGACCAGCCCTTCTGCTGAGCTTTGGCCATATCCCGCGTCTGCTGGTCCACCCATTTGTGTCGGTCTGCATGGCCGTCCGCATACGCGAATGTGCTGCTGTCGTTGTGCAGGATAGCAAACGGGTCCACCCATTGCGGGCTCAGCAGATTCATATTCCATGTTCGGTGATTCCAGCCGTAGCCGTCGGTTTCTTCCAGAAAGACAATCTTTGCGGAGGTGTTGACGATTTCCGATACTTTTGAAACAGTAACCCGGTCTTCCCCCGAACCGCTTGCGGGCCGGACAGACAAAACCTTTCCGATGGAATAGGTCCGATAGCCGCCGATCCACAATCCCGGAGGATTGCCGGTTGTGCTGTTATAGGGATAAACGGCACGTCTCAAATGGCGCAAATCCGCAGGGCAATGGTAGGCCTTCGGCGCCTGAATAAACGGCCATAAACCTCCTGCCTCGAAGCCGCGGAATTTGTCTTCCAGCGTGTCGTTGATATCTTGTTTGGCCGGTCCCATGGGCCGTCCAACCCAGTTCCAGACATATCCGCTTCCGTAGTTGGTGTAGCCCGGCCGGACCAAATCATCGGACGTGTCGCCGTCGACAAATTTGCTGTCATATTGTTCGGCATACATAAGCCACGCTTTAACCATCTGCCCTTCGTTGGACAGACAAACAGCCGCTGCCGCAAGCCGTTTGGCATTCTTCATTGCAGGAATGACCACGCTTAACAGCAGGGCGATGATGGCAATCACGACCAGCAGCTCAATGAGTGTAAAGGCACGATTTCTTTTCATTCTTCATCTCTCGTCATCTGCTATTCGTGAATGTGTGGATGAGCCTCAGGGCTTGGGCATATACCCCTGTACCAGCCATTGCAGGTCTTGGTTATTGACCGGATCCGGATCCGCCTTGCCTTCCTTTATCAGATTCAGCGTATCGGAATCACGCCAGCGATGCCGCTCGGCATGACCGTCAGCAAAACCAATGGTGCTACTGTCGTTGTGGTAATAGGCCGGCCAATCCCACCATGCAAACGCTCCGCCGCCCAATAAAACAAATCCGCCTGCATTATAGTACTGCTTTGTAGCTTTGCTGGCGACATCTTCTTCCATAAAGACAATTTTATTGCCCGGAGCGCGGACTTCCGAAAACTTAATTACTACATTCAGGGTCTTTCCAATAGCGGTTCGCTGGGTTCGTATCGGCGAGTACAGGCCCGCGTAGCGGTCAATAAAGTCTTCCCCGTTCATTAGACCTGTAATGGCATAGCTTCGGTAAATAGCTTCGGGTTCCAGCTTGGTGATATTCCGGTCGCCGGGGCAGTGATACAATTCTTCATCCTGCGTGTAGGGGAACAGTTTGCCTGCACGAATCCCGTTTTTGCGGGTCTGAAGCGAATACTGAGCCATCGGTGCAATGCCCACAAATTCGGGATTGTCTGTGTCTTTCAGCAGCGGCGGCTCAACCCAGCGGTAGGGAGTGGCCCGTGTCCCGCTGTAATAATTTGAACCGCCCACCAGCAGACTGTTGTTGTCGTTATAATACGATGTCCATGCCAGATTCAGCTGTTTGAGGTTGTTCTGACAGACCACGCCGGATGCTAATTCCTTGGCAGCCCGCAAACCCGGCAGGATAATAGCAAGCAGCAAAGCGATAATGGCAATTACAACGAGGAGTTCGATTAATGTGAAGGCAGAATGTTTCTTCATTTTTATAGTCTCCGGTTTTTGGCAGTATGATTGTTTATAAAGCGTTTGCTAAACCATTATATAGGCTTATCTGCAAGAAAGCAAGCAGATGCTTTGCTGAAAATTTGCAAACGCGCTGAATATAAAGCATAAGCAGATATATAATACCTTAAATGATGCAATACAAGAACTGCCTATTGAAATAAACAGGGCGGTATCTTTCAAAGCTGCGTTAGTTTTTCGCTTTGGGCAGGGTAATGGAAAAATTCGGCTTTGCTCCGCGATGCCAAGCCAATGTCCAAAGGTCTTTCATATCAATCATTTCGACATGACCATCAATGAAGGAAATATTAATTCGCAGATTGAAGTGCCGATTGACCAGAAAACGTCCCATTGCGTAGTCGGATGTGCCGCCTGTGGTATCCCCCGTGTTGTAGTAGGTTTGCGGATCGGACAGAAGGTTGGGATGCAGTTGATTTGTATTTCGCGGCCACGAATCAACCCAGTTTTCATCGGCAAAAACGGGTGTTTTGCTGGGGCTTGTAACTTCGGACATCGTTTTGTATGGATAGTTTTCCATGCCTGCCGGCACCCATGTATTTACATTTCCATACAGCCAGCCGTTAAATCCTAATCCCCCGGCCTCATAAAGCATTTGTCCGGTGACAGGATCTGTCTGCCGCCAGACCCATGGCTGACGCGAGGTTCCCCAGCGGTTGGCATTGGCTGTCTGGGCTGCTTGAAGCGCCGCATCGACGCCTGCAACAATTTCAGGACAATACCGTATCTCGTCCAAGTCGCCGACGTGGGCTTCCAGTTTCTTTATCCAAAGCCAGCCGCTGTACGGAAACATCTTTTGGTCATTGGCTTCCAGATACAGCAGCAGACCTGTCTGGACACCTCTCATATTGCTTCTGCAAACGACCATTTTGGATTGCGTTTTTGCCTTTCGCAAGGCAGGTATAATCACGCTGAGCAGAAGAGCAATGATGGCTATTACAACGAGCAGTTCAATAAGAGTAAAAGCGGATCTTTTTTTCATTTATAATTCTCCACTTTTTCCAGCAATTAAATCCTAAAACCGCAAAATCTTGCAAATAGGAATTTATCCTACTACTAATTATCATATACCCTAATGTAATGTTTTCTTTCCAAAAAAATTTTTTAAAAAAAGAAAAAATTATTTTTATATTGGCTTTTTCTCTTGTCCAGATCAATGCAAATAGGAATTCAATCTCCGGCACAGGTCCTTGTAGTAATTTACTTTCTTAATTCCTAAATAGCGGATAGGGAAAGCCGTTTTATTGTGATTAAGCGGCTCATCCAAGTTGGTATATGTGCGGCATAATTCTCCATCCGGCGTGCCGGGAATCGGGGAAAAATCCGACAGCATAATTCGGATGCCAAGACTATGGACAAACCGCATCGAATCTTCAAGCTGCTGAATATCGGTTTGCGGATGTCCTAACATTTCGTAAGCACAAATAGATTGCCCTTTGGCGCCGGCTTTTAGCAAGTGCTGGACGGCTTGTTCGAGTTCGTTGCCGGCGACCTTGCAGGAGCCCGTGCGGCGGTGGAACAGTTCGCAGCGGCTTTCAAAACCCAGATAAAAAGTCCTGAATCCTGCCCGCACCATCCATTCAGCGACTTCGGCGGTTATAAAGCGTGCATGCAGGGCATTGGGGGTATGAAAATGAACGCCAATTTTCCTTTCGACTATATAACGCAGGAACGGAAGCAGGATCTTTTCCGGCTGGTACAGCAGCGCATCATCATAAAATGCGATGTTTCGGACGCCCAGACTGACCAATTGCCGCAATTGGGCAAGGCAGTCTTCCAGCGGGCGGATCTTAAATGGCGTCCGGCTGACCGGCACGAAACAGTAGGAACAATGAAAAGGGCATCCCGAAGTCAGCTTTAGAACAGCCGTATGCAGTCTGGGATACAGTTCCCAAGCCGGCAAACAGGTTTCTGCCGGCGGCGTCTGTCCGAGTGTCTGCCAAAGAGCTGTCAGGTCGTCGGAGGAAACGACTGCATCTGCTCCCAGCCCGCGCGCATGCTCAGGACAGCAGACGGCATAAAATCCCCCCAGAATAATTTTTGCCCCCGGACTGATGGTACGGACATCGTCGATTACTTCCCGAACACCGGGATACCAGTATGTCATCATTGTTTGTATCAAAACCGCATCAAAAGGGCCGTTGCGGAATAGATAATCCTGAAAGACACCCCGCGGCATCCCAAACCGGCGGTAATAGCGAGGGATATCGTCCAGCGGTTTGGGCTTGGGGATTTTAACCTCCGGATAAGGACCCAGTCCGCAGGCATCGGTTTTTGCAGACACTGCCTTATCAAAGGCCGGGTGCAGCCGATCCAGATAATCAAACAGCCAAAGCTGGCCAATCGAACGCAGCAGACCGCCTGCCTGCAGCAGGCCGTAGGGCTTAATCCAGAAATCATACGCCGTAAAATCGTAAATCGGCGGGTTGACCAACAGCAGTTTCAGTTTGGCCATAATCAGGACTGCTCAGATGCTTTTTGTGTTCGTCGGGCTTTCTTCTCTGCTTGGCGCTTATTTTCCAAACGGGTAGTCCGCTTGATTTTTCGGCAGATTTTCCGCTCCAGCCACGGACCAAGGCCCAGCCATTGCATCGTAGCGGCAAACCGTGCATCCCTGCCGATGACATAATGCGTTTTGATTTTTTCACTTGTCATGATCCGCACAATCAGGTCTGCGACTGCCTGCGGATGGCCGGCACGAGGGAGAATCTCGTCAAACATTGCACGCAGAAAACCCCGATTCCATTCAAACATTGGGCTTTGGCGATTGTAGAAGTTTTCTGACTGATTGGCATTGGCGCCGATGATTTCCGTGCGGTGATACCCCGGCTCTATGGATACGGTTTTGATTCCAAAGGGGGCTAATTCCACCCGGATAGATTTGGTAAATCCGATGAGGGCATGCTTGCTGGCGGCATAAGCGGCATTGAACGGATGCCCCACCAAACCGGCCAGCGAGGCGATATTGATAATCAGACCGGATTTGCGTGCCATCATTGCCGGCACAACCGCCTTGGTAAGATTGACAATCCCGAAATAGTTTGTTTCAAAAATCTTCCGCATTTCGGCATCTGTTTGGTCCAGAAATGAACCCATAATGAGGATGCCTGCGTTGTTAACCAGAATATCGACATATCCTACCTTGTCTGTCAGGTTTTTAATTGAACTTGGACTCGTAACATCCAATTGCTCAATCTGGGCTGCTGTGCCGGCCGATTGAAGTGCTTCTCGTAAGAGATGGCTTTTGTCCAGATTTCGCATTGTGGCGATTACTTCAAAGCCGGCTTTGGCGGCTTCAACAGCCGTCAGAAGTCCAAAACCGCTGGAGCAGCCGGTAATCAGGACGCGTTTGGTTTTATTTAAGTCTTCTGCTTTGGATTCCATTCCGTGCAAGAATAGGAAAATAACCTTGAAAATCAAGTAAAAATGAATTTTTGCAGCTTAAAATGAGAGGATAAGCAAAAAAATCTGTAAAAAGGACTTGAAAAAGCATAGCAAATGTCTATATTTGTGGGGCTTTGGAATAAAGTTTATCAGCCGCTGGATAGAGGCAGAATCAATTGGGAGTTTGTTATGGCACGAGAATGTTATTTTTTAGGCAAAAAAACAAGAACCGGCCGCAGCATTGCCCGCCGGGGCAAGGCCAAATATCTGGGCGGCGTGGGTATTAAAACAACGGGAGTCACCAGACGCAAATTCAAGGCCAATGTACAGAAGGTGCGGGCTGTTGTTGACGGCAAACCGTGCCGGCTCCGCGTTTCGGCTAAGGCCATTCGGATGGGACTGGTTGTCAAACCCCCCAAACGCCGCTGGAAACCAGAACAACAGGCAGCCAGCTAACGCGCCGGAGAGGGCTGTATTTTAAGATTCGCACGTCAAGCGAGGCTGTTTGAACAGTCTCGCTTTTTTATTGACCGATTGCAGTAAAATTGCCGGAATTCAGCAAACAGGGACAAGCCGATGGCAGTTAAGATTGACCAGAATCAGGTACGGCGGGTGGCCCTTCTAAGCCGACTGGATTTAACCGATGACGAAGTCCGCCAGTTCAGTGTTCAGCTGAGCGCCATTGTTGCGTACATTGAAAAGCTCAGCCAGCTCAATACCGACGGCGTCGAACCGCTGGCGCACTGTCTGCCGGTGCATAATGTCTTTCGCGATGACCAGCCTCGGCCTTCACTGCCGAATGAAGCGGCATTGGCCAATGCTCCGGAACGGTATGGGGAATACTTTAAAGTGCCCCGGATTTTGGATGACAGTTCCGGCGCGTGAGCCGCAGAATGGAGACGGTCTATGAACATCAAAACAGCATTGTTGGTTGCAGCGGGGATGAGCATTATGAGCGGATGCACGGGAAAGAGCAGACAGGCACAGACAATAACCCAGCCGGGGCAGCATCCTCAAACCCTGCATCGGCAGACGGCTGTTCAATTGGATTACCTGCTGTACTTGCCGGCCGATTACGGGAAAGAGCAGAAAAACTGGCCGCTGCTGGTGTTTTTGCACGGTGCAGGCGAGCGGGGCAGCGATGTCAGCCGCGTCAAAGTCCACGGTCCGGCCAAGCTTGTGGAGCAGGGAAAAGACCTGCCGTTTATTATTGTTTCACCGCAGTGCCCCGCCGGAAAATGGTGGCCGTACATGGCCGAGGCCGTCATAGCCCTGATTGATGAAATCACCGAACGCTATCCTGTGGATACCCGCCGCATCTATCTGACGGGTTTGAGCATGGGCGGCTACGGTACATGGGCAATCGGCTGCATGTATCCCGAGCGTTTCGCGGCCATTGCCCCCATCTGCGGCGGAGGTCTGCCGTATCTTGCCGCAAACCTCAAAGATGTGCCTGTGTGGGCTTTTCACGGCGCCAAGGATTCTGTGGTGCCTGTGCAGCAGTCGCAGGAAATGGTGGATGCGGTCAATCGGGCCGGCGGACAGGCAAAACTGACTGTCTATCCAGAGGCAGACCACGATTCCTGGACCCAGACCTACAGCAATGACCAGCTCTATCAGTGGCTTCTGTCAAAGTCCAGATAAACGGATAAGGATATGGATACATTAACCCAGCTTCGAGACAGGATTGCGGCCCGGCACATCACAAGCGTTGAAGCGGTAAAGGCCGTCTTTGAGCGCATCGAGATGTACGAGCCGGTTATCGGGGCCTATCTTTCCCTGTATCAGGATCGAGCGCTGGAGCAGGCCGAGGCTGTGGACAGAAAAATTGCCGCCGGTCAAGCCGCGGGTGTTCTTGCGGGTGTGCCGATAGCGATAAAAGATAATATGTGCACCGCCTTCGGAACGACCACCTGCGGCTCGAAGATTCTTGAGAACTTTCATTCCCCGTACGATGCCCATGTGGTAGAGAAGCTGGCGCAGGCCGATGCCGTCATTATCGGCAAAACCAATATGGATGAGTTTGCGATGGGTTCCAGCACAGAAAATTCCGGCCTGAAGCGCACGGTCAATCCATGGGATATCTCGCGTGTGCCCGGCGGCAGCAGCGGGGGTTCGGCTGCGGCAGTGGCGGCGGGTTTGTGCGGGGCGGCACTGGGTTCGGACACCGGCGGTTCCATTCGCCAGCCGGCATCCTTTTGCGGTGTTGTCGGACTCAAGCCCACCTACGGCAGGGTCTCGCGCTACGGGCTGGTGGCTTATGGGTCCAGTCTCGACCAGATTGGACCGCTGACACAGGATACGGCCGATGCTGCGCTGCTGCTGGGCGTCATCGCCGGCTGGGATCCCCGCGACAGCACCTCCGTCAGCCACATTCCTGTCTGTGATTATTCGGCACAGCTGGAAAAGCCCGTTGAAGGGCTGAAAATTGCCGTTGTCCCCTCTCTGCTGGAAGGGGCTGACAGTTCGGTGCAGAAGGCTGTACAAGAAGCACTGGCAGTCTATCAATCGCTCGGAGCGCGGCTGGTTGAAATCGCAATGCCCCATTTTGACTATGCCATCAGCGCCTATTATGTCATTGCCACTGCGGAAGCCTCCAGCAATCTGGCCCGGTATGACGGCGTGCATTACGGCTACCGCAGCCCGAACGCCGGCGATTATATCGAGGTCTATTCCCGCTCGCGCGATGAGGGCTTCGGGCCGGAAGTCAAACGCCGCATTATGCTCGGAACCTATGCTCTTTCCAGCGGCTACTATGATGCCTATTACCTCAAGGCCCTCAAGGTGCGCAATCTGATACGCAGCGATTTTACCAAGGCCTTCGAGCAGGCCGACTGCCTGATGATGCCCGTCAGTCCTACCACGGCCTTCAAAATCGGCGAAAAAACCGATGACCCGCTGCAGATGTATCTGGCGGATGTTTATACTATTGCCGTCAATCTGGCCGGCGTGCCGGGCATCAGTATCCCCTGCGGATTTGACCGGCAGAATCTGCCTGTCGGCCTGCAAATCATCTCGGCGCCGTTTACCGAAGACAAGCTGCTGCGGATTGCCCGAATGCATGAAAAAGAAACCGGCTGGCATCGGTGCAGGCCCCCTCTGGAATCGCTGCGGCAGTAAAGGAAACAGCCCATGGAATACAAGATAATCGTAGGATTGGAAATTCACGTCCATCTGGCCACGCAGACCAAGATGTTCTGCGGCTGCCGGCTGGCCTACGGTGATGCGGCCAACACGCATGTGTGTCCGGTCTGTCTGGGGCTGCCGGGGGCATTGCCGGTGATGAATAAGCAGGCGCTGGAGTTTGCTATTCTGACAGGGCTGGCGCTGAACTGCCGGATTGCCCGCTTTACCAAATGGGACCGCAAGAGCTACTATTATCCGGATTTGCCCAAGAATTATCAAATCAGTCAGTATGACCTGCCGTTTGCCCAGCACGGATATATCGAAATTCCGGCTGCTGACGGCCAGCCCAAAAAAATCCGCATCCGCCGCGTCCATCTGGAAGAAGACGCCGGCAAGAACGTCCACAGCTTCGGCAACTTTTCCGCCATCGATCTCAACCGCGCCGGTGCCCCGCTGCTGGAAATCGTAACCGAACCGGATATGAACAGCCCCGAAGAGGTCGGTGCGTTAGCCCGCGAACTTCAGCGGATCGTCCGCTTTCTGGGGGTTTCCGAGGCCGATATGCAGAAAGGGCATATGCGTTTCGAGCCGAATGTCAATCTTCATATTACCCGTAACGGCCAGCTGTTCAAAACCCCAATCAGCGAAATCAAAAACCTCAACAGTTTCCGGGCTATTGAACGCAGTATTGCCTGCCAAGTCCAGCGGCAGCTGGAGGACTTTTTAGAGACAGGCCGAACGCTTCAGATGGGCAACAAAAGCACGTGGGGCTGGGACGATGAGCGGCAGACAACCGTTCTCCAGCGGGAAAAAGAAGAAGCCCATGACTACCGCTATTTCCCCGATCCGGACCTTGTGCCGGTTGAAGTGGATCAGGCGTGGCTGACGGCGATTCAAGCACGCCTGTGCGAACTGCCGCTGCAGATGCAGATGCGATTTATTCAGGCATACGGATTAAGTCCCTACGACGCCGGTGTGCTGACAGCCGATCGGGCGACGGCAGAATTTTTTGATGCAGCGGCGGCATTGCAGGCAGATCCCAAGCGCATCTGCAACCTGCTGACCCAGACCGGCCTGAAGCTGGCCAATGAAAGGGGCATCCGGGTGGACCAGCTGGGCCTGTCGGCTCAGCAGCTGGCCCAATTGGCTCAAATGACCGATGCGGGTTTAATCAGTGCAACTTCGGCGGCGGTTATCTTCGAGGAAATCGCCGCCCATGGCGGCGATCCGGTGCAGATTGCTGAAAAGCGAAATCTCCTTCAGAAAAGCGATGCCGGCGAAATTGAGACCCTTGTGGATGCCGTTCTGGCAGAAAATGTTCAGGCCGTCGCAGATGCCAGAAGCAATCCGAAAAAGGCCAAAAAGGCCCTGGGATTCCTGATGGGACAGGTCATTCAAAAAAGCAAAGGGCAGGCCAATCCGAAAATTGTAAGTGAAATCTTAAATCGCAAATTAAATGCTTAATCCCTCCAGAATGCCGTTAAATGCTGTCCTGCATTCGATGATTTATTACAGTCCCATCCAGCAAATACCGATACATTAACAGCGATTTACTGTTAATTTCTTGAAAAATCTGTTTTTCCATGAACGCAAAAGTTCTTGTTGTTGACGATCAGAGAGATTTGCTCGAACTGCTGAGTATAGCCCTTAGTCAGGAAGGGTATATCGTGCGGACAGCCGCCAGCGGGGCCGAGGCCTTGTCGATGATTGCCGCAGAGCCGCCGGATTTAATTCTGCTGGATATTGTGCTGGGGGATATTTCCGGCATCAAGCTGACCAACCGCTTGAAAAACGATTCCAAAACTGCCCGCATCCCGATTATTCTGCTGACGGCCAAAGACAGCGAAACGGATATTATTGTCGGCCTAAGTGTGGGGGCCGATGACTATATAACCAAACCGTTCAGCACAAAGGTGCTTCTGGCCCGGATGGATGCTGTCCTGCGGCGGGTCTATCCAGCTGACACAGCAGCCGTCAGGGAAAATCTCCAAGCCGGACCGGTAAGAGTCTTTCCAGAGCAGCGGCAGGTATTTGTCGAGGGCAATCCTGTGGATTTGACCCCCGCCGAGTTCAATATTCTGCTGGCACTGCTCAAGGCGGGGGGAAACATTCTTTCGCGGGAACAATTGCTCAAACAGGCAGCTCCGGCTGAACAAAACGCCAACGCACGTATTGTCGATGTACACGTTGCGGCATTGCGAAAAAAACTCGGCAAATCACGTACGCTGATTAAGACCATACACGGCAAAGGATATCGATTTATACTTTGAAAAAAATTAAAGATGCTGTCGGGGGACTTCGTCCCATAAATAATGGAAGACCTTGCTGTTAATCCGCAGCTTATTATTCCTGCTCGCTGTTTGAGGATTTTTTATACCCGCAGCAGCGGCCCCGGCGGTCAGAATGTCAACAAGCTCAATACCCGTGTGCAGATTTTTCTCGATATTCCGGCATGTGCCTGTCTGTCGGATAATCAAAAAAACCGTTTATATACAATGTGGAAGGGCAGAATAGATAAGAAGGGTGTTTTGGAAGTATCCTGCAGCCAATACCGCAGCCAGATGGAAAACCGCAGGGCGGCAATGAAAAAAATAGCACAGATGATCGCATCGGCTCTCAAACCGGTGCGGGTGCGAAAAAAGACAGCTGTCCCCCGGCAGGCAATCTTAAGCCGGCTGCACAATAAAAAAGAACGTTCTGAATTGAAAAAAATGCGTTCCAAAACCGGTTGGGATATCCAGTAGAATGGGCAATCGACCGAAAGTTTTTGCCTGCCTGTTAAGGCAGGACAGAGAAAAATAAAAAAAATTATGAAAATTTTGTTTGCCTTTTCAAGACTATAGAGGTCTAATTGAGTTTGAGTTATAAGGAGTCGCCTTTTTCCCTTTGGGACGACTCTTGAAAAAAAGTGAAGGGAAATAGTTTCAATTGGGCTGCAAGCCCAAGGAGTAGTTTTATGGCAGTGGGTACGGTTAAGTGGTTTGACGAGAAAAAAGGTTTTGGGTTCATCATTCCGGAGGATGGAGGAGCTGATTTGTTTGTGCATCACTCCAATATCATTGCGGAGGGTTTTCGGACATTAAAGGACGGCCAGAAAGTCCAGTTTGAACCCGCACAGGGCAAAAAAGGAATGGAAGCAACGCAGGTAAAACCCTGCTGACGTGCTTGTTCTGTGAATTCGAAGGCCCGGGAAACTAACGCCGGGCCTTTTTTTTTGATTTGCATCCGTACGAGGAGGATTGGTGCGATGACGGATAAAATCATTGATTTTCATACCCACGCATTTCCCGATGCGCTGGCCGACAGGGCGATGGCGCAATTGAAGGCCGAGTGTGCCGAGGTTCGCTCTTTTTTAGACGGCAAACTGGCCTCGCTACTGAAATCGATGGATGCCAACGGGATTGAAAAAAGCGTATTGTGCTGCATTGCAACCCGCCCTGTCCAGTTCGAGTCAATTTTTAATTGGTGCTGTCAGATTGCCTCCGACCGCATTGTCCCGTTTCCTTCGGTTCATCCGCAAGATCCGCTGGCCGTCGAACGAGTGGCACAGATTGCCCAAGCCGGCTTCAGGGGGCTTAAGCTGCACCCCTACTATCAGTCGTTTGTTCTGGACGATTCAGCGTTGTTTCCGTTTTGGCAGGCTGTCTGCGACAGCAGACTCCTTGTGACCGTTCATACCGGCTACGACATCGCTTTTGAGCGGATTGAACGCGCCTCGCCGCGGCAAATCCTTACACTTCTGGAAAGGTTTCCGTCTCTGCAGCTTATTGCAACCCATCTGGGTGGCTGGCAGCAGTGGGAGGAGGTAGAAAACCTGCTGCTGGGCAAACCCATCTATATGGAAGTTTCTTGGTCCATAGAATACCTTGGGGCAAGCCGAACCAAACAGATGCTGATGCGGCATTCGGAAGACCACATTCTTTTTGGAACCGATTCCCCTTGGACGGATCAGTCAGAAACAATGGAGTCCTATAAAAAGCTGAATCTGCCGCCTCATATTGCCGAAAAGTTCTTTTATAAAAACGCTGCTCGTCTGCTTGAAGAATAGTGTTCAAGGATGCATTTGTTGTGAATTTGCATATGTATAAAAATCAAAAAATGTGAAAAAATTCACCTGATTTGCACAAAAATGACGAAAATTATACAAAATCAGTATTTTTTTTTGATTTTCGGCAAAAAGAGGTTATTATTCACAGAAACATTCATTAGAAGACACTTAATGTCTTTTTTTTGTGGGTCTGGCATTGTGAAAAGGAGATGTTATGCTCGGGATTGAGGACAAAGGAGTTTTAGCGGCCTACCTTTTATGCATCGCAAGTACACTTCTGTGTGTCATTTGGGGACTGATAAACTGGAATAGGGGGGAGGAATCTGTCCATCCGGATGATATCAAGTGGGCGGCTGAAGAAAAGAAAACCGAACAGGAGTTGTAAGAATTCCTGCCTGTTGGCTCTTCTACAATAATGGAGGTTTATATGTTAGCGCAAGCTGTTGGTCTTTGGGATATTATTGTTGTTCTGATTTATCTTCTTTTGGTTGTTTATCTGGGAATTTTAGGGTATATGCGCACCAAAAGCGCCGCCGACTATTTAATTGCTGGCCGGCAGGTTCACCCCTTTGTGATGGCGATGAGCTATGGGGCGACTTTTATCTCCACCAGTGCCATTGTCGGATTCGGCGGCGTGGCGGGGCTGTTTGGAATGAGCTTGCTGTGGCTGACCTTCTGCAACATCTTTGTTGGGATTTTTCTGGCGTTTGTGTTTATTGCCCCCCGTACCCGAATGATGGGCCATCATCTCGATGCGCATACCTTCCCTGAATTTCTTGGACGCCGGTTTGAAAGCAGATTTATTCAGGTTTTTGCCGGGACTGTTATTTTTCTCTTTATTCCCTTGTATGCCGCGGCGGTGCTGATCGGCGGCAGCGTTTTTGTCGCCAAGTCGTTCAATATGGAGTATCCGACAGCGCTGCTGCTGTTTTCGGTGATTATTGCCGCTTATGTGATTGTCGGCGGTCTTAAAGGAGTGATGTACTCCGATGCCCTGCAGGGTTCGATTATGTTTATCGGGATGTTTGCCTTGCTGATTTACGGCTACGTAAAGGTAGGGGGAGTGATTGAAGGGCATCAGAAGCTTTCTGCTCTTGCCCCGCTGGTTCCGGGCAAACTGTCTGCTATAGGGCATCGCGGCTGGACGGCCATGCCGGCCTTCGGCTGGGGCGACCGCCAATACGATTTATGGTGGACCGTCATCGGCACCATCGTGTTGGGTGTGGGTATCGGCGTGCTGGCACAGCCGCAGCTGGTGGTGCGGTTCATGACGGTCAAAAGCAGGCGAGAGCTGAACCGTGCGGTGCTGATCGGCGGCGTGTTTATTCTGGTCATGACCGGGGTAGCGTTCACTGTCGGGGCGCTGTCCAATGCCTATTTTTCTGAAAACGGAGCGCCCTTGAGCGGCCGCGTGGTAAAAATGCTCGATGCCGAAAAGGGATTGGGAGTCCTGCAAATAATGAAAAAGGGCGACACCGGCGTCTGGGCGGATGTGCCCGAAAAAATCGCCCCCGTCAAGCTATTCGGTCAGGCGGTGGATCGCACAGAAATCGACGGCCAGCCGGTCGAAATCCGTCAAGGCCGCAGCATTTCCATCGTCTATGCCGGCGGCACTGCCGATGAGATTATTCCAACCTATATCGTCAGCGCCATGCCCAAATGGTTCGGCCTGCTGTTTCTGCTGACGCTGCTGTCGGCGGCCATGAGCACGCTGTCCAGCCAGTTTCACACCGTCGGTACCAGCATTGGGCGGGATGTCTATGAGCAGATTACCGGCGCTCACGGAGCCAGCACCAATATCACGCGCATCGGCATCATCATTGGCATTATTTATGCTGTGATTATCAGTTTCTATGCACGTGAGAGCACCTTTATTGCCCGTGCGACATCCATCTTTTTCGGATTGTGTGCCTCCGCGTTTCTGCCGTCGCTGCTGGGAGCCATTTACTTCCGGCGCATGACCAAAGCCGGCGCCATCTGGTCGATGCTGATTGGCTTTATTATTACGGCCTTCTGGCTGCTGCTGGTGAAGGCCAAAGAAGCCGAATCGATGCGTCTGGTCCAGTGGATTACCGGCGGCAAGACCTCGATTCTTGCCGATTGTCCCAACTGGGATGTGGTGGATCCGCTGCTGGTGGCGCTGCCGGTTTCGTTTCTTGCCGCCATTGTTGTCAGCGCCTTGACCCAGCCGCCGTCCAAGGAGCATCTGGATAAATGTTTCAAAGGAATATAGCCGTCAGTTGCAGACAGAAATTTTCAGGATTTTAGTAAAGGAGAACAGCATGAAAAAAGGGAAGTTGTTTGCAGGATTGGTCTTAACCGTCTTTGTTGCTGCCGCTGCCGTTGCGATGGCTGCCCAGACAGCTGAGCCGGCCAAGCACTGGCATGAAATCGATACGGACTGGATGGACAAATTTCATCACCCGATGGAAGGCGTGGAGATGGGGCTGGATATTCGCCTGCGCGAGGTCTATACCAGCAACCTGTTTGGTTTGAACGAAACATGGGGTGATGGCATCGGACAGGACTGGAACAATTTTCATTGGCAGCGGTACCGCACCCGGTTGTCGGCCAAGTGGGCAGTATCCGATGAGGTAACCTTCAATACCCGTCTGACGTGGGAGTTCTGGGGGCATTGTGCACCGGATCATACCTTTACCTCCTTTTTTACCGAGAAGAATTACGACTTTGATGAGGCCCTCTTTGACATTATGAATCTGCAGTTCCGCAACGCCTTTGACCTGCCCCTGACGCTGACGGTTGGCCGTCAGGAAATTGTCTTAGGGACCGGCTGGCTGGTCTTGGACGGCACGCCCGGCGACGGCTCGCGGACGATGTTCTTTGATGCCATCCGTGCCCAGTACGACCTGACCGACACCAGCAAGCTCGATTTGATCTATATCCAGCAGTACGATGACGAGGAGCAGTACATCAAGCCGTTCAATCATCACGCAGTGCAGGACCGGCGGCATCTGACACAGAATAATGATGAACGCGGCTTTATCGCTTACTGGACCAACAAGCTCAGCGACACGCTGTCCAACGAGCTGTATTACATCTATAAGAACGATGACAGCTCCGACTGGGCCAATCACTATAAAGGACCCAGCTACGGCGTGGATGCGGATATTCATACAGTCGGCACCCGCTTCTTCGGCAAGCTGGATGACCACTGGAGCTATTCGGCAGAAGTGGCCAAGCAGTGGGGCGACCGCGAAGGCGATACCCTGCAGGCCCTTGGCGGCAACAGCAAGCTGATGTATGCGTTTAATGACTCCTGGAATAACGAACTGCATGTCGGCTATGAATACCTTTCCGGCGATGATCCCGAAACCAGCGCCGATGAGCAGTTTGATTCGCTCTGGGGCGACTGGCCGCAGTTCCAGAGGGGCCGCGACCTGCAGTCGTATCTGTGGACCTTTGAAGGCGATGGCATCGGCAATGTGACCAATCTCCACCGCCTCGGATTCGGACACAGCTTTAAGCCCACCGCTGTGTGGACGATTGCTACCGACTACAACCTGATGTGGGCTGATGAGAATACCTTTACGGGGGCCCGCGGTCCGCAGAATGCCTTGACTTTTGACGGCAGCAATAATTTCCGCGGCCAGATGATCAGCGCCGTGGCTACCTACAGCTGCTGCAAGAACTTCCGGACGCTGTTTGAAATTGACTACTTCATTCCGGGCAGCTATTACGAGGAGCCCAGTCAGGATGATGCCTACTTTGCCCGTATCGGTGTTGAATGGACATTCTGAAAGTCAAATCACGCATCTACAAGCGTATTTGATCTCCTTACGGCCCGGTATGTATGCCGGGCCTTTTTTCTGCGCCGCAGCAGGGGCATTTTGTAATTTTGCCGGTAAAAAATGCTGTTTGCATCCTTGACCCCGGCGGCCAAATCGGGTACGTTTAACAGCTTAAAACCAGAATGCAGAGGCATTGAGAAACCGGCAGGAACACTATGGCAAAAAAAACATCTGTTCAGAAGGCATTTCTCTCCGGCAATGAGGCATTGGCACGCGGGGCTTGGGAAGCAGGCCTGACGGTCGCCTGCGCCTATCCGGGAACCCCGTCCACCGAAATTCTCGAATCGCTGGCGTTGTATCCCGAACTGGATGTCCAGTGGTCCGTCAATGAAAAAGCCGCCTACGAAGTCGCCTACAGCGCCGCTGTCGGGGGCGTACGCAGCCTGTTTGCCTGCAAGCATGTGGGCTTGAATGTCGCGATGGATCCGCTGATGACCTCCTCTTACACCGGCGTCAATGCCGGCTTTGTGGCGGTTGTCTGCGATGATCCCGGAATGCATTCGTCCCAAAACGAGCAGGATACCCGCTGGGCGGGCATTTATGCCAAACTGCCGATTCTGGAGCCGGCCAGTCCCGCGGAAGCCAAGCAGTTTGTGGCCGAGGCATTCGCCATCAGCGAAAAGTACGATACGCCGGTGATCCTCCGAATGACCACGCGGGTGTCCCACTCCAAGGAAGATGTGCTGCTGGGCCAGCGCCGGCCGGCAGAAAAACGCCCCCTGAAGCCGGATATACAGAAATATGTGATGGTGCCGGCTTTTGCCCGTCAGCGGCATGCGCTGGTTGAACAGCGCCAGCTCAAGCTGCAGAAGCTGTCGGAACGGAGCCGGCTCAACAAGATGGAACTCAATGACCTATCGGTGGGTTTTATTGCCGGCGGTGTCAGTTATTATTATCTCAAAGAAGCCCGGCCCAATGCGTCCTTCCTGAAACTGGGTTTCCTCTATCCGTTCTGTGATGCCAAAATCAAGGCGTTTGCCGGCAAGGTTAAAAAACTGGTCGTGGTGGAGGAGCTGGACCCCTTCATCGAAGACCACATTCGCCAGCTGGGCATCAAAAAGGCCGTATTCCGGCATCCATCGTTCCGTCTGGGCGAATTAGGCCCCGGCGTGATAGAGGATGTGATTGCCGGCCGGCCGAAAAAGGCTGTCAAGCTGCCGCCGGCACGTCCGCCCCGGCTGTGTGCCGGCTGTCCGCATTGGGCAACCTTTTCCGTGCTGAAGAAACTGGGACTGTTTGTGGCCGGCGATATCGGCTGCTATACGCTGGGCACGCTGCCGCCGACCTCGGCGCTGCATACCTGCCTGTGTATGGGAGCCGGAGTCACCTTCAACGAAGGCCTGCGCCGTGCTCACCCCGACGGGAAAATTGTAGGTGTTATCGGCGATTCCACGTTCATCCATGCCGGCATTACCGGTCTGATTAACGCCGCCTACAACAAGGCCAAGGGGATTATCTTTATCCTCGATAATTCCACGACCGCAATGACCGGCGGACAGAATCACCCCGGTACCGGCCTGACCATCCGCGGCCAGCCCACCAAGACGCTGGACCTGAAGGCCTTGTGTCTGGCCTGCGGGGCGGATAATGTGGATGTGATGGATCCGGCCGGCAATGTCGGGCAGCTGGAAGAATTGGTTCGGCGGCGCCTCAGCGAGGATGCCCTGACGGTCATTATTGCCAAACACCCGTGCAAACTCATAAAACGGTAAAGGCAGAGTACAGACGATGAAAAAACAGGATTGCTATAATATTACATTCGGCGGCATCGGCGGGCAGGGGATTATCAAGGCCTCCGAGCTGCTGGGCTGGGCGGCGATGTACGACGGCTGGCATGTCAAGAAATCGGAAGTCCACGGGATGAGCCAGCGGGGCGGTTCGGTGGAGTCCCATGTCCGCTTCGGCAGGAAAATCTATGCGCCGCTGATAGGACCCGGTCAGGCTGATTTTCTGCTGTGCTTTCATCTGGATGAGCATCCCCGGCTGGTGATGTTTCTCAAGCCCGGCGGCACGGATTTGGCCGGCTATCTCCAGCAGGCCGAGGCGATGGTGGAAAATCCCAAGCACGTCAATACCGCCCTGATGGGCGTGCTGAGCGTCTTTCTGCCTATCTCGGAGGCCGGCTGGCAGAAGGCGATGGAAACGGTCTTTTCGCCCAAGATTCGCGACGAAAACAGGCAGGTTTTCCAGCGGGCCAAAGCTCTTGTAAAATAAGATTCAGGCTGTCTTCCGCATGGCCGGACGCCTGATGTTGCAGCAATAAGAAAAGATCCTGTCTTATCAAGGAGTGGACGTATGATTTGGAACGAACCTGTCGAAACAATGCCGCTGGAGGATTTGAAAAATCTTCAGTCCGAACGTCTGGTCAAGCTGTGCCGCTATGTCTATGAAAAATGTCCTGTGTACCGCCGGAAATTTGACGACCACGGCATCAGCCCGTCGGACATCCATTCAATTGACGACATTACCAAACTGCCGTTTACCACCAAGCTGGATATGCGGGACAATTACCCCTTCGGCCTGTTTTCTGTGCCGCGCACCGACTTGGTGGAAATCCACGTCTCCAGCGGCACAACGGGCAACCCAACACTGGTCGGCTATACCCGCGATGATATCGAACTGTGGAGCGAAGTCATGGCACGCACCCTCTGCTGTGCCGGCGCCCGGACGGATGACACCGTCCAGATTGCCTACGGCTACGGCCTGTTTACCGGCGGTTTGGGCTTTCATTACGGGGCGCTGAAGATGGGACTGACCATTATCCCGACCTCCTCCGGACAAACCAAACGCCAGCTGAAAATCATGCAGGATTTCAAGCCGCGGATTCTCTGCTGCACACCCAGCTACTGCCTGTATATGGCAGAGGAAGCCCGCGAGATGGGCATGGATCCGCGCGCGGCCAGCTGGAATATCGGCATCTTCGGAGCCGAGCCGTGGAGTGAATCGATGCGCACGGAAATTGAGCAGACGTGGAATATGCTGGCAACCGATGTGTACGGCCTCAGCGAAATTATCGGCCCCGGCGTCTCGCAGGAGTGCCACTACAAAGACGGCCTGCATATCTATTCGGATGTATTCTACCCGGAAATCATCGACCCCGAGTCCGGCCGGCCTGTTGGGGAAGGGCAGGACGGCGAACTGGTCATCACCACGCTGACCAAGCAGGGCATTCCGCTGATTCGCTACCGCACGCGGGATATCGTCTCCATGACCACCCAGCCCTGCCGCTGCGGACGCACCAGCCCGCGCACCAGCAAGATTAAGGGACGCACCGACGATATGATTGTCGTGCGCGGCATCAATGTCTTTCCGTCCCAGATTGAAGAAGTCCTGCTGGGCATCGAAGGCACCCATCCGCATTACCAGATTGTTATTGACCGGCAGGCCCACAAACTCGACGAGGTCGAGATTATGGTCGAGGTGGACGAGAAAATCTTCTCCGATGAAATCAAGCGGATGCATGCGCTGGAGCAGAAGATTAAGAAGGAAATCGAGGCCGTCCTGTCCATCGGCGTAACGGTCAAACTGGTCGAACCCAAGACCATCCAGCGCAGCGAGGGCAAGGCCAAGCGTGTTATTGACAAGCGGCAGTTGTGAAAAGAAAGGAACCGTGTTATGAAAATCACACAAATCAGCGTATTTCTGGAGAATCGCAAAGGGCGGCTGTACGAAATCTGCTCGATGCTGGGCAAGGCCGGCATCAACATCCGGGCGTTGACAATTGCCGAAACCGAAAGCTTTGGCGTGCTGCGGATGGTGGTCGATAAGCCGGCCGAGGCCGTCGAGCTGTTCCGCCGCAACAGTGTTACAGCCAACCAGACCGAGGTGGTGGCTGTCGAAGTGCCCGACAAGCCCGGTGGGCTGGCCGAAGTGCTGAAGGTTCTGTCGGACCACAATGTCAATGTCGAATACATGTACGGATTTATCGAAAAGTTTTCCGAAAATGCCCTGCTGGTCTTTCGTTTCGACAATCCTGAATATGCCCATCAGGTTCTCAGCCAGAATCATATCAAGGTTGTCGGCCAGCGGGATATCAAAGGGCTGTAAAAAAAGAGCATAAAAAACGCTTCAGGAATCAGCAATGGAAATGACTTACTGGAATCGTCAGGCCGAAACGATGGAACGCGCTGTTCTGGAGCAGCTTCAGATTCAGCGGATGCGCAGCATCATCGCCCAAGCGCTCAAAACCCCCTTTTACCAGAAGCGCCTGTCGCGGGCGGGCATCACCAGCCCCGACCAGTTCCGCTCGCTGGCGGATATGCAGAGACTGCCCTTTACGACCAAAGATGACCTGCGGCAGAATTATCCTGTCGGGCTGCTGGCGGTGGATATGGACGAGGTGGTTCGCATTCATTCCTCCAGCGGCACCACCGGCATTCCAACGGTTATTTACCTGACGCAGGAAGACCTCAATGCCTGGACCGATCTGCTGGCCCGCAGCATCACCGCCACCGGCTGCACGCGGAAGGATGTGTTTCAGAATATGATGAGCTACGGCCTGTTTACCGGCGGTCTGGGCCTGCATTACGGGGCCGAACGCGTCGGGATGACCGTCATCCCCATCGGCGGCGGAAACACCCAGCGGCAGGTGCAGGTGATGAAGGATTTTAAAACCACCGTGCTGCACATCACCCCCAGCTATCTGCTGCATATCCATTCGCGTCTGGACGAGTTCGGCGTCAAGCCCGGCGATCTGCATCTGAAAAAAGCGTTTCTCGGCGCCGAACCCTATTCCGAAAACACCCGCCAGAAGCTGCAGGAGCTGTTCGGCATCGACGCCTACAATTCCTATGGGCTCAGCGAGATGAACGGCCCCGGCGTCGCCTTTGAGTGCGTCTATAAGCAGGATATGCACCTGTGGGAAGATGCCTACATTCTGGAAATCATTGATCCGGCCACCGGACAGGTCCTGCCCGACGGCCAGCTGGGCGAGGTGGTGCTGACCAATCTGGTGCGGATGGCAATGCCTCTGATGCGCTACCGCACGCGCGATTTGGCCTTTGTGCATCCCGAACCCTGTCCCTGCGGACGCACCCACCGTCGCCTGTCGCGCATTCAGGGACGAACCGACGATATGCTCATTATCAACGGTGTCAATGTCTTCCCCTCGCAGATTGAGGAAGTGATTATGTCCATCCCGGAAGTCGGCACCAATTATATGATTCATCTGACCCGCGCCGGCGCGCTGGACAAGCTGACGGTCAAGGTGGAGATTTATTCCAAGATGTTCACCGGCGATTTGAATGCTCTGGAAGCCCTGAAGAATAAAATCCGCGACCGCCTGCGGGCGTCTATCACCATCAATCCGCATATCGAACTGCACGAACCCGGCGCGCTGCCGGCCTTTGAAGGCAAGGCCAAACGCGTGGTTGACCAGCGGGAAAAACTCTAACGCTACAGAGGGAAACTATGGCCAAGCAATTAACGATTTTTCTGGAAAACCGTCCCGGACGCATCAAATCCATTTCCGATGTGCTGCTGGAAAACAGTCTGAATATCTGGGCGTTTACCATTCAGGACCGCGGCGAATTCGGCCTGATGAAAATGATTGTCGATAAGCCCGAAAAGGCCCAGCTGATTTTGGCCGACCGCGGTTTTGCCTGTGTGCTCAAAGAGGTGCTGGCGGTGGTGGCCGAACAGGACCAGCCCGGCAACTTGGACAAGCTGACAACAGCCCTGCTGGAGCGGGGCGTCAACATCAAGGACGCCTACGGCTTTGTGTCACTCAAAGACCGGCAGGGCATCTGCTTTATGGAGTTTGAAAATCCCGAACAGGTCAATCTGGAAGAGGCCATCGCCGCTTACGGCTTTAAGGTGGTTTCCGGCCAGCAGCTATACGAGTTGTAGCACCGTGGATATCCTTCCGGCAATCGATATCATAGGCGGCCGGTGCGTCCGGCTGATTCAGGGCTGCTACGACAGGCAGATTACCTATCGGGATGATCCGGCTGCGCAGGCGGCGGAGTTTTATCAGGCCGGCGCTGTCTGGCTGCATCTGGTCGATTTGGACGGCGCCAAGGCCGGCCGGCCGGTCAATGCTGAAACGGTGGCACACATTGCCGCACAGGTGCCGATGAAAATCGAACTGGGCGGCGGGATACGCACCGAAGAGGCGATTGTCCAGATGCTCGAGGCCGGCGTAACCCGGCTGATTTTGGGAAGCAGCGCTGTCAAGCAGTTTGACTGGTTTTGCCGCATGGCCGAAAAATACCCGCACAAACTGGTCTTGGGGCTGGATGCCCGCGGCAGCACGCTGGCTGCCGAGGGCTGGCTGGAAGAGGCCGCCCAAACCGTGCTGGAATTTGCGAAAAAAGCCGCCGATCTGCCGCTGGCGGCGATTATTTACACCGACATCAGCAAGGACGGCATGCTAGCCGGACCCAATATCGAGCGGACGCGGCAGCTGGTGGAGGCGGTCGAACTGCCTGTCGTTGCGGCCGGGGGTGTTACGACGGTAGAGGATGTTAAGGCGCTTAAGCGTGCCGGCGTGGCAGGAGCCATTATTGGCCGGGCGCTCTATGAAGGGACGATTGATTTGAAGGCCGCGCTGAAGGCGGCATATGAATAAACTATGTAGATAGATTGATAAAAACGATGAGCAGGCAGCGTTGGCGGGGCTGTTATTGACAAGCGGCTGTCAGATGGTTGGGGATAAATCGTCGCGCTTGGTTGAGACGCGCACGGGTATTCCCTCCCAGCAGTTGCAGAATGCCTGCGTTCCTTTAGGGCATTTTTTGGAGGTTCTCCCATTTGACGGTCCATTGGCCGTTGTCGGGAAAGCCGGGAGCGGGGCGGTCGGGGCAGCCGTCCCAGCCGGCGGCCATCATCGCAACTGCGGCAAGAAGACCCCCATTGCCGGGCAGATATAGGGGGAGGTTTTCTCGCTGGTAGTTGTGGCCGTTGGGCCAGTAGAGGTTCTTTTTCGATTCGATAAAAAAGGCATCAACAGCCAGTTCCGGCAGACCGACCCGCGCGGCGGTCATCGCCAGCATCGGATAATCCCAGCCCCATGTATCCGCCCATTGCCAGTTTTCATAGACCCATTGCGCTGTCTTTTTCATCACGGCGGCATCCACAGGCGGCGTCAGCGGCAGCACTCCCAGCGCCGCCAGCATCGAGGGATGGTCCGAGCGGTTGGTATAAGGTTCGGTTTCAACGGCCGTATAGATGCCCTCCCGCATCGGCAGCAGGGCGATATTGTTCAGCACATGCTGCCACCGCGGCTGCGGCTCCAGTCCCAGCCGGCTGCGCCATTTCTGGGCTGTCTGCAGACCCCAGTACCAGTAGCACAGCTCATAGGTCGGATTGCGGGTTGCATCGTATTTGTAGTTTTCCTGAGCGGGGATGACCGGCGGGCCTAAAACAAAGCTTTCGCTGACAGGGTCCCAGTGGGCAAAGTCGGCCATAAACTCCGCCGTCTCAAACACAATTTCCTTGAACCGCTCCAGCGTTTCAGCCGTCGGTTTTTGGCGGTACACCAGCTCGGCATAGTAAATCGGATGCGGCTGCTGCCAGATGAGAAACGGTCCAATCCCCGACGGCGAGTCCTGCCCTGACGGGTCGGTCATCTTCGGCCAGCGGACGCCTTTGTATCCCTGCCGCTGGGCAATCTGACGCGCCGCCGGCAGAATCTCCTGATACCACCCCAGCGCCGATTCGAGCATCTCCAGACGCCCCCACAGGGCGAAATGCACGCTGTGCCACCAGTGCATTTCAAGATGAAATTTGCCGAACCAGCTGTTGCAGGTCAGGCCGGTTTCCTGCGGCGGATACTTCTGCACCGATTGAATCGCCGTCAAATACTGCGACAGCACAATCCGCCGCTCCAATTCCTTCCAGCGGGGGTCTTTGCTTTCGGACAGATCGATTGCACCGCCCGATGTCCAGAACGCCTTCCAGTGTTCTGCACACACCGCTTGCGTCGCCGCGGCATCGGGCATCTGCGGTATGCCGGCAGCCGGGTCAAAGAGAACCGAAAAATCGAATGCATCGCCGGCCGGCGGCACGAAAAGATATGTATGGGGGCCGGTCTGCTGCAGCTGGGTATTGTTGGAAAAAGCCGTATAGCAGTAATAATGCTTGTCATCCAGAATCCGCTCAAAAACCGCCCGGTCCGCCGCACGGACGGCAACCAGCGTGCTGTGCTTGTCCGGCGATGACCAGTCCGCCGGATCGGGGCCCCATGTTCCCGCCGCATACGGAAACCGCAGCGTCACAGCCAGCCGTTTTTGGGCTATCAGCGGCGAACGGATGCGGACGGCAACCATATCCAGCTTGGGATGAACGCAGGTTTCCACCGCAACCGGTTCGCCTTCCAGTTCAAACCGGCTGGTCAGCAATCCCTGCCAGAGAACAAGCCGCTGCTCGATGGCGGCAATATCTTCCAGACCGGCGGTGCTGCCGTCTTTTCGCGTCAGAGCAAGCCCCGCCAGCCCCAGCGTGATTTGATGCGGATTGGCCCGCAGGTAATCCGCGGCGGGGCATTTCTGGTTGCTGTTGTACGGCACCGGCCGGCCGTAGGTATCGACCTGCACAAAGGTATCGTCGAGCTTGTATCCTTCGGTGTTCGGGAAGGAATGCCACCCCCATTCGGCCATCGTCGTCAGCGGGATGCCTTTGGCATAGGCGGCGGGGAAGGTCTGCATGCCGGTGATGTCGGCGGTGAAGGCAAAATGCCCGTTACCGACCGACAGCGGCGCGAAGGCGTCCAATTGCGTCAGGGTAATAGTATGCCGGCTGACCAGCGCAAAGCGGTCAATGGCTGCCCCGCCGGCTGCTCCGGCGGCAAACAGAAGCAGAAGATATATTTTTTTCATCAGCGTCCATCCTTTTGTCTTTGACTGGCGGTATTATACGCCCGCGACGGCAGCTTCTCAACGGAGTCGAGAAAAAAAACCAGCGCATCAGCCGGCGGCTATCCGGCGGCTGAGCTGGAAGCAGAACCGCCGCCCAACGCAGCGGGCTTATGCTGCAAGGGTATGCAGAATCAGTGCACCGCTGGTCTGGGCAGTCAGCAGGTCCAGCGGGGGAATCAGCAGGACTTTATCGCCGGCGGAAGCCCATCTGTTGGCCAGCAGGAGCCGTTCAACAAGCCGGATCCAGTCGTCATAAGCCGAAACAGCCGGCTGATAAATGCTGATCACGCCGCGGCACAGTGCCAGCTGGCGGGCCAGAAGCCGGTTGGCCGACAGCGATACAACCGGCACATCCGGATGGGCTTTGCTCAGCAGGTGCGCCATCTGGCCGGTCTTTGTGCAGACCACAATGCAGGCGCAGCGGATCTCATCGAGCATTTGGGCAACAGCACGGGCGACAGCTGCCTTTTCGGTCTGTTCGGGCGAAGTTTCCATCGACGCCCGCTCCCCGCCGCTAGCTTCCAGAAACCGCTCGGTTGTGCGGCAGATATGCGACAGGGCCGCCGCTGCCGCCAGCGGGTACCGGCCCACTGCCGTTTCCCCCGACAGCATCAGGGCATCGGCTCCGTCCATCACGGCGTTGGCAATGTCGGCGGCTTCGGCGCGGGTCGGCGAGGCATTGTCAATCATCGACTGCAGAACCTGCGTGGCGACAATCACCGGTTTGGCCAGCCGCCGGCACAGAGCCGCTATCTTTTTCTGCACCAGCGGCACCTGCGCCAAATCCATTTCCACACCCATATCGCCGCGGGCTATCAGCACCGCATCCGAGACGCGGATAATTGCTTCACTGTGTTCGACCGCCAGCGGCTTTTCAATCTTGGCGATGACCCGGATGGCGGATCCTTTGGAAGCCAGATACTCTTTGAGCCGGATAATCTCATCGGGCTGCTGGACGAAACTTAACGCCAGATAATCCAGCTGGTTTTCAATGGCCCAGTCGGCATCCTGCCAGTCTTTTGCGGTGATGGGCGGTATCGACAGACGGGTATCGGGCAGATTGACGCCTTTGCGGCTGGAAACCGGCCCGCCTGTCAGCACCCGGCAGCGGATGCCGGCGGCCGTCTTGTCTGCCGCCTGCAGCACCAGCCGGCCGTCATCTATCAAGATGCGCTGTCCGGGCTGGACATCCCTGACAAGCGGTTCAAAATCGGTAAACAGCTGAGCCGCCGTGCCGACGGCTGTGCCGGCTGACAGCAGGACCTCGGTGTTCTGCTCCAGAACGGTTTGCGGCTCGACCTGCCCGAGACGGATTTTCGGACCGCACAAATCGCCCAGCACGGCGATTTCATACGGCAGACTCTTGCGGATGCGGCTGATGTGCGCCAGCGTCTGGGCGTGCGTTTCCAAAGTGCCGTGCGAAAAATTCAGCCGGAACACCGATATCCCCTGACGCACCAGCGATTCCAGAACCGCCGCGTCCGAAGAAGCCGGCCCCAGTGTGGCGACGATGCTTGTTTTGCTCACTATTCCCATTCTCATGCAAACCGGTTGTTTTGTTACGGCTTTTACAGCAGACCCATCAGACCCGGCAGCCACAGCGACAGCTGCGGCCAGTAGGTGATGACCATTAAGGCGCCAATCATGGCGATAAAGAACGGAATCATCGAAGGCAGCACCTTGGCAATGCTGATTTTGCCGACGCCGCAGCCGATAAACAGGCACGTGCCCACCGGCGGCGTGCACAGCCCGATGCACAGATTGGCAATCAGAAGAATGCCGAAATGAACCGGATTCATCCCCAATCCCGCAACCACCGGCAGAAAGATCGGCGTGAAAATCAGCACCGCCGGCGTCATATCCATAAAGGTGCCCACCACCAGCAGCAGCGCATTGATAATCATCAGAATCACAATGGGGTTGCTGGATATTTTCAGCAGCGAGGCGCTGACGCTCTGCGGAATATTTTCATAGGCCAGAATCCAGCTCATCGCCTGACTGCAGCCGACCAGCAGCATGACCACAGCGGTAGTGCGGCCGCATTCCAGCAGAATCCGCGGCAGGTCCTTCAGCTTGACCTCGCGGTAGAACACCACCGCCAGAATAAAGGCATAGGCCACGGCGATGGCCGACGCTTCGGTAGCCGAGAAAATGCCGCCCAGAATGCCGCCCAGCACGATAACCACCAGCAGCAGCGACGGCAGGGCTTCCAGAAATGTCCCCGCCATCCGGCGGACAGATACCGTATCCGATGCCCGATAGCCGCGGATATGGCTGATAATGCCCGAGGTCAGCATAATTGCCAGCCCCACCAGAATCCCCGGCAGCACGCCGGCCATAAACATCGCCGCCACCGAGACATTGCCGGCAACCACCGCATAGACAATCATCACATTGCTGGGGGGAATCAGCAGGCCCGTTGTCGCAGCGGTGGTGGTGACGGCTACATTAAACGCCTTGTCGTAGCCCTGCTTGTTCATCTCCGGTATCATAAAGCCGCCCACCGACGAAACAGCCGCCGCCGCCGAACCGGAAATCGAGCCGAACATCATGCATGTCAGGGTATTGACATAGCCCAGCCCGCCGGTCAGCCATCCAACCACCGAGCCGGCAAAATTAATCAGCCGCCGCGCCATGCCCCCTTCGCCCATCAGGATGCCCGACAGAATAAAAAACGGAATCGCCAGCAGCGGAAAGCTGGCAATGCCCATCGAAATCCGCTGGGCGACGGTATAGGCGGTGGGAATATCGCCGATGGAATAAAAGGTCAGCAGGGTGGACAGCCCGATGCAGACAGCAATCGGAACATTCATCAGCAGAAGGACTGTAAAACTGATGACCAGAATCAATACCTGTGTTTCCACGGATCAGTTCTCCTTGGATTGCATCGCGGAAGCAGTCGGCTTGCCGGCGAACAGTTCAGCGATATTTTCAGCCGCAAAAATCAGAAAGAATACCCCGCTGATTGGCACCGCCAGATAAACATAGCCCATCTTGACGCCCAGTGCCGGCGAAATCTGGCCGGCGGCCAATGTCTTGGATACCAGCGCCCAGCCGCCTGCGACAAAGGCCGAGGCGGCAAACACCGCCACAGCCAGATGAACCAGCAGCTCCGCCAGCCGCTGGGCTTGGCGGTCCAGCTTGCCAACAAAATAATCCACCCCCAGATGCGACTTGGATGCATACGCCACGCTGGCCCCCAGCAGCGACACCCAAACCAGCAGAAAGATGGCCAGCTCTTCCGTCCAGCGGCTCTGGGCTTTCAGGACATAGCGGGAAAAAACCCCCCACAGCACATCCAGCACCAGAATCGCCATGATGACAATGACCCCCCATTCCAGCAGGGTTTGCAGACCTTTTTTAATCCGTCGAAGCCATGTTCCCATTATTGTATTTCCCTGATTTGCCGGACAATATCGCCGATTGGAGTCCCCTCATACTGGCGCAGCAGCGGTTGCACCTTCTCTTCAAACGGCTTGGTATCCGGATAAAATAGCTGCACGCCTTCCTTTTTCATCGTCTCGATGCATTCGGCTGTCATTGTCTTCCAGAGCTGACGCTGGTAAAGCGATGATTCGTCGGCGGCCTCCTGAATCCACTGCTGCTGGGCCGGCGTCAGCGTGTCCCAGATTTTCTTGCTCATCAGCAGGATGTCCGGAATCCGCGTATGCTCATTGAAGGAGAAATACTTGCAGACTTCAAAATGGCGGCTGGTGACAAAACTGGGGGGATTGTTTTCGGCCCCGTCCACCATTTTCTGCTGGAGGGCGGTGTACAGCTCGCCCCACGAAACCGGCGTTGCGGCCGCGCCGAGCACTTCAATCATATCCATCGAGGTCTTGCTGTTCTGCACGCGGATTTTGAGCCCCTTGAGGTCATCGGGCGTCAGAATAGGTTTGGTGGTGGTGTAGAAATTGCGGCTGCCGGAGTCATAGTAGCACAATCCGTGCAGACCGGCCGGCTCGCCCATCTGCAGCAGTTTCCGGCCCAGCGGACTGGTCAGCACCTTCCAGTAATGCTCCTCGTTGCGGAACACATACGGCAGACTGAAAACCCCCATCTCCGGCAGAAATCCTTCCAGCGGGGCGGTGGATACTTTGGTAACCGCCAAGGCGCCGTTTTTGAGCAGTTCAATGCACTCCGTTTCCGAGCCGAGAATGCCGCCGGGGAAAATCTGCAGCTCAATCGTCCCGCCGGATTTCTCTTTCAGACGCTCGGCCATATAGACCATTCCTTTGTGGACCGGATGCGACGGGTCCAATCCGTGTCCTAATTTGAGCACCAGCACCTCATTTCGCTGCCCGCCCCCGACAGCAGCGCTGCGCACATACCACGTAAAGCCCCCGACGGAGATAAGAATGCCGGCCAGAATCCCCACAATGAAGAAAGACACGCTCTTTTTATCCATAGGCATCGTCCTTGCAAATACTGGTTTTTGGTAATATTACAAGCCGTGAGATATTATTTCAATAAAATTATTTTCTGTCCGGCCTGCTGTTCTGCCGGCCATTTGTTATAGTTTATGCAGAGACAATGGCTTATTGAGGTGGATTATGCCGATACGACACGAAGATAAAGAGTTCATTCAATCTCTATCCTTGTTCGGAGCGCTGCTGGGAGCGTGTCTGGGGGCATTTGCCGTGGTGCATTTATCGGACCGTGCCCGTCAGGACTACGCCCGGCAGAGCCAGACTTATCAAGAGCAGGCGGCTTTGCTGAAACTGAACCAAACCCTATTCAAAAGCACGGTCAAGCCGCTGGTTGATGAGGAACTGATAGACCGGGCGGAAGAGCATATTGCAGGTCCTGAACCGGCGGCTGCTCCGGTCAAAGGATTCTGGCTGACGATTCCCCGCTGGGGCTACTGGGGGCTGTGCGGGGTAAGCGGGGCGGCCGGTGCTGTCGGGGGCTATGCGGCCGTATGGCTGACCGGCTGGACCGGCTCGTGTGTAGTGTATCACTTCATTCGCCTGCTGTACAAGGCCCTGCGTGTTGCGGTGCCGTCACGGGTATCGGTCAAGCCGCTGCCGGTCAACAAACCTACGGTGACCTCCGGCGGGATCATGTACCAGCGCGACGACAACCGCCTGCTGCCGACTGTGGTCAAGCTGACATTTCTGCTGCTGTTTGTGCTGGGCGTGCTGGCGGCGATTGTCGGGTACGTCACGGCGCTGTGAGGCCCTATTCCGGCCCATACCCGCGGAAGCGAAATCCCATCGGAGAGGTTTCGAGTATTTCCTCATAATCGTCCAGCCAGCGGGCCTGCGGATTGGAGCGGCAGACAATAATCCGTCCGCTGTCGGCGTCATCGGCGGCGCGGTGATATTTGAAAAACACCCGATGCCGTGTGGCGGCGATGATTTCCAGCTTGCCGCTGGCGTGCGACATCACATACCGCAGCCGTTTGGCCAGCCCCGAAACCTTCGACTTGGCCGCTTTTACTATCTGGTAGCCTTCCTCGATGGGCACCGCATAGGCATAATTGCCCAGCGCCGGCCGGCACTGGAACAGATAATACGGCACAATGCCGGCAAATGACAGCTTCTGCATCAGCTCGGCCAGCACATCCGGATCATCGTTGACCCCGCGAATCAGCGGGCACTGATTGGTCAGGACGGCCCCCGCACGCCGCAGACAGTCGCAGGCGGCCAAGGCCTTGTCCGTCAGCTCGCGCGGGTGGCAGAAATGGTTCATCACATAGATTTTTTTAGCCGGCAGACTGTACGTGCTGATCAGATCCGCCAGCTCGGGGTCCTCGAGAATCCGGTCGGGATGAAAGACCGGAACCCGCGTGCCGATGCGGATAATCTGAACGTGCGCAATCTGCCGCAGCCGGGAGATAATCGCCTCCAGCTTGCCGGCCGTCAGCACCAGCGGGTCGCCGCCGGTCAGCAGCACATTGGTGATTTCCTTATGGACCCCGATGTAGGCCATTGCCCCGTCCACATCCCGCAGCAGCTCTTGGCCGGGCTTCATAAAGACCCGCTTGCGAAAGCAGTAGCGGCAGATGCCCTCGCAGACATTGCTGACCAGCAGCAGGACCGTCGAGTTGTACTTGTGCTCCAGTCCGGGCAGAATCGTGTAGCTCTGCTCATCGGACGGATCCAGCCGGCCGCTTTCGGCCAGTTCGTCAAGCGACGGGATAATCAGCCGGCGGATGGGATCGGCCGGGTCGTGCCAGTCAATCAGCGACAAATAATACGCATTAGCCCGAAAGGCATACTGTTGAACAACCGGTTCCAATGCAGCACATTCGGCAGGGGACAGTGTGCCCAGATCACAGAGATTTCGATAGTATTTCATCGTGTGGCCTCTTGATTTTGCAGGTTAACATTGCATTTACAATACGCCGGTTTCCCCTCGGGTGCCGATGCCATTATACTGGATGATGCAGCCGGCTGCAAGAAATTATAAGTCCCGCAAAATAAATGGCTTATGCAAAAATGAAAGAAAAAAGTCCCGCCGGGATTGAACCGGACAGGACTTTTGGTGCAATTGAAGGTCTGAAAAGTGCTGTTTATGCTCCGCCGCCTTGGGCTGCAATAAATCCCTTCGACGGTCCGCCGGTGTCGGCAGGCGTTCCGGCGATCTGTGCCAGATAAGAAGCGCCCAGTTTCTTGATGTGGTCATCGACATTGTCAAAGTAGTTGAAATGCGCCTGTTCCTCATCGACCAGCGTTTCAAAAAGTTTCATACTGATGCTGTCGCCGTTTTCACGGCAGACCTGCAGAAACTGGTTGTAGGCGGCAATCGTGTCCTCTTCCAGTTTGCTGTCAAAGGGAAAGATGGCTTCGACCGGCTGTTGGGGTTTGACTTTGGCGGCCTTTTCGGCTGTCGGTTCGCCGCCGAGCTCCTTGATGCGTTCGGCCAGCATTTCGGCGTGCCGCATTTCATCGATGGCAATCAGTTTCACATTGGCCGCCAGCTGGCCGTAGTCCATATCATCCAGATTGTAATGCTGGTTCATATATTGATGAATCGCATGGAGTTCCATCGCGCGGGCTTTGTTCAAGACCTCGATAACCTTCTGTCGGGCAGATTGCTGGGCAGCCATAATTCATCTCCTTTTTGCTGAATTGTTTTCCGTCTGGTTCGTACCGATTAGAGGCATTATATAGAAAGCTGCCGCACCGTGCAAACAGAAACCAGCCGGCAGCGCACATTTCTGCCTGCGGATTGCCGCAGCGAAAAGGCCGCCAAAACACAGCACAAGGGCCGGCGCAGACAGCCGGCTAGCGCAGCAGGGCGGTTTTGATGACCCGCTGGTCGCTGAAGACCTTGCCGGTCAGATAATCGGTAAAATCGACCTTGATAGTCAATTCCTCATGCCTGCCGTTCAGCCAGCCGGCGACGGGAAACTCCAGCCGGTAATAGGCCATAAATACAGTCCCGCCCCAATGGGTGTGCAGTTCGGCAGGCGACAGCGTCCATTTGGCCAGACAGGCCTGCGGGCCTTCGGCGTTCAAATCCCAAACCGCTACCGTACAGGTGCCGGCGGCCTTGATATAATCCTGCGCTGTATCCAGCGGCTCCACATACACCGCCAGCACATCGGGGGCCTTGTCGCCGTTTTTGTCATAAAGACCGGTGTACCGTCCGATGCGGATTTTGGACAAGGTATCCAGTGCTTCCAGCCGCAGCGGCTTGTCGAGAGCAGCCAGTGTTTCGGCCTGCTGCCTGAGCCGGGCATTTTCGGCCTCCAGAGTTTCCATCTGCATGGCCATCTGGGTCTTCTCGGTCTGCAGGGCTTTGAGGTCGTCCCACGGCGTCCTTGCCCGCCCGAAGCCGCAGCCGCCGGCCAGAGCCGTCAGCGCCAGACACACCCCGTATAGTACGCCCGGCCGCATCGCTGGTATTACTCTCCTTTCTGTGTGTCTTTGCGGCTGACCTGCGGGGCCTTCTGCAGAATCTTGTCGGCCAGACCGTAGGCCACCGCTTCCTCGGCTTCCAGCCACAGGTTTCGGTCGCAGTCTTTTTCAATCTTGGCTGTTTCCTGACCGGTATGCTCCGACAAGATGCTGTACAGCCGCTTGCGGATTCGCAGGATTTCGCGGGCCTCGATTTCGATGTCGGTGGCGGTTCCTTCCATCACGCCCGAAATCAGCGGCTGATGCATCAGGATGCGGCTGTTGGGCAGCATAAACCGCTTGCTGCGGCTGCCGCCGGCAAACAGCACTGCGGCCATGCTGGCGGCCTGACCGACGCAGTAGGTCGCCACCGAACAGCGCAGAAACCGCATCGTGTCGTAGATGGCCAGACCTGCGGTAATCACCCCGCCGGGGGAATTGATGTAGAAGTGAATGTCCGCCTCGTCGTTTTCGTTGCTCAAAAAGAGCATCTGGGCGATAATCAGATTGGCCGCATCGTCATCCACCGGCCCGCCCAGAAACACAATCCGGTCCTTCAGCAGACGGGAGTAAATGTCATAAGCCCGCTCGCCGCGGCCGGTCTGTTCGATTACAATCGGTACTAAATGGCTGTTGTGTCCCATATCCATTCCTCATCAGGATGCCGGTTTGTCTTCCTGTTCTTTCAGGACGTCGTCAATCAGGCCGTACTGCAGGGCCTCTTCGGCGGTCAGATACTTGTCGCGCTCGGTTTCTTCGGCGATCCGCTCCGGCGACAATCCCGTATGCTTGGCCAGCAGCTCGTTAATCATCTTCTTGGCCTTGACAATCTCTTCGGCCTGAATGCGGATGTCTTCGGCCTGCCCCGTAACGCCGCCCCACGGCTGGTGAAGCATCACTTTGGCATGGGGCAGGGCGTGGCGGCGGCCCTTGGTGCCGGCGGCCAGTATCACCGCGGCGCCGGACTGCGCCCGCCCGATGCAGTAGGTCGCCACCGGCGAGCCGATGAACCGCATCGTATCGTAAATGGCCATCGTGTCGTCCACACTGCCGCCGGGGGAATTGATGTACAGACTGATTTCCACCCCGCGCTTGAGGTTGTCCAGATACAGCAGCTTCATAATCACTTCCGTGGCCATCCGGTAGGAGATTTCGCCAATCATAAAGACGATCCGGTTTTCCAGCAGCAGATCGTCCAGCGTCATCTCGCGCATCCGCTGATAGGCCGGCATCTGCACGTGCGGCTCGATGGGCTGCATCAGCCGACTCGGGATATTGGAATAACTCTGCATTATCGGTCCTTTGCTTGTGGTTGCTTTAGGGTTCATCTGTTCTGCCGTTATCGGCACTTTCACCGTTCCTATTTACCCCCAAACAGGTTGTTTTTCAACAACTTCTTGCTTTTTTAATGTCTGTGCAGATTGGGGCCGCAGGATAATCCCGTATTCCCGAACCGTCAGGGTGTTTTCGAAATCGGCTGCGATGCGAAGTCCGTGCCCGCTGCCCAGACGGGCTTTGAGGATATGAATCGTGCGGTTGTGCGGCAGCGTATCGGTGCCGACTGCAAACCGCACGGGGCTGTTTTTCGGCTCGTGCGCTTCCAGCCACAGAATCGTCTGGGCAAAGCGGGAAAAGCAGGCCCCGCCGGCCAGCGACTCCAGCCCCGGCAGCGACTGTCCCTTGACCGAATGCGACACCAGCACCACCGCCGTGCCGTACTGCACAGCCCAGCGTTTGATAGTCTGCAGAAAGCGGTTGTCTTCGTCCCAGATCTGACGGCTCTGGTGCTGGACAGCGGTAATGGGGTCGATAATCAGCAGCCGGCAGCCCGCCCGTGCCCGCTGCAGCAGCCAGTTTTCCAGCTGGCCGTAGACGGTCTGTCCGCCGCCGTCGGCTTCGACGGCTGTGCCCATTTTCCGCAGCCAGTCGGCCTGCTGGGCACAGGCGCTGTCGGCTTGGTCAGGATGGGCGGCCACCCAGTCGGGATTGAGCAGTTCGGGCCTGTTGGTCCGCTGTGCCAGCAGACGCAGCAGGTGCAGACCGCGGCTGTCTTCCAGCTCAAAGACCGCTGCCGGCTGGCCGCTGTCGATGACGGACGTCAGCAGCTGCAGCGCCATAAACGACTTGCTGGCTCCCGGACTGCCGCACAGGATGGTAATGGCTCCCGGCTGAAGACAGTGGGTCAATTTCTGAATCGTTGGCCACGGCATCGCCAGCCGCTGCCGGCGGATGGTCTGCTCCAGCAACTGACCCACCGCTGCGGCGCCGTCAGCGGGGCTGGCCGTCCACTGCTCTGTCAGCTCGGCCAGATCCTTCTGAATCCCCTGCAGGGTCTCCAGCACATTGCCGGCTGTCAAAGCGGCCTCCTGCAGGCAGCGGGCCTGACGGGCAATCTGACGCCGCCTGCCGGCTTGGCTGACCAGACGGGCATAATAGACCGCATTGGCCGCCGACGGCACGCTTTCAGCCAGTTTGACAAGGTACTCCACCCCGCCGACGGCCTCCAGCTTGCCGGCGTTGTTGAGCCAATCACGGATAATCACCAAATCCCAGCCGTCCGACTGGTCTGACAGCCCGCACAAGGCCTCGTAGATCATCTGATGCTGGGTTTTGGCAAAGGCCTGCGGACCGGCCAGCATCTGGCGGACCGCCGGAATGCAGCTCTTGTCCAGCAGCATTGAGCCCAGCAGGGCGGCCTCTGCATTGCTGTTGACAGTCAGCGGCTCACGCATACCATTTGGCTCCCAAAATCCTGTCCAGCTCCTCTTGGCTGACAGCACGGGTCAGGCCCTCCATCGGGTCGGGAGTCCATTCATCCTCCCACCGCCGGCCGCTCAGCCAGCGGGCCGGATACGGGATAAACCGCCCGC
>JAGPMT010000012.1 GCA_018052735.1 Phycisphaerae bacterium | reverse complement strand
TACGCCGTTCATGCACGTCGGAACTTACCCGACAAGGAACTTCGCTACCTTAGGACCGTCATAGTTACGGCCGCCGTTTACCGGGGCTTCAGTTAGGAGCTTCGCCTTGCGGCTAACCCATCCCCTTGACCTTCCGGCACCGAGCAGGCGTCATTCTCTATACATCCACTTTACGTGTTAGCAGAGAACTGTGTTTTTGATAAACAGTCGCCAGAGCCACTTCACTGCGCCCTCAGCATGCCATTATCGAAATAAGGGCATCTGGAGGGACCCCTTATCGCGAACTTACGGGGTCAAATTGCCTAGTTCCTTAAAGACCGTTCTCTCGAGCGCCTTAGGATATTCTCCTCACCTACCTGTGTCAGTTTTAGTACGGTTACGCTGACTTCAACCTTGGGCAGTTATTTCTTGGCATTTTCGCCGGCCGCTTCGGAATCAAAAAATGTCCTCGCCCTTGCGGGACCCGCACGACTAGTCACGGGACGACCCTAAAAAATGCGTCACTGCTTGCGTCCGCCAACGTAGTGCAGGAATATTAACCTGCTGTCCATCGTCTACGCCTTTCAGCCTCGACTAAGGGGCCGACTAACCCTGGGCGGATTTCCCTTCCCCAGGAAACCTTAGGTTTTCGGCGAACAGGATTCTCACCTGTTTTATCGTTACTCATGCCGGCATAATCACTAGCAGCCGCTCCACGGCTCGTTACCGTACCGCTTCGGCGCTGGCTGCTACGCTCTCCTACCACGCCTTCCGAAGAAGGCATCCGCAGCTTCGGTTCTATGCTTATTCCCGTTCATTATCGGCACCCAACTGCTCGATCAGTAAGCTATTACGCACTTTTTAAATGGTGGCTGCTTCTAAGCCAACATCCTGATTGTCACAGCAATTAGACTTCCTTTATAACTTAGCATAGATTTGGGACCTTAGCTGGCGGGCTGGGTTGTTTCCCTTTCGACCACGAACGTTATCGCCCGCAGACTGACTCCCGAGGTAACACTTACGGTATTCGGAGTTTGGTAAGGGTAGGTAGGCTGGTGGCCCCCTATCCCTAATCAGTCGCTCTACCCCCGTAAATGAATTGACTCGAGGCTAGCCCTAAAGCTATTTCGGAGAGAACGAGCTATCTCCACGTTTGATTAGACTTTTACTCCTCCCCACAGCTCATCCCATAACTTTTCAACGTTAACGGGTTCGGTCGTCCAGGGATTTTTACATCCCCTTCCACCTGGCCATGGGTTGATCACGTGGTTTCGCGTCTACCACCTGCGACTCATGCGCCCTGTTCAGACTCGCTTTCGCTTCGGCTACGCACCTGAAGTGCTTAACCTTGCCGCAAATGGCAACTCGCCGGCTCATTATGCGAAAGGCACGCGGTCACCCGTTCCCCGAAGGGCATAGGGCTCCCACAGCTGTGTAAGTGTATGGTTTCAGGTCCTTTTAACTCCCTTAGTAAGGGTTCTTTTCATCGTTCGCTCGCGCTACTTTCCACTATCGGTTGTCGAGGAGTACTTAGCCTTGGAGGGTGGGCCCCCCAGCTTCACACAGAGTTCCACGAGCTCCATGCTACTCTGGTACGCTGACCGTAACGGAGGGCAGGCACATTTGCCTACAGGACTATCACCTTCTGTGGTGGGACTTTTCAGACCCTTCAACTGGTGCTGCCTTTGTAACTCCTTGTCAGCGCCCGCAACCCCAGACCGAAGTCTGGTTTGGGCTAAATCCGCTTTCGCTCGCCGCTACTGACGGAGTCTCGGTTGATTTCCTTTCCTACAGGTACTAAGATGTTTCAGTTCCCTGCGTTCGCTTCACATGGCCTATGCATTCAGCCACGGATGATACCGGTCGGTTGCCCGCCGGCACCGGGTTTCCCCATTCGGACATTCCGGGATTAACGGATGCTAGACTCCTGCCCCGGACTTATCGCAGTCTGCCACGTCCTTCATCGCCTCTCGACACCAAGACATCCCCCATACACTCTTTGTAACTTGACCATATCAATCACAGATTGACTGGCTTCGCCTAATGAGCTTTCATGCTCATTGTTCTTAGGTTTGGTGTACAAACGCTCATTCCAGAATTATTGCTAATTCTGTCTGTTGAAATTGCAGCTGGATGTGTACAGAATACACAACCCAATTGCTTATTCTACAGAAATATCCGCTATGCACTTGTCAAAGAGCTTATTGTCAGCAGCCGCCAGTCCATTGCTTGGTACTGACAGCTGACAAACTCGTTTTTGATATTGAGTCCACTGGAGACGAAGAGATTCGAACTCTCGACCTACGGCTTGCAAAGCCGCCGCTCTCCCAACTGAGCTACGTCCCCGAATTGCTGCCAACCGATATCTGACGATTGACTCATTCCATCCAGAGACGTCTGCCTGCTGTGCCGTCGGCTGCTGGCCCACGCATCAATCGTCAATCACCGATATGCAATTCAATGGGCCCAGGAAGACTTGAACTTCCGACCTCACGCTTATCAGGCGTGCGCTCTAGCCAGCTGAGCTATGAGCCCGACCTGCAAAGCCCACCTTCCGGTGCACTGCTGCCCCGGCCCGGCCGGCTCTATAAGACTCAACTCATTCTTTACTTCTCAAAAGAGCAATAAAAAATGCCGCTGCTCAAAAGTAATCAGCGACATTGCTGAATTTCAAGACTCGAGATGTTACTCTCGCACTTTTGAGCGGTCAAGTACAAAATTTTAATTTTTGTAATTTTTTCTTCAAAACGTCTGAAACGTCTTTTTTTTCGGCTCAGCCGGAAAACTTTATCTGTTTGACCCGCATCAAGAAATTACAGTTTATTTACTTTTGCCGTTTCGTCAACAGTAATTTTTAAAAAAAATAAAAAATTTTTTGTTCCAGAATGCCGCCGCCGGCTGGTTTCAACATTTTTGTCATTTTCCGACCGATAATTCCGTATTCAGCAGGCCAAAATCACAGATATTCTTTCCAACAGAAATCGGTTATCCTGCGGCCAGCCTTTTAAGCTTGTCTGTCAATGGCAGACTCTGTCGCACGCTTCAAATAGGCAATTTGTGCAGCAGTCAGCCGCTTGTATCCGCCCACAGGAATGTCCTTCAAAACAATATCGCCAATCTGGGTGCGTTTGAGGGATTTAACTTTATAGCCCAAGGCCGCCAGCGTTCGCCGAATCTGCCTGTTGAGGCCTTGGCGGATAGTGATTTGCAGCATTGTCTCCAGATTGGTTTTACGTAATATTTTTACGGAAGCAGCACCGGTTTTGCCGTCTGAAAGCCAGACGCCTTTTTTGAGCTTTTCTACATCTTCTCCTTCCATTCGTCCGCGCACAACAACCTGATAGGTTTTCGGCAGTTCATAGCGGGGGTGCGTCAGCTTGTTGGTGAGTTCCGCATCGTTGGTCAGAATAATAGCGCCGGTGGTATCGGCATCCAGCCGGCCGACGCAGAAAATACGTTCTGAACAATCGATAAGATCAATGGCACGCTTGCGGTGCTGGGGATCCATATTCGTGCAAATCACGCCTTTGGGCTTGTTGAGGAGGAAATAGACTTTCTGGGGCTTTCGAATCCGCTGACCGTTTACCCGTATGTCGTCGTGCTGCGGATCTGCAAAAGCCGGCAATTCCTGAATAATCCGGCCGTTGACGGTAACCGCCCCTTCGCGAATGAGTTCTTCGCATTTGCGTCGGGAGTCAATACCCGCAGAGGCAAGTATTCTTTGCAGCCGTACAAGACCTATCGTGGCGGAAGCATCTTCTTTTCTGATTTTTTGCATCTTTTTAGTCATATACCGCCTATTTACGGACGAAATACTGCACCAGCCAAAATACCACTGTAACAATCACAGATATCACCAAACAGCTTGTCAGCGGGAAAAAGATCTTCCAGTTTTCCCCCTCGAAACGAAGGTCACCCGGAAGCCGGAACAAGCCGATTTTGGCCAGCATCAGCATAAAAAGACCCGCTGCCGTCAATCCCAGCCCCATCACCGCCAGCCACTTGCCGAATTGTTCCGGTCCAACCTGCTGCATAGAACACTCCATCCCAATACCATTGACACTATTATAGCTGTACGGCCTGAATTTACACAAGTTTTTCTTGACGAATCCTGTCCGACAACGGATACTACAAAAACGCCGGCAGTCTTCGGCTGACAGATGAATGCGGAATAATATGTATCATTAGTCCCTTTTTAAGGAGTCGGGAATATGGCTGTTCGCCAGTCTTCTTCAGGCAATACAATGATGTATGCGCTGATTACCTTTGTCGCATTGTTTATCATCGCGGCAGTTTTTGCCGTTGTTTACTACATCAAATCCGAAGAATACCGCACCCAGTGGGAACAGGCCAAAGAGGATCTTAATCAAATCGCCAATCCCTCTGAAAAAGCGGCTTTGGTCCGAATCGTCGGCAAACCCGAACAAGGCAAGACCTATCTGGGAACGATGCAGAAAGTAGTGGATGACCTGTATGCGTTTATTCTCGGTCAGCAGCCGTCGGCTGATATTCCGGCCACAGTGAAATTCAACGAAATCTCGATGAAAATCGATGCCTTGAACAAAAACGTTCTCGGTCAGGATCTCAATCCTGCCGTCGGTCTCAACGGCGTAGCGCTGCTGAAGACGATTGAAGATCTCAAACAGAAGCTCGACGGGGCGCGGCAGCAGATGGCCAATCTGCAAAGCATCAACGATACCCTCCAGAGCGACTTGGCCGATGCGGCCGCCAAATCCGAGCTGGACCGGCAGAAATTCATTGCCGAACTGGACCAGTTCCAGACAGAGATGAATGTCATACGCAACCGTTTTGATTCGCTCCAGAAGAGCATGCAGGATTCTGTAATAGAACAGGTGCAGACTTTCCAGAACAAACTGGAAGAAGAACAGGCCAAGCTGCGGCAGAAGCAACTGGACCTGCAGGAAACCGAAAAGAAGCTGGGGCAGACGGATATGCTGTTGAAAAATGCCATGTCCAAGCTGGAAGCCATTAAGCCCAAACCTGACCGTGAAGTGCAGGCCTTTCAGCCCGATGCCCAGATTATTCGCGTGGACCTGCAGAACGGCATCGTGTACTTGGATGCAGGCATTAACGACCATGTCTATCGCGGGCTTACATTTGCAATCTATGACCGCAATAAACCTGTCTCGGAAGAAGGCCAGAACAAGGCCGAGATAGAGGTCTTTCAGGTTTCCGAACAGATCAGCGCAGCGCGGATCATCAAATCGGACAAGAAGAATCCTGTCGTCAAGGAAGACCTTGTCGTCAACCTGATTTGGGACCGCAAAGGCACCAACCAGTTTGTGGTAGCCGGGGAGTTTGATTTCAACAACGACGGACGCATTGATGCCGACGGTGCCCAGCGAATTCGCGAACTGATTGAGCGCTGGGGAGGACGCGTCGTGGAAGATATAACCGTTGATACGGATTTTCTGATCATCGGTTCTGCGCCGGCCGCACTGCCGCGTCCGACACAGGATGACTTGGATATAGACCCCCTTGCCCAGCAGCGGTATGAGCTGTCGATGCAGAAGGTTCAGGCCTATGATGGGCTGCTGAAAAAAGCCAACAATCTGGGTATTCCGGTCTTCAATCAGAAGCGGTTTATGTACCTTATCGGCTACGACACGCTGCTCAATAAGAATCCGTCGCTCTGATGGATGCCGGTACAATCCCGATATCGGCCACAAATACCCGTCCGGTTGCCTGACGGGACTGAGGACAAACAGTAAAGCCCTTTTTGATAGCCGCAAACGTAATTGTCGCCGCTGCTTCGATGCACACAGGCAGCGGCAGGCCTGTATCGCAATCGAGGCCGGAGGGGATATCGACCGCCGCAATCGGCCGACCGCAGGCATTTAAGACGCTAATCAGCCGTATCATGCTATCTGCCAGTTCGCCCTGCATCCCCGTTCCCAGCAGAGCATCTACCAGCAGACCGTAGGATTCGGCCGCTTTTTGCACCCCCTGCTGCATATCGGCAGACAAGATGTCCAGTACCTCCATCGGCAGTTTCAGGGCACGGCAGATATCATAGTTGATGCGGGCATCTCCTTTAATTCTGGCCGGATCGGCACACACCGCCAGCTGCACAGATATGCCGTGATTATACAGATGCCGGGCTATGGCAAAGCCGTCGCCGCCGTTATTGCCCCCGCCGCAAAAAATACAAACCCTCTCTTTGGGCCATAAGCGTAAAATCACCTCGGCAGCCTCGCGTGCGGCATTTTCCATCAATACAATGCCGGGAATGCCCATCTGGCCAATAGCCCAAGCATCAAACTCCCGCACTTGCTGACGTGTCATTACAGCAAATTCACTCGTGTTGTCTCTGGTCCATTCCTTCATCGCTTTTCCTTTTTGACCAATCGAGGCAATAAGGCGGCAACATCGCACCTTCCAAAGGAACCGCTGTCAATAAATATACACGATTCTGCAGAAATTGAAAGTACAGAGTTGATAGGCTTGATAGACCGCACGGCGCACATTCAAAGCAGTCAAACACCCCTCCACAGCCGGCGGCATAACTGCTGTGTTGTTTGCAACCGTCTGTCGCAGATTCTTTTAATGCGGCGGTTCTTGCTCCAGACGCTTGCGAAGCTCATTATTCTCCCGGCGGGTGGCCTCCAAATCAAAAATCAGATATTTGATGCCTAGCCGTAGTGAATCCAGCGACTGCTGCAGATTGATCAGTTTTTTCTGCAGCAATTCGTGCCCTTCTTTGGTCTTTTTGGCCAGCCGGATTACTTTGTCCTGCTCCGGTGCCGTTACACCATCGATATCATTCAGCAATTCGCAGAGTTTTTCGTGGAAGTGTGCCTGATCCATTTCATCACCGTGCATAGCTACATTCTCCGAAGCCGATTCACATATTGTGTTCGTATAATGGATCCGTCGCTGAATTGTCCCCCGTTTTCGGCCCTGAAAACGGTCATTTTTTTGATATGCTTGCTGTCACCCCGAAGCCATTAAGCGTATTATAGCAAATTACTGCCTTTTTATCCGAAATTTTACTGATTTTATTTCAGAATCCTAAAAAAATCCATAAATTACTCAAAAAATAAATACTTTATCGGTCTTTCATGATATTTTTTTTGTCTTTTATACGGTGTATAAACAGCCGTTTTGACAATATGCCTGCAGGGGAAAGGGAAACTGCTTGACAGCCCAGTGCGGCTATGCTTAAATCAGTTTTTTCGGGGCGATTAGCTCAGCTGGTTAGAGCGCACGGATCACACCCGTGAGGTCACAGGTTCGAATCCTGTATCGCCCAGTGCTGTAAGTTCAAATGAAATCGCAACTTGCGATTTTAGGAAATGCTTAAATTTGTGCCCCGCCAAAGTCCTCAGGCCAAGATTTTTTTAATCATTAAGAAAATACAGACCGTCGCAGAGCTTTTAAGCGTAAAATTGTCTTATCCACTATTCCTTCCCGCAATCCGATATGCGGCCCGAAGATTCCCAGCTTGGCAAGGTTATCAAGATTTAAACCGTGCAGCAAGTCGTCAATAGGAAACGGCAACTTCAAGACATATTGGATTCTGATTTTAAATAACGGTGAAATTGATACAAAATACACAGTGCCTATGCTGTCAGCTGGGATTTGATTTCGCTGACGATAAGGTTTAGGGCACCGTCGAGAGGCCCTTTGAGGTTAACGCCGGCGGCTAAGGTATGACCGCCGCCGCCGTACTTTTGGGCGATTTTTCGGACATCAACCTTCCCCTTGCTGCGAAGGGAGCAGCGAAAGCCGCCGTCGGCCAATTCGACAAGGAGGGCGGCGGCTTCGACGGACTGGATACGCTGGCATTCGTCGATAAGGTTTTCGGTGTCGGGGCCGGAGGCGCCGGTTTGGTCAAAATCGCTGCGGAGAATATACTGCGTGGCAATGCGGCCGTCGGCGTGGAGCTGCAAATGCTCGAGCATACGAATCATCAGATGCAGCCGGGCCGGAGAAAAAGACTGATAAAGAAGCTGATATATCCTGTTGGGTTCAGCGCCGGCTTCTATCAGCTCCGCGGCGGTACGGAAGATGCGGCTGTCGGTATTGCCGTACTTGAACCAGCCGGTATCCGAAGCAAGAGCAATAAAAATCGATTCGGCTACAGCACCCTCAAGCGGCCAGCCGGCAAACTTAATCAGGTCAAAAACAATTTCGCCGGCGGCTGCGGCGGCGGTGTCGGTTATGGTTACTGTACCCAGCCGGTCGCCGGTAATATGATGGTCAATCACAAGGACTTTTTTGCCGCAGCGGGCAAGCCAGTCAGCCAAGCCGGGAAGCTGGACCCGGCTGTCGGTATCGACAATCATCACAAGGTCGGCATCGGCACAAAAATCGTCCAGCTGCCGCGGCTGCAGATCATTGCCCAGAACAGCAGGCCGCGGATTAAATAAAGCGGCATACCAAGAAGGCAGCGGCGAAAGAAAGAGCGGTTTTGCAGTTTTCTTTTGCTGACGAAGAATGTTTATCAGCGCCCGGATGCAGCCGCAGGCGTCGCCATCCGGCCGGATATGCGTGGTCAGCAAAACACTGCGGGCGTTTTCAATCAGTTCAACGGCTCTTTTGAACTCTTCAGATGCTGCCATCGATGTCCATCCTCTGCTTGTTCCCTATCTTATTATAAATCTGCAGCAGGCAGATTAGAAAGCCGCCGCCGGCAGGAATAATCCAATCAAGTCTGTTTTTCCTCTGGCGCGGATTTTATTGCATTGCGTTTCCGAAATCTGTCTATCGGCTCGAAATCCGCGCAGCTTTAACAGCATATTACTCTCCGGCCAAACACCCTCGAGGGGCCTGCCGCCTGCATCAGGCCGTGCTGCTCCTTTTTAACGCATCCTCATCGATCAGCGGCTCTTGCTGGTCTATTTTTCCAGAATGCTGTATTAGACGGGATCCCAAAATGAAATTCAATAAGTTATTCGGAAATCATCCCAGCGGGGATTGACCGGCTGGGGTGTCTTTTGGATATCACGAATATAACCGCTGAAGCTGTCTTGGATATCCTCGATGCAGGCATCCACCGCAGAAGCCTGCCCCTGCAGCAGCGCTTCGACCGAACCGTCGGGACAGTTCCGCACAAAACCGGTTAGGTTGTGCTGGGATGCGATGCGGCGTGCTGTATAGCGGAAGCCCACACCCTGCACCCGCCCCCTGAAAATGACCTGTACGGCTATCGGTTCCATAGGGCTTATTGTATCCAAGCCCGCCGGCAGCGGCAAGCCAAAAACTAAACAAGGCATTTCAGCTGCGCGGTTCAACACCCAGCAGGTGGCGGACAAAGAAGTCGGCTCGACGCCGGCTTGGATAGCGTCCTTCCCCTGCTCCATGCCCTGCCCCCGGGACCACCAGTAGTTCGAAATCCTTGTCGGCTTTAATAAGGGCATTGACAACCTGCATTGTCGAAGCCGGATCGACATTCTGGTCCATTTCCCCGACAATCAGCATGAGTTTGCCCTGCATATTTTTGGCCAATGTAACATTGGAATTGGCTTCATATTCGGGACCTACCGGCCAGCCCATCCATTGCTCATTCCACCAGATTTTGTCCATCCGGTTATCATGACAGCCGCAGTCGGCTACCGCTGCCTTATAAAAATCGCCATGCTTCATCACGGCGGCGGCGGCATTCTGGCCGCCTGCAGAGCCGCCATAGATACCCACCCGGCTGATATTCATATACGGGTATTTTTGCGCAGCGGCCTTGATCCAAAGGATGCGGTCGGGAAATCCGGCATCCGAGAGATTTTTCCAGCAGACATCATGAAAGGCCTTTGAGCGGTTGGAAGTCCCCATCCCGTCAATCTGGACAAGAATAAAGCCCAGTTCGGCCATTTCCATCATCCGTAAAAAAGGCGAGAAAGCCTTGGGGACAAATGAATCCTGCGGCCCGGCGTAAATATTCTCAATCACCGGATACGACAGTCTCGGATCGAAAACCGTTGGGCGGATAATGATGCCGTAAATGTCGGTTTGTCCATCGCGGCCTTTGGCAACAAACGGTTCGGGCATCTGCCAGCCGGCCTTGAGCAGGTCCGATATGTCGGCTCGATCGAGTTCGCACAGGAGTTTACCGTCCTCGCTGCGGCGCAGCTCATGCACCGGCGGCTGGTTGACGCGCGACCAGGTATCAATCAAATAACGCTTGTCGGGGGAAAACTTGACTGAATGCGTTCCATCGCCATCGGTGAGGATAGTCAAGCCGGACCCGTCGAAGTTAACGCGAACATAATGGATGTAGTAAGGATCTTGCTGCGGATAAATGCCGCCGGCACGCAGCCAGATTTGCCGTTTTTGGGTATCGACCTCTATGACATCTCTGACGACCCAAGGACCTTTGGTAATCTGGTTTTTGACTTGTCCGGAATTGGCATCATACAGATAGAGATGATTCCAGCCGTCCCGCTCGGACATCCAGATAATTTCATTCGATTCATCCAGAAAGCGGCAAAAATACTTGCTCGAATAGCAGATAAATGTATCGCTATTCTCATCAATAAGCGGCTCAGCCGTACCGGATGCTGCATCCACCGCCACAATCCGCAGCACCTGATGGCCCCGCTGATTATAGAGGAACGTAAAGCGGCTTGAATCCGGCATCCAGCGTATATCGGAAACACTCCATGGATTGGCAAACAGGTCATCGCTGACAGGAATCTGCTTTTCGTTTTGGGCATCAAACAGACAGGGCTTGTCCACATCTACCTGATCGCCCGGTTTGAGATAGTCGATGGAATGGAGTTTGGGCTGAAGCTGATCTCTTGGCGATGATTCAACAAAATAGACCTTGTGTTCCTGAGCCGGTTTTCGGCGGACGGCCACAAATTTTGCTGAATCAGCAGACCAATAGAAGCGATCCATATAGAAGTTGTCAGCAGTTCCATCGCGGCTGAGCTGGACTTCCTGATCGCTGTCAAGACGGCGCAGCCAGACATTGTAATCCTTAATAAACGCTTCCAGATTTCCATCAGGGCTGACAGCCCGCGGCGGCCGGATGCGCTGGGGCCGCTGGGCAGTGCCATCGGTTCGGCGCCCGCGGCGGAAAGCAGGTTCCATTCCGATAACAGCCCGTCCCGGTCGGCCTTGGGCCTGATAAACAGCGATTGGATTGCCGTCGGAGCCCACAATCAGCCATACATGGCCTTCATAGGTATTCTGCCGGCGCTGCTGGCCGGCAGCAAGAGTACCATAGGGCTGCCGCTGGCCCTCGCTGTCCAGCCAGAACAGGGAAACTTCCCCTTCGGTCTGGTTCAAAAAGATAATATAGGTTTGACTGCCCGTGCGGGTGCTGGCTGCCGACGCCTGCCCCGGACGCATGGGAGTCAAAGAATCCTCGGGGGCTTCTGATACAATTTGAAGCGCGTACGTATCCAGACGGCACTGCCAGATTTTGCCGTCGGTCTGGAATCGCAGGGTATTGTCTGTCAGATTAAACTCCAGTCTTTCCAGAGCCAGCCGGTCGGCTGCTGCATCCTTGACTCCTTGTTCTGTCAATGCCGCCGCCAGCCGCTGATGGTCGAAGGCCGGCTGACGCTGGGGATTGTTCAGCTCAACCGTAACAAATTCATGCGTATTGGGGCCGGTCTGCCGGCGGTACCAGAACATAGAGCCGTCGGCAAACCAGTTCGGTTCTATCTGGTCCCGGTAAACCTTGCCGGCTAATCGGCTGCGCAGCTCGGCCGCCCGCTGGTAATCGGCCTGCGTTCCCCCTGCAAAAGCTCCAGCTGATGCTGCAAAAAACAGAAAAGAAAAAAGAAGCTTCAAACCAGACAAAAAAGATACTCTGCGCATTTTTTCTTTCCCTTTCAAATAAATCCCTGTTTGCCGGGACAGCCGGAGCCGAGAGACTATCCCCCTTTATAAAACAGCAGTTATCCTACTGGATTTTGGCAAGAATCTCGTCCGGAATATCGAAGTTGGCATACACCTCCTGCACATCGTCGTGGTCTTCGAATTCCTCCATCATATTAAGAATCTTCTGGGCCGTTTCTACATCGGTGATGGGAACGGTCGTATCGGGAATCATTGACAGCTCGGCACTCTGCAGAGGAATCTGCTTCTGTTCAAGGGCACTTTTGAGGGCATCAAACACATCCGGGGCACAGGTAATCTCATAGACCTGACCGGTATTCTGCATATCATCTGCCCCTGCCGACAGTGCCAGCTCCATCAGCTCGTCTTCCCCGACGGCATCGGTCTTGACGGTAATAAGGCCTTTCTTCTTAAACATCCTCCGGACACAGCCGCTGACCCCCAGCGAACCGCCCCGCCGTTCAAAGATTTTCTTGATTTCCGGCGCTGTGCGGTTACGGTTGTCGGTAAGGCCTTCAACCATAATTGCTACTCCCCCGGGGGCATATCCCTCGTAGAGTACTTCCACGTACTCGACGCCGCCCAGTTCGCCGGTGCCCTTTTTAATGGCCTTTTCGATAGTATCTTTGGGCATATTGGCCGCCTTGGCCTTTTCTATCGCATAACGGAGGGACAGATTGGCAGCAGGATCGCCGCCTCCTGCTTTGGCCGCTACAATAATCATTCTGGCAATCTTGCTCCAGAGTTTGCCGCGTTTGGCATCAACAACGGCTTTCTTATGCTTGATGCCGGCCCAATGTGAATGTCCTGACATACATCATCCTTTGCAAAAACTTATCTGTGCAGTTAATGAATCACTTTATTGAGCGGATAGGTAAAGATGCCCGAAGCCCCGGCCCTTTTTAACTGAGGAATCAGCTCACGCTCCACTTTTTCTTCCACAATAATCTCCAGCGCTGCATACTCCGAATCAGCCAAGGGCGAAATCGTGGGGCTTTTTTCAGCCGGCAGAAGCTTTACGATAGCCGGCATGTCCTTTTTTTTCACATTCATCTTCAGCCCCACACGGGTTCTGGCATCAATAGCAGCATTGAGCAAAATGGCAATGCTTTCGATTTTTTCCCTTTTGAAACCATCTGCCCATGCCTGTTTATTGGCAATAAAACGGGTGGTGGATATCATGATAGTATCAATAATCTTCAGGTTGTTAGCCTTCAGGGATGAGCCGGTTTCCGTCAGTTCCACAATGCCGCTGACCAGCCTCGCCTTGACCTCGGTGGCTCCCCAGCTGAACTCGACTTTGACGTTGACCTTTTTCTGCTCAAAAAACCGGCGGGTAGCGTTGACCAGCTCTGTAGCAATGATGCCGCCTTCAAGGTCTTCGGCCTTTTCGACCGGTGACTCATTGGGCACCGCCAGCACCCAGCGTGCGGGATTGGAGGTTGCCTTGCTGTACTGCAGTTCACAGACTTCGTAAACATCGGATTCATTTTCCCGAATCCAATCGTAGCCGGTAAATCCCGCATCCAGCACACCGTCTTCAACATACCGGCTCATCTCCTGCGCCCGCAGCAGTATCAGCTGAATCTGCGGGTCGTCAATCCGTGGAAAATAGCTGCGATCGGCGCCGGTAATATTGAATCCAGCCCGTTCAAACAGTTCAAATGTTGCATTCTGCAGGCTTCCCTTTGGAATGCCTAATTTAAGCACCTGTTCTGCATTCATCCTGTTGTTTCCTGACACACTATTTCTTTTTTGCTGTTTTCTTGGACACTGCCGCAGTCTTTTTCTTCGCCGTTTTGGCTGAAGCAGCGGCTTTCTCGCTGCTCTTGGGCTTTTCCAAGGCCCCCTGCTCGATGAGACAGCGCAGCAGCATATAAAAAGTATACGCATCGTTGGCCGGAATCTGCCGTTCAAGGAAACCGGCGATTTCGGACTCCGACGCTTCGGGGTGGACATATTCATTTTTGCGAAGGTACTCTACCATAGCCGCATTCAAGGGCACGGCATGCCCCTCCAATGCAGTCAAAAAACAATAGCTGACGGCGAAAGGCGTTATGCCTTTTATTTCAGACAGTTCCTTATGGGCCTGACGTTTTCCGTCCGGACCCAGCATATCCAGCGCAATGCGATCGTATTTGTCAAAAATCGCATTCAGAACCTGTGTAATTGCCCGTGCGCAATGTTCCGCCGCCGGCGAGGCATCCCGGAAAACATCCAGTATCTCTTCAACGCGGGACACCCGCAGGTCATTGAGATCCACAAAATGGCTTTTCATCCGCTTATAGATGCGTTCGGCAGCGGTTTCGCTGAATTGCTCGCAAATCAAACCGTAAACAACCGCCTCTATCGGATCGGCGTAACGGGGCACCGAACAGCTGCCTGCCTGACGCTTGAGCGAACGCAGAAGCTTTGTTAGTTTAGGGCTGTAAAGTTTGCTGTCTTTCATACCGTGCACCTCTCACCATTCTTCGTCGTGGATATCCTGCGTATCCGGCAAATCTTTCTGAAGCGGATGAGCCGTATATTCCTGTTCAGCTTGTTCAATCAGCTGAAGCGTCTGCAGGGTCTTTTTCATTTTCTCGTCCCGTGCAAACCGCAGACGCGGACAGTACCGCCCTATCAAGTCGTGTCCCAGCTGCATTTGAATCGGACCAATCGCATGGCAAATCGCTTCGTACGAAATGCTGGAGGCCCTCTCGTCTGCGGCCATGATGCTCAGGTACACGGTCGCATTTTTCATATCCGGCGAAACATCCACCTCCGTTACGCTGATCAATCCGGTGATGCGGGGGTCGCTGAGCCGGCAGAATATAGTCCGGCTGACCGAATCCCGTATCACCCGTGCAATTTTCTGCTGTCTTCTGGAGGGCATAACTTGTTCTCCGATGTTCCAACGGACTACAGCGTCCGGGCGACTTCTATAATTTCATAGGCTTCAAATTCATCGCCGATTTTAATATCATCGTATCCTGCCACCTTGATGCCGCATTCCAGACCCGCCTTGACTTCCCGGACATCGTTTTTAAAGTGCTTCAGAGACTCGATAGAGCAGTTGTCTTTCACAACAATGCCGCCGCGAATCAGTTTGAGTTTGGCATTTTTGGAAACCATTCCGCTGGACACATAACATCCGGCAATGGTCCCGATGCTGGAGACCTTGAAGATATCACGCACCACCAGCCGTCCGAGGAACTGTTCTTTGTATTCCGGTTCCAGCAGTCCGGCCATTGCGGCCTTGAGGTCTTCGGTAATGCGATAAATGATATTATACAGACGAATATCCACTTTCTTGCTCTCGGCAATCTGGCGGACGCGCTCATCGGGAACAACATTAAATCCGATGATAATAGCCGAGGAGGCCTCTGCCAGCACGACATCGCCTTCATTGATGCCGCCCACTGCCGCATGAATGACCTTCACTTTGACCTCGTCGGTGCTTAATTCTGTCAGGTATTTAATCAGCACATCGACGGAGCCCTGTACATCGGCTTTGACAATCAGATTCAACTCCTTAACGCGTCCGGCTTCAATATGGGCAAAGAGATTATCCAGCGTAATGAGCGAGCGTTTGGCCAGACCTTCTTCGCGGGTGATATGCTGAATCTGTTCGGCGGCCGCTTTGGCCTGATTCAGGTCTTCCAGACAGAAGAATTTATCGCCGGCAGCAGGAACGCTGTCCAATCCGGTAATTTCAACCGGCGTCGAAGGCGGTGCCGTTTTAACGCTCCGTCCGCGGCTATCCGTCATCGTCCGGATGCGTCCGCAGGCCCCTCCGGCCAGCACAATGGAGCCCTTCTGCAGTGTCCCTTCCTTGACCAAGACCGTCGCCACAGGTCCCTTGGTCTGGGACATTTTAGCTTCTACAATCCAGCCCTGCGCCGGCACATCCGGATCAGCCCGGTAATCATTCAGTTCTGCCTGATAATCCAGCAGTTCAATCAGTTCCTCGATGCCCGCCCCGGTAACAGCACTGGTTTGCACAAGCTCGGTTGTGCCGCCCCAGACGGTCGGCGTCAGATCATGGCTGGCCAACTGCCCGTAAACCCGGTTCACATCCACACCGGGAATATCAATTTTATTCAAGGCCACAATGATAGACACGCCGGCCGCTTTGGCATGGTGAATGGCTTCAACAGTCTGCGGCATGACGCCGTCATCGGCGGCTACCACCAAGACAACAATATCTGTCATATTGGCCCCGCGTGCCCTCAGTGATGTAAATGCCTCATGGCCGGGCGTATCCAGAAAAGTGACCTTCTTGCCGTTCAGCTCCACTTGATAGGCCCCGATATGCTGGGTAATTCCGCCGGCTTCACCTGCGGCAACGCTGGTTTTGCGGATTCTGTCTAGCAGACTGGTTTTGCCGTGGTCGACATGCCCCAGCATCGTTACAATGGGCGGACGCTTCTGGAGATTCAGCCGCGGGCGGCTGTTGAACTTCTCTTCTATTTCTTCCAGAACATTCTTTTTGCGTTCAATAACCAGTTCGGTTCCATACTCCAGCGCCACCAACTCTGCGGCTTCGGCGGAGATGGCCTGATTGGCTGTAACCATAACACCCTGCAGCAGCAGCTTGGCGATGATATCGCTGACCTTGACTGCTAAAGCATTCGACAAATCTTTAACCAGAATCGGCTCGGTTACAACAGCTTTTGCAGGCCGTTCAATATGGACTGCCGCTTCCTCGGCTGTCTTGGACTCAATGCGGCGCGACGGTTTCGCCCGCACGGTCTCGCCCCGCGCAGCTGCCAAACGGGCCTGGCGTTCTTCTAGATCACGGGCGCGCAGACGCTTAAGGTCGCCGCGGCCGAAACCGGGTTCTAAATCAATATCGCTTTTGTCTTTCTTCCGGCCGTATGTTTTGGCTTTTCCGGCCTTCGGCCCCTTGACCGGCAGATCCGCAGGAATCAGCAGGGATTCGGCAGCAGGCTTTTCGCGGGGAGGCCGCGGCCCTTTGTGCCGTTTGGGATATCTATCTTCAACCTTTTCGACACGAATAACCGTCGGACCAGTCAGCACAGCGGGAGTGGGTTTCTCAAGCATGGGGCCGGCCGGCAAAATAATGTCCGGTTTCTGCGGCGCCGGGGGCGGAGTTTGGGGCTCCACAGCAGCAGCAACCGCTGCGGCAGGTTCTTCGACAACAGGCTGAGGAAGCGGCGTCTCCGGCAGCGGGCTGGCTGGTTCTGCCAACCCGGCCGGCATCGGCTCGGGCTCCTGATAAACCGGCATCGCAGGCTGGGGGACAGGAACTTCCTCCGGCACAGAAGAGGGTATTTCCTGCGGAGCTTCAACCGGCGGAGCTGCTTCTTCCTGAGGGGGCACAACTTTTTTACGCTTGATTCGCACCTTCTCGAGGTCAACGGGTTTGGCCTGCTCGACTGTGGTAGCGTGGACTCCCTCACTGAACCATTCGCGAATGGTTGCGGCTAATCCTACAGAAATGACCGACATATGGTTGGTAATCTGATCCAACCCCTCTGCCTGACACTTTTCAATAATGGCCTTGCTGGGGACATTCAATTCCTTGGCCAATAAATGTACGCGTGTGCTTGCTTTCGCCAAAACCGTCTCCTGTAAAGAATCCCAATCAGCGCCGCCTGCTTATCCTGATTTTATTTTTTTGACTTATTTTTTTCCTGCCTCAAAAGCCCTTCGGCCTGTGTTAAGGTATTCTCCGCGGCTGCTTTTTTGGCGGCTTCTTCCGCAGCAGCAATAATGCGTTCGGCCAGCGCCGGTTCCACCTGCAGTTCCTCAACCAGCGGACCGGTGCCGACTTCTTCCAGATCCAGTACTGAGATGATACCCAGTGCCAGCAATTTATCGACAAAGTTTTCATCTAAACCGGCAATGTCCTTCATGCAGGCAGCAATGCGATCAACTTCTCTATTGTACTCACTGGGCGTCAGAATGTCGATGTCCCAGCCGGTTAGCCGCGCTGCCAGACGAACATTCTGGCCGTGCTTGCCGATAGCCAGACTGAGCTGGTCTTCTGCGACGACAACAGTTGCTCGGCCCAATTCAAAACAGATAGCAATTTCACTGACCTTGGCAGGCATCAGAGCATTTGCAATTAATACCTGCGAAGAATCGCTCCAGCGAACAATGTCTATTTTCTCCCCGCCGAGTTCATCAACAATATTGCGTATCCGGCTGCCCCGCACCCCGACACAAGCGCCCACCGGATCGACTTTATCATCGGTTGTATCCACTGCGATTTTGGTCCGATAGCCGGCTTCTCGGGCCAGTGATTTAATTTCAATAATACCTTCGGCCACCTCGGGTACTTCCAAATCAAACAACCGGCGGATAAAATCCGGATGTGTTCGAGACAGAATAATCTTAACCTGACTAGACGACTCGCGTACATCCAGAATCAAGGCACGAACACGTTCGCCCGGGTGATGGGATTCTCCTGTAATCTGCTCGGATTTGGGCATTATCGCCTCAACCCGGCTTTCTATATTGACAATCAACGCCCCTCCTTCAAAGCGGGCGACTGTTCCATTGACAATTTCGCCCTTACGCTGAGCATATTGGGCAAAAATACTGTCGCGCTCATCGGCTTTGATTTTTTGAATCATTACCTGCTTGGCTGTCTGTGCAGGAATCCGCCCAAGCTGCCGAATATCAATTTCCACGCCGTCCTTGAATGCACGGATAGTTCCCGACGTACGGTCAATATGGACCGTAATTTCAACGCCGGAATTCGGCTGTATGCCGAAATGCTTGCGGGCAGCGGAAACCATTGCCGATTCCAAGTCTTGGAAAAGAGACTCTTTATCAATATTCTTGTCTTTAGCAATGTTTTCTACAATTCTAATCAATTCCTGATTCATCTTGTCCTTTTCCTTCATGCCAAAAAAAAAGTGGAAACCTTCAGGTTGCCACTTCGACAAATGCAGAACTTGCACAGGCCCGGTACATTTCAACCGAGCCGGGTTGAACACATTGGTTCTACCCTTCGGCCATTGCACCCTCCCAGAAAAAACAATTCTGCAAAGTCCCTGAAGAGCGTCTATGATTCAAAAGCAGCCGGCCGCACAGCGTACGAGAAACCGTCTTGTACACTGTAACCCTATGCGTACGCACGACTTACTTTTCCTATCTGCAACATTGTTGCTATCCTTTCATCATTGCGTTCCTGCCGCAAAAAAGCATATTACCTGAGAAACCGCCAGCCTGTCAAGGTTTATAATCGACAATCCGCAAGATTTCTCATGCCGGCAATCAAAACGGCAAGAAGGCGATATACTACACCTGAATTTAAAGATTTCTAAACAATCAAAACCAAAAACCAACTCAAAGAATAAATAACAGGATTAAATAATTGGCCTGTTCAGCCGCAGAAAAAAAAGTGTGAATAACAGCCGGCAGATACCAGCAATTAAGCCCCCAGATACTCGCCTTTCATCAGATAATTCTTGACGTAATCGCTCACTGCCTCCTCCAAGGGTGTTGTATCATTATCATAACCGGCGTTGCGGAGCTTGGAGATGTCGGCCTGAGTGAAATATTGGTACTTATCCCGAAGCATTTCCGGCATTGGAATATATTCAATGGACACAGGTCTGCCCATGGCATTAAAAACAGCAGTTGCCAAATCGTTCCAGTTTCGGGCTTTGCCTGTGCCAATATTGAAAATGCCGGCTGTATCGGGATGTTCCAGGAAAAACAGCGTCATATCGACAGCGTCCTTGATATAAATGAAATCCCGAAGCTGCCCGCCGTCGGGGAAATCGGGACGGTGGGATTTAAAGAGTTTGACGCTTCCGGTTTGGTTTATCTGCTCGAAGGCTTTAATGACAAAACTGCGCATCTCGGCCTTGTGATATTCATTGGGGCCAAAGACATTGAAGTATTTAAGCCCGACGAACTTGTCCAGCAAGCCCTGTCTGCGGCACCACAGGTCAAACATTTGTTTGCTGTAGCCGTACATATTCAGGGGTCGCAGTGTTTCCAGAAGATCTTCATCATCGCAAAAGCCCTGAGAGCCGTCGCCGTAAGTGGCCGCACTGGAAGCATAGATGAAGCGGGCTTCAAGGTCCAGCGCCCAGCCGGCCAGAAGCTTTGAAAATTCATAATTGTTCTTTACCAGATAGGAACAGTCTGTTTCGGTGGTATCGGAACAGGCCCCCATATGAATGACTGCATCGATATCCATTTCCAGCTCGGAATCGGAAACCATTTGGGAAAAATCATCCGCTTCCATATAATCGGCATAGCGGAGATGCCGGAGGTTTTTCCACCGCTGGTCTTTGCCTAAGATATCAACAATGAAAATATCATCCACGCCGCGTGCGTTCAGTTCGGCGACAATGGCCGAACCGATGAAACCTGCCCCGCCGGTAACGAGTATCATTACACTGCCCTCCGTAATAGTGTTAATGTTTGAAATGCCGCTTTTGGGCAAAGACCATTGCGATTCCCAGCCTATCGGCAGCAGCAATGACCTCATCGTCCTTTTTCGAGCCGCCCGGCTGAATAATGCAGGCCACTCCCGCTTTGGCGGCGTTTTCCACATTGTCCGGGAAGGGGAAAAATGCATCCGATCCCATTGCGGCACCTTTGGAGAGGCAGCCGGCGTGCTTGAAGGCAATCAGACCGGATTCAACACGATTCATCTGGCCGGCACCCACTCCGACCAGCATTTTGTCCTTGACCAGCGTAATCGTATTGCTCTTGACATGTTTGGCTGTCAGCCAAGCAATCCGCAGGTCTTCCATCTGCTCTTTTGTGGGCTTCAGCCGTGTCGGAAAAGTCAGGGCATCCGGTTCCCAGCCGGCCAAATCCCTCTGCTGCAGTAGCAAACCGCCGACTATACAGCGGATATCGTATTCGCGGGCGTCCGTTTTGGAACGGTCGATGGATCCGGTCTGCATCAGGCGCACCCGCTGGCCCCACTCTTTGAGAGTACGAATGGTCTGGACGGCATCGGGCTCATAGGACGGGGCAATGATCACTTCGGCAAAAAAACCGGCGGCGCCCCGCGCCTTGCCGAAGCGGGCGTAAGATTCCATAATAACGGCGGCCAGTTCCCTGTCCACAGGGCGGTTTACCGCCACAATCCCCCCAAAGGCACTGACGACATCGCCCAGATAGGCCTTTTCGTAGGCTTTGCAGATATCCTCATCAACTGCACAGCCGCAGGGATTCATATGCTTGACGACCACAGCAGCCGGCTCATCAAATTCTTTACACAGCTCAAATGCCGCATTGGCATCCATCAGGTTATTAAAGCTTATCGGCGTTCCGCCGTCGAGAAGCTCGGCTCTACCGACGCTGACCTCGGTGCTGTCCGTCCGGCGGTAAAAGGCCCCCCGCTGATGGGGATTCTCTCCGTAGCGCAGCTCCTGCTGTTTGACCCATGCCAGCGACAGGCGGTCCGGAAACAGCTCGCCTGCATTGGCATCGAGGTATTTAGCGATGGCGGCATCATACGAAGCCGTCAGGGCAAAGGCCGCTCTGGCCAGTTCCTGCCGCAGCTCGATGCGGGTTGCACCGTTGTTCTGCTTCATTTGGTCCAAAACAGCATCGTATTGGGCCGGACTGGTTACAATGGTTACAAACCGATGATTTTTTGCAGCCGAGCGCACCATGCTGGGGCCGCCGATGTCAATATTTTCGATCGCTTCTTCCAGTGTGCAGCCGGCTTTAGCAACAGTCTTCTCGAAGGGATACAAATTGACACAGACTAAGTCTATCGGCTCAATGTGATGGGTCTTCATTGCCGCTGCATGAGCCGCATTGTCGCGAACCGCCAGTAGCCCCCCGTGAATCTTCGGATGCAGCGTTTTGACTCGCCCGTCCATCATTTCGGGAAATCCCGTAACCGATTCCACACTGACCACATTGAGCCCTGCCTGCTGAAGCGTCTTGGCTGTTCCGCCGGTGCTGATAATGTCGACGCCCATGGCCTGAAGCCCCTTGGCAAATTCCACAACACCGGTTTTATCCGAGACACTGATTAACGCCCGCCGAATCCGCACATCCATTGTTTCGCAATCCCTTTCCAATCAATTCGCTTGTACTGCTTACCGGACGGTGATGCTCATCAGCCGTCCTTGAACATCGCCTGCATATATAACCGCATCGGTCATATTCACGGCCCATCGCTGGACCTGCGCGAAATTGACCGAATACAAATCCCGGCCTGTATTATTATCCACGACTTTGAGCACACCGGGCTGGGCAAAAATAAAACCTTTGTCCGGAGTTTCACAAACCACGTCAACGCCTGCCGGTGCGGTCCAGACGGCCTTGCCGGTTTCTTTGCTGACGCCGGCCAAGCCGTTTAATGCATTGTAGAGATAGACAATCTTTCGTCCAACAGTGAAGGGTTTCTGGATGGGGGCACCCGAAGGATAGGGCGCTGTCCATGCCAGACGGCCGGTAGCCATATCAATTTTATACAGCTTGCAGTCGCGGCTGCCGGCATAAATATAGGCCCCGTCCCGCACCAGAGGGACATCAATCGGACCTGTTGCGTCAAACTGCCACAGTTTTTGAGGCCCATCGGCTCTCATTCCCACAATATTGCCGGTCTGGGTGGCAAAAACTGCGCTGCTGCCGGCGGCCAGCACAGACACAATAGGGGCATTGTTATCCGCCGAAGCCATGAACTCCTGCCAGTAGCCGTCACGGTTGACAGCGTGAATGCGGTTATCCGAACCGGCAATGAAAAGATGCGTATCATTGAGAGCCAGACTGTTGGCTCCGGCCCCATTGATGCGCTCTATCTTTTTGCGGCTTATGAAATCGCCCACTGCCGGATCAAATACCAGCAGTTCCGTACCGACAATAAACCAGAATTTTTCATCGTAATACAGCGGCGGCTGCACAGGCAGATTGCGAGCGCTTAGGGGGGTAGTGAACCGCAGCCGGCCTTGTGCACGGTCGATGCAGAACATCACATTCGAATCCGTCATGACAAACAGATTCTCGCCGGCAACGCCCAAACGGGCTATCTGCTCATTGGTTTTGACAGGCAGATTCATCTGCCAATTGACCTCCCAGCCAACCTGCGCTGCCAGCTCATAGGGCACCAGAGGAGCGGTATCCGGAAGGACATATTGGGGGGGGTTCTTAAAACCGGCCGCATGGACCGACATCCCAATGACCCATACGGCTGCCATCAAGCTGTATTTTTTCATATTCATCAATCCTTATTCTCCGCTGCTACAATGATTCCAGTTTTACATAATCGGCCAAATCAATCCCCTGCTGGGCTTCGAAGGCCTGCAGCCGATTAATTCGCTCAATGTCTTCTTTGATGCGGTTGGACAACTTAAAGATATAGGGTTTTCCTTTCAACCGGTTCTGCAGGTCATCCAGCATCGGCTCCCAGCGGCCGCCGTAGAGCTGCGCTTTGAGGATAATCAACATTCGATGCGGCTCATCAAGGGACCGGATAAACGCAGCCACATCCGGATTTACAGCTGCATTCTCGGTTTTTTTGCCTTCCTCTGCCATCTTTGCCTTATCCACAAAAGATTACCGTGTTATTGTAGCCCATAAAAAAACTGCTGCCAAATGCTTTCTTTCTGGACCCAGTAAAAATATGACACTTTCGCAACCGCAGCCGGGCTTGACTGTCCAGTCCGCCCGGATAAAGGCAAAAAACACTGCTTCCTATTGGCTCTCTGCCCCAGCAGACTGGACAGAAGCCATCTGCGCCATCTGAACAATAAACCGCGCTTTTCGCTGGTCAATGGCCTGCTGCTGGGAGCGGATGTATTCCTGCCCGGCGATGACGCTTTGCGCATGAGAAACCATCCGTTCAACTTCTTTTTTGTCTTTTCCTTCGAATGTCGTCACATCATAGGCCAGCACTGTCACATGGTTTTCGCTGACACGGACAAAGCCCCCCTCAATGATAAAGTAGGCATCAGGACGATCCGCCATTTCATGAACCTGCATAATGCCAAATCCCAGCGCCGCCAGCAACGGACAATGATTGCGGAGGATGCCCAGCTGTCCGTCGTGGGCCGGAACAACAACAGAACCGGCTCGGACATCCAGCAATTTTGCCTTTGGCGTCAGCAGAACAACGCGAAATTTTCCTTGCGACAATCCGACCATATGTTACTTCTTTTGCGCCTTTTCTTGTGCCTCTTCAACCGCTCCGATATACATAAAGGCCTGTTCCGGCAGGTGATCCCATCGGCCTTCACAGATTTCCCGGCAGCTTCGCACCGTATCAGCAACGGAAACATACTTGCCTTCAAGACCCGTAAACTGAACCGAAACAATAAACGGCTGTGAGAAAAAACGCTCCAGACGGCGTGCGCGGGAAACAATCTGACGGTCTTCGCGGCTGAGCTCATCAATGCCGAGAATCGCAATAATATCCTGCAGGCTGTTATAGCGCTGCAGAAACTCCAGCACCCGCTGGGCTGTATCGTAATGCTCCTGTCCCACAATGTTCGGGTCCAGAATTCGGGAACTGCTTTCCAGCGGATCCACAGCCGGATAAATGCCTTTTTCCGTGATTTTACGAGACAATACAACCGACGAATCCAAATGCGTAAATGTCGTAGCAGGGGCCGGGTCAGTCAGGTCATCAGCCGGCACATAAACGGCCTGAACCGATGTGATAGCCCCTGATGCAGTCGACGTGATGCGTTCCTGAAGCTGTCCCATTTCGCTGGCCAGCGTAGGCTGGTATCCGACAGCGCTGGGAATGCGCCCCAGCAGAGCGGATACTTCAGAACCGGCCTGCGAAAAGCGGAAAATATTGTCGATAAACAGCAGCGTCTCGCCGCCGCCTTGTTCGCACAGGGCTTCGGCCATGGTCAAGGCGGTCAGCGCAACACGCAGACGAGCCCCCGGCGGCTCATTCATCTGACCAAAAACAAGACAGGTGTTGTCCAGCACCCGCGCTTCCGATGTGCCGATGTGCGTGTGCTGCATTTCCAGCCAGAGGTCATTGCCCTCACGGGTTCGTTCGCCCACACCGGCAAAGACAGAATAGCCCCCGTGCTGGGTCGCAATACGGGCAATCAGTTCCTGAATGAGCACCGTCTTTCCGACACCCGCCCCGCCAAACAGGCCGGTCTTTCCGCCTTTAACAAACGGACAAAGAAGGTCTATAACTTTGATGCCGGTCTCAAACATTTCGGATTTAGCCGTCAAGGCAGTAAATTTGGGCGGTTTTCGATGAATCGGGCGTTTTTCCTTGACGCTGATATCAGGTCCGCCGTCAACAGGTCTGCCCAGAAGGTTAAATACCCGTCCCAAGGTTTCTTTGCCAACCGGCACCATGAGGGGATTTCCGGTGTCGATTACTTCCATTCCGCGCCGAAGACCGGCTGTGCTGCCCAGAGCCACCGCCCGCACCCGTCCGCCGCCGAGATGCTGCTGCACCTCGCCAACCAAATCAATCCGGCCGCCTTCAAACTCGCCTTTTACTTCAAGGGCATTGTAAACCGCCGGAACCTGAGCGGCAAATTCGGCTTCAAATGTACTTCCTATAACTTGTGTAATGCGTCCGCGATTCATAATTGAGCTTCATTAAAAAATTTATCTTTTTGCGGCTTCTACACCGCTGACAATATCAAGCAGTTCCACCGTAATCTGTCCCTGCCGTGCCCGGTTATAATCTTTGGTTAATTCCCGAATCATCTCGTCGGCATTGTCCGAGGCATTGCGCATGCAAACCACCCGGGACAAATGCTCGCTGACGGCTGCTTCCAAAAAACATCCGGCAATAGAAGTGCGGATGATCATTTTTGAAAGCGTCTCAAAAATATCCTCCGGAGAGGGACTTAATTCAAAATCCTCAAAATTGAGTTCCCACGGCCAGATAACCGTAGCCCGCGTTGTCAGGTCATCAATCAAATCGACCACCGGCAGAATTGTCAGTGTCTGGGCTTTCTGGCTGGCCGGCGAAAAGAACCGGTTATAGACAATGCCGAGCCGATCGATTTTTCCTTTCAAAAAGGCTTCAATGAAAAAATCACCGATTTTGTTTGCCTGCTCGGCTGTCGGGACTTCGGAAAATTCGTCATAGATTCCTGCGGGAGTTATTTTCAGATGCTCCAGATACGCCAGCACCTTCTTGCCCTTGGCATAAATGTTCAGCTGGCGTCCGAACCGTTTGGCCATGCGGATATGGGTATCAATCTGACGATAGATTTCGTTGTTGTAGGCCCCGCACAGGCCCCGGTCTGAGCCGATGACAATCAATGCATTCGTTTTGGATTTGATTTTCGGCTCTTCCAGCAGCGGATGCTGGATTTTGCTCTGCGAGGTAACCATCAGATAGGCCAGCTGGGCCAGCGAATCATAAAAAGCCAGACCCTCCGACCACTGGTGATAATACTGGCGGTAGCGTACGGCACTGATGGTTTCCATCGTACCGGTCACCTTGCTGATATTGGCGGCCGCATTGCGGCGCTGCAGTATTTTTCGGGTATTTGCCATCTATAACAAGTTCAATTTCCAGCTATTCAGGGCTCGCATCGTTTTTCCACTGTGCCGGCGAAAAAACTGAAAATCCCGCCGACAAGCCGCTGTCCAACTGCACCTCGATGCCTGTTCTTTATGCTCCAAATGAGAACCGATAAATCGTTTTGTAGGCCTCGATGGCCTCGGTCAGACCGGTCATCAGGGCATCATCAATATCGCCCTTCTGCATAATGGACTCCAGATACTCCGGAGCTTCAATCTGCATCCAGCTAAGCAATTCATCCATAAAATGGTTGACCCGCGTCACGGGGATATCATCCAGCGCTCCGCTGGAACCGGCCAGAATACTGAGCACCTCCTGAGCCACGCTCATCGGGGCAAACTGCTTCTGCTTGAGCACTTCCACCATTCGGTAGCCGCGTTCCAGCTGTTTCTGTGCCGCTTCGTCCAGTTCCGTACCCAAACGGGCAAAGTCCTGCAGCTCGCGGAAGGCCGCCAGATCCAGCCGCAGCTTGGGAGCCACTTTTTTCATCGCCTTGGGCTGGGCCGCCCCGCCGACACGCGACACGCTGATGCCCACATCAATGGCCGGACGAACACCGGCTAAAAACAGCGAGCGCTGCAGGTAAATCTGCCCATCGGTGATGGAAATAATATTGGTGGGTATATAGGCAGAGACCTGTCCTTCGAGCGTCTCAATGATGGGCAGCGCTGTCAGAGAACCGGCGCCTTTTGCATCGGACAGCTTGCAGGCCCGCTCCAGCAGCCGGCTGTGCAGGTAAAAAATATCGCCCGGATAGGCCTCGCGTCCCGGGGGACGGCGAAGCAGCAGACTCAGCTCGCGATAAGCGATAGCATGCTTGCTCAAGTCATCATAAACGCACAGGGCATGACCGTGCTTTTCATACATAAAATATTCCCCGATGGCCGTGCCGGCATAGGGGGCGATATACTGCATCGCCGCACTTTCCGAAGCCGAGGCCGACACCACAATGGTATGCTCCATAGCGCCGTGGCGGGCGAGGGTGGCGACCACTTCGGCCACCGTCGATTCCTTCTGGCCAATGGCCACATAAATGCAGACGACGCCTTTGCCTTTCTGGTTGATGATGGTGTCTAACGCAATGGCCGTCTTGCCGGTTTTGCGGTCGCCGATAATTAGCTCGCGCTGGCCGCGGCCGATGGGAATCATAGCATCCACACTCTTGATGCCGGTAGCCAGCGGCTCCTTGACAGGCTGACGGTCTGCAATGCCGGGGGCAGGAAATTCGACCAGCCGCCGGGACTCGGCCGCAATGCGGCCTTTGCCGTCAATGGGCTCACAAAGAGCGTTAACCACACGCCCCAGCAGCGCCTCGCCGACCGGTACAGAAAGCACTTTGCCGGTGGCGCGGACCGATGCGCCTTCTTTGACTTTGGTGTAGTCGCCGTAGATAATGGCCCCGACGGAATCTTCTTCCAGATTGAATGCCTCGCCGACCACCCCGCCGTCGAACTGGAGCATCTCTCCAGCCATGGCGTTGTCCAGGCCGTAAATGCGGGCGATGCCGTCGCCCACTTCCAGCACCGAACCGACCTGTGCCACATCAACTTCGGTGCGGTAGCGCCGAACTTCTTCCTTAATCAGCGTACTGATTTCATTCATGTCAAACTTCATATGGATGACTCGTTATTGCTTTTGATAGTGGTTTTTGCCTTGGAGCGGCTCATAATGGCGTCGACCGTTCGATTCAGAATTGTGCGAACCGAATTATCGATTACCAAGTCGCCCTTGCGAATAATAATACCGCCAATAATTTCCGGATCGACCGTAACAGCCAGCTTGATTTCGGCCTGAATCGCATCGCGAATCTGGCGTTTGAGCGATTCGAGCTGCTCCTCGGTCGGCTCCTTGGCCAGCGTTACTTCGATGCGGTGAATATTTTTCCGCTCATCGAGCAGTGTTTGATACCGGTCGCCGATGCCGTGCAGAAAACCCATGCGGTTGCGCCGGGCCAGCACACACAAAAAATCGAGCGTCAGGTCATGGATGCGTCCCTTGAAAACCCGCCGAATCATAGCGGCCTTTTCGTCTTCCTTGATCTGTCCCAGCGTCAGCAGCGTCAAAAAATCGGGTTCGTCCTGCAGAACCTTGCTGACCGCTTCGAGGTCATCCATCACCTCTTCGAGCAGGCCTGCATCTTCGGCCAGCTCGAACATCACGTCGCTGTATATTTCATGAATAATATGTCGTGCGCTTCGCGCCATAGAGCGCCTCGCTTAGCGGCGGCTGACTTCTTTGAGCCGGTCAATGGCCTGCCGTATCAGCCGCTGGTTATCCTCATCGTCAAGGGCTTTGCCGAAGACATCCTGTCCCAGCCGCCGGATAATCTCGCCGGCCTGCACCCACAGTTTTTCTTCGGCCTCGATGCGTTCACGGTCTAAATCGGCCTCAGCGCGGGCTTTGCGCTGTTCAATCTCCTGCTGAATTTTCAATTGCACTTCCTGCGCCTGCTTTTCCGCATCCCGGATGCGGGCGGCAATAATATCCCGCCCCTGCCGTTCTGCATCGGCCAATTTGGCGCCGTATTCTTCCAGCACTTTCTTGGCTTCAGCCCGTGTTTTTTCTGCGTCGCTGATTTGCCTTTCGATATATTCCTGCCGGCCCGTCAGCCCCGCCAGAAGCGGCTTCCAGGCAAATTTCCACAGCACCCCCAGCAGCACGCCAAACCAGACCAGCGTCCAGATGGATTCGCCGAAATACCCTTCGAACACACTGGGGGCGGCTTCGCTTTCGGCGGTGCCTTCAGAGGCAGCCAGCCGTCCGCAGATGCAGACAAGCAATACCAAAACCGCAACAATTCTGCGAACCTGCATAACGGTTCCCTTTGTGCAAGATATTATCCCAATACTGCCAGAAGACAGATAATCAGCGCAAACAGCGTGACGCCTTCAATCAGTGCCGCTGCAATAATCATCGTCGTAAAGATTCGGTTGCCGGCTTCCGGCTGCCGTGCAATTGCCTCTACGGCACTGCCGGCCAGCTGCCCGATGCCCCGAGCAGCCCCCAATACAATCAATCCGGTTCCCAAAAGACCGCCCAGCAGGCCGAATGCCTTGTCATCCAGAACAATTTCGGCCAGCAGCATCGGTGCCATTGTTGCCAAATCCAACATGGGTTAATACCTCCACATACAAAAACTGGTTTTTCTTGTCTTTTTATACATTCTAACGCCGGCTTTAATGCTCTTCACTGACAGCAAACATAATAAAGACCGTCGTTAAAAACACAAATATATAGGCCTGAAGGAATGCTACAAACAGCTCCAGCAGACTCATCAGGGTGGTTGCCAGAATAGAGGCCGAAGCCACCATAAAGTTCTTGAACATTATAATAAAACCCAGCAGCACAGCCAGCAGAATATGGCCGGCCAGAATGTTGGCAAACAACCGAATTGCCAGCGAAAAAAGCCGCACAAACGAACTGAGCAGCTCCATCACAAACATAAACGGCATCATCAGCCACGGCACTTTAGGCGACAAGGTTGCCAGATACTTGATAAATCCCTTCTGCCGGATGCCTGCGGCATGAAACAGGAGAAAGGCAAAGGTTGCCAATGCCCCGGTCACATAAATATTGGCCGTTGCCGCTCCCCCCCAGTTTTGTTTTTTGGTAAACAGCCAGACAAACCGGTCCAGCGGCGTCAGTCCCAGCAGGTTCATTGTCAAAATAAAGAAAAACATCGTCCATAGAACGCTGATATAGCGGTCGGTATGCTCTTTGAGCATGGGACGTGCCATGTCTTCCCGCAGGAACACACAGATCGTTTCAATGACATTCTTAAAGCCCCGCGGCACCAGACCCTTTTGCCGGACCGCCAGCGGTAGCCCTATCATCAGGGCAGCGGAGGCCAGGGCTATCATAAACATATGATTGGTAAATGCAACGGTCCAGCGGCCGACCGTAAATTCATAAATCGGCTTACTGACCACTTCTTTAAGCGGATTAAGATTTGCCAATAATATCCCAAATAGTTCCATGTACCGCCGTTTCCTGCTTTTGTATCCGCGTATTCTGCAAAATCCATAAGGCCAGCCATGTATCGGCCGCCAGAAACGCTGTATAAAACAAAGCCAAATACCCGATAAATTGTATCCTTTGTATCTTTGTAAAAAGTATTATTATAACGACCCCCAGTGTGCCAATCAATAAACGAATTATGCCGGATAAAAAAAATCCCAGCAGAACCCAAAGAAGCTCCCGCCGCCATGTTTTGACAACAGGAATAATGCCGACAAGGGCAGACAGCAATGAAACGGCTGCGGCACTGAGGCAGGCAGTTTGTGACATTTGCCCGCCCGTTTCACTTAACCGATAAATGAACATTCCTCCAACCGCAAGCAGCCCCGTAAAGAAAACAAGCCGTCCAAACGGAAACTGGGGCGCAGGATCAATGGAACGTTTGGCACGGCGCAGCGGGTCATTCCGACTGATCGGACTGTTCTTTAGACCGTTCATCCTCGTCTTTTTTGGCTCGCTTTAACATTAGATAGAGCATCACCCCAAAACCGACAAAAAATCCCAGAATCAGCCAGCCCGGACTTGTTCCTTCCAGTGTATCCAGATAATAGCCAACCAGACAGAAGATGCCGATGACCAGACAGAATTCAATACCCACCCCCATCCAGCGCATAGCCCCGCGGTAAAAATCGGGATTTTCAAATCTTTTTTTCCGGTTCCCAGCCATTTTTCACCTTTCTGAAAGCAAAAAACAAGCTCTATCGCCGGAAACCTTCGTTTTTCCGGTTCAGACTGAGAAAACCATCCAGTGCATTCAAGACTTGGCTTGGTCGAGAATCAGCCGCTTGACTTGTTCACTGGGAAGGTTCAATGCGCCGTATGCGCCGGCTGCAGCTGCACGCAAATCAGGATCAGCTTGGGTTGAGCTGACAATGGCATACAGGGCATCGATTTGTTCGGTCAACAGCAGGTTGGCATTCAGCTTGGCCGACAACGCCAGAGATTCAAACGCTGAGATGCGAATTTCCTTGTCATTCTGCTCCGACAGCGCCATTGCCGCAATAGCCCGCTGGGCCTGAGGGCTTGTCAGATGCGCCAAAACCCCGGCTGCCAGAACCCGCATTTGGGGGTCCGCATTCTGCGTAACCTGTATTAAAGCAGGAAGTGCCTTGGATAAGTCCACTATTTTGTTCCGGACCAAGGCCAGCTTATACATTGCTTTCACCGAGCGCAAGGCATACTCTCCGGCCGCTTCTGCGCCGATTTGGTCAGCTCCTTCCTGTACTACAGCGGCGGCCAGATTTTCTACAATGGCGCTGCTGCCGACAAACTCGGTTACCGGATTGGCTTCGGCAAAAGCAATGGCTGCACTGTAGCGAACCTTGCGGTCGCCGAAACTGAGGGCCTTGGCCAAAGGCTGCTCTGTCCCCACCTGATACAGAAGAGACTTTTCGCCGGCGTTTACAGCCAGCGCCTCAACTACGCCCAAAGCGACATAGGCATCGTTATCGCCAATGGCCCGCTCCAGTGCCTGATGCAGATATTCCGGGCCTGCGGTTGTGGCATAGGTCATTGCATCCGCATGACCGGCATCAAAGTATTCGGGCATCGGAACACCGACGGATTCTGCACGGAAAAAGGAAGCAATCCATAAGCCGATGGCTTTCCCGACGCTCGGATCGGCCTTGAGCGTCCATTCACAGCAGCGCATCGCCATCAGTTCATCAAAATAGGCCTTATTGACCTCATAGCGAATCAGCGACTGTTTGGCGGCATCCCAAAACCAGATATTGGCAAAGTCAAACTCCGCCGCCGGCATGAGGGAATCGGTTCCATTATAGTAATTTTCCCCGAGCTTAAAGAACAGTTCGGCTGCAGGAATCTTAAGAGCCCCCGCATCAATTTGCTCAATAGCCTTGACAGCTTGCGCCTTGAGCAGATCGGAGGAGTCCTTTTCGACCACCAGCTTCAGATACGGCAGAGGTTCAAAATAGCCGATTTTGCCCAGCGCCCGGATGATTTCAATTTTGAGGGCGATATTGTCTGTCTGAAGTGCTGCTGTCAAAGGCCGAATCGCCGGACGGCCGATCTTCGGCAGCGCCTCGGTAATATAAGCAAACTCGCTGCGGCGGGATTCATCCGCCAGAGCCGCCAGCATATAAGGAATGGCATATTCGCCAGCATTTTTAAGCCGTTCTTCGGCGGCAATCCGTCCGCGGATGGTTGTGCTCAGACGGGCAATTTCCTGAACAATGATTTTCGGATCGGTGCGGCGGATATAGCGGCCTTGCTCAATCAGTGCCAAAATTTGGCCGCTGACCTGCCGCAGTTCATCGCTGTCGGCATGCATTTTCAGCAGCAGACGATAGCCTTCGGGATTCTCCTCAGCCAGGGTCAGCAGGACATTGGGGTCGGCCTGATTCTGGATGAGCTGTTCGGCATAGCCCTTGGCCAGCTCAAACCGCCCGATGGCCGTATAGTGCAGAAAATCGTTCCAGTCCTCTTCTACGCTTGCTGCAAATAACAATGTTGAACAAAGCAGCAGACTCCACCCTGCCAGCCGTACATGCATCTTCATTTTTCCCATCGATTATCTCCCATTACTCTGTCTGCTCCGGCTTTGTCCGACAGACTCTCAATCTCTTTCTAAAAAGAAGTTATGCATCTTACATCCCGTTGAAAAAACGGTGTTTGATTTATTATAGGAACCGCCGGCAAGCTGTCAATCAAAAACCGCTTTATTCGCTGCTGGATAAAGGAAGAGGGCGTTTTAGAAAAGCCGCTCCATCCAGACCCTCCGATTACCCCTTGGCCGGCGCCATAACCATCGTCATCCGTCGTCCGAGCATTTGGGCCTTGCGCTCCAGTTTGCCGTGCTCCTGAAGCATCTGGACAATCTGATCCATCAGTTCATAGCCCTGTTCAACATGCATCATTTCCCGGCCGCGGAAGAGGATGGTAAACTGGACTTTGTTTCCTTTTTCGAGAAATTTAGCGGCATGGCCGATTTTGATATCTCTGTCGTGGTCGTCAATCTTGGGACGCAGGCGGATTTCCTTCAGGACCACTGTGTGCTGCTTTTTCTGGCTCAGCTTGATTTTGCGCTTCTGTTCATAGATGTATTTGCCGAAATCCATAATTCGGCATACTGGCGGTGTTGAGTTGGGGGCCACCTCCACAAGATCCAGTCCAGCTTCCTGTGCCCTTTCCAATGCCTCTTTGATGCTGACAATACCGACCTGAACGTTATTTTCATCAATCAGGCGGACCGGACTGGTTCGGATCCGGTCATTTATCCGTAAACTGTCTTTATTAATGGCTCTGTACCTTTCTAAAAACAAGACTCTTTAATAAGCTGCCGGAACCGTTTCCAGACAGACCTTTTACAATGCCAACTCCAGAGATTTATCGGCTATTTTCTGCTGGGCTGTTGAAATAAACTGGGCTATTGAGACGGTCTGGGTCTGCTGGCTGGGCCAACTGCGGACATTCACCAGACCTGCCTGCGCTTCTTTAGGGCCGACAACCAGCATATACGGGACCTTATCGGTGTGGGCCTTGGCAATCTTGGCCCCGATTTTGTCATCGGAGATATCCGCCCAAGCCCGCAGGCCGGCCTGTTTAAGCTGCGCCAGCACCGCCGCGGCGTAGTCATTTGTTTTTTCGCTGATGGGCAGCACCCGCACCTGTTCGGGCGCCAGCCACAGGGGGAAATGCCCCGCATAATGCTCAATCAGGATGCCCAAAAACCGCTCCAATGAACCCAATATCGCCCGATGAATCATCACTGGGGTCTGTTCGGTATTGTCCGCAGCCGTATAGACCAGCTCAAAACGCTGCGGCATTGAAAAATCAAGCTGAATAGTCCCCAGCTGCCACGAACGCTTCAGGCAGTCGTTGATATGGAAATCAATTTTCGGCCCATAAAATGCCCCGTCGCCTTCATTAATCTTGTACTGCATCTTCTTATGGTCCAGAGCGGCTTTCAGGGCGTTGGTTGCCGTTTCCCAGATCTCATCAGAACCGATATGCTTTTCGGGCTTTGTGGAAAGCTCCACATGATAATCGGCAAACCCGAACGCCGCATAGATTTCCTGAATCAGGTTGATAACCCCCACAATCTCGCTTTCAATCTGCTCGGGCGTGCAGAAGATATGGGCATCGTCTTGGGTAAACTGCCGGACCCGCACCAGACCGTGCATCTGCCCGCTGGCTTCATACCGATGCACCAGCCCCAGCTCGGCTACCCGCATCGGCAGTTCACGATAGGAATGCTTGCTGGTCTTGTAAATCAGCAGGCCCCCCGGACAGTTCATCGGCTTGACAGCATAGGTGATGTTGTCCACTGTGGTGAAATACATATTTTCTTTGTAGTTGTCCCAATGGCCGCTCCGATGCCACAGCGACTCGTTGAGCATGATGGGGGTCTTAACTTCCTCATAGCCGTACCGGCGGTGCACGGCTCTCCAGTAATCGACAATCTCATTCCAGATGCGCATGCCCTTGGGATGCAGAAAGGCAAAGCCGGGTCCTTCATCTTGGAAACTGAACAGGTCCATCTGCCGGCCGATCAGCCGATGGTCGCGTTTTTTGGCCTCTTCGAGCTGATGAAGGTAATCGTCCAGTTCCTTCTTGTTCCGCCAGCAGGTGCCATAGACCCTCTGCAGCATTTTTTGCGAGGCGTCGCCGTGCCAGTAGGCTCCGGCCACCGACATGATTTTGAATGCTTTGGGGTCTAAGACGCCCGTCCGCGGGATATGCGGGCCGCGGCAAAGGTCTTCAAATCCGTCGCCCTGCCGGTAAAAACTGATTGTATCCCCCTTTGCATTCTGGATATTATCAAGCTTGTATTGGTCCCCTGCCATCTTTCGGATGGCTTCCTCCCGGCTCATTTCAATCCGCACAAACCGTGCATCCGACTTGATAATGTCGGCCATTTTTTGCTCGATGCGCTCAAAATCTTCCGGCCGGATAGGAGTATCAAGATCAATATCATAGTAAAAGCCGTCGGCCACATTGGGGCCGTAAACCAGCTTGGCAGCCGGCCACAGCGAGCAGATCGCTTCGGCCATAATATGGGCACAGCTGTGCCGCATAATGTCAAGGCCTTCTTTGTCTTTCTGGGTGATGACGACCAAATCAGAGTCCCCAGCAATGGGGCAAGACAGGTCAACGAGATGATTATTCAGCTTTGCCGCAACCGCCGCCCGCGCCAAACCGCTGCCAATACGGGCAACAGCCTCCGATACAGGGGTACCGTCTGCGACATCCAAGGTGCTTCCATCCGGAAGTTTGACTTTTGCCATTAAATTGTCCAGTTCCTCGAAATTTTGTAATTTTTTGCGAAATTCAGCACCTATCCGGCGCCGTTCGCCCTGAAAAACAACAGGTATAGTCTAAAAAACCGGCCTGCTGATGTCAAGTATGCAATTCTAAATCGGAAAAATCGCCATCACAGGACAGGATATTATGGATTATTTTTATCTAAAGCAATAAATTCGCTGCGGGGCGGAAGCGGGGGCTGGACATACCATATGCGGAAACTCAGCGGACGGCCGTCGAAATTTTTGCTAAGGGCTTCGGCGTTGACCAGCTGCATTTGCTTATACCGATTCATTGTCAGTTTGTGCATATGCCCCCCGAGATAGGCAGCAACATTGCAGCGTTCAAAAAGATCCAGCAGTTCCATGCGCTTATCGCGGGGCAGATTCATATATTCGTCCGGCTCATGGGGGGACTTGATGAACAGTGGATAATGGCCCACCACAAAAATCTGCAATTTTTTATCAAATGCCTTCGTCAACCTTTCTTGGAGCCACCGATGGTGTTTTTCCGATTCGCCTTCCAGAGATTCTTTCCAAAGCTGGGTATTGACAAAAAGAAATGCCGCCCCCTTATGCTCAACAGCAAAATAGTCTCTGCCGAATGCCTTGCGGTAGGCCTGAAGTGATTCGGCTGTCGGCTTGCTGCCTATGTCGTGGTTGCCGGGCACACAATAGTACGGCTTTTGAAGTCCGCCAATGATGTTTTTAAAAATCCGCAATGGAGCGGGAAACGGCATTGTCAACCATATCGCCGCAGATTACGGCAAAATCTGCATCAAGGCGGTTTATCTGCTCAACCGCTTGTCTGAGGGACTGCTGATCTTGTGCATAGTCAGAAAAGCCCAGCTGCGGATCGCATAGCTGCACAAATGCAAAAGGTTCAGCCAGATTGTTTTCCCCGTTTGCCAGACAGGATGCCAGCAGACTAAGGGCCGTCAGCATTGCAATGCCCGCCAGCCGGATGAAAAGTTTTCGGACCATCCGCATACTCCGTAATTGCTTGGGTATTTTATGCATTGAAACCTTGCGGACTTCTTCCCAACAGGTCTTCAATTGCCATTGCCAAAATATAATCCGGCAGTTTTTCCAGAGCCGGACAGTCTCGATAGCCCTCCAGAATGCTCTGGTCGGGGAAGGCCCCGGCCTGCTGGATGATCTGTGCGGCCGCTGCCTGCATATGCTGGTCTGTCATCGGGGATTGGGCTTTCTGCCGGACAAGGGTCAGCAAGTTGTGAAACTCGCGGCGGCTGTCATACCAGTCTAACTGCTGTTGGAGCTCAAGGGCAGTCCGCCGCTGCTGACGGTCAAAAAGGTACTGCATGCCGATGGGATTGTAGGCCTCCAGACGCTCATCAAAAAAAGCCATGCCGGCTTCCAGATAGGCCGCATATTGTTCCTGCCCTATCTGGTCTGCAAAATGCGTCTGGACTTGCTCTGTCAGCCGGATACGCATGCGCCGGCAGCAGGCGTCCTGCTGCGGTTTCAGCCGCTCGTACAGAAGCTCATAATAGGCCTTCAGAAGCATCATAGAGGCATCCATATTCTGTATTATAAAGAAACCGCCGGCCGAAAGCAATCCGCCGGCGGCCGGCGGCCTACACCACCCGAATAGAGCCGTATTGCTTGGGCCGCTTCTGTTTCCAGAGCTGGCAGGCCGGCAGGAAAATATTTATCCGCAATCCCTTCTTGTCCTTGACAAGGCGGAGGCCCAGCAGAATAATCATCGCAGCTGCACCGGAGGGTTGGAAACAGCCGTTCTCATAAAAGATAGGAAGAAAAGATGAAAATAAGCAGGATTTTGCTTCGAAGCACTATTGTAGCGGCTTTGGGAGGATTGCTGTTTGGGTTCGATACAGCCGTCATTTCCGGCACGACAGAGGCCCTTCAAAACGTATTTTCCCTTTCCAGTCAGTCGCTGGGGTTCACAGTCGCCAGCGCCCTGATAGGTACCATCATCGGGGCTCTGTTTGCCGGCCAGCCGGCGGACAAGTACGGCCGGCGGACAACGCTGATACTCATCGGAGTACTGTATTTTATTTCGGCTGTCGGCAGCGCGCTGGCGTGGAATTGGTATGCGTTTCTGATATTCCGCTTTATAGGCGGGCTGGCTGTCGGGGGCGCTTCGGTTGTATCGCCGATGTACATCGCTGAAATTGCCCCCGCCCGCATGCGAGGCCGGCTGGTTGCCGTCCAGCAGTTCAACATCGTATTGGGCATTCTGCTGGCCTTCTTTTCCAACTACATCATAGCCGCACTGGATGTGCAGGCCGCTTGGCGGTGGATGCTGTTGGTGGAGGCATTCCCGGCCGCTGCCTTTTTCCTGCTTCTGTTCGGCAATCCCCGCAGTCCCCGCTGGCTTGTTGCCAAAGGAAAAACTTCCGAAGCCGCAGAGGTCTTGGAAATGCTGGGGACTGATACCGGCACGATTGATGAAGAAATTGCCGCCATTCAAGCCTCGCTGAATCAGGAGCAGTACAGGTTAGCCGAACCGTTCTTCAGCCGAGCATACGCCAAACCAATTATGCTGGCGGTGATGATTGCCCTGTTCAACCAGCTTTCAGGCATCAATGCGCTGATGTATTATGCCCCCCATATTTTCAAAATGGCCGGCGCCGGCCAAAACGCCGCCTTTCTGCAGGCCGTTGCGGTGGGAAGCATGAATCTGATTTTTACCATACTGGCCATGCTGATTATCGACCAATTCGGACGGAAAAAACTGATGCTGGCCGGCTCCATCGGATATATTCTCAGTCTGGGGACAACAGCGTGGGCGTTTTATGCCTATGAAACAGAATTCACCCCCGTCGGCAGCCGCATCGTGCTGATCAGTCTTTTGGTGTTCATTGCCTCTCACGCATTCGGGCAGGGAGCGGTTATCTGGGTTTTCATCAGTGAAATTTTCCCCAATCGTCTTCGTGCCCGCGGACAGGCATTGGGCAGCTTTACACACTGGTTTATGGCGGCGGCAGTCTCGTGGACATTCCCGCTCTTTGCAGAGGCCTCCGGCGGACATACATTTGCCTTTTACGCCGGAATGATGGTGTTGCAGCTGTTCTGGGTTATCTTCTTTATGCCCGAAACCAAAGGCATACCGCTGGAAGATATCCAAAAAGAGCTGGGCATCCATTAAGTTCTTTTAAGCCGGCTGACTGGCGGCTGGCCGGTTTCTATTAAAAGCTATTTCAGCCGCATTGGAAAATTGCACTGAAAATGAAGAATTTTCCTCATCAGTAAATTGTTAACAATATATTAACTGGCTATCAAGATATTGTTAATTACTGACCAACAGCCTCCCCATCTTCCGGCAGCCTCAATACAGAAAGAACGGTTCGGTTATACTCCCATCACAACTGGTACAGAAAAATGGAGCAGATTAATAGCCTAGCCTGTACATAGTACAAAAAAACCTTGGCCGTATTATCAGACAAGGTTTTTAAAGAAGGTTTTTAACGCTTATATATTTTGAGCGGTCAAAAACATTGCTTTAGCGTAGGCATCAAAAAACTGCTGATATGGCTGCGGGTCTTCGATTGCTTTTAGGTTATACTGTGCATTTGCCCTCACGATAATTTGCCCTTCACCATAAGGTCGGACTGTTATAGTCATTCGTACTGCATATTGGTTTAGTTTTGTAGCGCTAACAGTTCCGAGTACAGCATCTGCTGAATCAATGACGAATCCCAAGTCCTGTAAAGTAGCCATAGCGGTGCGCAATGCCATGTCTTTGTCATTTGTTTCAAACCGCCTTGATTGAATACTTCTTAATTTTACCTGACTTTCACTTTCCAATAACGCTGAGGTCGGGCTTGAACACCCCCCCCAAAGGTTTAGGATGATACAAAGCAATATTGTTAAATACGATGCTTTCATATACCTTGAGCCTCCAAAAATAAAGATTTAGATAGTTTGTCAAAGAAACCTTGATACATCGCTGGTTCATTTAAACGTTCGAGTTTGGTTATTTTTCCATAATTATCCCATACAACTCTCTGGAATGTAACTCTGACTGCAATCTTTTTTTCTTCTTTATATTTTGGCGAGGTAACAACAGATGCTTTGATTTTTTGAGACTCATCATAGCGACATGGGGTCCCAAACAATACAGTCATTGCCATGGCAGCTGTTACTTGACCTGCATTTTTTGCATCCCGATCTTTGGAAGCAACTATTAATCCTAGTGGAGTTTCACTTTCTTCGAGACTAAATCCCAAATCCTGTAAGACGGCTACACACGAAGACAAGATTTTTCCTTCATCATCCGTATTGAAAACGCGTGTTTGCATTTGCCGGTCTTCAAGGGTAGACTGGTTCATTCCTAATGCATCTTTGGGTATGCCTCCACACCCAGCCATAATGATTATTATGCTCACACATAAGTTCACTATCGCTAATCTTCTCATATTATAGTCTCCTTAAAACCGAGAGGTGTGATAAGCGAAATCGCGTACTTTCTTTTCTTCGTCAAATTTGATTACAACAGTAAGAGTCCTTTGGCTTGCAGATGCAGCCCCTGACGATTGACCGGCAAATAGAATTGTCCAATAACCTCCTGATGAGGCAACATCAGTTGCAAATTTATCATAAACCCACACCTCCCTGCGATTTTCATCAGTTGTGATGACATTCGGTGAACCAAGTGCTTCGATGACTTCAGCACTACTCATTCCAACTTTAATTTGTCGCTGGACCGTTCCCACAGTTACACGGTCACCATTCATGCCTTCTTGAACTCTTTGGGCGTGATAGTCGGCAGAACATCCTGAATACACAATACTAAAAACCAAAACAGACAGTAAATAGAAATGCAGCAATTTCATAATTTAGTCTCCCTAGTTTTAGAAATGTTATGTATTTCATACTTTCATAGAAAATTGTACACGTACAGTCATTATTTACAAATGCTAACATATTTTGTCAAGTTTATTAACAGGAAAAGATGGGATGGCCATAGTGTTCTGCCTCAGACGGATACGGTGTATGACAGAGCAACAGTATTAGAAGTTAAAGAAGATATAACACTCCCCGAAAACAGGTCGCGTGATTAAGGCGGATTCGCTGGTTAAGACAATAGCCGTTTTGGGGGTAAATTCAAAAAATAAGCAGCTCAATCGCAGGGCTGCAATCAGAGCCAAACTCTGCCGCGCGATCCGGTGTTGCAGCCGGCAGTTTCCGACAAGATCCCACAGCGCAAAACCTGCCCCCTGCGGCAAGCAGAAAAAAACACATTAGCTATAGACGAAAAAGGCAAAGAGAAATCCCAGCTTAGAATGGAAGAATCCTGTTTTGAGCGAAAAAAGGGTATTTAGATGAAAATCGGAGAGGGCGGGATTCGAACCCGCGGTACGGGCTTTTGCCCGTACGACGGTTTAGCAAACCGTTGCCTTCAGCCTCTCGGCCACCTCTCCAGTATCTTTTACTATTCGTCAAATTTCTGCTTACCTTACACTCAATACGCCGGCATTGCAAGAAAATTAAGGACCAAGTCCTCTAATTTTAACCGTTCAGCTGAAAAATCCTGTCTGGACCATATTCAGTCCTTGCCGGTACAGACTGGGCTAAATTATTAAAAATCAGGGCTGATTTTTTTTGCAAATTGAATTTGTTTTTTGTAAAGTACCCGCAATTCCGGCCACGGTGAGAGCCGCAAAACTGCTGCCGCACAAGAGGATTCGGCAAAATACTTGATAAAGTGCCCCGCTTTGCCGTATAATGCCTCCAATGCATCGGCCGACGGCAGCAGTGCACGCGAAGATATCGCAAGTTTTTGTACAGCCGTGACTTGCACTCGTAGCTCAATTGGATAGAGCATTGGTCTACGGAACCAAAGGTTACAGGTTCGAGTCCTGTCGAGTGCGGTTTTCTTTTTTTTAAAGAACCAAATTATATCCTACTTTTGAAAGTGGCAATATTATGTCTGGTTTTTTTGAACAGCTGATTCAGCGTGCTTCGCTGCACAAAAAAACAATTGTTCTGCCGGAAGGAACAGACCAGCGGACCATTGATGCGGCCGCCGAAATCGTACAGCTCGATTTTGCCAATCTAGTCATTCTTGGCCAGCCCGACCAGCTGGACAAGCAATTGCGCAGCCGGGGCGTCAATCCATCCGGCATCCAGATTCTCAATCCCAAAACCGACCCGCGGCTGGATCAGTATGCCGAGGCCTTTTATGAATTTCGCAAGCACAAAGGGGTTACGCCGGAACAAGCCCGTGCTGTCGTTGAGGATGAGGTTTATTTCGGCACGATGATGATCAAGCTCGGCCATGCCGACGGATTGGTGGCGGGGGCTATTCATTCCACCGGCGATACGCTGCGGCCTGCCCTTCAGATCATCAAGCCCGCCGTAGGCATCAGCACGGTTTCCAGTATGTTTTTTATGTGCTTTCCGGACAAAGTCCTTCTTTTTGCAGACTGCGGCCTCGTGGAAGATCCCACCGAAAAGCAGCTGGTTGATATCGCCGTTGCCACAGCCGGCACCGCCCTGCAATTCGGCATGGAAGCACGCGTGGCCATGCTGAGCTATTCGACCAAAGGTTCCGCAACCGGTCCGAATGCCATTAAAATGGCCATTGCTGCCGAAAAAGCCAAAGAGGCCGTAGCCAGCATCTACGGCAGTCGGGTCATTCTGGACGGCGAACTGCAGTTTGATGCGGCTTATGTGCCGTCGGTAGCCGCCAAAAAATGCCCCGGCAGCCCCCTGCAAGGCAATGCCAACATTTTCATTTTCCCGGACCTCGGCGCCGGCAACATCTGCTACAAATCAACCCAGCGGCTGGCCGGTGCAGAAGCATACGGCCCCATCGTGCAGGGTCTGGCCCGGCCTGTCAATGACTTGTCGCGGGGCTGCAGTGCACACGACATTGTCGCAACGGTCGCCATTACCGCCATTCAGGCAGCAGCATCATAACTGTCTGAAAAACACCCCCGATGTGCCGGCAGCGTTTTTGATTTCTCTATTAGGAGGCAATACCTGCGGGAACTTAAAAAAACGCCGACGCAGCAGCGCACCGACAGCAACGGGCTGCCGCCAATCAGGCAGCGGGAGGATCATATGCCCGAAACACCGTTCCCAATCCAACAGTATGTCATTCAGGAGCATACCACAACGGCGGATACGCACTGGGATTTGATGCTCGAAATGGGTCCGGCGCTGTGGACGTGGCGGCTGCCGGTTCGGCCGGAACAGATTGGAAACGAAGCTGTCCAAGCCCAGCGCATCAGCGATCATCCCCTGCGGTTTTTAAATTATGAAGGCCCCGTGCAGCACGGCACAGGATACGTTCGAATATCCGACAAGGGGCATTTCAGGATTTGCACGCAAATACCGGATAGGCTGACCGTGGAACTTTCAGGAAGGGTTTTGCAGGGCCGTTTTACTCTCTGCAGCACAGACAAGCCGTCGTTATGGTCGCTGCAGACCGAAACAGAACAACGTTAAAGTTTGTATTCTTTTATCTTTCGGTACAGCGTCCGCTCGCCGATGCGGAGGATTTTGGCTGCTTCCGTGCGGTTATGACCCGTCAGCTCCAGCGTCCTGCGTATATGTTCGCGTTCCACTTCCTGCAGACTTTTGCCTGTCATGTCATCCAGTGTATAGGCAGGCCCTGCAAGCGACGGGGCCTGAAGCTGGCGAATACGCGAAATCTCGGGCGGCAGGTCCTGCAAATCCAGCGTATCATTGTCGCACATGGCCACCATCACCCGCACAACATTGCCCAGCTGGCGGATATTGCCCGGCCAGTCATAGCTCATCATCGCCCGCATTGCCGGCTCGGTAATCCGATGAATATCACGTCCTAACTCCTCGCAGGTTTTTTTGAGAAAATAGCCGAACAGTTCAGGAATATCCTGCGGCCGCTGCCGCAGGGGAGGAAGTGTGACGCTGACGCCTTTGATGCGAAAATACAGGTCCTGCCGGAACTTCTTCTCTTCGACCAGTTTGGCCAAATCGTGGTTTGTTGCACTGATAAAGCGGGTATCCACCTTGATGGGGGCCGAGCCGCCGACCGGAATCACCAGCCCGTCTTCCAGCACCCGCAGCAGTTTGGCCTGCATCGTCGGCGGCATATCGCCGATTTCATCCAGAAACAGAGTGCCCTTATCGGCCAGCTGAAAAAGCCCTTTGCGGTCCGAGGCTGCACCGGTAAACGCTCCCTTGACATGCCCGAACAGTTCGCTTTCAAGCAGACTTTCTGCCAAGCCGGCACAGTTAATCGGGAAAAAACCTTTGTCCCGCCTGTGCGAATTGAGATGAATGGCCCGCGCCGTCAATTCCTTGCCGGTGCCGGATTCACCTTCAATCAGGACAGGCATTGTCGTCGGTGCAACCCGGCGCAGAACACGATAGACCGACTGCATCGCCGGGCTGCGGCTGACCACGCCGGAAAAAACAAAATCATCCATTCCCCGCAAGGCCGGCACAGACGGAATTGCCTGCTGGACCACACGCACTAGCTCGCCGGTATCCAGCGGCTTGACCAGATAATCATAGGCCCCCAGCTTGATCGCCTCTTTGCAGGCATCGATATCGGCGGTGGAGCTGATCAGAATGACCGGCATGGCCGGATTTTTAGCGCGGGCTTCCGTCAGCACGGCAATGCCGTCATTGCCTTTTTCCAGATGCGTCGCGCACAGCACAAGGTCCGGCAAGTCTTCCTCCATGCTTGCCCTGGCTTCCTGAAAGGAGCGGACCATGCGCACAGAGGCCCCATGGCTCTTTAATACCGCCGCCAGCTTGGATGCCAGGGATGTGTCAGGTTCAACTATCAGTATGGCAGCATCTTTTTTCATTCCAACACACTCAATCCCATCGCCGGCAGCTGCTGGGCAGACTGCCTTGTAGACCTCAATTACTGTGATGGCGCGGATGCATCTTCTGAGGCCGGCACGGACACAATTTTAACAGCTTTGCCGCGCAGGCCTTGAGCGGCACGGACTTCCTCGTACTCAACTTCCTGTCCTGTTCGCAGACACCGGAAGCCTTCCTTTTCGATGCTTGAGTAGTGGACGAACACATCCATCCCCTCCTCATTGAGCACAAACCCGAATCCCTTTTTGGGATCAAACCATTTCACAATCCCTCTTGCCATCTTCCATCTCCAATTTTGAAGCATCCCAACCAAGGCTGCTTCAAAACCCTTTGTATAAATACTGTCTCACCGAACAATTCTTGCGTCAGCCGAAAAACTCCTCACCAGCCGGCTTGGTGCTGCTGATTACGCTTTTTTCTGCAGTTCTTCCAGAGCCGCCTTCCGGCTTAGCTTAAAGCGTCCCTGCTCATCAATCATAATCAGCTTCACGGGAATAATGTCGCCGACTTTGCAGACACTTTCGATATTCTTGACATATTCCTTGCTGAACTCGCTGATATGGCAAAGCCCTTCGATGCCGGGGGAGATCTCCACAAATGCACCGAACTCCTTGACCGACACGACGCGGGCATTCCGGTAGATGCGGCCGACCTGCGGAGGCGTGGTCATGGCTTCAATCATATCCCGGGCCAGCAGGTGGCCGTTGCCGCCGACACAGCTGATGCTGATGGTTCCGTCTTCTTCGATTTCAATCAGCGAACCGGTCTGGTCTTGGATGCTGCGAACGGTCTTGCCCGACGGGCCAATCACCTTGCCGATGTATTCCGGATCAACCTTTATTGTTACAATCTTGGGCGCATATTCGCTCAGCTGCGGACGCGGCTGTGCCAGCGTTTGGGCCATGATGTCCAGTATTTTCAGACGGGCTTTCCGCGCCCGCTCCAGAGCTTCCATCATGATGGAATGGGCCAAGCCCTTGGCCTTGATATCCAGCTGAATGGCCGTGATGCCTTTGTGTGTGCCGGCCACTTTGAAATCCATATCCCCGAAATGGTCTTCGTCGCCGACAATATCCGTCAGCAGCTCATAGCGGCTGCCGTCGCTGACCAAACCGATGGAAATTCCCGCCACGGCGCTTTTGACCGGCACGCCGGCATCCATCAGCGCCAGCGAACCGCCGCATACCGAAGCCATGGAACTGGAGCCGTTGGACTCCATAATGTCCGAGACCAGCTTGATGGTATAGGGAAACTCCTCTTCGGAAGGGGCTGCCTGCTCAAGGGCTTTCTCGGCCAATGCACCATGCCCAATTTCCCGGCGCCCCGGGCCGCGAATGGGCTTGACCTCGCCGACGGAAAACGGGGGGAAGTTATAGTGAAGCATAAAGCGCTGGCCGTATTCGGCCAAAAGCCCGTCGACCATCTGCTCATCGCGGCCGGTTCCCAGCGTGCAGGAAACCAGTGCCTGCGTCTCGCCGCGTGTAAACAGCGCTGACCCATGCGAACGCGGCAGCACACCAACTTGACAGTCGATAGGACGAATTTCATCATAGCCGCGCCCATCGGGGCGTTTGCCCTCCAGCAGCAGCTTGCGGACCACCTTGCGCTGTATTTCTTCAAACATCCGCGTCAGCTGCACACGCGTACAGGCCGGCGGGTCGGCCTCCACATACTTGGCGGCCGCCTGCTCAATAATCTGATCGATCGCGGCACAGCGCTGCTGCTTGCGCTGAATCTGGTAGGCCTGATAAAACGGCTCTGCCGTTTCCTTTTCCAACTGTGCCATCAGGGCTGCATCCAGTTCAAATAAGGAGAACTCCTTTTCCTGCCCGCATTTGGCCGTCAGGTCGTCAATCAAATCGCAAACCGCCAATACCGCCTCATGGGCCTCCTGCACAGCCTGCCCCACCGCCTCTTCCGGCGCTTCTTTGGCATCCACCTCAATCATATTGATGGCTTGGCGATGCCCGCCCAGTACCAGATTCAAATCGCTTCTGTCGCGCTCTTTGTAGGTTGGAAAAATCACAAATTTTCCATCCACCCGGCTGATCCGGCAGGCGCCCAGCGGCCCCTGAAACGGAATCTTGCTGATAGACAGCGCTGCACTGGCCGCCACCATCCCCAGCACATCCGGGTCATAGTCCTGATCGGCGCTGATGACGCTGACAAGAATCTGCACCTCGTTGAAATAGCCATCCGGAAAAAGAGGGCGAATAGGCCGGTCAATCATCCGGGCAGTTAAAATTTCTTTGGTCGACGGACGCCCTTCACGCTTGATAAATCCTCCCGGAAATTTCCCCGCCGCACTGTATTTTTCTCGATAGTCAACACTAAGGGGGAAATAATCAATCTCTTCTGAAGGGGGCTGGGCAGCAACAGCTGTTGCCAAAACCATTGTCTGGCCCATTTGAGCAATCACCGCGCCGTGAGCTTGGCGCGCAACCCGACCTGTTTCCAGAGACAGAAGTTTTCCCCCTATCTCCTTTTCTGACTTATGTATAGTAAACATATCCACTTTTCGTTTCTTTTGAAAGTTCCTCGTACCCTCTGCCTATCTCCAGTAATATATGAAAGGCAAGGTTTGCTTGAAAACAAACAGCCGCTATTTGCGTAAGCCGAGCCGCGAAATGATTTGCCGGTACCGGTTGATATCCTTGTTTTTAATATATTTAAGAAGAGAAGACCGGTTCCCAACCATTTTCAGCAGGCCCCTGCGCGAGGAGTGGTCTTTGATATGGGTCTTGAGGTGTTCTGTCAGTTCGTTAATTCGCGTTGTAAGAATCGCAATCTGAACTTCCGGAGAACCCGTATCGCCCGGTTTTGTTCTGTATTCGGCGATAACTTTTTCTTTCTTTTCTTTAGCCAGCATACTTTAAATCGTTCCTTTCAAACAACTTATGGGCTACATGCCCAGCTTCTAATAGGTTTTCCATTTTTTTCAAGCCGTTCATTATAGCCGGCAAATGGAAGTTTGCAATTCTTTTTTGCTCCATATTTTGTGTCTTTTGTTTGGTTTAGCCCTGTTTGCAGATTTAATGCTAACCTTTCCAGATAAAGATTTTGTACCAAAAAATAGAGTGAACATGTCGTCATATTGACGCGGTGAACAATACAAATCTCTGCAAATGCAGAACTGATACCTGCAAAACAGGATCCCGCCCCCAACTGCATCCCCGATTTGGAAATTGCCACTCTTTTTTTAAAAAAGCTTTACACTGCGTTGACAGTTTTCTATATTGGATTCGTTCATTTGAACTGGCAAAAACGATGGTCTATAAGCGTTTTACGAATCAGGAACTTATCCTTCGGGATGAATTGGCTATTGACCGCACCCGTCTGGCCAATGAGCGGACATTTCTGTCCTATGTGCGAACCGCACTGGCGCTGGGGGCAGTCGGCGGCACCTTGCTGCATTTATACCCGGACAACCTGTATCTTGTAATTACAGGTGTTTTTTTCTTTGCCGCCGGACTGTTCTGTTTTATTTTCGGTATCTGGAAAACGGTCTCTATGACCAAACAGATTCAAATTCTGCGGAAGCAATCCGATCAAAAAGCACCGGACAATTCATAGTCTTTACTCTGCCGAATACTTTGCAAGCTGCTGTTGACACCACTGTCTGGCCTGCTCTTTAGTTTTGATATGGCCTTCAAGCTGGGCAATATACATTTCACTGGCCAACCGCCCCACCGCTGGTCCGGGGGCAATGCCTAATGCCATTAATTCATGGCCATTAAGCAGCGGGGCAGGGTGTATTTCCCGCTGGTCCAGTTCCATAGCCCGCCGGCGGTTGGCTTTAAGAGACTCAAGCGACAGACCCTTTGCCAGTGCAATCGCTTTTTCCAGCTCGGCCAAATCCCAGAAATATGGCTGGTGCATCAGGAGCTTTAATTGCGATAAGGGCAGTTGAGCATCGGAAAGCAGCCCCTGCTTTTCAGAAAGAAATCGAATATGGCGGATTCTGTCGCTGCTGAGTTTCAGTTCGGCCGCTTGAGCAGCGGCCGTCTTTGCGGGCAAACCGGCCAGAAATGATGCCAATGCTAAGGGGAAATCGACAGCTTTGGGCAAATGCTCCAGAACGGCCGCTCCAAACTCGGCAGATTCCGGGGTTAATTGGTCGAATATTGGATACACCAATCCGGATTCAGCAAGCAGTCTTGCCCCCACAGCACGCCGCGGATGCGTAAGAATCTGTTCGATTTCCATCGCAATCCGTTCAGCACTGATGCTTCGTATGCTGCCGGCATGTTTTTTAATCGCCTCCCATGTGCCGGTTTCAATGCTGAAGTCCAGCTTGACGGCCAGCCGCACCGCCCGGAGCATCCGGAGATAATCCTCGCTGAACCGATGATCCGGCTGACCAATAGTCCGCAAAATCCGTTTTTGAAGGTCGCTTTGACCATTGACAAAATCCAGCACCTTTTTGTCAATTGGGTCATAAAACATTCCGTTGACAGTAAAATCACGTCTTGCAGCATCTTCTTTGGCCGATGCAAATGCGACATAGTCGGGGTGACGTCCGTCCTGATAGCCGCCTTCAGTGCGGAAGGTAGCCACCTCCACCTGCTTAGCATCGATAAGCACCAGAACGACTCCGAATTTGGCACCGATTTTAAGCGTCCGGCGGAATAATTTAATCACCGCATCCGGAACGGCATCGGTAACGACATCATAATCACTGGCAGGTCTGCCCAGCAGGCGGTCCCGCACACAGCCGCCGGCAAACAAGGCCTGATAGCCCTCTTTACGCAGCCGACGCACCACTTTGTACGCTGCTTGCCGGTTAGACATCGCAGGCATCCTCCTGCCGGCCAGAAAGCGGCACGAGTTGACCGCCGCCGGCGTGCGGGGTTTTTTCGAAAAAGATGATTTTCATACTGCCCCATTCACGCTGGTCGATTTTTTCAAGACCGCCGTAGCGGCCTTCTACGTGTGCCCGCAAATGGGTTCTCAGGATGACCCAGCCGCCGGCATTGACCTGCCTATCTATCAGTTCCATCAGCCGGCCGATTTTGGTGGCTGGTCCGCAATGTGTGCTCATTTCATACGGCGGGTCGCAGAAAACCAAATCATACAATCCAAACTCCGGAGTAGGAGCAGCACCCACTTTGAGAATGTTGGCGCAGACAGCTTTGGACTGTGAAACGAAGCCGGTTTTCTGGATGTTCTGCCTGAGTATCTGCACCACCTCACGGCTGCCGTCGATAAACGTTACCCACTTTGCACCGCGGCTGAGGGCTTCCAAGCCCATCGAACCGGTCCCGCAGAACAGGTCGGCTGCCACACAATTCTCAATGCGTCCCCGATTCCATAGAATATTGAACAGGGATTCCTTAACCCGGTCGGTTATCGGCCGGGTATCCATCCCGCGAGGCGAAAACAATTTCATTCCTTTTTTGTAACCTGCAATAATTCGCATTTCACTCCATCTGCCTGCCGGGGAGCCGCCGGCTTCAGGCCGTTTCCAATCCGAGGTCTTTGAGCATTCGCAAATCGTCTTCCACAGCCCGGCCGGCAGTCGTCAGATAGTTGCCGGTCAAAATGCTGGTGCAGCCGGCATAAAAGATCCAGCTTTGCATATCGCGCAGATTCAGCACCCGTCCGCCGGCGACTTTTAAGTGCGTCTTGGGCAGGATAAAGCGGTACAGGGCGATAATCCGCAGGATTTCACGCGGCGGCAGCGCAGGGGTATTGCCCAGCGGCGTGCCGGGTATCGGATGCAGAAAATTCATCGGCACCATATCCACTCCCAGCCGGCCAAGTTCGACAGCCATATCGATGCGATCGTCCTCGGTCTCGCCAATGCCGAAAATGCCCCCTGCACAAACACCCAGTCCTGCCTTCAAGGCAGCCTGAATGGTCTTTACGCGATCTTCATAACAATGGGTGGTCACAATATCTTTAAAATGCCGGCGGGATGTCTCGAGATTGTGATTGAACCGACTGACTCCCGCAGCCGCCAGCCGCTGCATAGAGGCCTCGTCCAAAATGCCCAGTCCCATGCAGACACCCAGTCCCAACTGCGACTTGATGCGTTTTGTCAGTTCTATCAGCCGGTCCAATTCCGCATCACTAACCTTCCTGCCGCTATAGACAATGCCAAAGTTGGGAACACCTTTGTGTTTCGCCTCTGCTGCAGCAGCGATAATCTCCTCGTCGCTGAGCGTTTTGGGAGTTTTGTCCACAGGGGTATCATAATGAATCGATTGGGCACAGAAGGCGCAATCCTGACTGCATCCGCCCAGCCTGCCCGGAACGATAGAGCATATCCTGACTTGATTGCCGAAATTGGCTTTGCGGATTTGGTTGGCCCAATAGAGCAGGTCATCCAAATGCTCCTTAGACAATTCCGACAAGGTCTCTATGTCAGGACGCTGCAACAACTGTCCGTCTAAAATGCATTCGGCATAGTGTTGTATTGTTTTATTCATTCTGTTTTTTATCTTTCCAAATCATCGGGAGTTAACAGCAGTTTACCTGCCGGCACGGCATGCCGGCGAAAATCCGCCGCCGGCAGAGTAACCGTATTCCACCGGCCGCTGCGGGGCTTCATTTGCCGCAGATATGCATGCACAGATATTGCCAGCAGAAGAAACCGACGTTCCAAGCAATCATATATCGGCCAGCCGTCGGTTTCAATGTCAATCTGCTTGAGCTGAAAGACAAAAACAAATACCGCCTGCGCCTTTTGTGTTTCAGAGACAAAAACCTGCTGCCAATGGGACAATGCCTGCACATCCTCCAATGTAGTCCAGCAGTCAAGGCCTTTTAGGCCTGCCAGCGACTTGCCGTGAAAGGTTCGCCCCTTCACTTCGGCCAGAATAGGGCTGCTGGCGGCAGGATTCAGCAGAAAATCAAAGTTTTTTACCCCTATGGTGCTGCCGGACAATCGTTTGGTCTGGTTAATTTGGACAAATGGGATGTGGTTTTCCTCAAGCCAGAACTTAAATGCCTGTTCATAGATATTGGCGGCACCAGAACCCATAGTCTTGGAAGCCGTTGATCAGGAAGTTTCCAAAATCCCGATGGATTGAAGCCGATTAAACATAAAACTTGCCATCACTTTCCGGCTGGTATAAAATCTCGATGACCTGCATCCCTTTTGCCGCATAGTCCCCCTGCCGCTTGCCAATCAAAGAAAGCCCTATCCCTGAAAGAACGGAATACTTGCGATCTTTGGGGCAGGCTTTGGAAGGATAGACTAAGGTAATATCAAAGGAAGTCCCCCGCTTTGTTTGAAGACGCAATACGGAATTCATCGTTATCAAATCGGACGCAACTTTTTTGCAGGGACAAACGCAACCCTGCAGCAGAAGACCCCGCAGCCGGCCCATGCGCTTAAGATGCTGACGATAGGCGGGATTTTGCTCATGAGCCAGAATATTCTGCAGGCGATAATAATCTATTTGGGAAAAGGTCCTCTGTTCCGGCACATTTTTCATCAAACGTCGCCGTTTCAGGGCCGGAATAGATAAAAAACTTGAAAGTCCTTGAACCAGTTTCAAAAGAATCCCATCCTAAAGCGTATAATCACCTGCGGCCTCCGGCTGATACAACACCTCCTGCACATGTAGATGCCGCTGCCCGGCCGGGACTTCCCATTGTATATCATCCCCCGCACTGAATCCCAACAGGGCCGTTCCGATAGGGGCCAGCACCGAAATCCACCCCTTTTCTGGGTCGGCATCCTGCGGATAAACCAGTCGATAATCAAAGACCTCCTCAGTATCTATATCCTTGAGACGAATCGTGGAATTCATTGTGATAACGTCCGGAGCAATTTTCATCGGCGACACAATATGCGCCCGCTTCAGTTCGGCCTCCAATTCTTCGAGGTGTTTGGGGGCTTCCATCTGACGGCTTTGATATTGACTTATTAGGTTCGTCAGTCGTTCGTAATCCGACTTTGTTATGTAAATGGCACGCTGCCTGGCCATGAAAACTACCCTTTCCCGCTGCTGCCGCTAACCGGGGCATTGAATCGGAATTTACATCAATTACAGCTTATAGTGTCGATAAATATTGCTTATATAATCCCAGATACTCGACTTGCTGTCAAGCTAAATCCCGAAAAACGTCATTCCGATATAGCTTCAGGATAGAAAACTTTCACACAAAACGGTCTCTTGCGTTCCGGTTAGCATATCCCGCACAATCAGCCTGCCCTCTTTTGACAATTCCTGACCGACAATAATGCATTTGGCGGCTTTCATGGCATCGGCCTGCTTGAGCTGTTTAGCCAGTGAAGCGGGCTTGTAGCTGTAATCGCAGGAAAATCCTTTGCTGCGGATAGCAGCGGCAACAGCCACGGCCTCGTTAAACAGGGCAGCATCTGCACAAGCGACAAAATAATCCAGCGTCTGGATGCTGACCGTATCATCTTTTAACAGACCTTTTTGGCGAAGAAGCACTTCCAGAACACAATCGCCCATTCCCATGCCGGTTGCGGTAATTTCCGGCCCGCCGAAATCACGAAGAAGGTTATCGTAGCGGCCGCCCCCGCAGATAGCTCGAAGCTGGCCGGCAGCATCATGGATTTCAAAAACCATACCGGTGTAATACGCCAGCCCGCGCACAATACCCAAATCAAAACGGCAGAAATCACCGACACCCATCCGGTTCAGATAAGCGAAGATCTTTGATAATTCTTCCAGCGCTGCCCGGGCCTCCTGATTCAAGCTGACCAAAGAAGGAATCGATTCGATAGTATGCACTTCCATCAGACGTTGAATCGTCTGGATAACAGCAGGTGCATCCACAGCCTGCTTGAGCATTTCTTCAAAGGCCTCGGAAGGAATCTTGGACTTCTTATCAAGAATCGGATAGAGCACATCAAGGTCTTTCTCAGAAATGCCGATATTGGTCAGCAAAGCCGCCAAAAGGCGGCGGCTGGAGATTTTGGCCGTCACGTCGCCGGCGGTTAATCCAGTCGAGCGGAGATAGTCCAACGCGCAGAATATCACCTCTGCGTCGGCCAGCACATCCTCGACGCCGATGATATCGATATTCCATTGGAAAAACTCCCGAAGCCGGCCTTTCTGCGGACGCTCGGCTCGGCACAGACGGGGTACAGAAAACCACTTGATCGGCCGCGGCAGCGTATTGATCTGCTGGTTGACCATCCGCGCCAAAGTCGGCGTAATCTCGGGACGGATGGCCAGACGGCGGCCGCCGCGATCCTCAAAATGGAACAGCTGCTCGACAATCTCCTGACCGCTTTTGATTTGGTACATCTGGAGATATTCAAAAATCGGGCCGTCGTATTCGACAAAACCGCAGCGCCGGGAGGCCGCTTTCCAGCCGTCGATAATAAAGTTGCGGACTGCCATCTGCGGCGGAAAAAAATCCCGTGTGCCCTTGACTGCCTGTATTTTCATAAGCGTCCTTTTCGGTTTGATTTTCTGCAGGCGGCTTGTTTGGATTCCAGCTTCTCAAAAACACCGGCACCAAATTTCACCCGCATATAGTCTTCCATCTGCCGGTCATTGGAAAAATGCATCTGGTAATCGTACTGGTCGCCGGCAAGATCGCAGTTGTCGGTGCTGTAGGTGCGGCAGATATGCGGGCGGAGCCGGTAGTTGCGGCAGCGAAAATCGGACTTGGAAAGATACCGGCAGGTGTTTTTAACATTCAGATACCATTTGCCTTTTTCTACAAATACGGCAACATCCCGATGCGACAGATACCAGCGGATGTTGTCGTAATCATCCCAGCTTCGGGGCGTATCAATCTGCAGCGCAAAATAACGGCAGCAACGGCCGGTGCATTTCCTGCACGGCTGCTCCTTGGGTAACGCTTTTGTTCTGCCGGACGGCCTAACCAAAGTTTTTTTGCTCACAATTGTATAAATCCCTGATTTTATCGTGCTTGTCTTTTATCATCTGGGCATTATAGGGAATCCGTTTCTTTCGTCAAGACATTCTCCCGCGTCCTTGAAAAACAGCCGAAACCTGCCCTGCATCCGATTTTCAATTTGCATTCATTGGCCTGTCTTATACAATGGCCGCATGCGGCTGAAGTTTGTCATCTGCAAAGTGATGCAGCGGGAGGCCTATTGGTGTGCGTCCCGAAGTCCTAATATCGTCGATGTTGTGCTGATGCCGCAGGGCCTGCACAACACGCCGGATGTGCTGCGCCGCGAGGTCCAGAAGGAATTGGACAAAACCGCCGACGCCACCGAAAAACCGTATGATGCGATTGGGCTGGGCTATTGCCTGTGCAGCAACGGCATAGCCGGCCTGCACAGCGATATCCCCATCGTTGCGGCCCGCGGTCATGACTGCATCACTCTGCTGCTGGGCTCGCGACACACCTACCAGAACTATTTTGACACCCACAAGGGCATCTACTGGTACAGCATCGGCTGGATCGAAAGCACGCTGATGCCGGGGAAAGAGCGTTTCGAGACAGTGCTGGCCGAATACACGGAAAAATACGGCGAAGAGAACGCCCGCTACCTGATGGAAATGGAACAGGGCTGGCTTAAGGAATACAAGCGGGCGGTCTTCATCGACTGGAACCTGCCGGGGACAGCCGAAGCCCAACGCTACACCAAAGAGTGTGCGGCGTATCTCCATTGGGAGTACGACGAACTGAAGGGCGACCCGTCTCTGATGCAGCGGCTGGTGGACGGCGATTGGGACCCAAACGACTTTCTTGTCGTCCCCCCCGGATACATCATTCGTGAAGACCTGACCGAGCCGCATATTATAACCTGCCAGCCCCGCTGCGATTCGTGCAGCAGACGGCCGACACAAGAGGAGCGCAAGCAGTGACCGTTCTGGAATGGATTACAATTTGCGGAATCGGCTTTGGGCTAGCGATGGACGCCTTTGCGGTATCGGTGGTCAGCGGTTCAGTTTTCAAGGAGCTGCGGATCCGTCATGCTGTCCGAATGGCCTTTTTTTTCGGGGGGTTTCAAGCCTTGATGCCGCTGCTGGGGTATGCGGCCGGCAGTACGCTGACCGGATTTGTAAACCGCTGGGACCACTGGCTGGCCTTCGGACTGCTGACGGCCATCGGCAGTAAAATGATTTATGAAGCGGCCAAAATAGAGGCCGTGGAAAAACGCCCTCAAGACCCCTCCAACATCGTCATTTTATTCGCATTGAGCATCGCCACAAGCATCGATGCTCTGGCGGTAGGTGTTACATTGTCTCTGGTTACAACCCACATCGCAGAAGCCGTCTTGCTTATCGGACTGATTACCTTCGGAATGTCCTATACCGGCTATGAACTGGGCAAGCGAATCGGACATTTTTTTGAAAACAAGATTGAAATCCTCGGCGGACTGATTCTGATTATCATTGGTCTTAAAATTCTGCTGACTCATCTGTAGCGCTGCCCCAAAAGGGGATGCATCCGGGCTTTCAATGCAGGAACTCTTGAACAGAATCAATCTTGCGGCGTACAAGGGGGCAGTACCATTTAAAAGACAGAACTTATGGATATACAAAAAAAATACCAGACGCTTCAGGAAATCCTGAAAGAATACGGAAAAGCAGCCGTCGCCTTCTCCGGCGGCGTGGACAGCAGCTTTCTGCTGAAGGCTTGTGCCGAGACATTAGGCCGGCACAATGTACTTGCCTGCATCGGCATCAGCCCTTCCCTGTCTGGATATCAGCTTCAGCAGGCACGCCGTCTGGCAGAACTGATCGGCGTACGGCTGATCGAAGTCAGACTGCACGAATTGGACGATCCCAACTATACCGCTAACCGCGCCGACCGCTGTTTTCACTGCAAGAGCTGCCAATTCCGCATGCTCGGACAGGCCGCTGCCGCAGAGGGCTTCCGGCACCTGTTGTGCGGATCCAATTACGACGATCAAGATGACTACCGTCCGGGCAATCGAGCCGCACAAATGCTGGGCATAGCAAGTCCCCTTATGCAGGCAGCCCTGACCAAAAGCGACATCCGACAGCTCAGCCGCCAGCTGGGTCTTCCCACCGCCGAAGAACCCGCTTCGCCCTGTCTGGCATCCCGCATTGCCTATGGCCAGCCGATTACCGAGGCCAAGCTGGCACAGGTTGAACAGGCCGAGGCCTTTCTGCGTTCACTGGGTTTTCGAGAATTCCGGGTTCGGCATCACGGCACAGTCGCCCGCTTGGAAATTCCCCCTCAGGAAATAGAGAAAGCCGCCGGGCCGGAGCTTCGGAAACACATCACAGAAGAATTAAAGAAACTGGGATTCTGCTATATTGCACTGGATTTAGAAGGTTTTCGCAGCGGCTCTCTGAACGAAATGCTGACCGACGCAGAAAAAAACACCGAACAGCAGCCGCCTAATTGGTCAAACCGGCAATAGCAGCTCCAATAAGGGCCGCATGTTCAACACCGATGATTTCGGTATAAATGCCGCGCTGGTTTTCCAGATGCTGCTTCAGATAAAATTCAACACGGGATTTAAGCGTTTTCATCTGGTAGAATGTCGTTCCCTCTGCAACGATACAAATCGGACAGGCCGGATTGGTTCCCTGTCCGCATTTCACCGCCATCGCCGAGAGGTTAACGGCAGCCAGCTTGGCGGCTCGCTCCACCAGACGGTCAGCAATCACATACGCCAGCACGGCATCTTGGCTGGTGCCGCCCGCCAGCGCCCCCGCAAGAGGATTGCTCCCGCAGGGGTAAAGCATAAACGCATTCATTTGTTTGGTTGACAGGTCGCTTAACTGCCCGATCGCCTTGGCGGCGCCGCCGGAGAGCAGGCCATCCCGGCAAGCCCGGTGAAGCACCGTCAAAAACAGCGGTCCCAGATAGGCCCCCGAAATCATTTTTTCAAAGAAATGTACGCCGGGATTGGTAGTGGATGCATCGAACTGGCGGTCGATTTGTCCCCAGTGTGCTTTGGCCATGCCGCCGGATTCGGTATTGATAATCTGACTTTGCCGGGGATCGAGGCCTTCCTGCTTGGCAATATTGGCATTGCTTTCAATATAGGCACAGTTTGTGCCTGTACCCAGAATAAAGCCGATGTAGCTGGAATACTGTCGGTTCTGGAAGCCCACGCCCGACAGCAGCGCAGCGACGGTGTCGTTGAGCAGAACGATATGTTTTGCCCCACCCAGCCCCAGCCGCCCAATCGCCAGATTCAGATTTTCCCCCACCATCTGACCGACAACCTCCGGCGCCTTGATTTCCTTTGCAAAGCGAATCAAACGGCCGTCTCGGTTAGCAGTTATCTCGGTTGGATACGAAAAGCAGAAACCTATCTTCTCAGAGGCATCTAAAACGCCGGCAAAATATCCGGCCATAGCATCAAAAAACGCGATTCGGCTCAATTCCGACTCTACGGCAGGCATGGAAAATGTCCGCAGATTTTCAATGACCGGCTTCTTGTTTTCATCGAAATAGACCGCCGCAACCCGAACATTGGTTCCTCCTGCATCGGCCGCAATCACACGCCGGCCGACAGGAATCTGGTTGACCGCCTGCAGATAAGTGGGAATCATTTCTAAACTGCTCGGCAATCCGGCCAAACCGGCCTCCATTTCCCTCAAAAACCGCTTTATGTGATCATCAAAATCTATATCATGATGATCCATTTCATACGCACAGAGAAAATCTATCGCCTGTCTGATTATCGCTTCCATCAGTGTTCCTCGGTTCTGCAATGCATATTATACCTTTATTTTTGCCCGCATAATACCACAGTATTCGAAACGAGTAAATACGGGACTGCAAATCTCTTATCATGCCGGCGGCTTATAACCTAACCCGTCAGAGGGTTGAAGCAACATCTGCTGCGTACATTCGGCGGATATGCCCGGTAAAAAGATTTTTAAGGGATTACAAACTCTATTATATCCCTCGCAGCGACCTATCCTCCCGCTTGATAGAATCGGAACCAGTTTACCATAATCGGGCAGTCATCAGATAATTCCTGCCCGGCTCCATTGTGAGTTCAGGGTAAAATATAGAATTGTATGCCCCTGATATTGCCCCCAATAAAGGATACCACCTTCGTACCCGTATCTGCGGTTTCGATTATCAGGATTCGTAGCCGTTGGGATGGCGGGTATGAAATTTCCAGGCACTTTCGACGATAATTTCCAGTTCCGGAAAATCGGTTGTCCAGCCAAGTTCCCTGCGGGCTTTCGACGCATCGGCCGTCAGCACCGGCGGATCTCCCGGCCTGCGGTCTGCCTCGATAACCTTAAAATCGCGTCCTGAAACCTTACGCACTGTGTCAATAACCTGTCGGACCGAATAGCCTCTGCCGTTACCCAAATTATAAGCCAATTCCGGCTGGTCATCGAGTCTTTTCAAAGCAAGCAGGTGCGCTTTGCAGAGGTCTTCAATATGGATGTAATCGCGGACGCAGGTGCCGTCTGGGGTCGGGTAGTCCGTGCCGTAGATTTTGATGCTGTCACGCTTGCCCATAGCCGCCTGAATAATCAGCGGAATCAGATGGGATTCCGGGCGGTGATCTTCGCCTAAAGCGGCGTTAAAGCCAGCGCCGCAGGCGTTAAAATAGCGCAGCGCTGCATACCGGAGCCGGCCGGCCGCTGCCTGAAAATGGCACATCCTCTCAACAGCCCATTTCGTCTCGCCATAGGGATTTATCGGCTCTTTGGGCATGTTTTCGGTAATAGGCACCCCGGCAGGCATTCCATACACGGCCGCCGTACTGCTGAATACAAACTTCTGCACCCCTGCTTTTTCCATTGCATCAAGCAGCGTGCGGGTTTTGCTCACGTTGTTTTCATAGTAGCGAAGCGGCATTTGGACAGATTCGCCAACCTCAATAAATGCCGCAAAATGCATCACTGCTTCAATCCGGTATTTCTGAAGCGTCTCCAGAATAACATTAAAGTCCCCGAAATCCCCCAAAACAAACTGGGCATTCTGAACAGCGCTGCGATGCCCCTTGCTGAGGTTATCAAACACTACAGGATGATGCCCTTCGCGGGCCAGCAGTGCTGTCATGTTGCTGCCGATATATCCGGCTCCGCCGCATACCAAGATTCTCATTGTGCTGCATTCCTTCGAATCACTCTTTCAATGCGTTTCACGATGCGCTGCTCAAGCTTAGCATCCGAACCTGCATCCAGCCATTCAATGCGGGATTCCAAGGCCGGATCTACTGTCAATGTCTGTACAGAACGGCTGCTTTCGGTAATCCCCTCTGCCATCAGCCCCATCCCCCGAAGCGGCTGTTCCGGCACAGATAAACGCAGCACCTGAACCCGGCAGCCAATACAAACCTCCCGGCCTTTCTGGTCAAAATCCATTTCAACAATCCGGCGCAGGGAGTGCAAATTGGCCTGCGCTGCGGCTGAGGCCGAGGCGTTGTCCTGCCGCCAGATTTCAAAAAATTGACCCCCTGTCAATGGTCGGGTGCGAATATAACGGGCATCGTAGTCGTATTTTTCTATCTCAAAATGCATCTTTGTAAGCACTTTTTGCGCGGCCTGCATTGCCAGCTCGGCAGAACAGTCCGACACGCACAGCGGCGCAGACGATGCCCCCTTTTCGCTTCCGGCACAGCCGCCTATCAAACCAGCAGCAAGCAACAGTAAACTGGCAACCAGAGATGTCCGCATATATAATTATCCTAAATATAAATCCGCTATGGTGGGCGATTGTATCGACTGCATCGCAATTTCTCAAGCCGTTTTTTACTTTTTCAACAGACTTGTCATTTCACAAAATTCTTCAGATAGCCGATAATATTAAAAGACCAAAATGTTGATAAACCAGTTACAATTACTCCGGAACAAACTAAAGAATCTTCCGCTTGGAGGAGTTATTGAGGCATTCCTGGACTATTTAAGTGTCGAGGCAGGATTGTCAGACAATACTCTTCTGGCCTACGGACGCGATTTGATGGGCTTTGCCGAACACTGTCAAAGGCAGAAAATTGCTGATATGGATAAAATTCTGCCGGTTACAGTGTACAGCCACCTTCGCCAACTTGCCCAAAACGGACAAGCCGAAACCAGCATCAGCCGTAATCTGGTGGCAATCAAGATGCTGCTGCGGTTCGGCGTACTGACGGGCCGAATCAGCCAAGACATCAGCGGCACACTTGAAGGACCGAAAGTATGGAAGCGGCTGCCGGGGATTGCCAGCAAAGAGCAGGTCTTCCGGCTGCTGGATGCCCCTTGTCCAGAGGATCCCTACTATTGGCGGGACAAAGCCGTTCTGCAGCTTTTATATGCGACCGGCGCAAGAGCTTCAGAGGTAGCCGCATTGAAAATCCAAGATGTCAATCTGGAAATCGGGTATGTCCGCTGTTTCGGCAAAGGCCGCAAAGAGCGGATTGTCCCATTCGGCCGGACCGCAGCAGCAACCATTTCAGACTATCTGAAACAATTGCGTCCCCTGCTGGCAAAACCGCACAGTCCCGATCGCCTGTTTCTGTCGCGGACAGGCCGGGGGCTGGACCGCATCGAGCTGTGGCGTATCGTGAAAAAATATGCTGTCCGGGCCGGAATGCCCAAAAATCTGACGGTTCATACCCTGCGGCACTGCTTTGCAACCCATCTGCTGTCCGGCGGAGTGGATTTGCGTGCTTTGCAGGAAATGCTCGGACATGCCGATATAAAAACCACGCAAATCTATACACACGTGGATCAGGACCGCCTGCGGACAATACATAAAAAATACCACCCAAGGGCTTAACGTCGGCGGCAGCTTTTCTTTCGGCTGCCGGAACAGTCTATTGCAGGGGTGTCAGAATGTATTGTTCATCCGAATGGGTATCGAAAGCGATGAAACCGTCTTTATAGACGGTCTTAACCGCTGTACCATTCCGCAATGTCACTGAATAGTTTCCTCGCAGTCGGCAGGGATGGCCTCTATCGGACTTGATAACAGCCCGAGTCAGCCGACCGTCTTTCCATTCAATATCCGCTTCAAAGGCATTCTGGGCCCGCAGACCGGTTATCCGTCCTGACGGCCAGGCATCCGGCAGAGCCGGCAGCAGGTCAATAAATCCCAGATGACTTTGCAGGAGCATTTCGGCAATACCGGCTGCAGCGCCGAAATTGCCGTCAATCTGAAACGGCGGATGGGCATCGAGGAGGTTTTCATAGACCCCCCCGCCGTCACTCATATCAAGACGCGTATTCGATGTCAGCCGGAGAGCATTTTTAAGCAGTGTATGAGCCCGATTGCCGTCCAGCAATCTGGCCCATGCGCAAATCTTCCATGCCCGGCTCCAGCCGGTTCCGCCGTCTCCGCGGGCATTGAGCGACACCCTTGCCGCCTGAGCATCGTCCGGATTCATCAGCGGTGAAATCTGGCTGCCGGGGTACAATCCTATCAGATGGGAGATATGCCGATGCGTATCCTGCGGATTGTCATCGGCATATTTCCATTCCCGAAGCTGTCCCCAGCTGCCGATCCGCACACCTGTATCCAGTCGGGACAGTTTTTCCTGCAGCAGGGCTCTGAATTCAGCATCCGTCTTGAGGATTTCAGCGGCCTTGACAGTGTGGGTAAATAAATCCCAAATAAGCTGCTGGGCATAAGCAACGCCGGTCTGCCATGGGCCATGTTCAGGCGACCATTCATCCGGAGCCGCCAGCGTTCCGTCGGCATCAGCCGTCAGACGGTCCAGCCAGAATTCACAAGCGCTTTTCATCACGGGATATGCTTTCTGCGAGAGAAAGCCGCTGTCTAATGTATAGGCATAGTGCTGCCAGAGGTGCATACAGTACCATGCATTGGCCGGACGGTTCCAGTTCCAGTCGGAATACCCAAA
>JAGPMT010000004.1:24123-166641 GCA_018052735.1 Phycisphaerae bacterium | reverse complement strand
ATATATGTAAATACCTGTATCTATGGAAAATTTGGCTAAAAATCCATACTCACAGTCTGCGCCTATGGATAATGAGCTAAAAATCCATAGGCGCAGGTATTTACAGGTCTCAGATGCAATCCCAAACCCCGCCGTCAGGGGCTATACGAGGATTTTGAGCGGAGTTTGTTTCGAGCAGGCGAATATGATGACGCATTGGAATTTTATGAATAAAATGAGTTATGACGGCCCTTCGGGCCTGATAAGGAAGGGGCTGTTTTTATCAGCGTGGGCACAGCCCACCCTACCCGGCTATTCAGACTGCTTCTGTCGGCTACCCTCTCATCCAACTTGGATCAATTTTCGGGGAGCAGGCCACACATGGGGCTGAACTGGTTAAAATGAAGGGAACCTCTAATAATTTGATTTTTGAGGATCAAAATCTCAGTTAACGTTTTTTAGGTAAATTTTTGAACACAGTATTCCAAAATTTCGGTTTTTCGCCGTCAATAAACAGACAATCGACCCGCTTACCAGCGGTTCGCCGGGGCGTTTTCGCCCATCCGACGCACCGGGGGCGCTTAGGCCGTCGCCAACAGACAGAACCGGTCTATATTATACGCCAGATTCCGCAATCCAATCTTGGCCGCAGCCCGCGTGGTACCGATCGCGCGCATGATCAAGCATCCGGCCCGCTGGCTCTTTTTTTCGGAAATAACCGCAAATCTAAAATCCGCTGTGTAGTTGCTGAATTTTCAGAATGCTATGAAAAATCTATCTTCTATGGCGTGTTTTGATGGGCTGTATTTTCTAAACGTATGAGTATTGTATTGTCAGGATCCGGCTGTGCTGTCAGCATGGATGGCCTTAGTTCAATTGATTGTTCTGCCGATAGATACCCCGGGCATGCTGCTGCGAGCATGTAACGTCCAGCTGGAGCCGCCAAAAAGGCCCCGCGGCCGGTTGTTTGGGTAACAACCAATTCTTCTGTGCCTGTCAGCCAGATCTGGGCGTCTCCTATAATCAGCCCCTTGGTATCCGCCGCGACGGCATAAAGCGGGCTTCTCGACCGTATTAATTCCTGCGGGTCAATGTCCAAAACTATTTCCGACTGTTCTTGCAGATCTATCTGCAAAAATTCGATAAATTGGCCATTGAAGAAAGCAGCAATACTATAGATGTCCGCTGGACAGTCACGGCATAGATAAGTTCCATCTTCAGCGGGTTTTAAATCGATGCGGATTCGCCGTTGGGGATTGAGGATGCATAGATCTATTGTGCTGGAGCTTAAGAACCGCCCTGAAAGAACAGAATTTCCCTGCAGGACCGGGGCAATGGAAATGACCTGTTCAGCCGGTTCAGATGATATAGTAACCTCCTGCTGGATCCAGACACCGGTACTCAACTGAACGCTTGCCCAATAGGAGCCAGCGTAGATGTTGCTAAATATAATCTGTCCATCCTCGGAAATGACAGCCGGAACCTCTAAAATCCCGGGGGCACAAGCCAAAGCGGCTTTCACCGGCAGCGTCTCATTAGCCGGATAGTCAAGCAAAACACGCACCGGCTGCAAATCCATCGTAAAGTGAAAACTGCCGTCTAATGGCAATTCAAAAACTGCCAGCCGCAGCAAATGCTGGTCTGCCTGCTTATGGAAAAGATAATATGTTCCTGCTGGAATGCCGCCTAAGGAGAAATTACCTTGAGCATCGGTGGTAAATTCGGCCCGAAAAGATGCGTCTGTATAATCAACGGTATTGCTTAAAATAAGCCGCTGGCCGGCAAAGATATTCCCTTGAAGTGTCAAACTGCCGGTTAAAGACGGCTGGCCTCCAATATTTACAATGCAGGTATTGTCTTTGGAGCACCACACGGCTTGCATGACTTCCAAAGGGGGCTCGCCTTGAATTTTGCAGATTAGAAAGGCAGGCCCTTGGTGGGATGCGGCAAGATGGTAATTCCCATTGCTGTCTGTCTGGGCAGCGGCAATGGCCTTTTGCGGCTGCTGTTTTGCAAAAAGGGGATTGGTCAACAGTTCAAGCTTTGCACCGGCAATTGGAATCCCCGTGATGCCGATTACCTTGCCGGTCAAAAGCGGCGGCAGGGCGGTTTTTTCTTCTGTTTTGTTTGGTTCTGTTTTTGCAGGCTCGACTGGTTTGGCTGCTTCCGGGTGCCGGCTTAAAATTTCTTTAATTGCATTGGCAAAAGGATTGTCGGATGGACCATTTGGGTACCATTGCATCTGGGCCTGCTCGAGCAGAGCAATAGCTGAGGGTTCGCCAAGTTTGCCGATAAAATGAGCCGCTGCCATCTGGCCGGCGAAATGACCGGATTTTAAAATCTCTAAAAGCGCATCCAGATTGCCTGCCTGACCCAGTTCGAAAACCTGCTTGAGTTTTTCTTTTTCCGGATCATTGTGTTCGCCGACTGATGCAGTCGGCTGTTCAATTTTTTTCGGTTCCTTTTCCGCCGAAGGATTAGATACAGCTGATACCGCAGGGGGAGCGGAAGGTTTCTGATAAAGACTCCGCAAAATGCCTGCCGCTGCGGCAAGAATAATGAAGATAACAGCAATGCCTATAATGGCGGCCGTACGGCTCATGAGTCTTTTGGGGGGCTGATTTTGAGCGGCCTGTCGGGCAGCTTCGAGCATCGACGACAAGATAGATTCTCTTTGGGCTGGACTGGGTGTCTGATATATCGCGGTGGAACTCAGCAGTTTTTCCAGGTTGCTGTCCAGCAGTTCAATACTGCCTGTGGCACTGGATTCGGAAAAAGCCGGATTGGCAGCTGATAACAGCTGTGTAAAAATCCTGCGAAAGGAATGCCGACAGCGGTATAGACGATTATTGACTTCTTCAATACGAATGCCCATCTGTTCGGCGATGTGCTCCGGCATATCCAGATGATGGTAGCGGTAAATCATCAGCTCGCGGTCATTGGCATCCATTTCTGCCAGCGCTGCCTGCACCAATTCCTGCACAAACGGGTAGGCGGCTGTTGTATCGGGTATTGCTTGGAATCGCAGACCTGCCAGTGCCTGCAGAATATGCTTTGGCAGTTGAGACCACGCCCATGGACGCTGGGGCTGAATCTGCCGGCCGGCCATTCCCTCGCTGAGAGCCAGCTTGGCCTGTTCCATGAGCCATTGAGACAGGCTTTGTTTTGCGGTATCAAAAGAAGTAATGTTTAGAATGATTCGTCGGAATGTCAGGTCTGTTAATTCAAGAGCAATCTGCGGATCAGCACCCGTCTGATAATAAAGCCAGGTATAGATCCATGGCCCGAAATGTTCAAAAAATCTCTCAATGGCCGATGGGTCTGCCTGATGGAGTTGAAAAATGCGTTTTTTATTCCAATATGCTTCCATTCTGCTGGTGTTATCTACTGTAAAGGGCACTATTTTGCCTACATTCGTATAACAGCATTTGGCGTCTGTCTTTTCTCAAGATAGCGTAAATTTAGTTTCGTGAAAACATATCATATATATCGGCAATCAATAATAAAAAATTGCCTTAAAATCATTGGAATTGATCGTGCGATTCTGCCTGTTTGATTCTTTTTTTAACGGTTCGTCTGTCAAGACCAGATATCCGGGCAGTTTCTTCATAAGTTCCAAGCCGCTGATAAAGCATGCGGCAATAGCTGTTCAGCAACTGGTCGGCCGTGAGTGTCCCGTTTTTAATGCTTTCTGTCAGGGCATCGGCATTTTCCGATTGCTTAACAGCTTGACCTTCATACTGTCGTTTCAAGATAATCCGACGGATGCATTGAGCCAGTTCACGCACATTGCCCGGCCAAGAATAATTGGGTCCCAATCGCCGTCCGATAACCGAAATAACACGGTCCACTAATTGTGTATTCAGCTCCCCGATAATCTGCCGGCTGAAATACTCAACTAATTCGGTCAGTTCCTGCGGATTTTCTTTGATGCGCTGTGCCAGCGGAGGGACCTGAATGCAGTCTGAACACAGCCGATAGTAAAAATCCTCGCGAAATCGGCCGTCTCTGCACAGACGTTCGATGGGCTGATGAGTAGCTGCAATGACACGGCCTTCAAAACGAAGTTGTTCGTGACTGCCGACAGGACTGAACAGCCGTTCTTCAAGTACCTTAAGCAGTTTAACCTGTGCCGGGATGCTGATTTCGCCGATTTCATCCAGAAAAATTGAGCCATGCCGGCCGCAGAGACTCAAAATGCCCTGATGAGAGCTGACTGCACCGGTAAAACTGCCCTTGGTATGCCCGAACAATTCCGACTCCAGCAGGGTTTCGGGAAACTGTGACAGATTAATCGAGATGAATATACGGGTAAAACTGGCGGCAAACTCTTGGCTGGCCGGATTGTAGGGAATGAAGCCGCTGCGTCCGATTGCAGCGGCTGCAGCACCTTTACCGCTTCCGGTTGGACCTTCCAAAAGTGTCGAAAAATCCTCCATTTTATCCCACATATATTGTTCGTAATCGCGGATGTCATACGTAAAAATGTTGTTCCATAAATCCATCCGAAGCTTCCGCATGCAGTCACTTTTACCGACCAGACCGCGATCAATAAAGTAAAAGGCCCGCCGGATCTGGTAGAACATGGAGAAGTAAAGAATGGCTTCCTCATCCGTAAATCCTCGGAGAATCAGGGCTTTGATTGCTGCCGCTGCAAAAGGGACTTTCTGCGGGGATGCTGAGGTCTGCTGATGAGCAATAAAAGCATCAAAGGCAGCCGCATAAGCGTGATAAACATCGAACAGGAAAGTATAGCGCATCAGGAGCCTATCCTGCCCGGCAAAATCCTGAAAGCGGCAGCGTTTATTAGTGTCTAAATTAGCCAAACGCTCGCGGATAACTTCAACTGCATACGAAACCTGCTGTTTCCGGTCAGGAATGCCGCCGATTCCGCTGATTTTACGGTCTATTTCTGCACGCTGGCGGCTGAATGGATTGGTGAATGTCGCATCAGCGACCAATTGAAAAAACGTCCGGTCCGAATTGGAAAGTTTGATAAGTGCCATACATAAAAGGTACAGCATTTATGCAATAAATGTCAATAAAAAACCATGAATAATTTATCTGAGTCTATTTGATGCTTTGTTAACTTATTGAGAAATCTATGCTTACGGTATTTTGGTTTATCTGGCACACGGATTGTACTATTAACAAGCAATGGAAATAAGAATTGAAAAATGAAAGGGTACAAGCGATGGAAAAGAAGGCGTTGTTAACTTTAATTTTATGCGGTCTTGCTGCAGTTGTTATTTATGCGGCTGGGAAGACAACTTCTGGCTTCGGACCAATTTGCCAAACCAATTATGTCTCTGTAAATGCCAATTCTGAACATATTGATCGCTTATGTACGGAAATGGTTCTAAGTCAATTTATAGCCTGTCATTAGGATGGGAAAGAAAAAGGACAAAACAATGAAACTATTACTGATTTCACCAGCAACAGGCAACTGGCGGCAAATCGGCCGCCGAAAGTTTTTCAACGGCAGAACATTTCGTTTTTCGATGTTGTCTCTCCTGACAGTTGCCAGATTGTCCCCTCCAGACACCGATATCCGACTGGTCGATGAACAGATAGAAACTGTTCCGCTGGATGAATCCTTTGATCTTGTTGGAATTACCTGTATGACAGCAACAGCACCGCGTGCGTTTGAATTATGCACGTATTTTAAGCAAAGGCATATTCCAGTGGTGCTGGGAGGTTTTTTCCCGAGTTTAAATCCCCAAAAGGCATTGGACTATGCTGATGCTGTTGTCGTCGGACCGGCGTTTGAGGCTTGGCCGCGTTTGTGCAGCGATCTTAAAGCGGGCCGGCTTGAGAAGATTTATTACGGCAATCCTGCCGGAACCATCCCTTCGACGCTGCCCCGAGAAATGATCCGGTCAAGGAAGTATTCTACCCCGAATGCAGTGTATGCAACAATGGGCTGCAGAAACAATTGTCATTTCTGCTCTATCAGTGCTGTTTATAAGGCCCATCATTATACCCGTCCGGTTCATGAGGTAATCGATGAAATCCGTTCTTTCAAGACCAAGTTCTTTATATTTGTTGACGACAATCTGACTCAGAATCGCAGCTATGCACTCCAGCTGCTCGGGCAGCTGGAGCCGCTCAAAAAGCATTGGATTACACAGGCCTCTATCGAAGTAGCCCATGACCAGGAACTTTTGACGGCATTGGCCAAAGCCGGATGCGTCGGTTTGTTCATCGGGCTGGAAACGTTTAATGAACAAAGTCTTAACCAATCGGATAAAAATTTTAATAAGCCCGAAAGATATAAAAATGCGATTCGTGCGCTCCACAGACACGGGATTTTTGTGGAATCCGGCGTAATCTTTGGTTTTGATGAAGACTGCGTCGATGTATTTGAACGGACATTGAAAATGCTTGAGAATATCGGCATGGATGCCGTTCAGGTTTCTGTTTTGACGCCCCTGCCGGGCACTCCTTTATACAGTCAGATGGCAGACCGTATTATGGATAATAATTTTGAACATTATGATTATCGCCATGTAGTTTTTGAGCCCCGTCAAATGTCAGCTGAGCAGCTCCAGGCCGGCGCGGATTGGATTATCCGAAAATTCTATTCACCATGGAGAATATTTCGGCGGTCCTTTCGCTGGCTGTGGGCCCCGAATGGACGGAGTCATTTTATCTACCCATTTGTCCTCAACTGGGCCTACTTTGGCAGGACAATTGTGTTTGGGATTAGAGGATACAACCCAGCACGGATGAGATTTTCAATAGCCGATTTTCGATTTCCGGTTTTGAAAAAAGCGCCTGTTAGACTTTTTTGAAAGTCGATATAGAAAAGATAACTATGAAAACGAAAGGAAAGGTTGAAATGAAACGCAAAATGATGGGTTTAGGATTGGTTGTGTTATCGCTCGGAGCGATGTATCTGTTTAGCTCGGTTCAGCCGGTGAACGGCGCGGAAAAAAAGACACTGCTGCGGGTCGGTGTCTATGACAGCCGGGGGATTGCGGTTGCATATATGAATTCAGAGCATTTTGATAAAATCCTCGCGGAAAAACGTCTAGCACTGGAACAGGCAAAAAAAGACAACGTTTCCAACAAGGTCAAAGAATTGGAAGCATGGGGCCGGCAGCACCAGGCAAGAGCCCACCAGCAGGGCTTTGGGACAGCGCCGGTTCATGAATGTTTTGAGTGCATCAAGCAGCAGATTCCGGCCGCTGCTAAGGCCGCCGGTGTGGATGTTATTGTCAGCAAGTGGGAATGCGATTATCTGGCAGACGATGCGGACGTTGTGGATGTAACAATGGAACTGGCGAAGCTGTTTAATCCCCGTCCAAAGGCGTATGAATGGATAGGCCAGTTGAAGGACCACAAACCGATCAGTGCTGAAGAAATCGAGCGTCTCGAAAGAGAAAATCCGAATTTTTAGAAAAATTCATCAGAAAAGGAAGGATTGTTGCCGCAAAGAATGAGTAGTTGCTTTTTGTGAGGTGTTGTAGTACAAGTGGTAGAACAACAAGAGACAATGAATCGGGAGACCACGACGTTGTCCAAGCCATTTACTGTTGAGCCGATGCATAAGGTCGATCCGGCTATGTATCCGTCGGCGGTTGTGGATTATTTTGCCCATTACGGTCTGGATGGCGACTGGTGTGAGGCAAGGCATTTGTTCGGCTCGTTTGAATCTGCCGGTTTTACCTTAGCGGCGCATCTGTATGAGCCGTCCAACTATATCGCGACGGCGGTCTTGCTGCACGGCTATCTCAATCACAGCGGACAATTCCGGCATTTGATTCGGTTTCTTCTGGATAAGGGATTTGCTGCCGCCGTCTATGACCTGCCCGGCCACGGTCTGTCATCCGGCCCAGCCGCAGCGATCGAATCTTTTGATCAGTATGTCCAAACTGCACAGGATTTTCTAAAACTTGTGAAAGGGTATTTAATCGGACCGTTTTATGCTGTCGGTTTCAGTACTGGTGCGGCGATTCTTACAGAGATGATGCTGGAAAAATCCGAAGGAGACTTGGGAAAAATTGTCCTTGCCGCTCCCCTGATCCATTGGACGGCTTATGAACAGTCTAAGGGAACGTATAAAATATACAGCGCCTTTACGGACAAAATTGCACGTTTTCACCGTAAAAATTCCTCGGATAAGGACTTTTTGGTTTTCAATAAAACGCAAGACTATCTGCACGCCAAACACCTGTCTCTTAAATGGGTCAAAGCCCTTTTCGACTGGAATGATCAAATTGAATCCATGAATCCCTGCGACAGGGAAGTTCTGGTTTTGCAGGGCGACAAAGACGGCACGGTGGAGTGGAAATACAATCTGAATCTGCTCAGCCGGAAATTTCCCAATGTCCGTATCGAAATGATTGCCGGCGCCAACCATGAGCTGTTCAATGAAGCGGCTGAATACCGACAGCAGGCGCTGGCCCTTATCGGGAAGTATTTTCAAGACCAATTGGCATAGTGAGAACAACAGCTATATTAAATACAATACAGGAGAACAGGTTATGGAAACGAAACGGAAAACAAAAGGATCCTGGGGACTGCGGTTTTCAGTTGTTGTGCTGGGAGTTGTTTTAGGTGTACTGTTTTACTGGTTTTTATGCTTTATCGAAGATGACATTGGCACGATGGCAGGGCCCGACTGGCAAGTTATCCGGAGCCGGCACGTGGCAGCGGAACTGGACGAAAAGCAGAAATCGCTGAGCAGTGAAGTCGATGCTCTTCAACGCAAGATACAAGTGCAGTCCGAACAACAGCAGCTTTTGAACAGCGCCACAAATAATCTGCAGAATACGATTAACCAGCTGCTTTCTATTCAGAAAGAAAGCGTAGCGAAAAATCTTGTGTTTTCGGAAAAAAGCATTCAAACCCTCCAAGAAAGCCAGGCTGCATTTTTGAAAAATCAGGAAAAAAATCAGGAATACAGCAGGGAGATCGCCGAGCTGACCCGGCAAAAGCGGGAACAAGAAGATGCGCTGAAAGCTGTGAATGAGACTATAAAAGCCCAAGAGCAGGAGGCACAGAAAGACTTTCAAGAAGCCTGCCGGCGGCATTGGCTCAAGACAGCCGTATTGAAGCTGGCGTTTCTGGTGCCGATTTTTCTGGCAGCTTCCTTTTTCTTTATGAAATACCGAATCAGTGCCTATTGGCCGCTGGTATGGGCTGTGTTTCTGGCGGCATTTGTCAAAATTGCCCTCGTAGCACATGAATATTTCCCCACCCGATATTTTAAATATATTGCTTGGGCTGTTGTAACGGCAATTGTGATAAGGATTCTCATTTATTTAATCCGTATGATAGCTGCGCCGAAGAAAGATTTGCTTGTCAAGCAGTATCAGCAGCATTATGACAAATGCATCTGCCCCGTTTGCAGCAAGCCTATTCGAACGGGGCCGCTTCGTTATATCGGTGCTTTTGGCAAGAAAGAACATGCTCTGTTCGGACAACCGGCGGCAGCGCAGCAGGAACCCTATATTTGCCCCTCCTGCGGTACAAAATTATATGACAAATGCGCCAGTTGCGGCGGCATCCGTCATATCCTTCTGCCGTACTGTGAACACTGCGGCGCAGAAATGGGAATATAGATGCGGTGATTGGGAAATATGTCAAATTTAGAAGGTGAAAATTGGATTAAATCAGCTTAAAATACACAAAAAATATCTGCAAATTTGGTTATTTCGTAAATCAGGGTAAGGCCTTGGATACAGAACAATCAATGAAATTAAGCCGTTCATTTGACTGGCACAACGCCACTCAGTTTTTGGGCGCTCTCAATGACAATATTTTTCAGGGTCTGATGATATTTTTTTTAATAGGCCTGCTGGGAGCAGATAAAAAGGCAGATATCAATGCGATGGCCGGCATTATTTTTGTTGTACCGTTTTTGCTGTTTGTGCCGGCTGCCGGCGTACTGGCTGATCGATTCAGCAAACGCAACATTATCGTGCTGGCAAAGGCCGCCGAACTGGTGATTATGATACTGGGCTGTGTGGTATTCTACTACAATTTTCCGATGGGGATTTGGGCTGTCTTGTTTTTGATGTGCACCCAGAGCGCATTTTTCGGACCCTGTAAGTACGGTATTATTCCTGAGTTGGTCCATAGGGATCATATCGCTCGGGCCAACAGTTATCTGGAAAGCATGACATATCTGTCTATTGTTATCGGTGCTGCCGCCGGACCGATTCTGGCAAAGCTCAGCGGCCGCAATTTTGCTTTGGCAGGATTGGCTTGTGTGGCTGTTGCTGCGGCGGGTTTTTTAACCAGCACCCGCATAGCCAAAACAAAACCAGCCGGTGAAAAGTCGCAGGCATCGCTGCTGTTTGTCAAAGATGTATGGAGCACGCTTCAGCAAGTTAGAGGCGACCGCCAGCTCATGCTGACGATATGGGCCAGCGCTTATTTTATGCTGATTGGCGGGTTTGCCAAAATTAATCTAATACCCTATGGGATGGAAGTCTGCGGCTACAGTGATATAGACAGCGGCTTTTTGTTTGTGATGGCGGCTGTCGGCATCGGCATTGGCTGCTGGCTGGCCGGAAAGCTCAGCGGGCGTACGGTGGAAATGGGGATTGTGCCTTTGGGGGCAATCGGTATGGCAGCATCTTCTATCGGCTTGGGAATGGTTTCCCCCGCCGGCGGAGCAGTCCCAACGCCTATTCTTGAGAATCCACGGTGGAGTGTTTTTATTCTGACATTTCTGATGGGCATCAGCTGCGGCCTTTATATTGTATCAATTCATTCATTTATTCAGATTCGAACACCGGTATCCATTCGCGGGCGGGTGCTGGCGGCTTCCAGTTTTCTGGGCTGGGTGGGTGTTCTGTTGGCGGCCTTGCTGGTCAAATTTGTCTGCGGAAATCTCGGTGTGCCGCCGCGATGGATGTTTCTTGTGTGGGGGATTTTGACCTTTCTATTAGCTGTTGCGGCAGTTATGATTATGCCCGATTTCCTGATACGGCTGATCGTTGTGCTCATTACACGGCTTATCTATCGCATACGGGTCGTTGGCATGGAAAATATTCCAATGGAGGGACCTGCACTGATCGTTTCCAACCATGTGTCATGGGCCGATGCCGTTGTTCTGATGGCTACCCAGCAGCGGCGTATTCGCTTTGTGATGGACAAGACAATTTACAGTAATCCTTGGCTGGGATGGGTGTTCCGGCTGGGGCGGATGATTCCAATCAGCCAAGAGCCCAAACAGATTATCAGTGCCATAAGGCAGGCCCGACAGGCGTTGGAGGAAGGATATCTGGTCTGTATCTTTGCCGAAGGGATGCTTACGCGGACAGGAATGCTGGGACGGTTCCATGCCGGTTTTGAGAAAATTGTCAGAGATACCGATTATCCTGTTATTCCGACATATCTGGGCGGCCTGTGGGGCAGTATCTTAAGCCATTACCACGGACGATTGATGAGTGCGTGGCCGCAGCGGCTGCCGTGTCCGGTTTGTGTCCATTTTGGTCGCCCGATGCCGTCTGAGTCCTCGGTGCGCGATATCCGCTGGGCGATTGAGGAATTATCTGTGGATTATTTCAGCAGCAGATATTCTAATCAGCACAGCTTAGGACAGACACTGATACAAGCCGCTCGGAAACGCTGGAATCAGCCGTGCCTATCTGATACGGCTGGAAAACGGCTGACATTCGGCAGGACGCTTATTGCCGCTGCAGCGCTGGCTGATAAAATTGAGACTCTAACCGCTGGCCAAAGAAATCTTGGGATTTTTCTGCCGCCTTCTGTTGCAGGGGCTTTGGCCAATTATGCGGCTGCGCTGCTGAATAAAACAGTTGTCAACTTGTCCTATACCGCCTCCGACAGCGACCGGGCTTGCATGGTGGAAACCGCCGAAATTAAAACGGTACTTACCAGCCGGACATTTTTAGATAAACTCGGCTTCAGGGCTGACACGCTGCCGGGCGTGCTTTTTATCGAAGACCTGCTGGCGGCTGTCTCAGACGGAGATAAACGCAAGGCATTTCTGAAGGCGCGTTTCTGGCCTGCTGACAAACTGGCACGAATTCCCCGAAATTTCAGCGCCGATGAGACTGCCGTGATTCTGTTTTCCTCCGGCAGTTCAGGCAGGCCGAAAGGGGTGGAATTAACCCATTGTAATATCCAGTCCGATATTGAGTGTGCTTTGACGGTATTTAAGATATTTAAAAGCGATAAATTGTGCGGCGTGCTGCCGTTCTTTCATTCATTTGGTCTAACTTGTACCCTGTGGCTGCCTTTGATTGCAGGGGTACCGGCTTGTTTTGTGTCCAATCCGCTGGATGGAAAACTCGTAGGCGAAACGATTGCGGCTGAAAAGGCAACCTTGCTTTTCGCTACGCCGACGTTTCTGCTCAATTATCTGTGCCGCTGCCGTCCGGAAGATTTCAAAACTATCCGTTTTATTGTGGCAGGAGCCGAGAAGCTCAAGACTAAGCTGATAGATGCTTTTGAGGAAAAATTCGGAATTCGGCCCTGTGAAGGATATGGAGCAACGGAATGTTCCCCTTTGATCGCATTCAATATACCCGATGTTGAAATTGACGGTGTACGGCAAATCGGCACCAAAGAAGGAACAGTGGGGCATACAATTCCCGGATTGGCTGTCAAAGTATTGGATGTTGAAACAGGCCGGCCCGTCGAACTGGGACAACCCGGATTGCTTTTTGTCAAAGGGCCCAATGTGATGAAGGGCTACTTGAAGCAGCCGGAAATAACCCGGCAGGTCCTTAAAGACGGCTGGTATAATACCGGCGATATTGTCAGCATCGATGAAGACGGATTCGTAACCATTCATGACCGCCTGAGCCGATTCAGCAAAATCGGCGGTGAAATGGTACCCCATCTGACCATTGAAGAAACGGCGATGGAAAAGCTGGGTTTTCATGAGTCGGTTTTGGCCGTAACCAGTCTTCCGGATGAAAAAAAAGGTGAACAGCTTGTTATTTTATATGATAAACGAAAAGTTGACGGCGATAAACTATATGCTGTTCTGACAGAGAGCAGTCTGCCGAAACTGTATATCCCCAAACGGGAGAACCTTATCGGCATCGATGAAATCCCGCATCTTGGTTCCGGCAAGCTGGATATGATAAAGCTTCGCCAGACAGCTGAAAAATATATTCAGATGCAGAAATCAGAAAGCTGAAAAGATACAGATTTTCTTCTTAAAAAATAACTTTAAAGGGCAAAAAATATGGAATTTTTTGCTGTACTGCTGGTTTTTCTGGGAATAGGATTAGCTGCTGCCGGACCGGTTGCAATTATTCTTGCCATTGTTCTGTTTAATAAAATCAGCAGCATTCAGCAGCGGCTGAATCGATTGGAGGGTAAGACTGAACACAGAGGTCTGTCAATGCCGGCTGTACCCAAAGACCCGGTCTGGAGCGGTCAGGCAGCAGTTGACAGGACTGCGGCAAAGCCGGCTGTTGAAGAACCGATAATTCCGCCGGCACAGCCCCCGATGCCAGTTCAAATTGCCGAGATAAACGTCTCGGCTCCAGTGTCTAATCAGTTTGGTGTTAAGCCCTCATTGCCCTATGCGCCTGCGCCTCAGCCAAAACCGACAGACACTGGATTGGGACAGATTAGGCCGGTGCCGACCGCAGGCAAGAGCGGCTGGGAACTGACAATCGGCACGACGATTGCGCTGGCCGTGGGAACAATTCTGGTGATTGCAGGAGTGGGATTTTTTCTCAAATATGTCTATGAAAAGATGCTCTTTGGACCTGTAACCCGGGTTAGTATGGTAGCCGTCGGCGGGATTGCGGCCATTATCATTGGCGAGCTGACCCGCCGGCGCGGTTATGAAATTGTTGCCAAAGGCATTGCAGCACTGGGTTTTGCACTTTTGTATGCCGCCGTTTTCAGCGGCAGCCGGGTCTATCATCTTTTTGGTACTGAATGGGCATTTGCTTTGTCGATGATTATTACCGGCTCGGCAATGACATATGCTGTTGTTCTAAATGAAGTGTTTATTGCCTTCCTTTCATTGCTGGGCGGCTATTTGTCGCCGGCTATAATCACAACCGGTCGAAATCTTCCCATCCCGCTTTTCAGCTATATTTTAGTGCTCAGCGGCGGGGCACTGGGCTGTGCACTGGTTCGCCGATGGAGGGCTGTCAATTGGATAGCAATGGTCGGCACCTATTTGCTTTATACCGCATGGTTTGAAAAGTTTTACACAGCTGCCCAGATACAGACAGCCCTGTTCTGGTTGGGGGTATTTGGATGCATTTATCTTGTGCAGCCGGTTCTTTATGCTCTGACCCGGAAAGTTGCAGCTCGGTTAGAGGATGTGATTCTGATTGTGGTGAATAGTGCTGTGGTATTTTATTACCTTTGGCGGATGCTCTATGCCGATTATCAGGGGCAGCTGGGATTGGCAGCTGCCGCATGGGGCATGATGCATCTGGTGCTTCTGGTCTTTGCGATGCTGCGGTGCAGAGACGACGGCCGGCTGCAAGCTGTTTTGGGGGTGCTGGGCAGCGCATTTATAGCGGCGGCAATCCCGCTGTATTTTGATGCTTTACAGCCGTCACTGGTTGGCTGGTCCGTTGAGGCTATCGTTCTTACTTTTGTCAGTATCCGCTATAGCAGTTTATGGTCAAGGGGGATGGCATTTTTGACTGCGGCGGTTGCCTCAGCGGGTTTGTTCTATCATCTGCCGCTGCATCCAGATGCTGATTTTCGTTTGGTTTTCAATGCACCCTTTGGAACATGGATTTGGGTGTCTGTGTCAATTCTGATATGCCACGCACTCTGGCGTGTTATGGCGTCCGGTCAAAATGAAGCGGGCCGCCTTCTGACACAGGTATATTTTGTCTGGGGGCGCCTGCTGCTGGCAATTGGTGCTGTGCTGGAATGGTATGCATACTGTGATTGGCATATCGAATTTCTCAAACAGGGACAGGCCTATTTTTTGATGGGCGTCATGATAGTAGCAGCAATTTTACTGATAGGTTTTGCAACTCGCCCAATCTGCCCCCACGGCGATTTTGTCCGAATGACTGCCGTTTTGACTGCTGGGGCCGGAGCAATTTTTACCGCGATGGCTATGATGGGTGTCTATTATGACCAATTCAGGATGTTTTTGAACATTCCGTTTGCAATAGCATGCGTGTTTATAGGTTCGTTTTATTTCAGCATCCGGCAAATCCGGAAAGCTCTTCCTTCTGAATCACACCAGCGTCAAATGCCCGATGCATTGTTTATGCTGGGCTTGCTTCTTATCTTTGCAGTCATCAGTGAACAGTTTTATATGTATTGGTACTGCCGCAATCAGTACGGCCCGACAGTGGTTGACTGGAAGATGCGGGCGCATTTCTCGATATTGATGGCCTGGATGTTCTACGGATTGGTCATGCTGGCGGCAGGGATTCATTTTAATAAATTCTCCATCCGAATACTGGGAGTAATCGCATCGGGGCTTTCGGCAGCCGGACTGTTCTGCCAACTTCCGCTGCATGCAAATGGTGCATTTACATTTGTATTTAATATGCCGTTTGTTGCATGGGTCGTTGTGTCTGCCGGATTGCTGGCTGGGCACGTGCTATGGCGATGGATGAAAGCTGCTGTTTTGGAGGAAAGCAGGCTTGCAGCCCAGATTTATTATGCCGCCGGTGTTCTGTTGCTGACGGCCGGCTGCTGGTTGGAATGGCACGCACACTGCCGCTGGCAGATAGAGCCGTCTACTGCTGGACATTCGAATTTGTTGCTGGGCGGCATCCTATTGAGCGGAATAACGATGCTGATCCTTCTGGCCCGGCCGCTTCCCCCGGTCGGGGATTTTGTTCAGCGCATCGGGATATTATCTGCTCTGGGCGGGGCAGTATTTACGGCAATTGCAGCCAATAAAGTCTATTATAAGCCATTTATTCTTTTTGCAAATATTCCGTTTGCCATTGCGGTATTCTATGCCGCAGCAATGCTGCTGGGTGCATGGTTTGTCAAATGTTCACGGGGGAAGGGCGGACCCCTGCCGGCGGCTATTGTTATGGCATCACTGATACTGCTTTGGATTCTGCTGTCTGAAGAAATCTATTGGTATTTTAGAATGCAGGCACCGGTGCTGGATAGCTGGAAATTCCTGTCTCGCATGTATATATCTGTTTCGTGGGCGTTTTATGCTGCGTTTTTGCTTGTTATCGGCTTTGTTGTCAGGTCGGCTTGGATTCGATATCTTTCCTTTGGAATTTTCGCTATCCTGCTGGGCAAAATTAATCTGGATATGTGGGTATTGGGAACAGAATACCGAATTGCTACTTTTCTGACGACAGGGCTGATTTTGGTTGGGATTTCTTTCTTGTATCAGTTCTTAAAGAAAAAGGGATTTTTTGAATCCAATCAAAGCAGAATTGTGGAACTTGCTAAAGTAAGCCAGAAAGAAGGTGTTTAAAATGAGGCTACAAAATTACCTTTTTGCAGCAGTGTTTGCTGCCGGCTTTACGGTTTCTGTCGTCTTCTCACAGAATACAGAAATGTATTACTGTCTGCCTCTGCGGCAGATTGAGATTGAAGGACAGTGGCCGGATAAGGTGCTGTCGTCGCCGGCTCCGCTTGATTGGGGTCTAAGGCAGCAAATCAAATATTATTTGCCCTATGCGGCCGGCGACAGGCAAGAAGAAATCTATATCGATTTTGGTGAATTTATCCAGTCTGGTGGACAAAACCGCCCCGATTTTTGGCGGATTCAATCGGTTGGGCAGTTGCTGGATAATGCATCTGTTGCGATTAAAAGCAGCCATTCTCTGCCGATAACCGGCATTATTTTCCTTCCAACAGCGAATTTAAAGAGTATGTCGGCTGTACGATTCAGGATTTCTAAGGAACCGGTGAATGCTGAGCAAACTTCGGCAAAACGGCATTTTTTTACAGCGATGAAAAACCATTACACCCTTCTGCAAAGTTGCGGATTCACTGGAACTGAATGGTTTGCCTATCGAGCCAAGCAGGCACAGAAAATACTGGATGACCAGCAGTGTTCAGGAGTGAGCCAGCAAGGCAGATTGTTGCCCGAACAGGATCCATTTGAAGATATAATGCTCTTTTTTACCGGCCGCAAAGCAGTTATGGAAAATATTCAACTCGATCGGACTCTGCAGACCCGATTCAATGAGCCGCGTGTAGTTGACATTGCTGGTATTGAAGGCATTACAACATCGGCAATAGATTGGAACAAGCAGAACGAGGGCATTGTATTTAAAAAGGATGCTTTAGCTCGTTTTATTCCCGCTGACCAGCATGCTCTTTTTTATCCGACATTCAAGTCGATGATGCATTTATTGGATAGGCTTAAAGGGACGTGGTATCTTCCGGATGAGTTTCAAACTCAAAATATCGAATCGTACGAGCGGCAGATGTGTGTCTGGCTGGATGGCTGGTCGCGTTTTTGGGGTCCTAAAACGATAGCCAGTGTTGCCTTGACTGGTTCTGATCTGTATTGGAAGGCTGGAACAGATTCGGCTGTACTTTTTGATGCACCAATAGCTCGACTGGTCTATTCCAATACCGAATCTAAACAGCAGGAAGCGCTGGAGAAAGTTAAAGATGCCAAGAAATTGACCGGAATGGTCAGCGGAATACCTTATCAGGCGGTAGTTTCTCCGGATAGGACAGTCAGTTCATATTTGGCTCGCCTTGATAATGCAGTTATTGTGAGCAATTCGCTGGTTCAGCTGGAAAAAATCATAAAAACAGCCCAAGGCAAGCAGCCCTCTTTGGCTGAAGCGGGTGAATATGCCTTTTTCCGCAGCTGTTATCCGGCGGATGAAAACAGGCAAACAGCATTTCTGGTTTTGACTGATGCAGCTATTCGCCGCTGGTGCAGTCCTCGCTGGCGCATAGGGGCAGCTCGCAGAATGCTGGTTTCGACAGTTTTATCACAGCTTCAGGCCGGCTATCTGGATAATCAAGATAGATTTGACCTTGCCGCTGCGCAGACGACAGCGCTGAATTGGGCGCCAGATATAGGGGATATTACTATTACCAATGCAGGGATCACCTCTTCTGTTTATGGAAATCTTCGATTTATGACACCCATCAGCGAGCTGGCTATTGAAAAAGCTACAGAAAGGGAACGCAATCAGTATAACCGCTTTCGGAGCAGTTATCAGTCTCGCTGGCGCACTTTTTTTGATCCTGTTGCTGCTGCAGTTCTGCTGGAGTCCGATACAATAGATATTGACATAACTATCCGTCCGCTGATTGCAGACAGTGAATATCGCCAGCTGATGCAGATTGGCGGCAAGAATTTTCTTCAACCTGATGATGGAGATCCTCACGCAAAAACAATTCTGCAGGCAATTTTAGCTATCGATTCAGACTCCGAACCGGTTCGCTTGGCGGGGGGCTTTGCCCGACCGATGGGCGGACCGGAATGGATAAACACCCATCCGCTTAGTTGGCTGGGGCGATGGATTACAATATACGCCGAAGAAGATTCTTTTTGGGGAGAACTGGCCGGCATCCTTTCCGGCCATACCTTGGATTACGAATTTTTTGAGTATCTGGAACAAAATATCAATCGACTGCCGCTTGCGGCTGCAATGGATGTTGACAGCCCATCCCAGCTGACCATCTTTCTTGTCGGCTTGCGTGCTTTTATCGAGCAGACTGCACCGAATATGACTGTGTGGGAAACACTGAACTGGCAGCAGAAATCTTATGTCAAGATTACCTTTCAGTACGAGCAAGCAAAGCAGAATCCGCCGTCATTGTATTATGCAGCACTGCCAAACCAGCTGATTATAACACCCCATGAAAAGCTTCTTCAGCAGGCGATTGAGCGTGCCAGTGTATCAGCCCGCCAAAATGGCACCAAAGCGCCGGTCCAGTGGCTTGGCAAAAATCTTGCTGTGCAGGCTGATGAAAAGGCATGGAAGGTGATTGAAATAATTGCATCACAAAGCTGGAACCGCTATCTCCAGATGCAGTCGTGGAGACATCTGCCGATTCTGGCCGAATGGCGAATGCGGAAAGGAGAATTGACTGAAACCGATTTCCACTTGCGGTATTGGCATACAAGGCTGACTTGCCCCGGCGGGGGTCAATATGTTTGGAATGAACAATTTCATACATTTGAATCGACAGTTTTTGGACATCCGGGACAGCCGAGAATGCCGGATGATTTATTAACCCCCATGCAAGCAGTCCAGCAGGTTCGATTGGGAATTACGTTTGAAGAAGACGGCTTGCGGGCGCGTACTGTGATGAAGCAGAAAAAATAAGGCAGGAGCCGATGTGTGACAGCAAAGCATAGCAGGATCATTTTATTCTTATGTCTCTGTACCCTCGTCCGCGGGGATTTTAGCGCCCGCCAAAAAGTCATAAAACTGATGGAAAATGTCGGGCTGGAAAAATATCTCAAAGCCCCTGTAACGATTACCCCAAAGGCCCCCGGACTTTTGTTGATAGCAGATCAAGGGGTGTTTGCTGTTCAGCATGAGCTGCTGACGCCGGCACATTCTGCCGAGCCGAATGTGGTAATTCAGGATGGATTATGCATTATTCCGACAGCAGACAAATTGACAGTGGTAACGCATGGCTGGCTGGATAAGGGCGAGGATGACTGGCCAAGCCAGATGGCCGAGGCAATCGCCGCTCGGATAGATCCGAATGAGTGGGTTTGTGCCTCGTATGATTGGAAGGGCGGCTCAGTGGTCTTTACATCGGTACAGGCGGCGCAGTATGCCCGGGACATCGCCGGCCCCCGACTCGCAGCGGCTGTGCTGAAGCTGGATAGACCGTTTAAGCACATTCATCTTGTTGGACTTTCCGCCGGCTCGTGGGTTATTCATTCTGCAGCCAGACAGATTGCCCGAAAATATCCGAACACACAATTTCACCTGACATTTTTAGATGCCTATATACCGGATAAATGGGAAGCCGAACAATTGGGGCAAGTTTTCGAATTGCCTGAATGTCAGAAAAGTCAGTACTGGGGCGAACACTATTATACGCGTGATATAACTAGGAAAGTAACTGAACATAATCTGAAAGAAGCACATAATATCGATATTTCTGCTCTTGATCCTTTGATTGTCGAACACGAATTTCCCTATCGCTGGTATATGGCGACAATTACAGGAAGATACCAGCGCTGGGATGAAAGAGACGAGCCTGTTGCAACACGATGCGGGGATATGGATTATGGTTTTTTGCGTTCGCTGGAAGCTGGTTTGGAAAACTGGAATCAGAGCCGTCAGCTTCCCGTTGGCAATCCTGCCTTGAAAATAATAGTGAAACAATTAGAACAGAGGCAGTAGAGCAGAGTTTATTACAATTGCAGCAGTTGGCTGAACGCATAAAAAAGGCCTGTAACGAGGACAGGCCTTTTTTATGTGAGGTACACCTCCGCGTATGCCGTGCAGCAGGCATGTGGAAAGAAACCCCTTATTCTAATGTGGGCAGCCGTTGCGGTTGTCCGAATGTCCTGTCGTGCAGGCATACCCGATCCACTCCCGACCTGGCTTCCCTTGGGGATGTCATCGGTTCTTCCAAATATAGGCCTCTGACACTAACACCGCAGGGGTTAACCCGCGTATTTTACTATATCACACTATCGGCAAAATTTCAAGAAATAAATAAATCGAAGTTTAGAAAAAATGCCTGACAATATATATGTTGGAATCTAATGCTGAGGAATTTAAGAAGTTAGAAACGATGAAAAACTCGACAAAATTTATATATTTTACTTTTGCAGTTTTTCAGCCGCTTCTTTCTGTCTGCAAAGATAAAGAAATGTGCCCATTTCAGTCACGCCAGCGTGTCGTTATTGGGGAAGATTTCATTGAACATATTGCTGTCAAGATTGCGGGCGTAATAGTTGTGAATAACGGCTTCACTTTGTTCTTTATAACTGGTCAGCGAATGAAAAATTCCCGAACGCATCATCAGAACAACAAAAAGACACGCTGCAATATTCAGCAGACGATCAATAAGGGACCTGTTTTTAACTGCCCAAATTGGCTCTGGCCGGCTGATGCGCAATGTTTGTGATTTCGGAGCATACCGAAGTGCATGCGCAAATACAGCTAATGTTTGCGTGTTAGCCCGTTGTAAAAGATCAATATGATGGGGCTGGGATTTAATCATAGCCAAAGCGATTTCTAACCGACTGGCCAGACCAAGGCGTTTTCGGCACCGCGGACAATTTGCCATATGTTCAATTAAGCGATGCTGCACGTGCTGTCTGAACGAATCAAACAGACCGACTTTGCGCTGCTGTAAAACTCTGCACAGATTGTTTAATCTTATTGTCTTCATAAGTCGTCCCGCTTATCTAATTTTGACATCCACTGAGCCAGCAGTTTGACTGCTTTGTGGCGGTAAACTCTGGCGGCTGTCGTTGTTATTCCAAGAATTTTAGCCACCTGCGGATATGGCAGTTCGGCCAAGTCCCGCAGCACAACAACATCGGACAAATAGTCCGGAAGATGAGCAATGGCTTCCCGAAGCTGCTGCTGAAGATCCATTGCATCCAAAAAACCGGCAGGATCAGGAGAAGACGGAATTGCTTTGTGCTGAATCTGCTCCTGATATTTCTTTTCAATCTGCCTCCGGCGGAGCATGGATATGGCCACATTGGAAGCCGTACGGAACAGATAGGCACGAAGGTTGGCTGGTTTTTGCTGCTGAGGCAGATAGGCCAGATGAAGAAAAGTTTCCTGATAGGCATCGCAAACATCTTCTTCTCTGCCCAGAATCCGCCACAGCATGCTGACGATAGCTGGTCCATAGTACTGCATTGCAGATAATATCCACATCTGGCTTTTTTCTGCAGCCGTACTACCCGTCAGCTCAAATGCCAGCCGCAAGGTCGCTGGATTCATGGCCATTATCCCTTCTTCTGCGTCCACGCTCATTTCGAATCAAAGACGCTTTTACATTCCTATATGTTACCAGATTTTGGATAAAAAGACAAAAAATAATTCTGTAAATAACAGACATAATAAAGGCTGAATACAAGGCCAGTTTTATGATTGTTTAATCTTTATTTTCTTTTTGCATTTTTTTTATTTGACAAAGCCTAAAAAGATGTCAGAATAAATATTCAATGGCATACATTTTTAGGAGGGTATAAAGATGAAAGGCAAATCAGTATTGTTTCTTTTCTTTTTCTATTTAGCAGGGAGTCTCTCTGCTGCTGTTTGGTATGTTGATTCAGATGTTGCGCCCGGAGGAGATGGCAAAAGCTGGCCAACAGCTTTCAATTCGATTTCTGCTGCCATCGCTGCTGCAAGCCCGCTGTATATGATTTGCTATGCTCCCAGTGACCAGATCTGGGTAAAGAGCGGAACGTACAACCTAACCAGCGAATTGACACTGAACAAAGTTGTTGTGATGTATGGCGGTTTTCCAAATGGTATGGCGTCACCGACACTTGATGATCGCAATCCCGCCGTTTATCCGACAATTATCAACGGTAGCAATTCTGTACGGTGCATGAAGATTACTTCCTACAGCATCATTGACGGTTTTATATTTCAGAACGGCCTTGCTTCGAGCGGCGGGGCGCTGTATATTGAAAGCCCAACCTACAGCTGTCTGGGGTTTGATTTCAGCACAACATTGCAAAACTGCAGATTTCTCAACAATGTTGCCACTGTTGTCGGCGGTGCCGTGTATGATCTCCGTTCCAATCTGGTGATTAAAGAGTGTCTGTTTCAGGACAACAGTGCTGATAACGGCGGAGCCATTTGGCAGTTGCAGACAAATTCCCGGATTGAAAAGTGCATTTTCAAGTCAAACTCCTCTACAGCAGGCGGCTTTGGAGGCGGGGCGATCTTAGGAGATTATCAAACATACGGCTCGATTATCAATTGCTTGTTTGTCAGCAACAGTTCAGCATCCTATGGAGGAGCGATTTCCTATCATCAGGCCTGGCCCAGCATTATCAACTGCACTTTTGCTGATAATACGGCAGCGTATGCAGCAGGCGGGGGGGCACTTTATACCAATACATCCAGTCCCACCTTGAGAAATTGCATTTTCTGGGGCAACAGTCCCAATCAGATTGTCGATTATTACAGCAGTCCGGGCCCTACTGCCTCCTACTGCGATATTCAGGGCGGTTTTGCCGGCACGGGGAATATAAATGCTAATCCTCTGTTTACAGGCAGCGGTGATTACCATTTGACTGCCTCGAGCCCCTGCATTGATGCCGGGTCCGATTTTGATGCTCCGGCCGAGGATTTGGATGGTAAACCCCGTCCGCTGGATGGCAATGGGGACAGTATAGCCGCTATCGATATGGGAGCGTATGAATTTGAGTATATTAACGTCGATTTGCGGATTACCTCTATTAGCCTCAATCCCAAAGTTCCGCATGTTGGCCAGCCGGTTGCTGTAACCGTAACTATTCATAATGCGGGTACTACCAATGCGGGGTCTTTTTATCTGGACTGGTATGCCGACCGAGCTTCTTTGCCCAGTCCGGGTACCGTAGGGGATCGATGGAAAAGATTCTCCAGTTTGGCAGCAGGTGCCTCAGATGCAATGACGGTAACCTATACCTATGCCACCGAAGGTATTAAAAGAATGTATGCACAGGTGGATACCGAAGGCGAAGTTGAAGAAACCTATGAAACCAACAATATCTATGGTCCTTTGACCACGTGGGCGATGATTGGAGTTCTGCTGGATTTCAATGTGATTCATGACCAGCACAATGCGGTTATCTGGTTTGGCGGAGATGATCGGGTCGACAAACGCAACGTCGGCGTTGGGCAGAGTATCACATTAACCCGTCCAGCCAACGTTACCTCAGCAGGTTTCCGGTTTGATGATCCGTTTGATTATTACACAAACCCGGAAGGACATGGCCACGCGGTTTATCTGATTATGTATGCACGGAAAGCAGATGGCAGCATACTCGCCCCAAGTGTCAAGCTGGTTCCGTCAAACTTTACCGGCGGCTGGGTGATGATGCCTTTTTCCAATCTTTGGCTGGAACCGAACCAGACATATATCTTCACCTGCTATCTCTATCAGGGTGAATACAATGAGTTTACCTCTGGAGTCTGCGGCCGATGGGATAATCCATGGCCGTCCAGCACAGGGTATGCTGCGAATGTCTCCGGCCAGCCGGCCAATATGGAACTATGGTCCAATTGGAATACGCACCCGTGGGACTTTAATCTGCAATTGACAGGTCAGTATGTTGAACGGTATCCGGGTGATATAAATGATGACCGTTCAGTAAATCTTGGCGATTTGTCTGTTGTGGCCGATAATTGGATGGTGTCCGACTGTATAATGCCCAATTGGTGTGAAAACAGCGACATCAACTGGAACAGCCGGGTTAAGCTGGAAGATTTCAGTGTTATTTCACGTTTTTGGCGTGCCGTATATCATGATTATGACGCCCTAAACCGGGCCGCCGTAGTAACATTAGAAAGCCAGATGAGCACCGCCAGTATTTACGGCTCCGATGGTATGGAGTTCAATCCCGGCACCTATTTTGTATACAAAACTTCGGCAGGGCGATATGGCAAGTTTATCGTCGAGCAGCTGACTCCTTCAGAGAACCACAAGCTGACCCTTGGATGGGTAACCTATAATGCTGATGGAACAGTGTATAGTTCCGGAACCGGCCTGATTGTTCGAGGCACTTATAACTGCGACTTGGATGTGGGTTTAGAGACTTCTGTTGGTGCTGATTTTCAATGGGTGCAAGCCACCTCAACGGTACGTTATCTTTATCCGAAAAATGGTGCGAAATTCAAGCTTATGTATCGGGCTCCTTAACTTTAAATTAGTCTGATTTTTCGTAAAAGGCCTGTCCTTGATTCTTTTGACGACAGGCCTTTTTGTTTATGGGAGTTGGATTTTTTTGCTCTTTTTAGGTAACAAAAGGGACTTGCTGGTCGTCCGTTTCTGTGAAAGCCCAATATATTTTTGGAAAAAAATTTATGAATCAGACATCACAACCTAACGTTGCAGCATTAGTTGAACAACTTCTCTCGGAAGCCATTCGATATGGGGCAAGCGATGTCCACTTTGAACCGACTGCCAAGTCATTGCTGGTTAAATTCAGACTTGACGGGTCGCTTAATACGGTGGAAACGCTGCCAAAGGCAATCAGTGAAAATATCATAGCCCGATTAAAAGTCTTGGCCGGACTTCTGACCTACCGCAACGATATCCCTCAGGAAGGCCGGATGGAGGGATTCAAGGATATCTCTGTGGCGTCGGAAGCCGGGACTATTACAGACTTGCGGCTGGCAGTTTTCCCGACGATTTATGGGCAGCGGGCAGTGGTTCGAATCTTTTATGAAAATCGCGGCCTGATGCAGCTGGATGAACTTGGCCTTAATGACTTCATCGAATCCGCTTTGCGGAAGTTTGCCTGCAGAAATCAGGGTATTCTTCTGCTGACTGGACCGGCTGGAAGCGGCAAGAGTACAACCTTGGCCGCATTGCTGCGCTATATTTTGCAGCAATTTCCCGGCAACAGCATCGTGACATTGGAAGATCCTGTCGAACGGGCCATTGAAGGGATTACTCAGGTTCAAATAGAGCCGCAGGGTCAGATGTCCTTTCCCATGGCGCTGCGGTCACTGCTGCGTCAAGACCCGCAAGTGCTGATGATAGGCGAGATTCGGGATGCTGAAACGGCCAGAATTGCAGTAGAAGCCGGATTGACCGGACACCTGCTGATGACAACGATGCACAGCGGCAGCTGCAGCGGTGCGCTGCTGCGTCTGCTGGAGATGGGCATTGAACCGTATCAGGTTACATCGGGTATACATGCGGTTCTTAACCAGCGTCTGGTTAGAAAACTATGCGACAGCTGCAAAAGGCAGTTGCCTGATGGAGCTTACGAAGCGGTCGGCTGCTCTCGGTGTCATATGACAGGCTATCATGGGCGGGTACTGATTGCAGAGATGGTAGAGCTTGACGGGATGCTGCGCAAGGCGATTCTCGACCGCAGCGATATGGAAACGCTGGATGCCATTCTGGCTTCCCGCGGTCATATGAATCTGATGCACGATGGGCGGCGGCTGGTCAGCCGCGGCATTACCACCGAAGATGAAATCCGCCGTGTCTGCGGAGTGTAAATCGAAACAGAAATGAGGTTCATCTGATATATGAGAAAAGCGTTTTCTTTATTGTTGATTTTAACCGTCTGTGTCTGCAGTTTGGCCGATGCCCCCAATCAGGCAGAACCGAAGCCCAATATATTACCTGCAAGGGGACCTGCAGACCCAAACATTCTGCAATGGATTTCTGCTTCAGCAATGAAGATTGTGGAACTGACGCCAGCGGCGGACATCGGCCGGCCAATGTTTCATCTGCTGCCGTTAAAGACCGATCTGACAAATGAAGCTTCGCTGCCGATTTATTTGCAGGTATTCACAGAAGACCCGAATCAACCGGAAAAAAATCCCGACTTCGAATTGATAGAACAGCAGATTAGTCTGCCGGCTGAGCAACTGGACATAAAAGCCGTAGCCACTGAGCTTGAACGCTGTCGTGATAGACTTCAACTGCTCCAGAAAGCAAGCATCTGCAGAAATATTGAGTGGCCAGCTCTGGACAGCCACTCTCCTATAAACAGTTATCCGGTATCGGCGGTTCATCCGGATGAATCAGCGCTGTTTACTTTGACGCCGAAGGAATATCTTGATTTTCTTATGGATATTTATCGATACGGCAGGCTGACAGCCCTCAAAGCTCGGTATCATATTGTCCGGCGGGAGTATAATAGCGCTGCAGAATGGCTTCAATCCGGCCTCAGCATCAGCCGGCAAATGGTGTGCCGCTCAAATCCCCAGCTGGCTATGATGGCAGCCGCCAACGCTGCTGCAATCCTCACCCAGATCGAACTATGGATTCAGACTCCCGGTGCACCAAGTCTCTATCGGTCTCTGCAGGATTTGCCGATGCCTTTTTTAGTCGCAGACAGTACAGATGCACCGGATCACAAGAAGACCGGACAGTTTAATCCGATGATGGAGATGCTATCCGATGGCACTGCAGCAATACCGGATGTCAATGAGATCAGGACGCAACAAGAAACCCTGCCTGTCTATACGAGCAGACAAGCCGAACAAATGTGTCAGCAGATCGATCGTTTTATTGCGGTTCTCGAATGCATAGAGGGATTGCGATATTATGCATCTGTCTATGATGGCCTTTTACCAAACTCACTGGGTGAGATAACAGAAATACGTCTGCCCTGTGATCCTGTAACAAAAAGACCTCTGATTTATTACAGGCAGGAGGATGCCTATATCCTCCAGACAGCCGACGTCCTCCGCGAGCCGATGCCGTCGGCATTCCGATATAAAATCCGCCTTATGTCCCATGCAAAGGAATAATCTATGGCATTATTTGAATATCGGTCTTGTACGAAAGCAGGGCGTCTGATGACCGGAACCATTGAAGCGGCCAATATAGATCAGGCCCGGATATCGCTGGAGGAACTGGGCCTGCAAGTGACCGAACTGGAGCAGGCCAAGCCGGCGCCGGCTCCGCATCCTGTCGGCCGCAGCGAATTTATGCTCTTCAATGAACAGCTTGCCTCACTGACCAAGGCCGGCATTCCGCTGGAGCGAGGATTGCGTGAACTGGCCCACGATGCAGGTTCTGGCCGAATGAAAAGCTTACTCAACAGCATTGCCGATGATCTTGAGCAGGGAATTCCGATTGACAAAGCCATAGAAAAACGGCAGAAACACTTTCCGCCGCTGTACAATATGATATTTAAGGCAGGCATTGAAACAGGCCGGCTGCATGAGATGCTGGCGAACTTAAACCGCCATTTGCAGGTTGAGCATAGGACCCGCAGAATTGTGATAGAGGCAATCTCCTATCCGCTGATGATTTTGCTGATTGCAGCAATTCTGGTAACGTTTCTTTTTACAATGGTTGTTCCCGCTTTCGCCGAATTGATGTGGGACATGTCGGATGGCAGATTGGGGCTTCCGATGCTGACAGTTTTTCTTTTAAATCTGGCCGAGCATATCTGGTCATTTTGGATTGGAGCCGGCATCCTTATAGGTGGTTGTATTTTGTTCTGGATAGTGCTGTCGGCTTCTCCGGAAGGCCGGCAAATTAAGGAGAAAGTACTGGACAATATCCCGCTTTTGGGGCGGGTTTATCGAAACGGATTGATGTCCCGCTTTGCAGAATCCCTGTCGGCCTTAATCAAGGCCGGCTGTACGATGGATACAGCGGTCGAATTGGCTGGACAATCTTCCGGCAGCGAGCGGCTCAAGCAGGACTGTGTTCTGCTGGCCGGACAGCTGCGCGAGGGCTTTAATGTAATGGAGGCAGGCCTGAACTGCTCCGTAATCAGCCATTTGTTTCTTTATTCGGTGCAGCTCGGATCGCAGCGGAATGAATTGAGGGAGAATTTGGACGGGCTAGCGCAATTGTATGCTGCCAAGACCTATACCCTCCAATCCCAGCTTCAGGCCGTACTGATGCCGCTGCTAATTATCCTCCTTGGCGGCATTATTGGTCTGATTATCTTGTCTTTGTTTCTGCCGATGGTAAAAATAACTCAAGTTTTGATGTAGTATGTGGATGCTTTATCTGGGAAATCTAATCTTTTTCGCTGTCTTCTGCGTTCTGATCTGGAAAAAACCGGCTTTGGGACTGATTTTACTGCCGTTTGCCATGGCTGGTATGATCCTGTCGGCAATTGATTTTGACAGAGGTGCTATTGCTGGTATTACTGACGAGGCTTTCTGGATCGTTGTGATGGCGATAGGTCTGTTTTGTGCAGCTATTGTACTGGTGCGATTGGTCCCGACAGCCGGTCATCTGGAAACTCCTTGGTACAAGTCGTTTGCTATTATTGTTATCATTCTTTTCAAATATCTGATTTTATTAGCCCTTTTAACAGCAGTATTTCACATCTTAGGAATTGTTCTGTTTATTCTTGTTGTGGTTGGAATTGTTCGCTACAAGCTGACCTGCCGATATACGCTGGCGCTGGATGTTCTGTCGGCTGTCCGAATGAGTATGCGGCAGTCGTTGCCGCTGCCGATGGTATTGAACGCTGCAGCACAGGGTCAAAAAAAACGGCGGTCCCGCATCTTCAGAGATATTGCTGAATGGCTGACGCAGGGCTGGACGCTTTCGGAGGCACTGACCCGCGGCTATCCCAAGTGCCCTCCGGAACTGCTGGCTGCTGTTCGCTGTGGCGAAAAAATGAATCAGCTTCCGAATGCTATTGAAACCATTTTGGCAGATATTACCGAAAGAGTGGACAATTACAGACGAGTTCGGCCGGTTCATCCTTGGTATCCGCTGCTGGTTATGATTGCAGCAGTTTTTTTTGTATTGGGTTTGGCTGTTTTTATAATACCCCAATTTGCACAGCTTCTTGAAGATTTGAGTGATCATCAGACAGCATTGCCTGCCGTCACGCAGATACTGTTTCAAATAGTGCAATTTATAATGGGGCCAAGAGGTTTTAATGCAGCTGTTATTGCCGCCGTTATTCTGCTGATTGTTTTACGTTGTGTATTCAGCAGTATTTATCGCCGCAGGTCCGGGCGTCTTAGTCTGACAAACCGTCTGAGCGATTGGTTCAAGTGGCATCTGCCTGTGATACATTGGTTTGAGAAAACGCGAGCACATCTGCAGCTGATTGAAATGCTGAAAGTAGGGCTGCAGGCCGGCTGGCCTGTCAATACTGTAATTCAAAATGCGCTGGACCTCGATATGAATTGGTGTTTTCGAAAACGGCTCGAGCAGTGGCTTAGTCGAGTGGAGGAGGGGCAAAATATTGCAAAATCCGCCCAGCAGTGCGGCTTTGACAAGGCCTTGATTTGGTCCTTTGATGAATCTATCAATAAGGGCAATACACCGCAGATTCTTGATGCCCTCGAGCATCTATACCGAAGCCGATACCACTATCGAATCAATCTGATGAATGCTGTATGCTGTCCATTGATAATTGTGGGTCTTGGTTGTTTTGTGGGATTTGTGATTGCAGGAATGTATTTGCCGATGGTGAAAATAATCGAGATGTTTTTATGAAAAATTTTAGTTTTAGATTTCACGCGCACAAAAAACGGTTTGGCGTGTTAAGCTTTGAATTGATAACTGCTATCAGTGTGCTGACAATCCTGATAGGTGCTCTGGCAGCTGTCGGGGGTACATTTAAGAAAGCAAATGACCTGCGCTGGATTCGGCATACGCTGCTTGCTGCTGGGCAGGCTCAGATGGATGCTTTGGACATTACTGGAAAACCTATTGCCAAGGATACGTTTGCCTGCCTCTGGCCGAATGTTGACTGCCGTATTGACATAACTGAGGGGGAGGGGCAATGGCAGGGACTTCAAAGAATTCAGCTGACTCTGTCTGCAAAATCAGGAAGGAAAACGGTTAAGACCTCTTTGGTCCGCTATGTTGCAGCACAAAAGGAGCTCAAACAGTGAAGCTCAAGGGCTATACAATAATGGAGATGCTGGCTGTGCTGGCAGCACTTGTTGTTATGATGGCACTGCTGACCAAACCGATGCACCAAATTATTTCAGAGCTGCCCCGAAGCTATAAGGACTATCAAACACTGACGCAGACGCTTCATATGCTCAAGCATCTTCAAGAGGATGTGGAGCATTCGGATCATTTATCTGTCATAGAGATGGATCCCCGCATCAGCAGCAATCTGCTTATTCTTAAGCAGGCCGGCGGATTAGTGAGTTATTGCTTGGCAGACGGCAAAGTCGTTCGTCAATCCAATCTGCCGAGGGACCGAAAGGAAGATGTCTGGGAACTGCCGAATGTGTATCTTAAATGGATTGTATGGAAAAACGAACAGGGGCCGATTGCTCTGGAACTTGCTGTCTGGAACGAGCGGCCTATCCTTGGTCAATCCAAACAGAAATTCCAACAAACACATGTTTACTTTATCAAAAAAGAGATATAAGCCATGAAAGCAAATGTCCATCGCAAGAAAACTGCTTTTACCTTAGTCGAACTGCTGGTTGTTATTAGTCTCATTGCTATGCTGATGTCGATTGTTCTGCCGGCTCTCAGGGCAACCAGAGAACAGGCAAGAAAGGTGCTATGTATGGCTAATCTGTCGCAGTGGGGAGAATTGTTTACCTTGTACGCTGAAGACCACGACGGCCGCTTTTTTGCAGGATATTATTCCTATGCTGATCCAAGCGGCGTTTTACTGCAAAGCCGCAGTGCAGACCTGTGGCCGTATGCGATGCAGGCGTATTATGATACCCCGAAACTAAAGTTTTGTCCGGCTGCACGTCAAACATACGGAACGGGAAAAAGCACTTCCCAATCAGGACAGGCAGAGACTATTCTTTCAGGCAGCTATGGATTAAATGGGTGGGTCTGCGATACTCCCCCTGAAGTTATCCAGACAGAAGGACATGATACCCAATACAGCTGGCGGACAATCGATGTAGTGGGCGGCTATAAAATCCCGCTGTTTCTGGATGCCTTATGGTACACCGGACGTCCTGAAGATAGTGATGTACCTCCGCAAAGCAGAGACTATTTATTAAATACCCAGTGGGCTGCCCAGCCTGACAACCAGATGCAGCGATTCTGTGTGGATTGGCATCGAAACATGCTCAATGTGCTTTTTCCTAATGGCGATGTTTCTGCAGTAAGCCCTAAGGAATTGTGGCGGCTCAAATGGCACAAAGGTTTTGATACTTCAAAACCTCTGCCTCAATGGCCTGAATGGATGGTTAACTTCAAGGATCCTGATTGATAATAATTTGAATCCATGTGCCAAGCGGCAAAGCAATGAAAGGCCTTATGAATACGAAGCGAAATAGTGGTTTTATCTTAATGATTGTCTTTGTTCTAATCCCCCTGATGGGGATGGCTATGGCGATTTTTTCGGCAAATTCCAAAATTCTGGGCTATCAGGTTCGAATGGAACAGCTCCAGCAGCACGCCAAAGATGCCTGCAGGAGCGGTTTGACTTGGGCGTCTGTTCATCAATCCAAACTGAATGATTTAGAAAAAACAGTGATTTTAACGGTGGATGAATCCCCTGTACAAATTCGTTGTTCAATTGCCCTTATATCGCAAAATGAAATCCAGAAAGTTTACGAGGTAATTGGTATTGCTACTGACAGCCGATACGATGCTTATCACAGAGAACAGCTTGTGGTAAAAAAAACAGTAACTCATTTATTTTCAAAGACATAGAATTTACCCGTTTGTATTCTTTCATGCCTGATTTTGTCTTTGTATTTATCGTAAAGATCAGCTGATTGCTTTTTTTACATTTAGGTATTGACTGGTGCAGTCATATTTGCTAATATATTACTAATTCAGTCGTATATAGGCGGTAACGATGAAAATATCGATGAAAACCGATTATGCGTTTCGAGCGTTGTTTACTCTGGTAGAGCATTATCAGCGAGGCCCCATTCCAATTCGTGAGCTTGCCCGCCGCAATAATGTCCCCAAACGGTTTCTGGAGCATATTATGCTCGAAATGAAAGCCAAAGGGTGGGTAGCCAGCACAATGGGCAAGCAGGGGGGGTACATATTAGCTAAGCCGCCCCACAAAATTACGGCCGGAGAGGTAATAAGGCACTTTGATGGTGTTTTGGCACCTATTGGCTGCGTTTCTTTGAGGCATTATGAACATTGTGATCAGCGGCCTGTTTGTCGGTTTCGCTCGCTCTTTCTGGATGTTCGCAACTATGCGGCTAAACGGCTGGACCATACTTCCCTGGCGGATGTATTTCAGAACATGTTAATTCAGGATGATGAAGCATTGGCAGCCCAGTTTACAGATGGTGCAGGTATTTAGAGGTGTTCTATCTTCTATAATACGACTAAAATGGTCGTTATAAAACAAAAGAAAAAGAAGGAAAGGACTGAAGAGTGAAAGACGACAGTACCGTATTGGCTTTTTTAATCCTTGTTTTCACCCTCTTTTTGTGTACGGCTCATGCCGATTCTCCGCAGGATACCAAGACATTGGAGGAACGTCTGAACCAGCTGGAACAAAAACAGATAGATGTGGAAAGACAGCTTGAAATGGAGCGGCAGCGAACGGCCTATCTTGCGGAACAGCTCGCAAAAACACAGGCCGAACTTGACCGGCTTATGCAAGCGCAAGGTACCATCGCGTCGGGTGCTGTTGTTCTGCAGGATAACTCGTCTGGGCAACCTGATGAAAGAAAGCAGATTGAGCAGATTGTTGACCAGCGGCTTGAAATGAGAAAAAAGAATTTTGCTGTGCCTCAGTGGCTTGAGAAAATGCAGATATTCGGAGATTTTCGCTATCGCTATGAATGGACAGACGATGCCTCCAAAACAGCCGACCGCAACAGAAACCGCATTCAGACGCGAATTGGATTAACTAATGCTGTCAATGAGGAGTTTTCTTATGGATTCCGGTTAGCCAGCGGCAACAGCGAAGCCCCCTTGGGGGAAGGATCGCCGACATCGAATAATCAGGATTTAGACAATGCCTTTTCCAGCAAAAACATCTGGCTGGATTTGGCCTATGTGGATTATCATCCGGCAGGAATTGGGGGACTGAATATTTATGCCGGCAAGATAAAAAATCCGTATTATATGGTTGGCAACAGTGATTTGATGTTTGATACAGATATTACCCCAGAGGGAATAGCCGGTGTTTATAGTACCAGCGTATCCAGTACTATAAAGGTATTTGGAACCGTTGGAGGCTACTGGCTCGAAGAACGCCAGACGGAAGCCGACAGCAGTTTATGGGCTGTTCAGGCCGGCACCACATGGCAATTTGGTCACAGCGATGAGTATCTGACAGCCGGCGGGGGGTATTATGATTTTGGCAATGTTAAAGGAAGGGAAGGATTAGGTGCCAACAGCAGCCAGTTTTACGGCAATAAGGCTATTGGCGGCTACTATGTCAGCGACTTTGATATTATTCAGGGATTTGCGGAGATTGGAGTGCCTATGGGCAGTCTGCCTCTGCGTGTCTTCGGCGATTTGGCGCACAATACCGGTGCGGAGTCCGGCCAAAACAATGCATGGCTGGCTGGAGCAAGCATAGGAAAGGCCGCGCAAAAAGGCACTTGGTCCTTTGCTTATAACTATCGGGATATAGAAGCCGATGCTCTTCTTGGTGTACTAACAGAAGCGACCTTTGGTGGCGGGGGGACTGATTTAAAGGGGCATAAATACAGCTTCAGCTACCAATTGGCTCCCAATACCCAAATCGGCTTGTCATATATGGATGCCAAGCGTACCCGCAGCGGGAAAACAACGGATTATGATGTCGTGCTTGCGGATTTTACAATCAAATTTTAACGGTGAGATTGAATATGGAATTGATAGGAGGGATTTTACTATGAAAATCAACAAAAAAACATATCTCATATCTGTATTATGGATGATGATTCTGGGTATCGGAAATTGGGCGTTTTCAAAGGAAATTACTATCCTGAATGTTTCATACGATCCAACGCGCGAGCTGTATCAGGAATATAACAAGGCCTTTGCCGACTATTGGAAAGTTAAAACCCAAGATACAGTCATTATTCAGCAATCCCATGGCGGTTCAGGCAAACAAGCGCGCGCTGTTATTGACGGACTGCCGGCCGATGTTGTAACACTGGCGCTGGCATATGATATAGATGCTATTGCGGATAAAGGGAACCTGATTGATAAGCAATGGAAATCTCGCCTCCCGAATAACAGTTCACCTTATACCTCGACCATTGTATTTCTTGTGCGTAAGGGAAATCCGAAAAATGTCAAAGACTGGGACGATCTGACCCGCTCGGATATCTCCGTTATCACACCCAATCCCAAAACATCCGGCGGAGCACGCTGGAACTACTTGGCTGCTTGGGGATATGCTCTTGCAAAGTATCGGGCTGCTCATCCCGATGAGGAGAATGCATCTAAAGCAGACGCATATGCTCGGGATTTTGTCAGCAAAATTTATAAAAATGTACCGGTGCTGGATTCCGGCGCGCGGAGTTCTACAACAACCTTTGTTCAGAGAAACATTGGGGATGTTTTCCTATCTTGGGAAAACGAGGCCTTCCTGGCTATCAAAGAGTTTGGAGCAGACAAATTTGAGATGGTAATACCCTCTTTGAGCATATTGGCTGAACCCCCCGTTGCGGTGGTTGATAAAGTTGCCCAGCGCAAGGGCACTCTGGCGGTTGCTCAGGCCTATCTGGAATATCTTTATTCAGAACAGGGGCAGGAAATAGCTGCCAAGCACTTTTATCGGCCGCAAATGAAAACGGTTGCACAAAAATACAAGAACCTCTTCCCTGAAATCAAACTATTTACTATTGATGAGGTGTTTGGAGGATGGCAGGCCGCTCAGGAACGGCATTTCAATGATGGTGGTGTGTTTGATCAGATTTATGGAGTTAAATAAACAGCGGTTCGGCGGCTGCCCAAGGAAGAGGGGTGAATAAGCCGGTTTCTAAACAATAAAGATGCAGTATAAACCTAAAAATGTGCTGCCCGGTTTTGGGCTGACTCTGGGCTATTCGGCACTGTATTTGTGCTTGATTGTACTGATTCCGCTATCAGCCTTAGTTATTTCTGCCGTCCGAATGGAACCTCATCAGCTCTGGGCGGCGATGACCTCCCCGCGTGTGCTGGCTTCCTACCGGTTAAGTTTCACTACATCGTTTGCGGCCGCTGCGGTCAATGCGGTGTTCGGCCTTTTGACCGCATGGGTGTTGGTGCGGTATCGTTTTCCCGGTCGAAAATTATTCGATGCCATGGTCGATTTGCCTTTTGCGCTTCCGACCGCTGTAGCCGGCATTACGTTAACAACCCTTTATGCTCCAACCGGCTGGATCGGACGCCTGCTGGAGCCGCTGGGCATACAAGCGGCCTTTACTCCGCTGGGCATTGTTATCGCTATGACCTTTGTCGGACTGCCCTTTGTTGTCCGCACGGTTCAGCCGGTTCTTGAAGATATTGGGAAGGAATTAGAAGAGGCGGCGGCAAGTCTCGGTGCAACTCCTTTTCAGACATTTAGACGCGTTATTTTCCCCGAACTGCTTCCATCGCTGCTGACGGGCTTTGCGCTGGCTTTTGCCCGTGCCATCGGCGAGTACGGTTCAGTTGTGTTCATTTCAGGAAATATGCCGATGAAAACGGAAATTGCGCCGCTGCTGATTATCACAAAACTGGAGCAGTATGACTATGAAGGTGCCATAGCCATTGCTGCCGGAATGCTGCTGCTGTCGTTTGTGCTTCTCTTGACGATCAATCTTATGCAGCGCTGGATGCTGCAGAGCAGGCAAACGGAGGCCAAATGAAAAATAAATTACCTTGGATCCCGATAGTGCTGACTGCAGCTGCACTTGCGTTTTTGGGCTTGTTTTTACTGCTGCCGCTGGCAGCGGTTTTCATCGAAGCGTTTCGCAAAGGAATAGGTCCCTATTTTCAGACATTTGCCGATCCCTATGCACGATCGGCTGTCTGTCTGACCCTGCTGGTTGTACTGACAGCTGTTCCGTTTAACCTCATCTTTGGCCTTGCAGCGGCCTGGGCCATCGCCAAATTCGACTTTCGCGGCAAAGGTCTTCTGCTGACGCTGATTGATCTGCCATTTGCTGTTTCACCGGTTGTTTCCGGACTTCTATTTGTTTTGCTGTTTGGTGCTCGCGGATGGCTGGGACCATGGCTCTTGGAACACGATATCAAGATAATATTTGCAGCGCCCGGCATTATTATGGCAACGATGTTTGTAACGTTTCCATTTATTGCACGAGAACTCATTCCGCTGATGCAGTCTCAGGGTACAGAGGAAGAACAAGCGGCTATGGTGCTGGGAGCAGGGGGATGGCAGATCTTCCGCCGTATTACCCTGCCCAATATCAAATGGGGCCTGCTATACGGCATTATTCTGTGCAATGCCCGTGCAATTGGGGAATTCGGGGCAGTTTCGGTAGTTTCCGGCCATATACGCGGTCAGACGACTACGATCCCGCTGCACATTGAAATTCTCTATAACGAGTATAATTTTGTGGGTGCGTTTGCTATGGCTTCTCTGCTGACGCTGCTGGCCTTGCTGACGCTTGCCGTGAAGTCGCTGGTAGAATGGAAAACCAGAAACGAACAAGCCGCCGCGGTCATCGGAGGTATCGAATGAGTATTCAAATTACCAATATCAGCAAGACTTTTGGAACATTTAAGGCCCTCCAAAATGTCAGTTTAACTGTCAGTCATGGAGAGCTGGTGGCCTTGCTCGGCCCGTCCGGCTGCGGCAAAACCACACTGCTGCGAATTATCGCCGGTCTGGAGTCGCCGGATCCGGGCAGCGGGCCGGTTTTATTTTATGAGGACGATGTCAGCAGTCAAAGTGTGCGACAGCGGCGGGTGGGATTTGTATTTCAGCATTATTCTCTGTTTCGGCATATGACTATTTTTGAGAATGTTGCATTTGGCTTGAATGTGCGGCCGCGGAGGTATCGGCTCAGCAAGTCCCAAATTAGGGAACGCGTTTTTTCCCTCCTGAAATTAGTCCAGTTGGAACGTCATGCAGACCTTTATCCCTCGCAGCTTTCCGGCGGGCAGCGTCAGCGGGTCGCGCTGGTTCGTTCGCTGGCCGTAGAGCCGAAAATTCTTTTGCTGGATGAGCCGTTCGGGGCGCTGGATACCAAAGTTCGAAAAGAGCTCCGGCATTGGCTTCGCCGGCTTCATGATGAAATGTCCATAACCAGCGTTTTTGTTACCCATGATCAGGAAGAAGCGCTTGAACTGGCTGATCGGATTGTGGTGATGAATGCCGGTCGGATCGAGCAGATAGGCAAACCGGAAGAAGTTTACGATAATCCCGCTAATCCATTTGTTTTCAGTTTTTTAGGGGATGTGAATATTCTACGAAGCCCGTTTGGCAGTCAATCGACTCAACCTTCTGCAACAGCTTCTTATATCAGGCCTCACGATATTGAAATCTCAAAAACCGCCCTTGATACAGGTTCAATTCAAGCAAGGATTCTTCATGTAGCCGCTGTAGGACCGACCGTAAAAGTCGAGCTTGCACGTCTTGATACAAATGAATCTATTCAGGCAGAGATTACCCGGCAGATTTACAAACGTCTGAATATAACCGTCGGGCAAATGGTATTTATATCGCTTCATAATTGCAGGATTTTTCAATAAAAATGCGTATTTTAAGTCTAAAATGGTAAATGAAATTGATTTCCATAACAGTAATGGATATAATAACAATGATACCTTGTAATTTCGGCATATGGGGGTAAAAGCATAACTAGAGAGGTAGAATGCTTTATCTGTGCTTTAAGCGGCAGGGTGTTTGTATTCGATTCGAAACAAACAAAGAAGATTCTATATATTCTGTATTATATTAATTGGAAACAAAAAGAGTTATATTTTGTTTAAGGGTATAGGGGTGATGACGAGCATGAGAAGCAGCAAGCCGGTTTTACATAGGTTAATCGCAGGTATTTTAAGTATGCTCTCCATAGCGGCCTATGGAGGGATGATTCATCGATACAGTTTTTCAGGAAATGCAAACGATTCTATCGGCAATGCCCATGGTGTGCTTGTCAATAATGGAGCCGATGCCTACTTTACCAGTACGACGCTTGAAATGGGTAATTCTGAACTTCCCAATTCAAGCAGCTCTACCATCAATTATGTTGATTTGCCCAATGGCATTATTTCCTCAATCAGCCCGGCAGTAACGCTGGAAGCTTGGGTTACTTGGTACGGCCCATCCAATTCCGCTTGGCAAAGGATTTTTGACATTGGAATCAGTGATGCCGGCGAAAACCAATCTGTCAACTCCGCCAATTCAGGGTATTTTTTCCTGACTCCGTATTCCGGCGGCGGAACGTACCGTTTTGGTCACCGTAACGGCATCGAATTGGGGACACCTGTTGAATTGACCATCGATTCTGCTGCATTGCCGGTCAACCAGCAGGTGCATGTAGCCATTGTCTGGGATGATGTAGCCGGTCAAGTACGGATGTATTATAATGGCCAGCGGGTAGCCAGCGGTCCGCTTTTGTTTACGTTATCCCAGTTGAAAGATGTCAATAACTGGCTGGGACGGTCCCAGTGGCCGGACCCGGCATTTAACGGCAGTTACAATGAGTTTCGTATCTATGACATCGCGCTGAGTGATGCAATGCTGCTGGCCAGTTACCAAGCCGGCCCCGATGCCCCGATTGCAGCATACGCGGCACCATCTAATCCCCAGCCGTACAGCGGCGGAATTTCCGGCGGATTGACGCCGGTATTGACATGGCAGTCGGACACATCAGCCGATATCACCGGTCATCGCGTCTATTTAGGAACGGACTACCAAAGTGTTCTGAAGGCCACACCTGAATCAGCGGGGATTTTCCAAGGTGTTAGACCCGCCGGCAGCGAAAACTATACTCCAGCCGCTGCACTGATGATGGATCAAACCTATTTCTGGCGAATAGAAGAGGTTACAGTCAGCGGCTATGTGTTCAGCGGGCCGGTCTGGAATTTCCGTACTGTCAATTTGAAAGCCCATACCCCGTTTCCTTCAAACGGTGTTCAGGGAGTTGGAACAGAAGGAGTAACACTGCATTGGCAGTCAGGAGCCGGCGCTGTCGGTCATCAAATTCTGTGGGGTACTTCGCCGGCGGCTTTGAGTACGCTTGAGATGAATTATCCGCTGACATCCTATTCGCTGCCGAAGCTCGACTTTGAAACGGTTTATTATTGGCGGATTGATGAGATCTATCCTTCTGAGACAATTATCGGCGATGTCTGGACATTTACCACAATGGAAAAGCCCGCATCCTGTTTGGGCGGCGATTTAGATGGCGACTGTCAGGTAAATCTGCAGGATGCCGCATTGTTCAGTTCATACTGGATGAGCAATATAGACTGCAGTGCCTTTGATTGCCCGGATTGGGACCAAAACCGTTGGGTTGATACTGCGGACCTTACAGTTTTAGCCGATAACTGGCTTGATTCGCGTTATCCGCAAGTGGTTATCAATGAAATCCACTACCATCCAGACAGCAACAAGGAACCTGTCGAATTTGTCGAATTATACAACGCTTCTGCTATGTCAGTAGATTTAAACGGCTGGCGTCTTGATGGGGCCGTTAAATATACCTTCCGCAATGTGCCGGTGATGCATCCCGGTGCCTATATTGTTGTTAGTGAAAATCCCGAGGCATTTCAGATCAAGTTTGGCCTGCCGGCTTATGGGCCGTTTGAAGGCAAGCTGAGCAATGAAGGCGAGCGTCTTGTTCTGCGAAACCCGACCGGCCTTATCATTGACGAAGTCAATTACGACAGCGAATTTCCTTGGCCGATTGCTGCTGGCGGCGAAGGCGCTTCAATGGAGCTGATTCATCCGTCGCTGGATAATGACTTGGCAGGAAGCTGGCGCAGCTCCGGCTACAATGAGGCAGGACGTCCTGAATTGTCGTACGGCTCACCAACCCCCGGACGCCGAAACAGCGTCTATGCCCTCAACGCTCCTCCCCAGATTCGTCAGGTTCGCCATACTCCCCAGCAGCCGCGGTCAACAGAACCGATTCTAATCACCGCCAAAATTTCAGACCCGGACGGCGTTAAGAGAGTTTATTTAAACTATCAGCTGGTATCGCCCGGCTCCTATATTCCCGCCTATCTGCCAATTCCGATTTCATCCCTGATAGCCGATCCCTACCAGCCTCAGCCGTTAAATCCGGAATTTGAGAATTCTTGGATTACTGTGCTGATGATGGATAACGGCTTGTTTGGTGATGCAGTTGCCGGCGATAATATTTATACCTGTCGTTTGTCGCCCCAGTCCAACCGAGTCCTGCTTCGGTACCGCATTGAGGCGTGGGACCAGAACGACAATTCCATCCGCGTGCCGTATGCCGATGATCCTTCTCTTAATTTTGCTTGTTTTATATATGACGGTGTGCCGGATTATACCACGACACACGCTTCGGTACATCCTGATGGTGTCGGCCATTCCTATAGTTCAGATATTCTTACGTCTATACCCGTTTATACGCTGATTACGCGTGCAGCGGATTTATATCAATGCAATGGCTACAACGCCGCCGATCGAATCGATCAGGGGACAACAGATGTTAAAACACAGGATGCCGGCAGGGTCTATAACTGGGAAGGCGCCTTTGTCTATGAGGGCAAGGTCTATGACCATATCGGCTATCGTTTGCGGGGCGGCAACGGCCGTTACAATTACGGTCTTGGGGGCAAACGCTCCATGAAATTCCGCTTTAATCGCGGCAATTATTTTCAGGCCAAAGACCTGTACGGCAATCCATTTCCTTCGAAATGGCAGCATCTCAACACAGGCAAAATGTTCGGAAATAAAATAACAGAATACCGTAAATATCCTTACGGCCTCAATGAAGTGATGGATATGCTGCTGTTTAATATCGCTGGTGTGCCTGCCCCGGAAACCTACTGGATTCACTTCCGCGTCGTCGATGGATTAGAAGAGGCACCGGCGGGAACACAGGGACAATATGAGGGAGACTTCTGGGGGCTTTATTTAGCATTCGAAAATTACGACGGCGCCTTTCTGGAACGGCTCAATCTGCCGAAAGCAAATCTGTATAAACTGTCGGATAAGATATATGACGGCGCCCGCCAGCTTCGCTATCAAGGGGAAAATGCGGTGGCCGACAGTTCGGACTATGAAAATATACGGTGGAATCTGAATTACCAGGCCTCCGCAGATTTTATCCGCCGCTATCTGGATTGTGATGAATGGTACCGCTACCATACCGTCACAGAAGCCATCCGCCATTATGATATTTTCTCCGGTTCAACCTGCATTCACTGTCTGAAAAACTGTGCGTGGTATTTTTATCCAAATTACTCCGCAGAAAATCCCTATGGACAACTCCAATTTCTTCCATTCGATGTAGATGATACATGGGGTCCCTATTTTAATTACGGCTGCGATCATGCCAAAGGCGCCATTTATGACCAGATGTACGATGGCGATCACGTCCTTCGGCAATATACAGCCAAGCCGGAAAAAGCGCCAATCAAGCAGGAATACCGCAACTACATTCGCGAATTCCGGGATCTTTTATGGCAGCCGGAAGTCATTAATCCCCTTATCGCTGAACTGGCTTCTGTGATTGCGGATTTTGTACCTGCCGACCGCGACCGCTGGCGGCTGGTCAGCAATTCAATTGACAATGGGCCTCTGGAAGAGGGCGTGGCACTGATGGAGCAATTTGCCTGGTCAGCTGGAACATTTGACGGCAAATACTACTGGTCCGGTACCGCCAGCAATTTAGATACCTTGGCCGGAGCCGAAGGCGATTCGACGAATATCCCAAACACTCCGACTATTACATACATTGGCACGCCAGGGTATCCTGAAAATGACCTTCGCTTCCGTACATCGGCGTTCAGCGATCCGCAAGGCAATGGTACTTTTGCAGCAATGAAGTGGCGCATTGCTGAATATGAAAATTTGGGAGGCCCTTCAACTCCGACCCAGATAAATTTGATAAATCGGGGTGCTTTATGGCGCTATTTCAAGGGTACCCAGGAACCCTCCGCACAAACCGGTGCATGGCGGCAGATAGGATTTGACGATAGTCAGTGGTCCGAAGGCACAGCTCCTGTGGGTTATGACACAAATCTTGTGATGGGTACATCGCTGAATGATATGAGAGGCAATTACAGCACGATTTATCTGCGAAAGGCTTTTACGGTTGCTGATCTGGAAAAGATTCAGTCTCTTCAGTTTGCTATCCTGCGGGATGATGGATTTAAGCTGTGGATTAACGGCCAGCTGGCGCTGGAGGAAAATGTTCCGGCTCAAGAAAATCTGCCTTACAATACCGTTTTGGAGTCCTATGGGCTCAGTTATATCCCTGACGAAACAATTTATAAATCCTTTGAAATCACCAATCCCCAGCAGTATCTAACAGCCGGGACGAATGTCATAGCAATTCAGGTTATCAATGTCTCGCTTAGCGGCAGCAGTGATTGCTATGCAGATTTGGAAGTGATCGCCAAATTGTCTGCCCCTTCAGAGGAACTGAAAAAAGGTTTATCTCGGCATAAATACGAGCTGCAGCCGGTCTGGGAAAGCGGTGAATTGACCACCTTCAATTCAGATATTCAAATTCCCGCCGATGGTGTAAAACCCGGCCGTACCTACCGGGTCCGCTGCAAGATGAAAGATACGACAGGGCGGTGGAGTCATTGGTCGGCCCCGATTGAGTTTGTTGCCGGCGAGCCTATTGGTTCAGAAATCCGAGATTATCTGCGGATTACCGAAGTGATGTACAATCCCGCCGCTGCCAATCCTGCACGCAACGAATTAAATGTCGATAACAATGAATTTGAATTTATCGAACTCAAAAATTGCAGCGTTGATAAAATTCTGGATTTAAGTGCTGTCTCATTCACCAGCGGCGTTACCTTCAGTTTCGCCGGCAGTGCAGTTACCACTCTCAATCCCGGTCAGTTTGTATTGGTGGTAAAGAATGCGGCGGCTTTCGACTCGCGTTATCCGGGATTATCCAGCCGGATTGCGGGAACCTATACCGGCTCGCTTTCAAACAGCGGCGAAGTGATTAAGCTGGAAGATACATGGAATGGAACGTTAGCCGAGTTTGAATACAATGACGGCCGTGGTTGGCCGATTGCGGCAGATGGAACCGGTCATTCGCTGGTGCCTTTGCCGAATGCGATTGTTGTAGGCCGGCCATCAAGTACGCTTAATTATGGCGGCAACTGGCGGCAAAGTGCCTATATCGGCGGATCTCCTGCGGCTGATGATCCCTCGTTGCCGGCAGGGCTGCTTATTAATGAGTTTATGGCCCATACCGATTTTTCTGACCAGAATTATCCCGGCTATGACAGCAACGACTGGATTGAACTCTACAATGCAGGAAATTCGATGAGTCTGGATGGCAATTGGTATCTCAGTGATGATGGGAATAATCTGAAAAAGTGGCCGCTTCCGGTCCGGTCTGTTTTATCCGGCCAATTTATCAGTTTTGACGAAGTCACCGGTTTCCACAGTCCCCTTTCCACAGGATTCGGCTTGGATAAGGCGGGCGAACAGATATTCCTGTCTTATCTGCCCGGCGTTCCAAATGCCGACAGGATTGTTGATTGCATCAAGTTCAAAGGACAGGAAAACGGCTTCTCGTATGGACGCTATCCGGATGCAGGACCGTATTGGCTCGCGATGCAGCCGAGTCGAAATGCTCCCAATATCCAGCCGCTTCCAAGTATTATTATATCGGAAATTATGTACCATCCCCAAAACGGCACAAACCAAGATGAATATATTGAATTGTACAATCCCACCGATACGGCAATTGAGCTGCAGACTTCAGCAGGGCCGTGGGCATTGGATGGGGCAGTCAACTTTCAATTTTCTCCGTCAATTCAGTTGCCTGCGCAGACCAAGATTGTTATTGTAGGATTTGATCCTGCGGCGGATGCACAACGCTTGAATGCGTTTAAAGCGGTTTACAACAACACAGATTTAGTGGCCGGGGTCAATATTTTCGGCCCTTGGACAGGCGATCTGTCAAATGCAGGCGAGCGTCTCACGCTGGAAAAACCGCAGGATTCGGATGATCCACTTGTTCCGACGGCTATTTCCTGGATAATTGTTGATGAATGCATTTATGGCGATGCTTGGCCGTGGCCTGCAGAACCGGATGGAACAGGGATGGCTCTGGGACGGATAACAATTACCGGCAGCGGCAACAATCCAGCCAGCTGGGGAGAAATAGAACCTTCACCGGGTCAATAGTTTTGCCCCAAGTGTAATTTGAAGGTTACCGCATCGATTGGACGCAGTGGGGCTGTTTATTGCTGATATAAAAGGTCAGTTTGTGACAATATTATTTGAAGTTGATTCCGATGTAAACAGTCCAGATAAAGGTCTGCTTAACAAATTTGCGGAAAACTATTGATAGTACTATTAAGCTGTTCCTGCCTATTCCCTTTGGATGTTGTGTTGCACTAACAGAGACGTCATCCAAGTATAACCAAAAAAATAAGCCGGCGGATATGTATCCGCCGGCTTGACTGTGGGAAAAAGATTGTTCACTCCTTGCCCGGAATAGCACAGATCTCATCGGCAGGGGCCTGTACGGTGTTGTTTTCAAAATCTGCCTCTGTCGGACTGAGGGTTAAATTATACCATGGAGAGCCGGTTGTCTCGTCCACAAGGTCCTTCCATCGGACCAATTGGCCGGTATAGGCGCTGATGCGCCCCATAATGCCGGTCAAAGTCGATGTAGCAACGTTCTCGGCTTCATTAATGGGTTTTCCATTCAGGATGCTTTCGAGCAGATCGACATGTTCCTGTACATAAGGATTGCCGACATACGGTATCTCAGGAATGTCAACCTTTTTGGGAAAACCTTCTTTGCCGGGGCCTGATCCCCATGTCCCGCCGAGAGTTCCGGTAAAGTACTCCGAGACCCGGCTGTAAGTCCCATTAATCTGCCGGCACATACTGTGTATATGCACCCCGTCGCCGTAATCAAAATCAACACTGAAGAAGTCAAACTGGTTGCCGGTTTTCCGGCGAGCACGTCCGCCGAAGCCTATGGCCAGTTCCGGCGTTCTGCCGATAAACCAGTTGGCAACATCGATATTGTGGACATGCTGTTCAACAATATGATCACCGGACATTTCTGTAAAGCTGACCCAGTTGCGGACCATATAAGATGCGTCGCTTTCGCCGGGTTCCCGCTTTTTATACCAAAGAGCGCCGCCGCACCACCAGATTGCCCCCCCCCGAATAGGCCCGATGGCGCCTTGGTCTATTGCATATTTGGTCTTCAGGTATGCAGCTTCGTGCCGCCGCTGGGTTCCAGCTACAATCGAAAGCCCTTTCTGGGCTGCTTCCTTGCCCATTGCGATTATTTTGCGTGCGCCCGGCGGATCAACTGCAACGGGTTTTTCCATAAAAATGTGTTTACCCGCCTTTACAGCCGCTTCAAAATGTGCCGGCCGCGAAATCGGGGGTGTAGCCATGAGAACGATCTGTGCATCCGAGGCCATTACTTTTTTATAGGCATCTGCTCCGCCGTAAGCAATATCCTTTGAAACGCCGAATTTCTCAGCTGTGCCGTCTGCCCTTTCCTTGAAGAAATCAGCTAATGCGGCGATTTCCACTTTGAGGTTCAAATGTTTCGCAGCATTCAGAAAGTCATTCAGGGCGCCGTTGCCCCGTCCGCCGCAGCCGACCAATCCCACTTTAATGGTTTCTGAACCGGCCGCAAATAATCCGGTTGGGGAAACCAATGTGCCTGCAGCAACTGCCGCTGCACTTTTAACAAACTCCCTGCGATTCAAACCTGCTTTCATTGTGTACTCCTTTAACTGTGATTTCGGGTTTTCGCCCTTTGTTAATTATAAAGGCCTGAGTTTTATATTGCGAAATTCAATCGGAGATCCTTCCGATTGCAGACAAATTTTTCCTGATGTAACCGATGCCTGCGTTGCTTTGTTTTGAAGGATGCCATTGACATGCAGTTCGATTGTGTCGCCGCGGCATACGATATCGTACCTGTTCCATTGGCCGGCAGTATTTTCACTTGTCGGATTGATTTTCGGAAGCCGAGAACCCTGCCGGTCAGTGATTCCTTTGCAATCCGTTCCGCCGATTAAATAAATATCGCCTGCGTCCTGATGCTTCAATTGTGCTTCAATGCATTGCGGCCATAACTTATCCGGCCCATTCATATGCAGAAGAACGCCGCTGTTGGTCGGCGTTTCGACCCATCGCCATTCCAGATGCAGCGAATAGTTGCTGTATGTGCGGACAGTGCTCAGATAGCCATTGGGTACCCCCTCGCATCGAAGTACTCCATCTTTGACAGACCAGACCGTTGAGGGATCAACGGAGGCGTCCGCCAAATACGGCTTCCATCCGTCCAGATTTCGGCCATTGAAAAGCTCCTCTTTGGATGCACAGCCGGAAAGTGCCAGCAGAATGAGTCCGACAATAGAAAATATTTTTTTCTTCATACAATTGAATCTTTCTTCAAATATCGCACAATTCAGCGGCTTTAGCCAGCGAGGCCAGCGGATCTTTTTGGCGGGGAATGAATTCCTGGCCAACATAGCCGCCGAATCCGCTGTCGAGAATGGCTTTCATAATGGCAGGGTAATTCAATTCCTGTGTATCATCAATTTCATTTCGTCCCGGTACGCCTGCTGTATGATAATGACCGATGCAATCGGCGTATTCTCGGATTGTAGCAATAACATCACCTTCCTGTACCTGCATGTGGTAAATATCATAAAGCAATTTAAAGCGGGGCGAACCAACTCGTTTAACTAGCTCCGCTCCCCAGCCTGTTCGGTCGCACATGTAATCCTTGTGATTGCGTTTGGAATTAAGCAGCTCCATGCATAAAGTCACTTTTTTTTCTTCAGCAAATCCGGCTATCTGCTTGATAGCGATTTCGCAATTTTTCAATCCTTCCGCATCATCCAGTCCTGCTCGGTTGCCGGAAAAACAGATGACATTTGGAAAATTTTCGGCTGAGGCCGCTTCGATGGCAGCGCGGATTTTAGCAAGGCATTCAGGATGATTTTCTATGCGGTTAAGCCCCTTGGTGATGCTATGGCTGGGTGTCATTGCGCAAATCAATCCATGTTTTTTCAGAATCGGCCAGTCTGCCGGCTCAACCAGTTCAATAGATTGTAGGCCGATGCGGGCACAGGAAGCCGCAAAACTGTCTAAGGGGATCGAGCTGTAGCACCATCTGCATACAGATTGACGAATGCGCCCTTTAAGCTTCAGGGCTGGTTCATCCGCCCATGCCGAACCTGCCAACCCGGCTGCCAATCCAGCTGTAGATCCGGCCAAAAATCCCCGCCGTGTAATGTCTGCTGTCATGAATTAGACTCCTCAAAAGCTGTCGCATTCCCGATAGGCCGCCAGAAGTGCCTGTTCTCCTTCTCGTCCGCCGCTGCTGAGGCCGTGCTCCATACACAGAACACCGGTATATCCTTTTTGGTGGATATGGCGGAAGATATTTTTATAATTGATTTCGCCGGTGCCGGGTTCCTTCCGGCCGGGATTATCGCCGATATGAAATGCGGCAATCTCGCTCCAGGCGCGGTTGATGTTGGGTATCAGATTGCCTTCCGTAATCTGCTGGTGGTATAGGTCATTGACGATCTTGCAGAATGGGCTGCCGACAGCTTTGCAGATTTGATAGGCCTGTGGGATTTTGGTCAGAAAAAGCCCCGGATGATCGTGAGGATTCAGCGGCTCAATTACGATAGTCAGCCCGCCTTGGCCGCAAATATCCGCACAGTATTTGAGATTATCGATCACGTTGGCTGTCTGATAATCCCATTCGAGACTTTCATCATAGCGGCCGGGAACCATCAGTGCCCATTTGGCACCGGTACGTTTGGCTGTTTCAACTCCCTGCCGAGCCTTATCCGTCAGCATCTTTCGGGTATCTGCCGATGAAAGGACAAAGCTTTTGGCTCCAAAATCCGCGTACAGCACAAAGGGGCCCAGCTCCATACCCAGCCCGGATAGGGTTTGGGCGATTCTCTCCTGCATATCGGCAGGCCTGCCCATCAATCCGTTGTCAAAAAAGGCCCCAAAACCTTGGTCATGAATGAATTTGATCTGGTCCAATACGTTGTCACCGGCCAGATTTTTGAACATTCCGGGTCCGGGTGCATACTTAAGCTTGAATCGCTGGGATGAAGCTGATGTATCAGCGGCATGTGTGTCAGTTGTCAGTGCGGTCGAGCCCAGCACAGTTGCGGCGGTGCCAACGGCAATAAAACTGCGTCGATTCATTCTTACCTCCCTATGTCTGATTTTATATCTTTGCAGGATTAAAACAGCTTGCCGAAAACCGATTCATAAACAAACTGTACCGGATTTTGGACAAACTGCAACATTTTTAATTTCAAAACAAGCCAATCCGTTCATTTATTGCATTGGCTGTTTGCCCCCTCATCAGCCAGGATGAGCAAGACAGATTTCATCTGCGAATTCAAGATAAAACGGATAGGTCAATTTAGACTGTCTGCTCCAATTTTTCCGCCGCTTTCAGGAGTTTGTATTCAACACTATCCACCAAAGCCAGCCAGCTTGCCTCAATAATATTTTCTGAAACCCCGACTGTGCCGAATACCGAGCCATCCTTGTCCCGGCTTTCAATAATTACCCGAACACGTGCGGCGGTTCCTGCACGGGCATTCACAACCCGTACTTTATAATCAATCAGCGTCATATCCCGCAGCTGCGGATAAAAAGGTTCCAATGCTTTCCGTAAAGCTCCATCCAGGGCATTGACAGGTCCGTCCCCCTCACTGACCACATGCTCCGTTTTGCCGTCCACCTGAAGCTTTACGGTTGCTTCCGTAATCATTTTCCCGTCGGGACTCCGCTCCACATCAATATGATATTTGAGCAGATCAAAGCTTCTGCGGTAAGTTCCCAGTTCTTTTTTCACCAGCAGTTCAAAACTGGCTTCGGCAGTTTCAAACTGATAGCCCTGATTTTCCAGCTCCTGTACGCGATTCAAAATCTTTCGTGCCGCTGCTTTATCCGTAATTATTTTGCGTTTTTCAAGTCTATCCAAAACATTCGAAGACCCAGAAAGCTCGGAGATTAAGAACCGCCGCTCATTTCCCACGGCTTCCGGACTAATATGCTCGTAGGTTTTTTTGTTTTTGCGCAGAGCGTCAATATGCAGTCCCGCCTTGTGGGCAAAGGCACTTTCACCGACATAAGGCATCTGTGTTACCAGCGGCAGATTGGCAATTTCAAAGACAAAGCGCGATACTTCTGTCAGGGTTTTCAGCTGCTCGCTGCCGACAGTTTCATACCCCATCTTCAGCGACAGATTCGGGATAATCGTGCATAAATTGGCATTGCCGGTGCGCTCCCCAAGTCCATTGATGGTCCCTTGTACATGGACAGCACCTGCCCGAACAGCTGCCAACGAATTGGCAGCCGCACAATCTGAATCATTATGACAATGAATGCCGACTTCTATCCCTGTAAATGTCCTGCATACGGTCTGTGTGATATCGAAAACCTCATGCGGAAGGCAGCCGCCGTTTGTTTCACACAATACCAATGCATCAGCACCTGCTTCTGCCGCTGCCTGAAGAACTTTCATTGCATAGTCGGGATTATTTTTATAGCCGTCAAAAAAGTGCTCGGCGTCAAAAAGGACTTCTCGGCCTTGTTTTTTGACATAAGCAATCGATTCCGCGCACATCGCTATATTTTCATCGAGACTGCAGCGAAGTACATCTGTAACGTGCAGATCCCATGTTTTTCCAACCATTGTTACGGCTGGAGCGCCGCTGGCCAGCAGGGCACGGATACATATATCGTCCTCTATCTTTGTTTGAGCACGGCGCGTGCTGCCGAAAGCTGTCAGCTTAGCATTACGAAACGGTATTTGACGCACACATGCGAAAAACTCTTCTTCCTTAGGATTGCTTTGAGGATATCCGCCTTCAATGTAATCAATCCCGAAGTCATCCAGTTTCCGCGCAATCAGCAGTTTATCCTCTACGGAAAAACTGATACCCTCGGCCTGCATCCCATCACGCAGCGTTGTATCGTATATCTTGATTTTTCTCATATTTTTTTGGCTGTATCGATTTAGACTAAATAGTGTAATCCAGCTTTGTCTGAAAGTAAAGAGATTTCAAAAAGCTTAATCACCTGTAATCGACAGGAGACATCTGAATATGTCCTTTTCGGATCATATTTTTTAATTGATAATCCCCGACATAAAAGAGCTTAAAAGTCCTAAGATTTTTATAGAATTTCCTTGTGATAGTCCTGCAGTGATTTTACATCTGATTTTGACTTTAATCGTGCGGCAATTCCTTTGGCCGTGGCCGCCGCTGCTGTCGCTGTGGTGATATAAGGTATCTTATAGCGAATAGCGGCCTTGCGAATATAGGAATCGTCTGTTTGGCTCTGTTTGCCGACAGGAGTATTAATAATAAGCTGGATTTCCTTATTTTTAATTCGGTCAATAATATTCGGCCGGCCTTCGTAGAGTTTTAGAATACGTTCGGACGCAATTCCCTTGCCTGTCAGAAAACGATGTGTCCCATCTGTCGCAAGAATCTTAAATCCCATCTCCGCAAACCGCCTCGCTGTTTCAGCAATATAGGCTTTATCCTGTTCGGCAACTGTTATCAAGACCGTCCCTGAAAGAGGAAGGGTTTCCTGAGCGGCTTCCTGTGCCTTAAAGAATGCCAGTCCGAACGAGTCGGCCAAACCGAGGACTTCCCCAGTCGATCGCATCTCTGGTCCCAGAAGTGGGTCAACTTCGGGAAACATTCGGAAGGGGAAGACCGCCTCTTTAACGCCGAAATGCAGAAACCGTTTGGGTTTTACATTCAATTCCGACAGCTTCTTCCCAAGCATCACTTGGGTGGCAATTTTGGCCATTGGGAAACCGCACACCTTGGATACCAGGGGAACCGTTCGCGAAGCCCGCGGATTGGCCTCCAGGACATAGACAACATCGTCTGCGATTGCATATTGGATATTCATCAAGCCAACTACATTTAGATTAATGGCAATTTTACGTGTGTATTCATAAATTGTATCCAGATGCTTTTGCGGAATCGAAACCGGAGGTATTACACAGGCAGAATCTCCTGAATGGATTCCGGCCAGTTCAATATGCTCCATTACGGCCGGCACAAATGCATCTGTGCCGTCAGCAATGGCGTCTGCTTCTGCTTCAATGGCATTTACAAGAAACTTATCAATCAGAATCGGCCGCTCCGGCGTGACCTCGACTGCCGCTGCTACATACCGCCGCAGCATGTCTTCATCGTAAATAACCTCCATCCCCCGCCCTCCCAAGACATAGGAAGGACGCACCATTAAAGGATACCCGATTTTTTCAGCAATCTCAAGAGCGCCTTGCAGTGTGCTGGCCATCCCCGATTGCGGCATGGGGATACCTAGTTTTTCCATCATTATTCTGAACCGATCCCTGTCTTCTGCCAGATCAATCGTTTCGGTCGTTGTGCCGATAATTTTAACGCCGGCTTCCTCCAACTGACGGGCTATATTCAGAGGCGTCTGACCTCCAAATTGGACAATAATGCCTTCCGGTTTTTCCTTTTCATAAATGCTCAGCACATCCTCAACCGTCAAGGGTTCAAAATAAAGTTTATCCGAAGTATCATAGTCTGTAGAAACAGTTTCCGGATTGCAGTTGACCATAATGGTTTCAAATCCTTCTTCACGCAGTGTGAAAGCGGCATGGACACAGCAGTAATCAAATTCAATTCCCTGCCCGATACGGTTTGGGCCTCCCCCTAAAACCATTACTTTTCGTCTGTTTGATGAGCCGACTTGGTCAGGGGCATTGTAAGTGGAAAAATAATACGCCGCGTTTTCTACACCGCTGACAGGGACTGCTTCCCAACCTTCAACAATACCCAACTTGGTACGCTGTTTTCGGATACTTTCTTCTGAAACAGAAAGCAACTGTGCCAGATAGCGATCTGCAAAACCATCCTGCTTGGCCTGCTTGAGAAGTGCATCGGGAAGCGGTTTGCCTTTGTATTTCAGGATGGTTTCCTCTAAATCCACCAGTTCCTTCATCTGCTGGATAAACCATTTCTTGATATGTGTCTTCTTATGCAGTATGTCAATGTCAGCACCCTTGCGAAGGGCTTCATACATTAAAAACTGCCGTTCGCTGGTTGGAAAATTTAGCCGTTGCAGAAGCTCCTCCAAGGAAAGCGAGTTAAAATTTTTTGCAAATCCCAGCCCATACCGGCCGATTTCAAGCGAACGAATGGCCTTTTGAAATGCCTCTTTGTAATTTTTCCCGATGCTCATCACTTCGCCGACAGCCCGCATTTGTGTGCCGAGCTTATCCTCTGCACCCTTGAATTTCTCAAAAGCCCATTGGGCAAACTTAACAACAACATAGTCACCGGAGGGCGTGTATTTTTCCAATGTGCCGCTTCGCAAGTAAGGTATCTCATCCAGCGTTAAGCCGCCGGCCAGCATCGAAGAAACCATCGCAATAGGAAACCCCGTGGCCTTAGAAGCCAGCGCCGATGAACGGGAAGTCCGCGGATTGATTTCGATAACTACAACACGGTCGGTTTGGGGGTCATGAGCAAATTGAACATTCGTTCCGCCGATAACTCCGATTGCATCGACTATATCATAAGAGTATTTCTGAAGCCGGTTCTGCAGTTCTTGGCTGATAGTCAGCATCGGAGCTGTGCAGTAAGAATCCCCCGTATGGATGCCCATTGCATCAACATTTTCAATAAAGCAGACAGTAATTTTCTGTCCTTTCGCATCGCGGACAACCTCCAGTTCCAGTTCCTCCCATCCCAGAACCGACTCCTCAACCAATATTTGCCCGACTAAGCTGGCAGCTATACCGCGGGCGGCAATGGTTTTCAGTTCATCCATATTATAAACTAAACCCCCGCCGGTTCCTCCCATTGTGTAAGCCGGACGAATAACAAGCGGAAATCCCATTTGTCCGGCAATTGCTTCTGCTTCCTCTACCGAATAGGCCGGCTGACTTTTGGGCATATCAATACCCAATTTGTCCATAGTTTTTTTGAACTCGATCCGGTCTTCGCCCCGTTCAATAGCATCAACCTGCACCCCGATAACCTTTACCCCATACTTATCAAGCACCCCTGCTTTAGCTAATTCCGAGGCAAGATTAAGTCCGCTTTGACCCCCGAGGTTTGGCAGAAGAGCATCAGGGCGTTCTTTTTGGATAATTTTGGTCATGCTTTCGAGATTTAGCGGCTCAATATAGGTGACATCTGCCATACCGGGATCAGTCATTATGGTGGCCGGATTGGAATTGACCAGAACAATTTGATACCCCAATTTTCGAAGTGCCTTGCAGGCTTGGGTACCGGAATAATCGAATTCACAGGCCTGACCTATAATAATCGGGCCTGAACCAATAATCATTACTTTGTGTATATCCTTGCGTTTCGGCATAATTCTTCTCTTCTCTGGAATTAGGGTTTTTGGTCTTCGTATTATGCAGAATTTTCAGGATTAAAACCTGCGGCTGTAGGATTGTCAAATATTTGCCGCAGGTATCAGCATTTTTTATTTAAGTTTACTGGGCTGGTAAAAGTTTCTCGGGGCCAATCAAATAAAGGGGCGTTTCAGTTACAAAAAGGCGAATCATATTATTAGACTGCTCAACCGCAAGAGGCGATCCTGAATTGTCGAACATGCCGGAAATCTTTCCCTCGGCAAGAAATCCCGCATAACGAGGTTTTCCCGTAGTCCATACGGCATAGCCGTTCTGCCCATCAGGTCGTTTCCAGCCGGGATAAAATAAGTCTTCAGTTTGCCAATTCTCCATCAGCGGTTTTGAGCCGGCCGGTCGAGCACGAGTCAGGGATTGTATCCCCCAATACGCAGGCTTTGGACGCAAATCTTTGTGAATGATGCCGAAATGATCTTCATTATAATAGGGATTGTTTTCAAAAGCCCTGAAATTGTACCAGAATACGCATTCTGCCCCGCTGTGCAATGCGGCCAGCAGTGCACGCGGCAGAATAGCGGCTTGCTGCTCTTCCGAAATGCCGCGAAGGTCTTGAATCAAAGCCGAAACAATAACAGCGCCTTTTAAGTCGCTATCTAAATCAAAAACTGCCGCTGCACTGCCTTTATAGTCACCCTCGGCAGCCTCCAGCAAAGGTATAAATTTATCCCCTGTCTTCAGCTCAGAATCAGTTAGAAATCGTTCAGCGGTTATTTGGGTGCCGGGCAGGTGTACTTGGGTTCTGAAATCTATTGGTACTAATAATGTTGAAATCTGCCGCGGGACGCCGGGGCGGGTCCACCATGCTTCCCAACCGATATGAAGTCGTTTCCGATAGGATGAGTCTGCATTATTCCGAGTCCAATTTCCTTGACTGTCTTGGCGGATGGTGTAATAAAGGGGCACACCTTGTGTAAAGAGTATAATACCGCCTTTGCGGACATAGTCTTCAATAATATCAAAGCAGTCGGCAGGGAATGCCTCATCGGGCGGCATCAGAAGGGCGTTATGTATCTGGGGATTTAAAAAGTTTATGGTTTCAATGTTCAAATGAACAATACGCCCGCCTCCCGGCAGCATTCCCTGTAAGCGTTCATCCGAATACGAATATCGCGGCGGATATTCCGGAATACTTAATACTGCCAATGTCCAGTTTTTACGACTGGGTTCCAGATAATTCAGCGCGCACCGGATAATATCATCCAGAAGAGGAACTCCATTTTGATGTGTCGGCCAGCCGATTTCTGTTATCCAGATAGGCTTATCTGCATCCCCAAACCGGCTCATCAATTGACGCAGTTTATCCAAATCATTTCTAAGGGAGTTTAGTTCAGGCGCATCTGGATATCGATAGGGATGAACTGCCATAATGTCAAAAAAATCTTTCCCGCCGGCCCGATAGATGCCTTCAATATATTCATAAGGAATGCCTGACAATCCCCCCAGCAGAACCTTTAATTCCGGATCGATTTTTTTGATTTCCTGATATGCAGCTTTCAGCAGGGAAGTATAGTCTGCAGGATTGGGCTTATCTTTCCAAAACTGCTCCAAATCCGGCTCGTTCCAGATCTCCCAATAACGGAGCTGCCGGTGGTAGCGGCTCACTGTGTTGCGAACATACTCTATCCATTTATCTAAATGTTTATAGGCCGGCCTCGCCCACGGCGTGTCATAAGCTAAAATCGGCAGGATTTGTATGCCCGCCTGCTCGGCCTTATTCACTGTTGCATCCAGCACAGAGTAATCCCACGGCCCATCCTGTTGCTGCTGTACGGTAGTCCAATCAAAATCAGTCCGTACCCAATAAATACCCGCTTGGCGCATCAGTTCAAATTCTTGTTCTGCCAGATTGTGATCACTGGGGCGGGAAACATGAGCACAGATTCCATAGGGATTGATTTCAGCAGACAAACACACACAAGAAATATCAAGAACCAGAAATAAACATACAATCTGTACCAGAAGAATCTTTTTTTGAGACATAAGACACACCTTAATAAAGATTCATACTATTTTCCCCTGTTAATATATCTAATGTTCTTAATAAAGCAAAATATATCATTGTATATCATTGCAGGTTTGTGATGAGATATAGAAGAAGCTGCAATATATGTTGCAAAAGGGATTGTAAACAAAGTTCCAAAATGGGTATAATAAAAAATAAGAGTGGGTCGGACGGTCGCCGGATTGAAAGACATCCGGAGGAAAGTCCGAGCAGGATAGGGCACGGCGACGGCTAACAGCCGCCCGGGGCGACCCGCGGGAAAGTGCAGCAGAGAATAGACCGCCGATGGCCTTTCATGGCACAGGCAAGGGTGAAACGGTGCGGTAAGAGCGCACCGCGCTGCCGGTAACGGCAGCGGCACGGCAAACCCCGCCGCCTGCAAGACCAAGAAGCTGTGTGTTTGGCCCGAACATTCACAGCGGGTAGGTTGCTTGCCGAAAAGGAAACTTTTGGGCAGAGCCGGCCGGCAACGGCCGGTCCAGTGTAATGACCGTCACCCTTTTGGGGAACAGAACTCGGCTTACAGACCCGCTCTTGTTAATATTGTCAACTTGTATCCACATTATTGATAGCTGTAATGTGGGACAGCGGTGACTATTACAATCCTATGCGCTGCGCTTCTTCTTCGAGACCGTAGCGTTTCATTTTTTTGTATAGTGTCGTACGGTTGATATCAAGGGCTTTAGCTGTTTCCTGCCGATTCCAGTTGTTGGCTTCCAGCGCAGCTCGAATAATAGCACGCTCAGGTCCTTCGAGAGCTTCTTTTAAGCTCTGATGCGTGTAATTCCCTAAACGATGACTATTTTGCACCACATTTTGCGGCAGGTCTTCAACATCAATCAGCGGTCCTTTGCTTAATAGGACAGCCCGTTCTATAACGTTCTCCAGTTCCCGCACATTTCCCGGCCAGTGATAACTCTGCAGGCAATGAAGGGCTTGGTCAGTCAGACCTGACTTGCGGCGGTTGTGAACAAGGCAGAAGTGTTTGAGAAAGTGGTCAGCCAGCAGCGGCACATCGCCTATCCGTTCGGCCAGCGGCGGGAGGTTGATGGCGACAACATTAATCCGGTAATACAAATCTTCTCGAAATCGGCCTTGTTTCACTTCCTCAGCCAAATCCCTGTTAGAGGCCAAAATAACCCGTGTGTCTACCGTTATAGTGCGGTTGCTGCCGACCGGCTCGAATTGACGCTCTTGAAGCACGCGAAGCAGTTTTACCTGCATCGCGGGCGAAGCCGAGGAAATTTCATCCAAAAAAATCGTACCGCCGTTGGCAGCCAAAAATTTTCCTTCCTTGTCGCTGATAGCGCCGGTAAACGCCCCTTTTACATGCCCGAACAGTTCGCTCTCCAGCAGCGTTTCAGGTAGAGCCCCGCAGCTTACTTCAACAAACGGCTGGTCGCGGCGGAGTGAGCGGAAATGAATGGCTTTGGCCAGCAGCGATTTGCCGGTGCCGGAAGCACCTGTCATCAAAATGGTCGTTTTACTGTCGGCGACAGCTTCTATGAGTTCGAAGATTCGCGACATTTTATAATTCTGGCTGATGATATTATTCAATCTGTATTTGTTTTCAATCTGCTGGCGAAGCTGCTGGTTTTCACTCATTAAAGACTGCTGACGAATTGCCCGCTCAACCGCCAGCAGCAGGTCATCATCCACAATCGGCTTAGTCAGATAATCATAGGCTCCCTTTTTTATGGCCTCAACAGCGCTTTCAATCGTACCATAGCCGGTAATTAAAAGAACCACAGTTTGAGGGTAATTGGCCCGAACAATATCCAAAATGTCGAAACCATCCCCATCCGGCAGATTCACATCCGTAATAACCAGTGCAAAAGGCTGCTCTTTCAGTTTCTGCCGTGCCTGTGCCACAGTTCCGACACCTGCAGTTTGATATCCCTCCATTGTCAGAAATTCACAGAGTGAATTGGTAATGATGGCATCGTCGTCGGCAATAAGTATTGAAGCTTTTGGCATAATCAGCTCCTGTTTGGATTGTGAAGCGGAAGATATACAGTAAACAGCCCGCCGCCTTGGGGAGCATTTTGGGCAGTTATCCGGCCGTCAAGTTTTGCCAGAATGTCTTTACAGATGGCAAGTCCCAAACCCGTGCCCTTGCCCTGTGGTTTGGTGGTAAAGAAGGGCTTGAAAATATCATCCATATGTTTGGGATCTATGCCCGGACCCGTATCACGAAACTCGATTTGCCACTCACTGGATGTTTGACGGATTGTGATGGTTAATTGCCCTCGGCCCTCCATAGCATCGGCTGCATTTTTTATCAGATTGCAGAAAACCTGGAATAACGAATCACTTTTCAGATGCGGCAGGGGGGCTGTATATTCCCTCTGTATCTTCACCTCAACATTCCGAAGCAGCCCCTCCATTGCGCGCAAAGCATCTTCCAAAAGCTTATCTACTGGACTTGTTTCAAATGCCAGATGTGTGCTTCGGGAAAATTCAAGCAATTCGGTGATGACCTGTGTCATTCGCTGCAGCCCCGTTCGGCAGTGCTGAAGATACTCCATGGCCTTCTGGGGCTGGCCCTGCTCTATAATCCGCATGCTCAGATTCACGTATCGTAAAATTCCATCCAGCGGATTATTCAATTCGTGGGCAACTTTTCCTGTTACTTTTCCAATAGCAATCAGCCGTTCTGCCTGAGCTAATCCATGCTCAATATCGTTTTTTTCTGTTGTATCGTGAAATGCCAAAACTCCCCCCAAAAGATCTGCGGCATCGGAATTGCGCACGGGGAGGCAGGAGAGATTCAGCAGACGAACTTGTCCCTCGTGCATATACTTGACAGTTCCGAAATCTGCCTTTTGGCCTGTGTGAAGGGAGGATAAGAGAAGCGATTTCCAGTCTTTCCAGATATTTGTATCGGTGCCGCGTAATAAAGCTAAATCGACGGTCGGCTCCAAATAAACGAATTTGGCGACAGACGGTGTATAGTCAATAATGTTCAGCAGGGGGTCAAAAGAAATAAGTCCAAGATGCAATGGCTCGGCTATCATTTTACATAATGCATCAAATTGAAGAAGTGAATGATTATGCATAGACATTTGTGCTTTTCAAATTTGATGTTCTTTATAGACAAAACCGCAACACAATGTTCTTTTCAGTAAACATTGAACATAACCCGATTTATTTTGTCAAGCATATGTTGAAAAAAAAGAACAATATACAGCTCATCCTAAAAATCTTAGAATATGTTTCAAAAAATTAAAAGACCAAAATGACATAGAATGTTTTGTATTAAATTATTTAAATTATAAAGCGTTTATTATTATCAACAAAAACAGGAAATGCCGATAAAGAAATCTAGTGAGTATTGTTGCTAAAGTAGATTTAAATCGTTTTACAAACAGGACTTTCATGCACCAAGTTTGACTCTTCGTTTTAAGGAAAGACTGGAATGTATTTTGCACATTATTACGAGAATGCTTTTCTGTATCCGTATTTTTGCAAGGAGGCAGAAAAAATGGAAGAAGAAAGAAGGAGACATAAAAGGTTTCCTTTGAAGTTATCAATATTTTGCCAAAAAGTAGGCATTTCTGATGGTCGTATTTATTCAGGCCGCACGATTAATGTCAGCCCCGGCGGGATGCTGGTAGAAATGAAGGCCGGTGATATTTCCGATGGCCAGCTGCTGAGTGTAGAAATGACGGTTCCTCCCACGGAAGGTCTGCTTGATTTTGGAGGCAGCTTTTCCAGCTATGCCCGTGTTGTGCGTTCTGATGTAGGAACCTCTCAGGAGTCGACAGAAAAAACGCTTGCATTAGAATTCTGCGATTTACCGAAACTGCGTGTCTGAAGCCGGCTTTTGCGGGGGTGCATTGACATCTGCTTTAAGAAAAGTAAAATCCTAATGCATGAGATTATTGGCTGTGTGTTTAATGACTGGAGTCGGACTGCTTTGGGGCTGCGCTGTGTCTCCCCAGAGTATGCCGGCGCCGGTACCTGTGGAAGGGTTAAAACTCTCTGATTTGAAAGACAGCGCAAACTTCAAGCCGAATGCCGAATACCTAATTGAACTTCGCGTTTTAACCTATGTGCTTGACTCAGCCTCTGCCGATGAGCTGAAAACCGTATATGACATGCTGTCGCAACAGGCTATTCGTACAGCAAACAGGGACGTATTTGCTCTCAACGGACTGGCGATTGCATCGGGCCCAAGTCAGGAGGCATCGCGCATTGCCCAGCGGCTTTATGAAATAGGAGCCGTCCGCATCAGCCAAAGCAAACTGCTGATACCGCCAGAAGAGATTCAAATTTTATCAAGTACTTTTCAGCAGCAGGGGCTGACCTTTCTGTACTGCCCATTCCAAGGACGCATCAACGAAATTGTACTGCCCCCCAGTACATTCATCGGATGGACGATGCTCGCCCGCCCCGATCCCAGATTAGAAAAGCATGTTCAGCTGACCTTTGTTCCGTCTTATTGGCAGAAAGGCGCCGAAGACCTTCGGCTGCGGATGGGCAAGCAGCCGATAGATTTTAAGCCTCTTGAAGCAGGACGTGTTCTGGCTCGTCTTGAAGAAGGCGGATTTCTTCTCTTAGGGCCCAATGGGAAAATGCCTGAGCAAAACACCTTAGGCAAAATCCTTTTCCTCCTTGCCGGACGAAAGCCGCAGATGCAGTTTTTTGTGATTCTTTGCGACAAAGCAGGACTCTAAAATGAATCAGACATCCCTCGTTGCCCTCCAGCGGTGTCAGTCTTATGATGCTCAACAAGTTTATAATGCCGTATGCAGGCAGTTTGAGCTGCTGGGGGGTGTAGATGCATTTTTCGGCAGAAACCAGCGGGTTTTGATTAAGCCCAATTTAATTGTCCCCTATAGCCCTGAAATCCCCGCACAAACGCATCCGGAAGTAATTTGTGCGGCAGCCCGATGCGTGAAGGATGCCGGCGGCAAACCGCTTGTAGGAGATTCCCCTGCTTGGGGAAATGTCTGGGCCTGCTTGAAAGCGCTGGGTGTGGATAAGCGTTTAAAACATTTAGGGGTCGATATTGTCCAGTTAAATAATCCGGTTCCCATTCAAATTGAGGATTCTGTTGTCCGAATCAGCCGAACAGCTTTGGAAGCGGATGCCATTATCAATCTCCCTAAATTGAAGACCCATCAGCAGCTGACAGCCACATTTGCATTTAAGAATATGTTCGGCTGCGTTGCTGGGCTGGGCGGCAAGGAAAAGGCATGGTGGCACTTTGCCCGCGGTGACAGGGTAGAGTCTTTTTGCCGGCTTATTATTGGTATATTCCAGCGTCTCAATCCGGTTTTGAATCTGATTGACGGTATTGTCGGCATGGAGGGGCAAGGGCCGATTAATGGTTCGCCGCGTCAGATAGGATATTTGATTGCCAGCCGCAATCCTGCTGCTTGTGAACGAATCTGCTGCCAGCTGGTGGGCTTTAATCCAAAAGATCTCCCGCTCCTGCAGACTGCTGAACAAATGGGATATACTTTAGACAGTACTCTTGAAATTACAGGTGATACCTTTGATGGGCCGATATGCCCTGATTTTGTGCCTGCTGTCCAAACCCCGTTACGATTTTCACTGCCCCGAATATGCAAAAGTATCACTCTGCAGGGATGGATGCTTCTGAAGAATAAATGGGCCCGTCATTCGGACAAGCGATGATCTGTTTGCCCGCCCTCTGCAAGCACCTTGGAAATTGCCGGCAGTATAAGCTTGGCCTGCCAATTTAAAAGAATCTGTTCTTTCTGAATTTGTTCGAGACTTGTTGCCTGCTTGAGAACAATTTCCGTCAGGGCCGCCCGGGAAGCTATCCACTGCAAAGGCAGTCCGTTTTTCTTAGCGATTGTTTCGCACTCGGTTTTTAAGATATTCACAATCTTGCGAACAGAATCCGGCAGCCGTTTTGACGGGTCGGACGGCGGCAGACTGGGCCACTGGTCTTTCGGGAGGCAATGCGCTTTTTGAAGTGCTGTCAGCAGTGCATTTCGGTATGATGCCTTGCATCGTATCGGCAGTTGGGCATCTGGTTCGACTGGTTTTCGGTGGTGGCTGGCCCAAATCGCTAATTTAACCACATCCTCATTGCGGCAAATCATAAACGGCGCTACATTGGTACGTTTGGCAATGCTGTGCCGCCAATGCCATATCTCGCGGAGAAAAGCCATTTGACGGTCTGTCAGAATACCGCTTCCCTTGATTCGCCACAGGTTATCTATATCTGGAGTTTCCTTTGCGGCGATAGCACTCCGAACAGCCTGCCGGCAGGATTCCCGATGCCAATCCAGACGGCCAAGCTCGTTTAGACGTGACTCGAGATTGTCTCGGATTTGCATTAAATAGCAGGTATCTTCCGCCGCATAGCGGAGCAAATAGTCCGGCAGGGGACGCATCGACCAGTCTGCCTTCTGATTATGCTTAGCTATCTGTATCTGCAGTACTTCTTGAAGCACGCTGGACAGCCCAACATTTGCCATTCCTGTCAGTGCTGCAGCCAGCATGGTATCGAAAATGCCGTTTTGAGGCACAAAATTGAAATCGCCCTTAAGTATCCGCAGGTCGTAGCCGGCATCGTGAATCACCAGCTCTTTTGCTGCCAGCTCCTCAAGAAACGGCTTTAATGACACCCCCGCCAGCGGATCAACAATTGCTGTATATCCGTTAAAGCTAAGTTGTATCAGGCAAACCTTGGGCCGATAGTGATGAAAACTGTCGGCCTCGGTATCCAATGCTACAGTATGGACGCATTTAATCAGTCCGATCAGTTTTGCAAGGCCTTCTTCTGTTTGAATTAGCTCAAAGAAGACGTTCTTGTTGCTTTCCCGTGTTGTCATGCGTCTGTTTCTTGATAAGTCTGATGGGTATTTTAGCCCGAAAGCGGCACAAAATCAAGCAAATACCTGCTGTTTTCAAATTTATTGACATCTTTCGCCTGTGGGGTTAATCTATAGGCAGGTAAATTGAAAGGAACCGATTTGGCCGAGCAGGGCATTCATATTCTGGGGATAGAGACAAGTTGCGATGAGACGGCCGCGGCGGTCGTTGCCAATGGCCGGCAGATTAAATCGTCTGTTGTGGCCTCGCAGACGGCACTGCACGAGCAGTACGGCGGTGTAGTGCCGGAGATTGCCTCACGCGCCCATGTGGAAAATATTCTGCCGGTTATTGAAAAAGCAATCCAGCAGGCTTGCATTGAACCATCCCAGATTGACGCTGTTGCTGTGGCCAGTCAGCCGGGTTTGGCTATTGCGCTGATGGTGGGCGTTACCGCAGCCAAGACGTTGGCGTTCGCCTGGGGCAAGCCCCTGATTGCCGTCAACCACGTCCACGCCCACCTGCAATCGGCTATACTGGAGCAGGAATCCATAGAACTTCCCGCTGTCGCCCTGATTGTGTCCGGCGGGCATACCAATCTGTACGATGCTGAATCGGCGCTGGACCTGCGGCTGCTGGGACGGACGATTGACGACGCGGCCGGCGAGGCATTCGACAAGGTGGCGTCCATCCTTGGATTGCCGTATCCCGGTGGTCCCAGTATAGAAAAGATTGCCAAAGAAGGAAATCCAAAAGCCATCCGGTTTCCCCGTTCGCTGATGCAGAAAGACAATCTCAACTTTTCATTCAGCGGGCTGAAAACAGCGGTGCTTTATCATTGTCGGGGGCAGGATATGAAGGGGCAGAACCGCGCAGCGTCTATGAGCCGTCAGGAGACAGCCGATATTGCGGCTTCGTTTCAGGCTGCCGTTGCTGAAGTGCTTGTCAGAAAAACCCGCCGTGCCGCCCGCCAAATCGGGGCTAAAACAGTCCTGCTGGGCGGCGGCGTGGCGTGCAACAGTGCATTGCGGCAGGCAATGGAAGCGATGTGCAGCAGGGAGCATCTGACTTTGCTGATTGCTCCCAAGCCGCTGTGTACCGATAATGCAGCGATGGTGGCCTCGCTGGCATACTATAAGTATCAGGCAAAGCAGTTTGCTGGGCTGGATCTGGAGCCCAGCGCAACAGCTTAAAAATCGGAACCCAATTGTCCAGGAGTATAAGATGAAAATAAATCAAATCTTCCGTGCAGCGGTGTTAATGAGTACGGCAGCAATCGCATCAGCCCAATCAACAATCACCATTTCTGCCGATCAGCCTGGTACTCCAATTGCTCCGACAATGTGGGGTATTTTTTTTGAGGATATAAATTTCGGAGCCGACGGCGGTCTCTATGCGGAATTGGTTAAGAACCGCTCGTTTGAATTCGACAATCCAATGATGGGCTGGTCTCTTATTCTCAGCGCTGACTCGGACGGACAGACTGCTGTGGTCGTTAAAGAGCCTGTGGATGAAAAAAATCCTCATTATCTCAAAATGAGCGCATCGCGGGGGCAGCCCTTTGGAATTGCCAACGAAGGATTTCGCGGGATGGGCATCCGGCAGGGCAGATCCTATTGGTTCTCGGTTTTTGCCCGCAATATTGGTTCGCCGGCCGTGAGTCTGCGTATCGAAGTCGCCAGCGGAACTGAAAAACTGATGGAAGGGAGAATCGAGAACATTACCGGCGACTGGAAAAACTACACCTGTAAAATGGAAGCCAGGGCCACAGAACCCAAAGCCCATTTAGAGATATTTATGGATTCCTTCGGGACTGTTGATTTGGATATGATCTCCTTATTTCCTGCAGATTCAGCTCAGATGGCCGACCGCCCTATTCCTGGTCTTCGTGAAGATATTGTTGCAATGCTGGCGGATTTAAAACCCGGTTTCCTGCGTTTCCCCGGCGGCTGCATTGTTGAAGGAGTTACATTAAGCAACCGGTATCAATGGAAGAATACCATAGGCGATATAAACCAGCGGAAAACAATCATCAACCGCTGGAATACCGAATTTAAACACCGCCTCACACCGGATTATTATCAGTCATTCGGTTTAGGGTTCTTTGAGTACTTCCTTCTCTGTGAAAAAATTGGTGCAGAACCAATGCCTATTATTAACTGCGGAATGGCCTGCCAGTTCAACACCGGTGAGACGGCAGCTGTTGATAAACTGGGTCCTTATGTTCAGGACGCTTTGGATCTTATCGAATTTGCCAATGGACCGGCTGACAGCCCGTGGGGACGCAAACGAGCGGACATGGGACATCCCAAGCCCTTTAATATGAAATTTTTGGGTGTCGGCAATGAACAATGGGGTCCACAGTATATCGAACGGTATAAGGTTTTTGTAAAGGCCATCAAAGAAAAATATCCCGATATTAAGCTGATTGGAGCAACCGGTTCCGATCCGGCGATTTTCCCCAATGGCCCCAAAGAAGTTGAATACTTATGGCAGGAACTCCGTCGGCTCAATGCCGATATCGTGGATGAACATTTTTATCGACCCCCGGATTGGTTTATTCAGAATGCCGCCCGTTACGATGCCTATAAACGCAGCGGTCCTCGCATATTTATCGGTGAATATGCTGCCATAAGCCAGAATGTCGGCAGTCCGAATAACCGAAACAATCTGGCCGGTGCGCTGGCGGAAGCAGCTTTTATGACCGGTTTGGAACGCAATGCCGATTTGGTTAGGATGGCAGCCTATGCTCCGCTGACAGCTCACGTAGATGCCTGGCAGTGGAAGCCCAATCTGATTTGGTTTGACAACCTGTCCGTATATGGAACACCCAGCTATTATGTCCAAAAGCTGTTCAGCAATTACCGCGGTGATGCTCTTTTGCCGGCCGAATGCAGACAGGCGCAGACATTGTTTGTTTCGGCTGTCCGCAGCGGCAAATCCATTATTTTGAAAGCAGTTAATCCATCCAGCAAATCCGTTGCTGCAGACATTAACCTTAAAGGCATCACCTCTGTCAGCTCAGCACAGTCGGTAATTCTAACTGGTCTTCCGCAGGATGAAAATACAATCGACCAGCCGGCAAAGGTCTTGCCGGTTAACGAACCTGTGAATGTGCAGGGTCCGGCGTTTGAATATTTGTTCAAGCCCTATTCCATGACAGTGCTCCAATTAACAGTACAGTAGCAGTACAAAAAATCCAATGAATCGGAAGCAAATTGAGACTCTGCTGACGGATGTGCGCGAAGGCCGCATGGCTGTGTGTGAAGCCGTCGAACGTCTGCGGCATCTGCCGTTTGAGGATATCGGATTTGCCAAAGTGGATCATCATCGCTCGCTGCGATGCGGCTTTCCGGAAGTGATTTACTGCCCCGGCAAAACGGTAGAGCAGATTGCCGAAATCTTTCAGCGGCTGGCGCCAACCGGCCATACTATTCTGGCTACGCGGGCATCTGCAGAAGTGTTTGAAAGAGTCAAAAGCACCGCAAATTTGGATGCTCTCCGATATGAACAGGCCGCCCGCATTATTATCCTGCAGCAGCGGCCGATTGAAGCCTCTGTCGGCAGAATTGTCATCGTAACAGCCGGCACAGCCGATATGCCCGCAGCTGAAGAAGCCCGGGTAACAGCACAGATGCTGGGGCAGAATGTGCAGATGGTCTGTGATGTAGGAGTAGCAGGTTTGCATCGGCTGTTGGGACATTTGGAAGTCCTGCGGCAGGCCAATGTTGTAATCGTAGTAGCGGGAATGGAAGGGGCTTTAGCCAGTGTTGTAGGGGGGCTGGTCGATTGTCCTGTGATTGCGGTGCCCACCAGTGTCGGCTACGGAGCCAGTTTTGAAGGACTTGCAGCCCTGTTGGCGATGCTCAATAGTTGCGCTGCAGGGGTGACGGTTGTCAATATCGACAACGGCTTCGGTGCCGCCTACGCTGCCAGCCTCATAAATATGAAAATTGAACAATCCCGCCCCGCAGACTAGCTGAAATATCTTGCCAAAAAAAAGAGCCGGCTGCTAACCGGCTCTTGGCATGTTTGTATTCAAATTATTGTATAATTAGGATCGCAACCGATTTTGCAGGCAGCGTAGCCCGGACAAGGCCGTCTTTAATCTCGATACCTTTTAATTCCGTTGGCTGGATTGCATTGGGCTTGTCAAAGGTGTTGTGAGCATTCATCGCTTCTGCTGTCAGCACCCGTCCTGATGCCTTCTGTGCCTGCATCCCGTCCAGCCGGCACTCCAGCTCTGCCGGAGCGGTCGGATCCAGATTGCAGATGGAAACCGAAATTACGCCGTCTTTCTTGGATGCCGAGACATTCAGTGCAGCCAATTTTGTGCCCCCTTTGGCATAGGCATTGCAAACCAATTCATTTTCCAGCAGTCTGGCCCCTTGATGCACTTTATACATCTCAAACACATGATAGGTGGGCGTCAGCAGCATTTTTGGCCCTTCGGTCAGAATCATTGCCTGCAGCACATTGACTGTCTGGGCGATATTGGCCATCTTAACGCGGTCACAGTGGTTATTGAACTCATTGAGATAAATCCCTGCCGAAACCGCATCCCGCAGCGTATTTTGTTGATACAGAAAACCGGGCTGGGAACCGGGTTCCTGGTCCCACCATGTTCCCCACTCATCTACGTACAAAGCAATCCGCTTGCGTGGATCGAACCGGTCCATAACTGAGATTTGGTCTTGCAGCAGCTTTCTGACGCCCACGGTTTTATCCATTAGGGAAAACCACTCATTTTCATCAAATTGCGTAGCGCTGCCTTTGTTGCCCCACGAACCGCTCATCACATAATAATGGACGCTGATGGCCTGAATTTGCTGGCCGGCCCTTCCCAGCACAACTTCCATCCAGCGTGTGTCGTTGCCGTTAGGACCGCAGGCAATCTTGGTTATCCGGCTGCCAGGGTAATTTTTTACAAAGGTTTGGTAGCGTTTGTAAACATCGGCGTAATATTCCGGCGTCATATTTCCCCCGCAGCCCCAGTTTTCATTCCCAACGCCGAAATAATCGATTTTCCAGGGTTTATCGCGTCCGTTTTGCCGGCGCAGATTAGCCATGGTGCTGTCGCCGTCAAAGGTCATGTATTCCACCCATTCCATCATCTCCTGAGGGGTACCTGAGCCGACATTGCCTGCAATATAGGCCTTGCACCCCAGCAGTTCGCACAAGTCCAGAAATTCATGTGTGCCGAATGAGTTGTCTTCCGTTACCATTCCCCAGTGAGTATTGACTGTCCGGGGCCGCTGCTGACGCGGTCCAATACCATCCTTCCAGTGATATTCATCGGCAAAGCATCCGCCCGGCCAGCGAAGAACAGGAATATTAAGATTTTTCAGGGCCTCCAGAACATCCTTGCGGATTCCCCGTATGTTGGGAATATTAGAGTTCGGCCCGACCCAAATCCCATCATAAATGCACCGGCCCAGATGTTCGGAAAAATGCCCGTAAATCTCCGGTGCGATAGTGCCTTTTTCCTGACCGGCATAAATCGTAAGACGATTAACGCCATCGGCATCTTGAATTGTGGTTTTTGAAAATCCCTGCAAAGGAATGAGTAACACACAAACCAATAAAACTTTGTACATTTTCACTTTTTTTCTCCTTAAAAAACAGATTAATATTGGCCCTTTATTATCCCTAATGCCTGCGCTCTGTAAAGCAAAAAAATCTTGTTTAGCGATAAACAGGAATCAATAAAATTAGATAAGTTTTTATTTTGATAGCGATTTAAACGGAAAATAGAGTATAATAAAAAAAGCATGCTTGTTCCGGAGTATTCGGTCGGCAGGTATCGGAGAGATGGGAATCATACAGGGCTGAAAATGAAGAAGTTTTTAAGGTGGAGATATCAATTTCAACTGCCTGTGGCCTGAAGCAATAGTACAAAGAGAGGGTACGAGTATTATTAAAATTCCCCGCATCAGGATCTGTATAATGTCAAACGCTTAATATATTTTTGCCTGCTCTTTTTCAAAATTAACAAAACAATCAGCAAGTTTACTAACCGTTGGCAGGTTAAGAAATAAAACTTTTCGGAAAGGGTAAAAAGATGAGAAATTGCAGGAAAGTATGGATGACAGGAGTGGTTGTATGCCTGTTTGCAGCCTTTGCAAATGCCGCAGACCTTGTGTCCTACACGGCATCTGGCAGTCCGGGCTCTTCGCCCGATGCAAACAACGGCACAGTAGATGTCTGGGCGGTTACCGGAGACGGAGGTGCTTCACGCAGCTTTCTAAAGGATATGCAAGACGGCAACCCATATATGTGGACCATTTGGGATCTCGACGGCGGGGCCGGAACGTATGCAACCCATACCTTTGCCGGCGGCCCGCTGACTGTGGGCCAGTCCGTCAGCATCGACTGGGCACATAACATCAGCATCGATAACGGAACATCGATCGGCATTCGTCTGCTCAATGGCTCCAGCCCCGAGGTCGCTCTTGTCTTCTTGGGCGGAAAGATTGTTTACACGCGATGGGATACCGGTACAGGTGCATATACGGATATTGCCAAATATTATGACCGGTACGACATCTTTCAGGTCGTCTTTACGTTAACGGGGCCCAATTCGTATGAGATGACCGTCTCAGAAGGTTCAATTCCCGATAATCCTGCAGGATGGGGCAACAACGCTGATGACGGCAATTCCAATGTCGGTCCGATTATTGACAGATGGGTAGGAACATTCACTGGAACGGCCATTACCGGAATCCAGGTTTATACCGAGGGCGGCAACGACAGTGACCAATGGTTCGACAATCTGCGAATCCACGAGGACTGGCTCAAAACTGCCCATGCTCCGATGCCGTCTTATAAGCAGGAATATGTTCCGGTTGCTGGACTGGAACTGTCATGGGCCATTCCCCAGATACGCAGTTCGGTAAATCCGCAAGTGATGGTGGCCGATCCCAACTTGGTTTCCTTCAAGCTCTATTACAGCTGCACAGACCCGAACTTGAATGCCGCCTCGCCGATTGATGTTACTGTGTGGGATCCACAGACCTTGCGAGCTGCATATGTGCCGGCTCAGGAACTGCAGAAAAACAGCACCTACCGATGGCGTGTTGATTCGGTAATGAATGACAATACTGTGCGGCAGGGTATTGAATGGATTTTCTATACAGAATTCTCAAAACCTATCATTCTTTCCCATCCGGGGCATCAGATTATCGATGCCGGCGGCACTGCAGTCTTTTCTGTGACAGTCGACTCGCAATCCCCGACAGTGTACCAATGGTATCGTGTTGCCGGCGGTGAAGATATTCTCCTGACAGACGGCGGCAATATTTCCGGTGCCGGAACCAATACGTTGGCGATTGCCGATGCCGGCCTCGATGATGAAGGTTATTATTTCTGCGTTGTCAATAATGAATCAGGCATTCCGGCAGAATCCATCAAAGCGCCGCTGGGCATCAAACGACGGATTGCATATTGGCCGTTTGAAAACAATGTATTTGGCAGTTCAGTTGACGGCAGTCCGCACACAATAGTTGTCGGTGACCCGAATTTTGTACCGGCTGGCATTCTCGGTAATGCTGTGGAATTTACCGACGGAGTGGACATGCTCTTTATGGATCCTGAACAGAACGCATATTTTGATATCTGTAACTATGAAATGACCGTTGCCTGCTGGGTTAAAACTACCGATCGCCAGAGTTGGTCTCCGCTGGTGGCCCGAAACGGCGAAGATGGTCAAGGCTGGCAGCTGCGTCAAAGCGGATTTACCAATGACCGGCCGTGTTTTACCACCCGAACCCCCAATGATACAGATAACGATGACGGCACACCCGCCAACCGCACCATCTATGACGGCATCTGGCACTATGTTGTCGGAACTTATGACGGTGCTGTCAAAAAGGTCTATATCGACGGTGTTGTCAGCCGGCTGTATTCCAGCGATAGCGGGGATGTTGTCCGAGAAAGTGATCCCGTCAGCGGGCCTATCGGCTCAACCGGTTCCCCTGTGTCGATTGCCGGCCGGGTTAGAGGAAATCTAACTGAAGGTCTCAATGTTGAACTTGGCAGTGTGGTAGCCGGCATCTACGATGAAATTGAAATTTACAACTATGCACTGGATGCGGAAACCATTGCCCAGAAATATGCGGATCTTGCTGGGACGAATGTCTGCCTGTCCCAGACCTACGACCTAAACAACGACTGTGTCGTCAATCTGGCCGATTTGGGACTGCTGGCGTCCGAATGGCTCAACAGCCGACTGTTTGTGCCGATGCCGTAATCCGGCTCCTAAAAAGTATATAAAAAGGCCTCGGCGGGTTCCACCTGCGAGGCCTTTTTTATTTGACTGCGGGAAATATACTGCAGCTACTAGGCAAGTATATCAACTGTCTGCCCCTGATTCCATAATCCATAAGAACTGTTGACAATTGTCGGCTGAAAAAATACAGCAATCCTATTAAATAAGTTTTGCAAATACATAACTATTTGTCCAGTAAACATAATTGGCAAATATCATATAGGACAATAAAAAGAAGAAAATCAGATTGTTCTTTAAATCTAACAGTTTTTATAATTTACTCCCCAATCCTATTTTCAGCTTAAAGAAACCGTAAAATCCAAATAAATACGATTTCGACTCAAATTAAAGAAATTATTTTTTGGAAGATGAATTGAATAAAGACTTTTTGTATAATGCTTTAATTATAAATGATATTATGCAAATAATGGATACCGGTTATGGAAATTCCTGTCGAATTAGCCCAGATTATCATCAATGAGGAGGCTGACCAGCAGATTATTGTGCTGCGGGAGCTGAACGGCCAGCAAAGGGCATTCCCCATAGTTATCGGGCTGCCGGAAATTTTAGCGATAGACCGCCGGCTCAAAGGAATTGAACTGCCCCGACCTATGACCCATGACCTGCTGGCTAATGTCATTGAGCAGATGGGAGGAACTATCCTTAAAGTTGTCATTAACGACCTGCGGGAGCACACCTTCTTCGCTGTAATTTATATCCGGCAGGGCAATTCTGTCGTGGCAGTGGACAGCCGGCCTTCAGATGCAATCGCCCTGCATGCAGGGCTTAATGTGCCTCTGTTTGTGGAAGATCATGTCTTTGAGCAGCTGGCGATGTGAAATTGGCAATAATCAGCAATCCCACACCGATGCACAGCAGTGAATCGGCAGCGTTAAAAGTCGGCCAGTGATAGGGTCCGACATAGACATCGATAAAATCTCGCACCCGGCCGTCATTGAATATGCGGTCGTACAAGTTGCCGATAATGCCGGCTGTTATGCATCCCATCGAAAACAGTACGAGTTTGCTGGTAAATTTCGCAAAGAAAAAAAGCCCTATTACGAAAACTAATGCCCCGGCAGAGATAATAACCAAAAATGCTGTCCATCCCCGAAAGAGACTGAATGCAGCTCCTTCATTTTCCCTCAGCACAAACTGCAGAAAGCCGTCAATAATCGAATAGCGATATCCTTCCTCAGTACTGAGCCAGCGGAAAACGGCCCATTTGGACCATAAATCCAGTGCGGCTCCTCCCGCAGCAGCCGGCCAAAACAGCAGGATTTTCTGCGTCATTGAAACTGCCGCCGTATGCAGTAAAACCGTATTGTCCGGCTGCGCATAGTGTGTCTTTTTATCCTTCATTCAAAAAATCGGCAGGAATTATCTGGAATATCGCTCTATAAGCTGCTGAAGTTTGGGCTGGTCCGGCTTGATTTGAAGCGAAATGGTCCACTGTTCAATTGCCAGCGCCTGGATTTTTTCATCGTTCTGTTTTTTCATTGACAGCAGCATATACGCCACCCCAAGTCCTTTATGGGCCATCCAGTCGTCTTGGCCAACATTAACCGCTTTTTGATAGCTTTCGACTGCCTGTTCTGTTTCCTTGAGCTTGAGCTGGGCAAAGCCGAGATATTGATAAGCCAAACTGTTCTGCGGTTCTATCGCAATGACATCTGTTAAAACTTCTTTGGCTGAATTGTACCGGCCTGATCTCAAATAAGCCCGAGCCAGCGAAATCATTACATCGGGCTTGTTGCCTTCCATTTCAAGAACGCGGCGGTAGGCATTTATCGCCTGCAGATGGTCTTTCTGGGACGCATACAAGTCGCCAAGCAGTCGTTCAGGAGCGGCTTGGGCTGGGTCCAGTTCTTTGGCTTTTTGGGCGTAAATCAGAGAGTTTTCATATTCCTTCAGCTCATAGAAGCATTGTGCAGCCCCCAGATGAGCCGAATAGTGCTGAGGATCGAGTGTGCAGGCGGATACATAGGCTTTGGCGGCTCGTGCCCATTGCTTTATGATTTGGCACACCTTGCCGAGATTGAAAAAGTCCTTGAATGACCACGGATCGTATAGGGTCGCCTGCTCATAGGCATCGGCACTCTGTTCGTACTGCTCCATTCCCTGCAAAATATCTCCCTTTAGCGAATAAGCCATTGAGAAATGGGGATCTAACTCCAATGCCTGATTGATCTTGCGAATAGCCTCCTCGCGTTCGTTCAGGTCGTTGAGCATCATTGCATCGACATACAGGCTTACGGCTTGCTCCTTGGGATCAATGCTTGCTTGGGGTGCCGGCTGGTTTTGAGCGGCAGAAATTACCGCATTTGGATCTGAAACTGCTGTCTGGGGGGATTGGCATCCAGATGCGAACACAAGAACGAACGATACAGCTGCCATAAACTGCATTAAGATGCATTTTTTCGAAAGCATATAGTACAATCCTTTCTTATGTGTTTTTCGCCCCAAACCATACCCGTCGGAGCCTTATTTAAGGTATATTTAGACGCGATTATAGCGAAATTAAATGCTCTGTCAAAGGGATTTCACAATAAAAACCTTCCGGCTCTGTTCTGTCCGAAATTGCTGCAGATTTTTGTGCCGTCTGCTCTTTGCCTATTTTTAATTTGCCTGAATAGCAATTGACACCGCCGGCATATTTTCTTACACTGAACCGACTTATGAGAACCGTCAAAATCTGGAATCAGGAGAAAGGCCCTAAAACAATGTCAGAACATAAGATAACGCTCAGAAAGCGGCCCTGTGTAATGATTATTCGAGACGGCTGGGGATATAATCCGCGGCCGGAAGAAGATGCATTCAATGCAGTCAAGGTGGCCAAGCCGCCGGTTGATGCCGAATTGATGGCTCAATACCCTCATTGTCTTGTTCGTACTTATGGCGAGGATGTGGGATTGCCCGAAGGGACAATGGGCAACAGCGAAGTCGGCCATCAGAACATTGGAGCCGGCCGAGTCGTTTATCAGGATTCTGTACGCATAACTGTCGCCATACGGGAAGGCGAATTTTTTACAAATCCTATCCTGAATGCTGCTATTGATAATGCTCTCCAGAAAAAAAGCAAGCTTCACCTGATGGGGCTGTGCAGCGATATCGGTGTTCATTCCCTGCTGGGGCATCTATACGGACTTCTGGAACTGGCCAGGCGGCGCGGGATTCAACGGGTGTATCTTCACGCCTTTACAGACGGCCGCGATTCACCGCCGACTAGCGGGCGGGATTATCTTAAAGCCATTGAATCCAAAATGGCAGAAATCGGTGTTGGACAGATAGCCTCGGTAATGGGGCGGTTTTATGCAATGGACCGCGATAAACGCTGGGAGCGGGTAGCACAGGCCTATAAATGTCTAACACAGGGCATCGGTAATAAAGCCCGCAGCGCAGCGGAAGCTGTTGAGGCAAGTTACGGACGAGAGGAAACCGATGAATTCATTATTCCTACGGCTATTGTTGACGGCGGCGGCAAGCCCTTGGCTCTTGTTGAAGACGGCGACAGTGTGATTTTCTTTAATTTCCGGGGCGACCGCCCGCGTGAAATCACACGGGCATTTGTGGATAATCCGTTTGATGCTTTTGAGCGGACTGTACATCCGGAAGTCCATTATGTATGCATGACCGAATACGATGCATCCATCAAAGCACCGGTGGCATTTCCGCCTATTCGGGAACTGCCCAATATAGCAGGGGAGTATTTCAGCAGGCTGGGATTAAAGCAGTTTCGCTGTGCAGAAACCGAGAAGTATGCACATGTAACTTTTTTCTTCAACGGCGGTAGGGAAGCCCCGTTTGAAGGCGAAGACCGGCAGATAATTCCTTCCCCGAAGGTTCGCACATATGACCTCAAGCCCGAAATGAGCGCCAACGAGGTTTGTCTGGAGGTATTAAGCCGGCTGGACTCCGGCAAGTATGATGCAGTTATCTGCAATTTTGCCAATCCGGATATGGTTGGGCACACCGGTGTTCTTGATGCGGCAGTGACCGCCTGCAGGACGGTGGATGCCTGCGTAGGCCGAATTGTGGATAAAACACTGGCATTGGGGGGCAGCGCTGTCATTCTGGCCGACCACGGCAATTTTGAGCGGATGTGGGATTTTGAAAATAATATGCCGCACACAGCGCATACGGTTGGCGATGTGCCGCTGATTGTTGTCGATAAAGAGTTTAAGGGCCGAGCGATGAGACCGGGCCGTCTGGCTGATGTTGTGCCGACCTTTCTGGAAGTGATGGGTCTCCCGAAGCCGGCAGAAATGACCGGACGAAGTCTGTTGATATAGGACCAAATTCAAAATTCGACGGGTGCACCTCGAATTTTGAACGGAGCCGAATAAATGGGCAAGATCGCCGTACTGGATGATAGGATGATCAATATGATCGCCGCCGGCGAGGTGATAGAGCGCCCTGCCAGTGTCGTCAAAGAGCTGCTCGAAAACAGCATCGATGCTGGCGCATCGCAAATCGTTGTCGAAGTCGAAGGAGGCGGGCGAGATTTGATTCGAGTTACCGACGACGGCGCAGGAATGGATGCGGCAGATTTGGCATTGGCCTTTGAGCCGCATGCAACCAGCAAAGTTCGCTGTCAAGAAGATTTATCTGCCATTCGGACGATGGGATTTCGTGGGGAAGCCCTAGCCAGCATCGGTGCGGTGGCCAAAGTGTCAGCTGTCAGCCGGACAGCGGATTCGATTGAAGCTGCCGTTGTGGAAATAGACTGCGGCCAGAAAAAACCAGTGCGTCCCTGCAGCGGCGCTGTTGGGACGGTCATCGAGGTACGCAGTCTTTTTTATAAAATCCCTGCTCGGCGGAAATTTCTGCGGACACCCAATACCGAAATGACTCATATTATCGAGCATTTTACCCGCATCGCCTTAGCGCACAGCAGTTTGGACCTGACGCTGATACATAATGGACGTCAGGTTTATCATCTGCTGGCCGGACAAAGCATCCGCGAACGGGTAGCAATTCTGTTCGGACAGGCAATGGCCGCCGATTTGCTGGAAACCAGTCGGGCGGAACGGGGCATCCAGATACAGGCGCTGCTGGCCAAGCCGGCCGCCGCAAGGGCATCCGCAAATTACCAGTATTTGTTTTTAAACGGGCGGTTTATCCGCGATAAATTTCTTCTGCATGCTGTTCGTGAGGCATACCGCGGTCTGCTGGAGCCGAATAAGTATCCTGTTGTCTTTATTTTTCTGCAGATGCCGCCGGAAGATTATGATGTGAACGTCCATCCGACCAAGGTGGAGGTGCGGTTCGATAATCCTAATCTGGTGCATTCGGAAGTGCTGGCGGTGCTGCGGGATAAACTGCTCAGTACCAATCTGGACGCCGTTGGAACAATTCCCTGTGCGTCTGATGAAGCCAGCCGCTTGTCCGCGATGCCTCTGACATCAGGAACCGTTGCCCGCAGAGAGCGGATTCAGCGGGCGATGGAGGATTTTTTCAAGCAGCAGCCGTCGTACAGCCAAGCAAAATTTTCATTTTTGCCGGACAGTTTGTCTGGGAAAAATTTTTCCGCCTCATTAACAGATGGGCCGCAGACGTTACAGACTGAAGCTCCGGCGGCTGAATCATCAGAACAGGCCGAGCGATGGCATGCCAGAGAATACCTGCAGGTACACAACAGCTATATTCTTCTTCAAAGCGAAGATGGTTTTGCGGTGATTGATCAGCACGCGCTTCATGAGAGGATTTTGTACGAGCAGATGTGCAAGCGCCTGCGGGAAGGCAGTCTGCCGTCGCAGCGGCTCTTGGTACCGCACAGTTTTGAGGTTACCCGCGCCCAGCTGGAAGCATACGAATCCCAAAAAGAACTATTTGAGAAACTTGGCATTGAATTGGTGCCGTTCGGTCCCAATACGCTGGCTGTACAGGCATTTACAGCTCTTCTGGAAAACGCAGACCCGGCAGACTTTGTGCGGGAAACCTTAGAAAAACTAGCCGGAGAAAGCGGGCACGGCGACCCTGAGCGGCTTCTGCACGAAATCCTCGATATGGCAGCTTGCAAGGCAGCCATCAAAGCGGGTCAGCCCCTTTCGGAGCAGGAAATTGCATCTCTGCTGAAAGACAGAGATATCATTCTGCGTGCCAGCCGGTGTCCTCACGGCAGGCCGACTACGATAACCTTTTCTTTGAGGGAGCTGGAAAAGCAGTTTAAGCGGACTGGTTTTTAAGGACAGAATGGAAGTTCTACATTTACGCAATCAGTTTTTAAGAGCTGTCTGTTGGTCAATTGCGGTGGTGCTGTGGACAGCCGTGTGGGCGGGCTGTTCGAAAAAAGAAATTCCGGCAGGGGGGCGGCCGGATTCATCCTTGCGCATCATTGCGATGGCCCCGAATTTGACGGAAATTCTCTTTGCATTGGGATTGGATAAAGAAATTGTCGCTGTTGCCAAAGGGAGTAATTATCCGCCGGCAGCGCTGCAGAAGCGGACTGTCGGCACATTCTGGCAGCCCGATATTGAAGCGGTTCTGGCCTGCCGGCCAACGCTGGTTATTACGGAGAGTTTTGCCCAGCAGGCGGCACTTGCTGAACGTCTCAGGAGAATGGGCTGTCGGACATTGACGCTGGAAATCGAAACAATTGAACAGCTTCATCAGGCTATTTTAACAATTGGCGATGCGGTCCATCGAAAGGAAGCGGCTGAGCAGATATCAACGCAGTTGAAAGATAAGCAGAGGGGGATTGCGGCTCGCTGTGAAGCATTGCCCTATCGGCCAAAAGTTTTATGGGTGATTCAGCGTCAACCCTTGCGAGCGGCAGGAATCAGAGCATTTCCGAACGAGTTAATCGAAACAGCTGGAGGAATTAATGCCATTGGCGATACCCCGCATCAGTATCCGCCTATCGCGGCAGAAACTGTGTTGGCGGCCAAGCCGGATGTCATAATTGAAACAGCTGATGATGCCCAATCACTGAAAAGACAACAGGAGACAGCGTCACAGTTTTACCGCCGGTTTGCTGGTGTGCCGGCAGTTCAGACGGGGCGAATTTATGTGCTGGATGGGGATTTGGTCAGCCGCTTGGGACCTCGGCTGGCGGAGGGGATGGAACAGGTGGCTGAATGTTTGCACCCGAGGGAGAACTGATGAAAATCCTGACTTGCGGAAAGCTGACCCTGCGGATTCTGGCTGCAGGAGTGCTCCTGATAGCGGTTATGATTGCCTGTACCAGCATCGGCTCAGAGTCTGTTTCGTTGCGAAAGGCGATGCAGGGGGAGAAAAATGCATCGAATATTGATTATGAAATTATAATGCATTTTCGGCTGCCAAGGGTTTTATTGGCTTCTGTTGTTGGAGCATCTCTGGCCTGTGCTGGTGTTGTATTTCAGGCTATCCTGCGAAATCCTCTTGCCGATCCGTATATTCTGGGGATTTCCAGCGGTGCCGGTTTGGGCAGCATGCTGGCTGTTATATTGGGCTGGACATGGACTTTCGGCGGCTTGTCGGCAATGATGGCAGCATCATTTATTGGAGCGATGGCAACCGTTTGGCTGGTTTGGGGGATCGGGCGGATGACCGGTCGCCTGCAAACCACGGGGCTTTTACTGGCGGGTGTTGTTGTGAATGCTTTTTTATCGGCAGGGATTTTGTTTTTGATTTCGATTGTGAAGGCCGGCCATCTGCAGACGACGCTTTTCTGGCTGATGGGCAGCTTTGCAGAATTGGAGTACGGTCCTGTGCTTGGGGCTGCCGGCGGTATATGTGGGTTTGGAATTATTGTTTTAATGCTTCTGGGACAGCGGCTGAATATTTTGAGCTTTGGGCCAGACGAAGCCCGCAGCATGGGAGTGCCGGTTGAACAAACGTATTTTCTGGCTTTTGCAGCTGCGGCTTTGATGACCTCTGCGGCTGTATCACTCAGCGGGCTTATTGGATTTGTCGGTTTGATTGTACCCCATGCTGTCCGGCTGATAGCTGGACCGGACCATCGGCAGTTAATACCACTCAGTGCGCTGACAGGAGCCGCTTTTCTGGCGGCGGCAGATGCAGCGGCCCGGATTGCAGTGGCTCCGGCGATACTGCCGGTAGGGGTCATTACGGCTTTGGCGGGAGGACCGTTTTTTTTAATTCTGCTGGTCCGCTGTACAAGAAGTATGCATTGAAAGCATGTATGGGCTTTATAGAGTTACAATCGATTTGGTTTGGATATGACAATACCCCGGTCTTGCAGAACCTTTCGGTGTCTATTGAGGCAAACTCTTTTTGGGCAATAGTCGGACCTAACGGAGCAGGGAAAACAACATTCTTAAGGCTGCTGTCTGGTCAATTGAAGCCCCGGCAGGGTGCTGTTGGGCTGGACAGCCGGCCGCTGGAATCGTGGTCACCCAGCCAGCGGGCACAAAAAATGTCCTATGTTCGGCAGGAATTTGTACCGGTGTTCGATTTTACGGTGTTTGAAACCGTTCTAATGGCCCGCTCGTTTTTACGGAAGTGGTCGCTTTTTGAAACGGCTCATGACCGGGAAGCTGCTGAATCTGCACTGAAACAAACAGACACATACCAATTGGCCGATCGCAATCTTGCTCAAATCAGTGCCGGCGAACGGCAGCGCGTTTTTATTGCACGGGCCTTAGCACAGCAAACGCCGATACTATTGCTGGATGAGCCAACCAGCCATCTTGATATGAAGCACCAGATTCAGATTTTTGACTTGCTGCGGCGGATGCAGGTTGAGCAGGGCAAGACAATTCTGATGGTTACTCATGATTTGAACTTGGCCTGTCAATACAGTGATTATGTTCTGCTGGTTGGAAAAGATGGTTGTTATGCAACAGGAAAACCTAATGAACTGCTGACTGCAGAAATCATAGAGCAGTTTTTTTCTGTTAAAGTGCATCAAGGTCTTGTATGTGCAGAAAAATTTTTCCTTCCCTTAGGAAATTATTCAAAAGATAAACGGAAATATTAATATTTGGACTGCGAATGTCTTATATTGGAGTTAATTTTTCCGGCGAAACAAACATATTTTTGATTGAAGAAATGACGATATTTTATATATAATAAATAATTCTATGTTAAGAGCTAAAACGACTGGTTATCCAGAAAAGAGGGTAAGATTTGGTGATAAAAAGGACCAAAAAAAAGGAACACAAAACTGCAGCCGGCAAAGGCAACAGGGTACCTTCCGCGGGGAAAAAAGCATCAAAAAAGACCGGTCCGCCAGAAAAGAACACTTCTCGGCAAAAATCCAAATCTTCGCCGGTAAATCCCTCGTCTGAACCTCTTTTGGAAATACAGAAAACGTGGTTAAGTGAGCAGGATTTGCAGCATTTTAAGACACTACTTGTTGAGAAGCTCAATGAAATTACAGGTGATGTTTATCAAATCGAGTCCGGCGCATTGAAATCTTCTCGTTCGGATGCCAGCGGAGATTTGTCGAGTATGCCGATTCATATGGCTGATATCGGCAGCGATAATTATGAACAAGAGTTTGCTCTTGGACTGATGGACAGCGAACGCAAGCTTGTGGCGGAGATACTGGCCGCACTGAAGCGCATCCAGAATCGAACCTATGGAATATGCGAGGGCACAGGAAATCCCATTCCCCGGCAGCGATTAGAAGGGATTCCATGGACGCGCTATTGTCTTGAGTACGCACAACAGATGGAAAGGGGTAAAGCTGCAGACGAAACCGCTGCTTCTCAGACAGCAGCCTCATCAAAGCAGGTGAATTTATATCAAGAGCAAGAGTCCGAAATCCAAGAGCAGACCAATACTGGCATTTTTGATGTAGACAGCAATAAAAGTGACGATGAAAATTATTAGCTAAAGTAGTTTTTTGAACAGAAAAAATACACTTTTGAATTTGTTATAGAACAATCTGGATTTTGTTAAACGAGAATCATTCGAAATAGTTGTCTTGATAGGCAGGTATCAAAAAAGACAATGGATTTCAAATGTCCGATATGCGGAAAAGTAATTCCTTCGACGTCCACGACTCTGCAGGGAAAGAAGCAGATTAACGCCCCTTTTTTCCCCTTTTGCAGTGAGCGTTGCCGTTGGGTTGATTTGGACGGCTGGTTCGGTGAGAAGTACCGTATCCCATCGGAAAAGCCGGCTGCAAATGAGGACTGGTATTCGGGTGAAGAGGGGCAAATAGATTTGACAAAGGGGTAATTTGACGCAACGATACTCACTCAAAAGTATATGGGAAGAATCTGCACTGCCCGATCTGGCGTATAGTTTTAAGCTGGCGCTGGGGCCGGCAAAAATTATTATTGCTTTCAGCGGTGTCCTTGCCGTGTGTGTGCTGGGTGCAGTAATGGATATGTGCAGTCAGAATGTAATTGTCTATCGTCCGGAGACTGCAGCAGCTGGCTTGGCGAGTCGGTCGGAACTGGACATCTATATTGCCGCTAATCCTGCCCAGACAAAACGGTTTATCAAAGAACACCAAACGCAGACATATCGGCAAGGTGTTTTTTCGACACTTTGGAAATTTGCGGCCGGCCGGTTTCATGCCGCGGTTTTTCAATTGCTGAATCTGGACAATGCTAATCTTTTTGCGAATGTAAAGTTTGCCCTGACCAATATATGGCTCTGTATTCGGGCTGTCGGCTGGGCTTTTCGTTTTCACCCGATGTACAGCTTAATTTTTTTTACGGCAGCTTTTCTGGTTTTTGTCTTTACGGGAGGAACCATATGCCGCTGTGCTGCGCTGGAGTTTGCACAGGGCGAGAAGCCCGGTTTGCTGGAAGCGGTTAGTTATGTAACAGAAAATTGCCGTGCATTTCTCTCGGCGCCATTATTGCCGATGGGACTGGTGAGTTTGGCGGCATTTGTGATTTTTGCTGTTGGTTTGGCTGGTTCCATTTCGCATGCAGGGGAGCTGATTATCGCACTGCTGTTTGGGCTGCTGCTGGTGTTTGGTTTTGTGATTACGGTTATGGTTATGGGAACAATAGCCGGAGGACTCCTGCTGTTTCCTGCCATTGCGTATGAGAAAACAACCGGGCTGGATTCAATTGGCCGGTCCTTCTGCTATGTCCTCAGTTGTCCGGTACGGATGTTTTATTATGTTCTTGTGTCGGGAATATTCGGGACCTTCTTTTACCTTATTATCCGGCTGGTATTGTTCGGGATTCTGCGTTTTACCTACGGATTGCTGCTGGCTGGGATGATGACAGCAGGAGCTGGCTCTAAACTGGAGCGAATTTGGCCCAAGCCCGATTTCATGGATTTTCTCAAACGTTCGTCCAGCGCAGTAGGCTGGACGGAATCGGCAGCATCGATTGTGATTTATGTTTTTATGCTGGTAATCGTCGGATTGCTGCTGTCGTATGTGGTCAGCTATTTTTTTAGCACCGCAACGGTAATCTATGCGCTGATGCGCAGAAAAGTGGATAATGTTGAACTGAATCAGATTTATATACATCTGCAACAAATCGGCAAAAACATTCCTTTGGAACCCAGAAATGCCTGCAACAGAGATTCAACAGCATAATCAGCAGACTAAAAAACCTATATTTCGATACCGGCGGCTGCTTATTATTTTAGCTCATATCAGCTGTTTTTTTGCGGCTTTACTGGTCGCTTTTACCTTGGCTTTTGCCTACGGGGACTACTCCTCAAGACGGCGGCTTGTATTTCAGCTCCCTATTTTGTTTGCAGCAGTGTTGCCGGTTAAACTGTTTGTATTTGCGCGTTTGAAGCAATTTCACGGCTGGTGGAGATATGTCGGGCTGTCGGATCTGCTGATGATTACAAAAGCCTCATTTATAAGCTGGCTGGTTCTGCTGGTTTTCTGGTACGGCTATGTTTACTGGGGCGAAAAGATTATTCCGCTTTCCGTGATTGATAAATTAGAAAACAAGCTTCTATTCTATAAAGAACTTTCCAGCAATTCAGTGATTGCGGCTGAAAGAACCGAATATGGACAAAAATATGCTAATCTGAAAGGCCTTTATGATCTTGTCCGTGTAGCCCGCATACCGGAAGTGGTTCGCCAGCAGAAAAAAACAGCCGTCAACAGCGAATCCCGGCAGCTTTTAGAAGTCCAATATATTGAACTTAACGATATTAAACGGTCTATCGAAGGTGTCTTGGTCCTTGATTTATTTGCAACCGTTATTGTCCTGTCAGGTCTTCGAATGCTGGTTCGTCTGTATCATGAAGAATTCTTCTCCGAGGTCAAGGGACCCGTACGGCGTTTTTTGATTGTTGGTGCCGGCAATGCAGGCGAAGCACTTTTGCGGGAGATGCTGCGGCGAAAGGATGTCAACTATCAGGTGGTGGGGCTGATTGATGATGATCCGGCCAAAATCGGGATGAGTATTCATGGAATAACCGTACTGGGAAATGTTGATCAATTGCCTGAAATCTGCCGCAAGAATGCCATTGATGAGATTGCAATCGCAATGCCCGGGGCAACGCGAAAGCAGATGAGACGGGTGATACAGGTCTGTCAGGGTACCAAGCTGCGGTTTAGTACTGTCCCGTCGCTGACGGATATCGCCTCCGGCAAGCTGCAGGTGTCCCAGATGCGTACGGTGGATATCAATGATTTGCTCGGGCGTGAGGTGGTAAATCTTGATCTGGGACAGATAGAAACATTCTTAAAAGATAAGATTATTCTTGTTACGGGAGCAGGCGGTTCAATCGGTTCTGAAATGTGCCGGCAGGTATGTGCATTTAGGCCCCGGCGGCTTCTTTTGGTGGAACAGGCGGAAAATCCCCTCTTTTTTATTGATCGGGAGCTTCGCCAGAAGTTTCCGGAGGTTCATACCGAGGCAATTATATGTGATATAGTTGAAAGAGCAAGGGTATTTCAGATATTCGACATGTATCGTCCGCAAATTGTTATACATGCGGCTGCCCATAAGCATGTTCCTCTCATGGAAACGAACCCCGGCGAAGCTATTAAGAACAATGTTGTAGGAACCTGCAATATTGCAGATGCGGCAGATGCATTCGGAGCGGACAACTTTGTAATGATCAGCACCGATAAGGCTGTTAATCCTACCAGCATTATGGGTTCATCCAAGCGAATAGCAGAAATGTATATTCAGGACCTCAACGCCACCAGTAAAACGCATTTTGTTACGGTTCGCTTCGGCAATGTGCTCGGCTCAAACGGTTCCGTAATACCGATTTTCAACCAGCAGATAGCAGCCGGCGGACCGATCACGGTTACGCACCCCGAAATGCGCCGCTATTTTATGACCATTCCCGAAGCCAGCCAATTGGTCTTGCAGGCCGCTGCGATGGGGCAGGGCGGCGAGATTTTTGTGCTGGATATGGGTGAGCCGGTAAAAATCGTCGATTTGGCTCGTGAACTGATAACATTAAGCGGTTTTCGGCCCGGAGAGGATATTGAGATAGAGTTTACTGGACTTCGCCCCGGTGAAAAGCTATTTGAAGAGCTTTCGATTGAGGGCGAAGATATGCTTCCAACAAAGCATCCGAAAATCGCCGTATGGAAAAATATTCCCAAAGACCGTCAGTCTCTTCGGGCTGGAATTGAGAAGCTTATCGCGGTTGCCGCTACACAAGACCGATCAAAGATTGTAGCGGTGATTAAAGAATTGGTTCCAAACTACATCGGAAAAGATTAATCGAAACTGCAGCCATAAAAAAACCGCCGTCAGGCGGTTTTTTTTGTTTTCTTAATACATTTTTTACGGCTGGTGTTGTTCCAGCGGGTGGGCACTGTGGTACTGCTCATTCATCCGGCTGGTAGTTATATGTGTGTAAATCTGGGTAGTCGAAAGCGACTGGTGACCTAAAAGTTCCTGAACACTCCTTAAATCTGCTCCATTATTGAGCATATGTGTGGCAAAACTGTGTCGAAGTGTATGGGGGCTGATGGAAGGATCCAGACCGGCCTCGGTCAAGTATTTGTCCATTTTACGACGGACGCTGCGTGTGCTTAACCGTTTGCCGTGCTTGTTGGCAAATAGTACCTTTGAATCAAAATTCGAATCATTTGACATACGGCGATTGCGGAACTCGATATAGTTTTGAATTGCTTGCAAAGCACTTGAGCCGATGGGGCACAGACGCTCTTTTTTGCCTTTGCCGCGGACGTGAATGACTTCCCCGAGGAAATCGACGTCATCCATATTGAGGGCTACCAGTTCGCTGACACGCATGCCTGTACTGTACAAAACCTCCAGCATCGCCCGATCCCTTGCTCCCAGCCATGTATTGACCGGCGGAGTATTCAGAAGGCGAATAACCTGTTCATATTCAAGAAATTTAGGTAATTTCTTCTCCTGTTTCGGGGTCTTTATGGATACCACGGGATTGCTCGTCAGGTAGTTTCGCTTGACCATAAACTTATAAAAGCTGCGAAGGGTGGCCAGTTTCCGAGCGGTTGTCGATTTACAGTATTGATGCTGAGATAATTCGGCCATATACCGGCGAATGGTGTTGACATCTGCGGATTTAACCAGTTCGTCCACAGTCGTCGCCGGTTTTGTCTGAACGGCTGTTGCTGTAGCTGACGTGGTGTCCCACGGATTGTCGGCTGGATGGTCGGAAGGAGATGCATGTCCAGAATAAGCATCCGCAAGGAAGGAGACAAACTGCTCCAAATCTGCGTGGTAGCATTTGGCGGTATGCTCGGAGAAATGCTTTTCAAATTTTAGATAGCTGATAAATTCCTGTATAATGGCTGAATTGTCCATAAAATATCCCTTTTACTGCCGAAGGTTTTTCTGCTCCCGAAAGGGTAAGTATTCCGAGTGTTTCAAGAACCCTGCGGATAGGTATGTACAGGGTCGCTTAAATCCTTGTACAAAATATCATCTGCTTCGTGAATCAGCGATTGGGTCAGCTTAAAGCTGAGCACGGCCGCATCGAACCAATCAAAATTGGTGTTCGGATTGGTTGCCGCTGCTACCAATGCATCCAGCAGCTGTCCTTCATTGCCGTTATCATAACGGAAGATAAACTTCTCTGAACCTTTATTTAGAACAAGCTGTTTTTTTATCTGTGCCATATCGGTCTCGTCTCGGCAAATCCCCAATCTATTTCGATTATTTGGGACTCTACTGGATTAGTTATTTTAAAGTGCTAAAATGAAAACACACCTCGCTCTACTGTCTGTATTATCGACCGATAACTTAAAGTTCTTAAAAAAAAACCGCAAAATTTGGCAATTAACGGGGTATTATTTGCATCGTCCTATAAGAATTTCAGGTCTGAGGGTGGTAAAAGAAATGCGGCCGGAGTATTTTTAGTTGGCTGTATAAAACTTTTTTCCGTGTTGTTCATCGCAGGAGATTTTCCGGCTTGCTAGCAGATTGTCCAGAGCAGATTGAATGGCTTCGGCTGCCAGTCCAAGCCCCCGGCACAAATCATCCAGCGAACAGGGCCTCCGCTGAAGAGTCTTAAGAATGTATTCTTCATCCGGGATTATTGTGTCTTGGGAACTGTGTTTGGAATAATCAGCAATAACTTCTGCATGCGGTCCGAAAAAACGAGCGATTTGTTCAAGTTTGCCAAGAGGCACGCGAACAGCTTGGGGATGAGTAACCGGGCGGACGGATGTATTAATCTGTATTTTATCCGGATTGATTGTATCGATCCATCGTTTCAGATTTGATAAGGCCGTTTCATCGGTATTTATGCCTTCGCACAGAAAGACTTCCAGCCAGAATTGTCCCGTATACTCCCGGCGGAACTGCCTCAGACCCTCGACAAAAACTGCAAAATCAAGCTGTTTGTGGGGCAGATTTATTTTCTTGAAAGTGTCTTCATCGCCGGCATCCAGCGAGGGCAATACCACATCTGCTTTGCAGCAGTCAGCCCGCACATCCGAACGGCTGAAAAGAGTACCATTGGTAATAACTGCAATTGGGATTTGAGTCAGTTGACGAATTCCGTCGATGAGCTGTCCTAAATGGATATGCAATGTCGGCTCTCCGGAGCCGCTGATAGTAATATAATCTGCCCTCAGTCCTTCTTCAATTTTTTGACGCAATTCCTCAAGAACAGCATTGATAGGTACATAATCCCGACGCTCAATTGTTTGCTTGGCGTCTTTTCCAAGTTGGCAGTAGATACAGTTCTGGGTGCAGGTTTTAAAAGGGATAATATCGACACCTAAGCTTTGTCCGAGCCGGCGGGATGGTACAGGGCCAAACAGGTATTTATATCTCTTTTGAGTCATTTATTATTAACGACCTCGTAGATCTTTCTGCAGCTTTCTACAAGCGATTGAACATTATCCAAAGGGAGCATACAGGCCGCGTCACACAGAGCTTCGGCCGGATTGGGGTGAACTTCCATAAACAAGGCATTTGCTCCAGCCGCAACAGCTGCTCGGGCAAGCACCGGAGCCATATCCGGCTTTCCAGCAGTAGCGATGCCTAATCCCCCCGGCCGCTGGGTACTATGGGTAGTGTCGAATACAACCGGACAGCCGAATTGCTGCATTGCAGGTATGGAAGTCATATCATTAACCAGACGATTATAACCGAAAAATGTTCCCCGCTCTGTCAGCATAATCTTATTGTTGCCAGTTGAACGGACCTTTTCGACGCAGTTTTTCATTTCTTCAGGGCTGACAAATTGCCCCTTTTTGATATTAACCGGCTTTCCAGTCTGGCCGCAGGCAACGAGCAGGTCAGTTTGGCGACAAAGAAACGCCGGAATTTGAAGGCAATCTACAACCTCCCCGACTGGTTTTGCCTGTGATGGTTCGTGAACGTCGGTTAAAACCGGCAGACCTGTTTGGTTGCGAATGCGTTCAAGGATAGACAAGCCCTTTTCCATCCCCGGCCCGCGAAAACTGTCAATGCTGGTACGGTTAGCCTTGTCGAAACTGGCTTTAAAGATACATTTTACGCCGGAAGATCTCTGCAAGTTAACCAGAAAATCTGCAACATGCAAACAAAGGGATTCGCTTTCTATGACACAAGGCCCGGCAATAATGAACAACGGCTGGCCGAAGCCGACTGGAACAGTTCCTATCTCAAATATTTTTTGCATAATTTTCCCAATCTGAAGCTAACAGCCTTTATTATAACACGAAAGCACAAATATTAAAGACTTAACAGAATTATTCCCTTTGACTATGGGGAGTTAATGTATTGGTGGATACCATTAAAAGATAAAGAGGATATAGTTAGCCAATTATTCTCCGGAATCGTGTGCGAATACCGGCAGGTTTGGCGCCGGGGGGCACAATCACCCGAACGGCCTGCGGAAGAATGTGAATATCAGCCGGGAGTGAGGGACCGGGGTCTCCGTCAATCTCGCACAGTACCGGCTGGCCGCAATCGCTGACTTGAATTGTTTTCGCACGGACATAAATGGTGCTCCTGCTTTTCAGATGGGTTTTGAGTGCGGTCTTAAAGGCATACGCCAGCAAATGGGCTTGGTCATGACAGGGAAAAATGCATACATCCAGAAGTCCGTCGCTGTAATCGGCTTTTTTGCAGATTCCCAGTCCGATGGCATAGTGTGAAATGTTTCCTACAAAGACAAGACCTCGATTGCAGAAAATTTCTTTGCCGTCGACGGAAACTCTGACCGGAGGAAAAGAATATTCCCAGAATGTTCGCCAAATCGGCCAGAAGTAGGTTAGGTGATTAATGTGTCCTGTTCGGATTTTGCTGATGCGGTCCACAACCGAACCGTCAAAACCGAAGCCGACTATTGAAGTAAAGCAGCATCCATTAATCATCCCGAGGTCCAGCGGCTTTATGCAGTTGCCTTCAAAGGCGTTAATCAGCGTCTGCAGGTGCTGGTCGAAGCCCAGTTCGTTAGCCAGCAGGTTCTCGGTGCCGCAGGGAACAGGCAGGAAAAGCTTGCCGGTACCCTTAAGCCCCTGCACGACCTCTCGAAGAGTCCCGTCACCGCCTGCACCGGCTACCAGCATACAGCCCTCATCAGCAGCAGCCTCGGCTGCCAATTGGCCGGCATGGGTCAGCGAAGCTGTAAATTGTACACGTACATCAAAACCCTTTTCAGACAAATAATCTCGGAACTGGCTGACCATCCGCTTGCTGCTGCTGGCACCGGATTTTGGATTTACGATGTATTGTATATACCCATCCTGCGGTTTCATCATTTATCCCTGTGATTTGCGGTTGAGCATTTCGGCCTGAAGCTTATGGGCTATCATCGAAGAGTAGCTTTGCGATAGATGCAGCTTATTCTGCAGCCCCAGCTTATTAAGGATCCTGCGGATGCTCTCTTCATTTGGACCTTCTATCTCTACAAATGGTCCCAGCATTTCTACTTCGTCCAAGCAGATATCGCAGCCGTCCATTTGCCAGAGGCTGCGTTTTTTTTCTACCGTCAGAACCGGCTGATAGCCCAGACCTTCGAGAATTTTTATCATCTCAGCACTGTCTGACACCTGCGTCTGAAATTCGGGGCGGCTTTTGAAGGGGCTGTCCTGACGAGGGCCCTTAAAAGTCAGGATAAAGACAGATTTTCCATTAACAGTCTCCTCCCGCAGCCGCAGTCCGCAGCCTCTTTTTTTAAGCAATCCATCAGCATCATGAAAATAAACATCGTGCTGATGCTGTACGGCAGAAAACCGCGCTCCTAATTCTGTAAGCCGCTGGGCTGTCGGCTCCAGCGCCTCAACTTTGATTTTAGCTTCGATTTCTTGTGCCATTGAAAGTTATGTAGTTTTTCACACTAAACAACGATATTCACCAGACGCGGCTTAATGACAATGATTTTCTTTGGCAGCTTGCCAGCCATTGCTGTTTTAACCTTCTCGCTGGCCAGCGCCGCCTGCTCAATCTGATCATCGCCGGCGTCTGCAGGGACAACAATTTTGTCCTTGATTTTGCCCAACACCTGAACCGCCATTTCGATTTCCTTTTCCTTGGCCAGATTGGCATCAAATGCCGGCCACGGCTCATAGGCCAGCGTTTGGGTATGTCCCAGCCGCTGCCAAAGCTCTTCGGCAATATGCGGTGCAAACGGCGAGAGAATTAAAACAAACTGTTCGACAATCTTTTTAGGCCGGACCTCCTGACGGCTCAAGTGATTGACAAAAATCATCATTTGGCTGATGGCTGTGTTAAAAGCGAAGCCGTCTATATCTTCGGTAACTTTTTTGATGGTCTGATGCAGAAGCCGAACAGTTGCTTCATCGGCTTGGCTGTCGCTGATATTATCCAAAACCTGACCGCTTTGAGGGTCAATGATCATCCGCCAAACCCGCTGCAGAAAACGGTGTACGCCTTCGACGCCCTGCATTGACCAGGGCTTTGTTGCTTCCAGAGGCCCCATGAACATTTCATACAGCCGCATCGAATCCGCCCCGTAATCATTAACCACTTGGTCAGGATTGATGACATTGCCGCGAGACTTGCTCATCTTCTGGTTGTCTTCGCCTAAAATCATCCCCTGATTAATAAGCTTCTGATAGGGTTCCGGCGTGCTGACATAGCCCAGATCATAGAGCAGTTTGTGCCAGAACCGTGAATAAAGAAGATGCAGTACCGCATGTTCGGCTCCGCCGATATACAAATCTACCGGCAGCCAGTATTTCTGTTTTTCAAAATCTGCTGCAGCGGCAGGATTATGGGGATCGATATACCGCAGGTAGTACCAGCAGCTTCCTGCCCATTGGGGCATTGTGTTGGTCTCCCGTTTTGCTTTTGTGCCGTCCGACAGTGTTACATTAACCCACTCTTTTGCTTTGGCCAGAGGCGGCTCGCCGGAATCCGATGGTTTAAAGTCTTCCAAATCGGGCAGTGCCAGAGGCAGCTGGTTTTCGTCGAGAGCAACAATCCGGCCGTCTTCGGTATGGAGTATCGGAAACGGCTCACCCCAATATCGCTGCCGGCTGAACAGCCAGTCACGCAGTTTGTAGTTTACGGCTCTCTTCCCCAGCCCTTCTTTTTCCAGCCAAGCGGTAATTTGTTCCTTGAATTGGGGTGTCCGCAGCCCTGTAAAGGGGCCCGAGTTGATGGCTGTGCCGTCTCCCGTAAAGCAAAGTTTGCCTTGACGGCAGAGTTGGGCCTGTTCTGGATCATCCGGCTCAACAACCTGAATAATCGGCAGGTTGAATTTGGCAGCAAATTCGAAGTCGCGTTCATCGTGAGCCGGCACGGCCATAATTGCACCGGTGCCGTAGCTGATAAGGACATAATCGCTGATCCATATCGGGATTTTTTGTCCATTTACAGGATTGACTGCATAGGCACCAGTAAACTGTCCGGTTTTTTCCTTGGCTAGATCTGTGCGGTCGAGGTCGCTTTTGCGGGCAGCTTCCTGCTTATAGGTCTCAACCGCCTCTTTGTATGCAGCGGTTGTAATTTTTTCAACCAGTTTATGTTCCGGCGCCATAACCATATAGGTTGCCCCGAACAGTGTGTCCGGGCGGGTGGTAAAAATACGGATGATGTCGCTGCTTCCGTCAATTTTAAAATCTACCTCTGCTCCGACGCTTTTGCCGATCCAGTCCTGCTGGAGTTTTTTAATCGACTCCGACCAGTCCAAGTCCTTAAGCCCTTCCAACAGACGCTCGGCATATTTGGTGATGCGCAGCATCCATTGACGCATCGGTTTGCGAATAACAGGGTAGCCCCCGCGTTCACTGACGCCCCCGACGACTTCTTCATTGGCCAGCACTGTTCCAAGAGCTGGACACCAGTTGACGGGTGCTTCAGCTTCATAAGCGAGGCGGCGGTCATTTATATATTTTTCCCGTTCAGGACCGGTCAGATTGTCAGGAATGGGCAGCTCGCTGATAGGGCGGGCCTTCTGCAGCGACTCATCAAACCAGCTGTTGTAGAATTTCAGGAAAATCCACTGTGTCCACTTGACATAGTGAATGTCAGTGGTGTTGACTTCTCTGTCCCAGTCGTAGGAAAAGCCCAAAGACTGAATCTGCCGGCGCATATTATCGATATTTTTCTGCGTGGTGACGGCCGGGTGCGTGCCGGTCTGTACAGCGTACTGCTCTGCCGGAAGACCGAAAGCATCCCAGCCCATTGGATGCAGTACATTGAAGCCGCGCATCCTTTTGTATCGGGCGACGATGTCGCTGGCTGTGTAGCCCTCCGGATGACCTACATGCAGCCCTGCCCCCGACGGATAAGGGAACATGTCCAGAACATAATACTTTGGTTTGGCAGATGTGTCGGGTGTTTTGAATGTTTTATTTACCAGCCAATAGTTCTGCCATTTCTTTTCAATACGGTTAAAGTCGTATTGTCCGTTTTCCATCAATGTATCCTTGTCTTTACCGGCAAATCATCTTGTTACTGTCTTAAAACCTCCATTATACCCAAAGAATCTGCAAGGGCAAGGATTTTAGTTTGATCAATCCGAGGACTGCTTTGTACTTGTTTTGCAGGTCGGCTGTGAATTGCCTTGCATACCAAAAGGAGGGATAATAGAATTATGGCATTTGGGAAAAACGAATTGGCTGGAAGTATCCAGAGAATAAAAATGAAGAAAGGGAAAATGGTATATGAATAGGCAGCGGATCGTATGGATACTGATGATTGCTGAAGGGATTTGCTGGGCTGCTGACAGCGCCAAACCGGTTTATCAGGATGTTACTGTTGACTTTGAAATCCGGGCATCCGATCTTGTTGAGCGGATGACCCTCGAGGAGAAAATATCGCAGTTGGGTGATGCGGCTCCGGCCATCGAACGGCTCGGCATACCGCCCTATAACTGGTGGAATGAATGCCTTCATGGAGTTGCGCGGGCGGGCACCGCAACAGTTTTTCCGCAGGCCATCGGAATGGCGGCAAGTTTTGACCGCGCCATGATGTACAAAACCGCCTCTATTATCAGTGATGAAGCACGAGCCAAGCATCATGAGTTTGTCCGTCAGCAGGATTACGGGCGGTACAAAGGGCTTACTTTCTGGTCGCCCAATATCAATATTTTTCGGGATCCGCGGTGGGGACGCGGCCATGAGACTTACGGAGAAGATCCGTATTTGACCGGACAGATGGGTATTCAGTTTGTGCGCGGGCTGCAGGGAGAGCACCCGCGCTACTTGAAGGTAGTGGCTACCGCTAAGCATTTTGCCGTTCACAGCGGCCCCGAAGCAGACCGCCATCATTTTAATGCTGTAGTCAATACACGGGATTTGTGGGAAACCTATCTGCCTGCCTTTTACGATTTGGTGGCCACCGCCAAGGCTTATTCAGTTATGGGGGCTTATAATCGCGTTGACAGCGAATCCGCCTCAGCCAGTTGGATGCTCCTGCAGGATATACTTCGGCAGCAGTGGAAGTTTGATGGGTATGTTGTTTCCGACTGCGGGGCCATTCAGGATATCTATGCCAATCACAAGATTGCCCAGAATGCCGCTCAAGCAGCTGCTATTGGGCTTCGCAGGGGATGCGATCTTGAATGCGGGCAGGTATATCAGCGCTGGCTGCTCGATGCTGTGCAGGCTGGAATGATGGATGAAGGACAGATTGACCGGGCGGTCTGGCGGCTTATGCTGGCACGGATGAAACTGGGGATGTTCGATCCGCCGGAAATGGTGCCGTATGCCCAGATTCCCTATTCGGTCAATGATTGTCCCGCACACAGTCAGGCAGCATTGGAAATGGCCCGTAAATCGATGACACTGCTGAAGAATACGGGTATTCTGCCGCTGGATAAAAAGCGGATCAAGACGATTGCGGTCGTAGGTCCCAATGCCGACAGCACAACAGTCCTGCGGGGCAATTATTATGGTCAGGCATCTCATCCGGTAACAGTCTTGGAAGGACTGTGGAAAGCAGCAGGCAATGAAGTAGAGATACTGTACTGGCTTGGATGCCCTCTGGCAGAAGGTGTCGAGCGAACTGCCTATCAGCCGGTGGATTCAAGATACCTATTCTGCCGCGATGAAGCGGGCCGGGAAGTGTCCGGATTGCGGGGGGATTATTACTCCGGCATTCATTTGGAAGGCAAACCGGTCCTGACTCGCATCGACACCGTTATCAACATGGACTGGGGATTGGATTCCCCAACGGCGACAGCTGTTGCACAGGGGATTTTAGCGCCTGACAAGCAAATGGAAGCGGATAATTTTTCGGTACGTTGGACAGGTCAGCTTCAACCCCCCGTCAGCGGCGTGTATAAGCTGGGAATTATGTCCGACGACGGCTGCCGGTTATATATTGGCGGAAAAAAGGTTATTGACGGCTGGTCTGAGCCTGCAAAGCAGCCCTATTGGGCCGATGTGTCTCTGGAAAAGGATCAGCGATGCGATATCACGATTGAATATTATGAGGCCAGCAAGGATGCAGGAATTCATTTTGTTTGGCTGCCGCCGGATTCTTCTGCCCCATCCGGCCGCATGCTGGAAGATGTTGCAAAGGCGGATGTGGCCATTTTTGTCGGAGGGCTTGATGCCGATATAGAGGGCGAGGAAATGAAACTGCAGGCCGACGGTTTCAACCGCGGGGACCGGACCAAGATTGAACTGCCGGCGGTGCAGCTCGAAACAATTAAAGCCATGCAGCAAACCGGTACGCCGGTTATTCTTGTGCTGATGGCCGGAAGTGCAATAGCATTTGACGGATTAGACCAGACACTCCCGGCAATCCTGATGGCATGGTATCCGGGGCAGCGCGGCGGCGATGCAGTGGCAGAGGTGTTGTTTGGTGATTATAATCCGGCTGGGCGTCTTCCTGTAACATTTTATGCCTCTACGCAGGAATTGGGTGATTTTTCTGATTATGCAATGGCCGCCGGCAAAGGCAGAACCTATCGATACTACACAGGACAGCCGTTATACCCCTTTGGTCATGGGCTAAGCTATACTGAATTTGCCTATTCAGAATTAAAGTTGAGTCGAGATGAAGCCGGCCCCGAGGAAACGATTACGGTTTCGGCAGTTGTGAAAAACACAGGAAACCGCGATGGTGAAGAAGTTGTGCAGCTTTATGTTCGGGATGTGCAGTCGAGATGGCCGATGCCGTTGAAGCAGCTTCGGGGATTTGAACGGATATCTCTTGCAAAAGGGCAGCAGAAAACAGTTGAATTTGTCCTGAAGCCGTCAATCGATATGCGGTATTATGATTCACGTCTGAGTCGGTATGCCGTAGAACCGGGAGAGTTTGAAATTCAAATCGGGTCTTCCAGCGGCGATATCCGACTCAAAAAGGCAGTTATTGTTCGATAAGCGCCTCCGGTCAACTGAATATAAAAAGGCGAAGTAGAGGGTTTGTTAATGAGGATTTCCAGTCGGCTCTCTTTTATGAGCCCAATGGGGCAGAAAATTGGCCTGCTGGAGCTGTCAGTTTCCTCTTCTGAGCAGCGGCACAAAACGAACCGGCATAACCGACCGCTTGGAGACAGATCCCTGTGCGTCTTTTTCAACTAAAATCAATTCCTGATAGCCCGTTTCCCTGCTGACAGGGATAACCATTCTGCCGCCGGCTTTGAGCTGGTCCAGCAGGGGCGGAGGGATGCTGTCTGGAGCGCAAGTAACAATAATGGCGTCAAAGGGGGCATATTCCGGCCAGCCTTTGTAGCCGTCGCCGATTTTAACGCAAATCGTATCGTAGCCATGCTCTCTGAATGTTTGGATAGCCCGCTTGCCGAGTGATTCGATAATCTCGATTGTGAAGACCTGTGGGGTAAATTCATTGAGTACAGCCGCCTGATAGCCCGAACCGGTGCCGATTTCAAGCACACGGTCATTGAAATTCAGGGCTAGCAGATGCGTCATTGCCGCTACGATAAATGGCTGTGAAATGGTTTGTCCTTCACCGATGGGCAGCGGCGTATCGTGATAGGCATACGGCTGCTGGGCCGGCGGTACAAACCAATGTCTCGGAACATTCTGCATTGCCTCCAAAATCCTCGGCTCGTCCAGCCCATAGCCGCGGCGTATCCATTGAACCATCTCGAGCCGTTCCTGACGTCGCTCATCGGAGCGGGGCCGGCGCCAGACTTGGGGCTGATTGGGTTCGGCCGATTTAGAAAGAGACTTTTCTGTTGCAGGTGGATAACCGCTGGGACCAGACAGGGAAGAATCTTCTCTGCAGGAACTGAAGCCGCTGACAATCAATCCTGCCGTGATAATCCCAAAGAAAGTTCTTATTGTGAGCCGTTGTGTTTTCATGATGGAACCAGATTGCTATTATACCACAACGATTTCGATTTCGAATGATTTCTATAACGGTATTTGGCCGGCAAATAAGATAAATCTTGACAGCAATAAGGCAAATATATAACATTACAACTTTTTATGGTAGATTACAATATGTTTTAGATAAAGGCCGACTGCGATGGAAATAAAAGTGCCCCTGTCTCGTCCGGATATTTCTCAAGCCGAAATCGATGCCGTTTGCGCTGTGTTGCGTAGTCCTTATTTGTCGCTGGGGCCTAAACTACGCGAATTTGAACAGGCCTTTGAGCGTTATATTGGTCTCAAGCATGCCATAGCTGTTAACAGTGGCACAAGCGGTCTGTTTTTATGCACACAGGCGCTTGAGTGGGGTCCCGGGGATGAAATAATCACAACGCCTTTTACTTTTATCGCAACCGTCAATATCATTCTGATGGCCGGAGCCAAGCCGGTTTTTGTAGATATCGACCCTGAAACTCTGAATATCGATGCGGACAAGATTGAGGCCGCCATTACCGAAAAAACCAAAGGCATAGTGCCGGTGGAAGTCTTCGGCAGTCCGGCAGGGATGGACCGCATTTGCGCAGCCGCGCAAAAATATAAGCTGACTGTTTTGGAAGACAGCTGCGAGGGGCTCGGCTCTCAGCTGAACGGCAAGAAAGTTGGTACATTTGGAAAGATGAGCGTTTTTGCATTTTATCCGAATAAGCAGATGACAACCGGCGAGGGCGGGATGATTCTGACAGATGATGACGAGCTTGCATCAGCTTGCCGGTCTTTGCGTAATCAGGGCCGCGGGACAGGCCCCGGCTGGCTGGCGCATGAACGGCTGGGCTACAACTTCCGGCTGTGCGATATCAACTGTGCACTGGGTATTGTCCAGCTTTCTCGCATTGAGGAATTTGTACGCAAGCGCAGCGAAGTTGCCGATATGTATCGTCACTATCTTGCTGGTGACGACCGAGTGATTGTGCCGCAAACTCCAGCCGGCTGCCGGATGAGCTGGTTTGTTTTTGTTATACGTCTGGCCGACCGATACACCCGTCAGCAGCGTAATAGCGTGTTGGAAAAGCTGACGGCACGCGGCATCCAGGTTGGCAATTATTTTCCGCCAGTTTATCTTCAGCCGTTTATTGCTGAAAAATTCGGTTTCAAAGAAGGCGATTTCCCCGTAACGGATACTATTTCCAGCAGTACGATTGCACTGCCTTTCCACAACAATCTGACCGAGAAGGAAATCCAGCAGGTTTGCAGGGAATTAAAGGCCTGTTTGGACGAACTCTAAACAATCCGCCGCAGACAAAACACATCTTGCAGGATTTCATTCTATGAGGGCTGGTTTTGGCAGAATGAAGCCCAACGGTTTCGGCTGTGTGATTAGTGGACAAAGATTGTCCGCTTGGATGGGCCGTACCAGTCTTTTATTTACGCTTATCAGTATAAGAATACGATTTTTCTTTATTTGCCGGAGCACCTTTTATTTTGTAGATTTTAATTGGTGACGGGGCTGGATTCGAATCCGGCAGAATAAGAAAACTGATGTTTTCCGCGGGAGAAACTCTGATGGGCCGTTGGCGAAGCAAAATCCTGTTTACCCTGATTGTGTATTGTTCAGGATTCCTTACGGCAGTCTATTTTTTAGCCCCGGTTTCAGCAGCGGCATTGTCTGAAACACAGTCCGAAGGGCAGCACAGCAGATTGCCTGCTGAAGAGGCCTTCGGCGGCAATGCCGGCATCGATTGCCATGCGTGGGCATCATCCATACGCAGCGGAATCGATATCTGTATTCGTTTCGCCGAGGAAAATGCTCTGCGGGCCGCCGACTTGTTTCGGTCAAAAATGGGGCAGAGCAGTCAATCGGATAGGCACCAATAACAGTTGTTGCCTGCCTTCAGCGGCGGGGGCTGTGGTCCGGTATGAGGAGCACAATTCCCAACAAAAACAAACATCGGCTTTCTAAGCGGGGGGCTTAGAGACGGTGTTTGTTTTACTGCGCCGGCACATTAGTTTGGGGTGTTGGGTTCAGACGCCTCAAGACGCTGGCGAATGGTGCGGGCTGCGAGGACCAGCGGCTCATTGGAATCACTGATGTGAAGGGTTTCGATGGCAGTATTGAGCAGTTCCAAAGTTTTTTCGTTGCCGAATTGTCCCAGATATTTCGCTGCCCAGCACCGAATTGCATAGGCGGTTTCTTGTGTCTGCAGGATACTGACCAATGCCTCAGAATCTTGACGGCAGATTAGATGCCATACGTGGTTAATCTGTGCCAGCAAATGCGGCTTCTCTGCTTCCGATGGTTGTTCCTGCTGGAGGATGGTTTCTATCATTTTAGAATCTGGATGAACGGCCAGCGGTCGGCTTATCCACAGATTATCAATTGTCCAGAATAATACACTGCTTGCCAGCAGAATCCCGGCCGCAATGGCCAGACGCTTCAAATAAAGAGCTGCCGGCTCAATATATCCAGTTTCTTTTTGTCTGTTTTCCCATCGTTGGAGGAGCTGAAATTCCAATCGCTGGCGATGCTCACTGCTGGGCTGGTCATCAAAGCGAATGGTTTTGACAAATTCCTCGAAATTGTGTTCATCAGGCGTCATCGGAAAAGATTTCCTTTGCGATTTTCTGCTGATGCAGACGGTATAATTTTTTTAAATGCTTCAAAGACCGGCTCAGACGGCTTCGCACGGTTGCCGGATTCAAGCCGAGAATTTCGGCAATCTGTTCGCTTGTTAATCCCTGAAAAAAACGCAGTGTCAAAATGTCCTGATAATTAGGTTTAAGTGTGCTGACGGCAGCACGGAGAAATTGCAGTTTTGCCTGATTTTCATCATCTGAAAAGCCAGTGCTTGTTGCATTAGAGCAGGCCGTTTCATGCTGAAGTTTTTCAAAAAGTCTATTTTGGCGGCCTGTTTGCCGATAAAAATTGTTGATTTCATTGCATGCGATGCGAAAAAGCCAGCAGCGAAAGGCCACTTCATCCCCCGTAAAACTATCGAAATTGCTGACCATTTTCAAAAACACCTGACTGGCTGCATCCTCGGCATTATCCCGATCAGGAAGACGGCGAGCGCAATATCGGAAAATTTCGTCGTAATACCGGCGAAACAGGGTAGAAAATGCCATTTTGTCTGTCCGAGCCGCCTCGATCAGACTTGCAGAAGATGTTTCCTGAGCAACGGCCAATACGATTTTTTCTCAACAACCTGTTCTGCTTTACTTGCAACATCATATTTACAAACGCCTTTTAAAGCAAGGTGTGTTGAAAAAATTGGATTAAAAGATGGCTTTTTTAGGAAAATTTGTACTTTCACAGTAAAGAAGATGATGGCTTGTTTTCAATTGGACGCAGTGAGCTGTTCACGCGGTCAAATAGTGCCAGAGGAAGGTTCGGGCATTCTCATGTCAAAAAGACGCAAACTATGATTCGGCTTTAAGCTTTCGATAGCTATTTTTCCGAGGTTCAGCCATTGCAGACAGCTGTCCAGCACGGCACTGTCGCTTGTGGCGATAATCCAGCCGGATTCGATGAGGGTTTTGTCAGGGCTTTGTACCAGCTCTACTGTCCAGTTGACCATACGGCTTTGTGCAAACTGCATGAGGATATTTTTAAGCCGGCCGGAATTGGATACAGGCCTATCCAGTAGCCAAGTTACATTGGTTATTTCCAAGCGGTTTAGCGTGTCAGCAATAATACCAATAGCCGGGAGAGTCTCCTCGACCTTGCGGTAAGTTCCATGTATGTTTGCCAAATCGCGAATGCAGCCGTCGCGTCCTATAAGCAGAATACCGCCCCCTAATGCAGCTTCAATTGTAATTAGCAGATTATATCCATCCAGAATCAACGGTTGTCCCTTGATTTTCTCTTGTTTAAATTCTGTTGCTCTGCGTCTGTGAAGCTGAGCATCCGAACAGGCTGACCGCATGACTGCGATTCTCTGGCGCTGTTTAAGATTGTACCGGTCGCCAATCAGCTTAAGCGATGATTTTTCAGCATATCCCCGGCTGAGAAGCCAGCTCATATCCGCTGTCGCCTTAGCAAGGATAGATTGGCTTTGATCTGTAAACAGAGCCGCATCGTCCGGATGCGGACCTCGATGGCTGCGTTTGTCAGGCATATCTTTATCATAACATCAGTATTGATTCCGAACAAGCAGTCAAAAAGAAGTTGACAGCTGGACTCTATTTTTCTACTATGCTGTTTTGGATGTTGGGATTCACAATGGCCAGTCATCATTTAGCAAAGTTAAAAATTGATGATTTAGAGATCATCGGCTATTCGGTTGCCGGCGAGGAGACCGTAGTAGGTATGCCGCAGCTGGATGTCTGCTTTGACATCGGCAAGGCCCCCGGACAATTGATCTCAATTAACCACGTCCTCTTAACGCATGGTCATATGGATCATGCTGCCGGTATTGCCTACTATCTGTCTCACCGAAAATTCTGCGGCCTGCCGGAAGGAACTGTTCTGACGCCCCCCAATACCATTGAATCGATTCGCCAGATTCTTGATGCATGGGGGCGGCTGGATGGGACGCGTATACCTGCCAATCTGGTGCCGGTTCAGCCGGGAGATGAGTACCGCCTGAAGCCTAATCTGGTGGCCCGCGTTTTTCCAACAAAACACACGCGTCAGGCCGTCGGATTTTCAGTTATCGAAACACGCAAGAAGCTTAAGCCGGAATACCATCATCTCACCGGACCTCAGCTGGTAGAGCTGAAAAAGCAGGGTGTTGTTATTGATAACCCTGTCGAAGTGCCGATCGTCAGCTATCTGGGGGATACTTCCTATGTTGATTTTTCGCAGCTGGATTATGTTTCCAACAGCCGGATACTGATAGCCGAATGCACTTTTTTTGCAGATGAGCATACCCAGCGGGCTGATGCCGGCCGGCATATGCATATTGATGAGTTCGGACCGCTGCTGGAGAGAATGAATAATCAGGTTATACTGATTACCCATTTGACACAGCGCACCAGTATGATTGAAGCCCGTAAACTGCTGCGGGAAAAACTGCCGGCAGAGATCTTCAAAAAAGTAATTTTTCTGATGGATCGAAAATACCGTCAGCATGCCGGCAAAAAGGACAATTCAAATATCAAACAAGAAGCGTAGTTTGAATATCGGTCTTAAAATACACCATAGACCAATTTGCAGCTCGTTCGACACAGCTTATTAATAGGCTGCTGGTTTATATGTCTTGTGCCAGTTGCCATGCGCGCAGGACCTCGGCAACAGACCATGCCTGTGCAAAAGCCCCGCGCGGGTAATGCGGCGGATCCCCGTCAAAAATTTCAGATATGCTGCCGATGCAGGCATCCTCGTTGATATGCACCAGCAATCGGGAGAGAAATCCGCGGCAGCGGCGCTTGGCGGTGGGATCAAAACCGTGTACCTTCAAGTAAGCCTCGATAAACGGCCCCATCAAAAAAGCCCAAACAGTCCCCTGATGATAGGCCGCATCCCGCTGACTCATCGGCCCCGTATAGCGTCCTTTGTAGCGGGGGTCAGCAGGATTGAGCGTGCGAAGTCCAAAAGGCGTCAACAATTCCTTTTCTACAACCGCAACAACTGCTGCCTGATGCACAGCTGTCAGCGGGCTGTAAGGCAAAGACACGGCAAAAATCTGATTTGGCCGCAGGCTGGTATCCGCCTTGCCCGGCTGGAGGATGCAATCATTAAGATACCCCAGCGGGCTGTTCCAGAACTGTTCCTGAAAACTGTGCCGAACCTGTTCCGCAAGAGTCCAGTAAAAACGGGCTTCCTGCTCGTTTTGAGAGCGGTAATAATCTGCCAGACAGCATAAATTGCTGTACCACAGGGCGTTTATTTCGACGGCTTTTCCATAGCGGGGGGTAAAGGCAATGCCGTCATATTTAGCGTCCATCCAGGTCAGCTGGGTGTTGACATCGCCGCCGGTGATGAGCATATCCGTATCAGCGTGAATCCCGAAGCGGGTTCCCTTGCGGTAAGAATCCATAATCCATTTGACAGCTGGAAGGAGCTTATGGCTGAAATTCTGGTTGTCTTTTGTGTAACGAAGATACCGAAATGCCGCATGCACGAACCATAATGACGCATCAATACTGTTGTAATGCGGCTGGCCGCCGTAATCATCAAAGCGGTTGGGAATCATTCCTTGGCTGACCGCTTTGGCAAAGGTTTTAAGCACGCCCCATGCAATCTTTGGACGGCCGGTACAGAGACACAGGCCTTCCAAAGCAATAAATGTATCGCGACCCCAGTCCAAAAACCAAGGATAGCCGGCCAGAATCGAAGGTGCCGGGGCATCCTCAATGTGCCGTTCGATAATAAACTGATCTGCCGCCCGACAAAGCTGCTGACACACTGGATCGCTGGTGCTGCACTGTTCCAGAAGTTCTTTTTCTTTCAGTTCCAAAGCATCAATAACAGTTTCCAGTTCGATATCATCCAGCATCTGCGATGTTTCAATGTCGGTAAACAAACCGGCCCACAAAATAATACGGCAGGGTTCGTCAATAGAACATGCATATTGACCCGGGGACCAAAGGTCTTCAAAGCAGTCTTGCCCCCGCTGCTGTTCGATACGATAGAAGAAACGGTACCACCACTGGGGACTCTGCTCAAATCGCATGCTGTCGCAGCGGAGCACCAGCTGCCCCATCTCCGGCCGATCGCAGCGTATGCAAAGTCGGTTGCCGTCGCCCACAGCCAGCAGAGCAGCCTGTGCATGCTGAAGCGCATGAAAATCCCGCAGTGCCGCAAAGGGGCGGACTGTAAAGACAAATCGTTCCCGCACATCCGAAAAATCATATACAATCGCAGCAATATCCGCATCGGGAGCAAGGTAAACCGATTTGACAACAGCAGCGGGTCCGGTCGCATATTCAAAATGTATGCCGGTATCCTGACGGAATTCCAGCATGTGGCATAAGCCCTTTGGGTGTATCACATGGTCGAATTCAAAACTGCTCAGGGAAATACTGCGGTCTTTCCAGGTCAGCACTTCCAGACAGTTTGACAGAGCGGCAATCCGGCTGGCAGGGGGAGTCAGTGTTCCAATCAGCAGTCCGTGATAGCGGCGTGTATTGCAGCCGATCAGGGTGCTGGAGGCAAATCCCCCCCGGCTGTTGGTCAGCAGCCATTCCTTGCTCAGCAGAAGATCTGCCGGCTTGTCCTGAATGGACACTGAAACCTTCACTGTTTCTGCAGTTCGCTTATGCATCAGCATATTTCCCGTTCGAACCATCCCGGATTAAGAAATTTTGCCGAGAGGCTGTTTTTTGGATGCCAAAAAAGACTGATTGCACCGTTCCCGAAGATTGGTCAGCACATTCATAAAATTGATATAGGAATCGTAAGGCGATTCATAGGGATTGAAGTATTTGTGCACATCCCCATCGGAAAAATATTTGGTGCACATATAATAGAAATGGTCGGAGGTTTGGAGCCGCCGCCAGTCGGCAATCAGCTCCTCATTGTGCGTCTGCTTGATAAGTTTTTCAATTTTATAAATCTCGTGAAGGGCATTGGACTGCATCGCATTTCCAAGCCATGCAGACAAATCCCGCTCTATATCGGCCCAGCTGATAATGTGCGGCACATCAACAACGCCTGCGGCGTCGTAAGTATCTGCCAGCTCGCTGGGCGTCATAAAATTGTTGTCCGGGTGCTTAAGAACTTCCTCGGGAAGATGAGACATAAACGAAAAAATGCCCGTGTCTTCCCATTGATGTTCTCCGAACGTTTCATAATCCATAAACAAATTTACACATTGTCCGTTGCCATTGATGCGATTAATCCAAGATGCAAATTTTTCGGCTGTCAGCGGATACTCGCACCAGTTGCGATTGCCGAAGCGAAAGGCAATGTCATCGCTGAGCGAATAATTCTTCAGCAGCAGCTTGATGCGGCTGCAGTTGGGGGGGCGGTAAACAAAATTGCTGCTGCGGCCGCCGAGAATGTGGTCGGCGCCTTCCGTAATAACCGCATCAAACTGCCCCATTTTTTCGATGGTTTCTGCCAATGCATTGCTGTAAATCAGCTCGGTATTGCGAAACACCCGCGGGGTCTGGCCATACAGCTGACGCATCAGCTCGGTATGCATGTTGATTTGGTCGATAAACTCGCCATAGGAATACAGAAAGCTTAAGCTGTGGTAATAAGTTTCTCCCAGAAACTCGACGCAGCCGGTCTCCGCCAAAGCATCAAAAGTGCTCATTACCTCGGGACAGTACTTTTTGAACTGCTCTATAATGACCCCCGTCAGACTGAAGGCGATTTTAAATCGGCCTTCGAATCGCCGAATAATATCCAGCATCAGCCGGTTGGCAGGAAGATAGCATTTGTTGGCGACTTTACGGCAGATGGAAGCGTTCTTGAATTCGTCAAAGTACCGCGGAGAGTGGTCAAAAACTGTATAATGTCTCAAGCGAAACGGTTGATGAACCTGAAAATAAAAACACACTGAAGCCATCGCTTGTCCTCAATCCCGTATGCTTATGTTGCCGTATTCTTCCTGCCGGCTCATACCGGCTGAAGCATTCCCTCATAGATTTTCCGGCATTTTTCCGCCGCTCCCGACCACCGCAGACGGCGCACTTCAAAATTCCCGTGTTCACGCAGCGTCAGCTGAAGCGGCGGGTATTTCAGAACGGCAATGATTTTATTGGCCATTTCATTAATATCCCAGAAATCTACTTTCAGCACATGGGTCAACACTTCCGAAACGCCGCTCTGTTTGCTGATGAGCACCGGCACATCGTGGTTGAGGGCTTCCAGAGGGGCAATGCCGAACGGTTCCGAAACCGACGGCATCACATATAAATCAGCCATCTGGTAGACCTTTTCCACATCGTGGCCGCGCAGAAAACCTGTGAACAGGACTTTGTGGCCGATGCCCATCTGGGCGGCCATTTCAATAATCCGATGCATCATGTCGCCTGAACCGGCCATGACAAACTTGACATTTTCTATTTCCTCAAGCACCTTGCGGGCGGCCATAAGGAAATATTCCGGTCCTTTCTGCATTGTGATTCGTCCCAGAAACAGGACGATTTTTTCATTGCTGCTGATGCCGACTTTGGTAAATCCCTGCCGGTTGTCGCCGTTCTGCTCGACGCCGTTATAAACGACTTCTACTTTTTCTCCAAGAACTCCATAGCGGCTGATGATAATGTTGCGGGTCAGGTAGCTGACGGCGATAATTTTGGATGCCGCATGCATTCCCCGGCGTTCGATATCGTAAATCATCTGATTAACGTGTTCGCCGCTTCGGTCAAACTCTGTAGAGTGAACATGAACGACCAGCGGTTTTCCGGTTACAGCAGCTACGGCAATTCCAGCCGGATAGGTCATCCAGTCATGGGCATGGATAATATCAAATGTTTCCTGCATTGCCAGCCGAACGGCAAAAGCCGCATAACGATGGACTTCCGAATACATATCACCGCCATACTGGTCATAGGGGATATGAAGGTATTCCTCCGCCTTGCTGAGCCACTGTTCGACTGCAGGCTCCACCCCTTTTTCTCTGACCGCCTGAGCTGTGCGCTCTCGGATAATTCCCTCGATTTTCTGCTGGTAATACTGCGGGCTCGCATAGGGTTCCAGCGGTGAGGGAATTGTACGGAACGAAACGTTTGGAAATTCTTTTTCCCATTCTTGAATGGTTGTCTTCCCTCCTGCAGCGGCGGAACTGCACTGCAGCGGACTAACTATCTTGACATGAGTCGCAGGACTGACATCAATCGGCTTGGGCAGAACGAAGATAACCTCTATTCCCAAGTCATTCATTGCTTTGGTCAGCCCATAGCAGGCAGTCCCCAAACCACCGCTTATGTAGGGGGGAAATTCCCAACCGAGCATAAAGACTCTCATAGTCTCCCCTCGGCTTTCCAATAAACTGAACAGTCAAAGTCCATTTTTCCTGCGTATTTGTACGCCCTTTTTTCTTCTTCAAAGAAACGATTTGCTAAAATTATAAATACAAGAAGGTGCGGCGTCAATCAAAATTTTTCCTAAAATATGTTAAAAATTCAAGCAAATAACAAAAAATACAGGAAAAAAGGCGAATTGTTTTGTCGTATTCTTGTTTGGAAATGAGGAGAAAAAAAGACCGCTTCCATAGAATGAAAGCGGTCTTTGAGGAATTGTTTCCAGCAAACAGGGCTTATAGATCCTGCGGCTTGAGTGTGCTGCGGCGATTTGCCTGTGTCCGTTTGACAGCCGCATCGAGTATGGCATAAACACAGTCATTCAGAGCGCCGATGGATTCGGAGGAACTCATCATCCCTTTGCTCTTGACGTATGCCTTTACTTTGCTGGCTACGATCAGGACTTCTTTGCCGCTTTTCTTTGCTGCCGGTTTCTTTGCTGCTTTTTTCTTTGCCATGTGGCACCTCCATGTAAAAAGTTAATAGTTCCAATAAAATCGGCCTCGAAATGGCCAGAACGGCATTTAGATGCTTATTTTGAAAAGAATACAGCCCCTTTGCAATAAAAAAATCTCGAAAAACTGCAAAATTTTGCATGCATAGGGCGTATAAACCGAAAAATCGGTAAAATCTGACCTCTCAAAACGGCCTAAGGATGCATTCTATGCCATTTTCAAATCCTTTTTTGTTAATCGATCCCACAAAATAGCCGATGTCATTGCCGCTTATGTGCAGTTAAGTGTTGGGCAGCGAATTGGAGATTAAAATAATGCAGCGAAAAGAACGAAAAGAACAAGGCAAATCTGCAGCCGCCGCGGTATCTGTTGTAACCGTTGCGTTTGCCGAAGATATGGAACTTGCCCGCCAGTATCAGCAGCTTCTTGAAAAGAATCAGATTCCGGCTGTTATCAGGCGGCAGACCGAGATGGCCCAGAGCGGCTTTTCGGATATAGCCATACTGGTTCCAGAAGACTATCTGGATGAGGCCCATTCGCTGATTTGTCAGCAGGCTGCCGGGGAGGATTTCTTCGGGATGGCTTTTGATGAACCGTATAAAGAAGAATATCGGGATTGGTCTTCAGAGGAAGATGAAGACCAGCTGGATTAAGATAATCAGCAGCTTTTTATAAAATGTCAAGAGAGAATATAATGAACATACAGGCAGAACAAAGACAGTCTCAAGATATCGAGCAGAGTTTTGAAGAAAGACGGGAATTCACAGAACGGCGGAGAAATCTCGTGGATCGGCGCAGCGGCTTTGACCGCCGGCGCGGCCCCGGTCATCGCCGCACCCCCGAACGACGGGCTGCCGAGGAAGGGCAGATGACGCCGGAACAGTTTGAATTCCTAATGGCTATCGATCAGTATAAACGGGCTAATCAGAGGCCTTTTCCCACTTGGACAGAGGTACTGGAAGTAATCAAAGCAATCGGCTATCGTAAAGTAGCCGAACCGCAGCCGCTCGAATCCTTCCGCAAGGCAGATAAGCAGATTCCCGCTGTCGAGTAATGGGCAGCCGCCGGTTGGGATTATTCAAATAAGGAAAGCCCCAAAGGGTTCAGTTTTAAACGGCCAGACTGTCTGCGGGCAGCGGTATCAGCTGAGAGCATTTTTTATAGCTTCGATGAAGGATTTTATTTGGGATTTCATTGCGGCCGGATTCTTTAGGTTTTCTTCGATAATGTTGATGATTCGGCTGCCGATAATCACACCATCCGCGCCGGCGGCGGCAACCTGACGGGCATGTTGCGGGCTGCTGATGCCAAAACCTACGCAAACGGGTTTATCGCTGAGGGATTTAAGCCGCTCTGTGAGGGGTTTAATCTTTTCCGAAAGAACACTTCTTTCACCTGTGGTTCCCATCAGGGAAACGGCGTAGATAAAACCGGTTGTTTTCTCGCTGATTTTGCGGATGCGTTTATCTGTGGTATTGGGTGTGGCCATAAAAACTGTTTCCAAGCCGGCTGCTGTTGCGGCTGGAACTATTTCATCGGCATCGTCAATGCTTAAATCTGCCACCAGAACGCTGGTTCCGCCGGCGGCCTTGAAATCAGCAAAAAATGCCTCAATGCCATATTGGAAAATCAGGTTGTAATACACCAGCAAACCTACCGGCAAAGGTTTATAGTCCGTAACCTTTTTGATGAAGTTAAGTGCCTTTGCCGGCGTCATACCCGCCTGCATTGCTCGGATGTCGGCCTTCTGGATGGTTGGACCGTCGGCTACAGGATCGGAAAAAGGGATACCCAGCTCCAGAACATCGGCTCCGGCGTCAATAGCGGTTTTAACCAGTTCGAGAGAAAGCTGCTCCTCGGGGTCTCCAATCACAAAAAAGGGTATCAACGCAGGACGGTTGAGTGTGCTGAAAAGTTTTTGATAAATACCCATAGAAGTCCTCATATCATCGGTCGGTGCTGTTCAACAATTGAGATGTCTTTGTCGCCGCGGCCGGAAAGATTGACCAGCACGGCTGTATCCTTTGGCAGTTTACCTTTCTGATTGATTAAATAAGCCAAGGCATGGGAGCTTTCAAGGGCCGGGATGATGCCCTCAAATCGGGTAAACATCTCGAAAACATCCAAAACTTCCACATCGGTAACCGCCGTATATAAAGCTCTGCCGGTTTCTTTGAGATACGAATGTTCCGGCCCGACTCCGGGATAGTCAAGGCCGGCAGAGATGGATTCGGTTTCAAGAATCTGACCATTTTCATCCTGCAGTACATAGGTTTGTGCCCCATGCAGTATGCCGATGCTTCCGGCCGTCAGCGTAGCGCAGTGTTGATGGGTATGCAGTCCCTTGCCGCCGCCTTCAACCCCCACCAGTTTGACAGAGGCGTCATTTAAAAAGCCGGAAAAGATACCGATCGCATTCGAGCCGCCCCCAACACAGGCGACAACCATATCCGGAAGTTTACCTAGTTGGTCGAGGCATTGTTTGCGGGCTTCTGCACCAATAGGCGACTGAAAGTGGCGTACAATCATCGGAAACGGGTGTGGCCCGCCTGCTGTGCCGAAAAGGTAAAATGTATCTTCTACATGAGATGTCCAGTATCGCAGAGCATCGTTAATGGCATCCTTCAGCGTGCAAGTGCCTCCTGAAACAGAGATGACTTCGGCACCGCATAGTTTCATCTTGTGAACATTGACATTTTGGCGGGCTACATCGACCGAGCCCATAAAGATTTTGGTTTCCATGCCGAACAAGGCGCCGATCATAGCTGTAGCCAGCCCGTGCTGACCGGCTCCGGTTTCGGCGATGAGTTTCTTTTTGCCCATATACCGTGCTAAAAGTCCCTGTCCAAGAGCATTATTTACCTTGTGAGCCCCGCCGTGAAGCAAATCTTCTCGTTTGATGTAAACCTGAAAGCCGACATACTCACTAAACCGTTTTGCATGATAAAGGGGAGTTGGCCGTCCTGCATAGTTCCGGTACAGGTCATCCAGTTCAGATATAAATTGAGGATTGTCGCGAAATTGCAAAAAACCTGCTTCGATATCTTCCAATGCTGGAATCAGCACTTGGGGTACATAAAAGCCGCCGAAACGGCCGTAGCGTCCGCGTTGTATCATAATCGCACCTTTTGTCCCGTATAGTTGTAAATCGCCGCAAAAAGCTGTTTCATTTTTTCAATATCTTTTTTGCCCGGTTCTTTCTCAATGCTGCTGCATACATCAATGCCGTACACGTCCATTTTTAAGGCCTTGACGACATTATCGGGATGAATGCCGCCGGCCAAAAAAACCCTTCGTGGACAATCCCGGATTAAGGACCAGTCAAAAGTTTTGCCTGTTCCGCCATAGTGTGCCTGATCAAAGGCATCAAACAGCAGGGCATAGGTCGGATAAGACAAGGAACTTTGTATATCGTCGACAGTCCGTACTCGGACGGCCTTAATTGTTTGGATATTCCAGCTGTTAAACTGGCGGCAAAACTCCGGTGTTTCGTCGCCATGGAACTGAATCCAATTGAATAAACCCGAATTTGTCAGATGCCGAATGTCACGTGCCGGGACATTTACGAATACACCGGCTGTGTCTACAAAAGCCGGCAGCTTGCGAATGATGGCTTCTGCTCGCCGAGGCTCAATATAGCGGGGGCTTCGTGGGTAAAAATTGAATCCGAGAATATCTGCTCCCATTTCCATAGCTGCTACGGCATCATCCAGATTGGTAATGCCGCAGATCTTAACTTTTATGCTGATCATTGCTGTTGCTGCTCCATCGGCTGGTTGCTGATTTCAATTAGTTTTTCAAGACATTGTAAGGCATTGCCGGATGAAATGGAAGAGTCAGCCATTTCAATGCCTTCCACAAGATCTTTTGCAAGACCCGCAGCCCAAATGGCAGCAGCGGCATTCAGCAGCACAATATCTTTTTTAGGTCCCGTTTCACGGCAGGTCAGCAGGTCGCGAACAATTCGAGCATTGACAGCAGCATCCCCTCCGGCAAGGTCATCCAAATTTGCCAGTCGGAAACCGTATTCAGTCGGGTCAATCGTACTGGAACGGATTTGCCCGTTTTCCAGATGCATTATTTTAGTGGGTCCCATTGTGCTGATTTCATCCAAGCCGCCGCTGTGAACAACCATAGCCCTTTCTAATCCTAAAATTTTAAGAACTTCAATCATACGCGTCATCAGGGACTCATCTGAAATACCCAGCACTTGGGCTTGGGCCTTGGCGGGATTCGCCAGCGGTCCAAGGATATTAAAGGCCGTATGAAAGTCCAGACTTTTCCGGATTGGCTGCACAAATTTCATTGCCGGATGAAAATTGGGTGCGAACATAAAGCCGATATGGGCCTTTTCGATACATTCAGCAACGCGCTGCGGCCCGGGTGAGATATTCACTCCCAAAGCTGCCAGAACATCAGCCGAGCCGCACAGGCTGGTGATGCCGCGGTTGCCGTGTTTGGCGATGTAAACGCCCGCACCGGCAGCAACCAAAGCAGCGGTAGTAGAGATATTAAATGTTTTAACCGAAGAACCGCCGGTGCCGCAGGTATCGACCAACGGATTGACGCTGACCTGAACAGGTACTGCGTGTTGGCGGAGTGAAACAGCCAGCCCTGCAATTTCTGAAACGGTTGCCTTTTTTATCCGCATCGCCGCCAAAAAGGCCGCAATCTGAACATCCGCCACATCCCCTTCAAAGATTGTGTCCAGCAGTTCTTTTGCCTGTTCAAATGTTAAGTCTTTTCCTTCAAAAATAATATTTAGATATTTTGTTATTTTTGCCATTAAGACCTCCTTTGGCTGGTCTGCCGATTGGTTTTGAGATTATGGGCAATGTTGAGCATATTTTCAATGATTTTTCCGCCTGTAGGCGTTAAAACGCTTTCTGGATGGAACTGCACACCATAGATTGGAAGCTCTTTGTGCTCAATGCCCATGATAATGCTGCCGTATTCAGCGGTCTTTTCCAGACATTCAGGCAGGGCAAAAGCGCATAAACTGTGATACCGGCCTGCCTGGAGGGGATTCTCAAGCCCCTCGAAAATGCCTTTTCCGGTGTGGGTAATTCGGGACGGCTTGCCGTGCATCACTTCGGGAGCATGCTCAATAACACCCCCGAAGTACTGAATGATTGCCTGATGGCCGAGACAAACGCCGAAAATCGGCAGTTTGTCCTTAAAAAAATCAATTGCCTTCAGCGTCACGCCGGCTGTGTCGGGATTGCCGGGACCGGGGGAAATAACCAATAAGTCCGGATGGAACTGCTGGTATGCTGTATCGAGCGCTTCCAGCGGAACATCAGCACGATAGACTTTTGCAGAACATTGGCGCTTGGCAAACTCATCTACAAGGTTATAGGTAAACGAATCAAAATTATCAATAAACAAAACATTGGTTTTCATTGTCTCATCCCTTATCGGCATCTTCACAGGCCATGCGGATAGCTTTCAGGCATGACTGTGCCTTGTGTTCTGTTTCTTCAAATTCGGTTCTGGGAATACTGTCATGTACAATACCCGCGCCGGCCCGTACATAGGCCTGATGGTTGCGAATCTGCATGCTGCGGATGGTGATGCAGCTGTCAAATTGGCCGTCGACAGTCAGATACATTACAGCGCCGCCGTAGTAGCCGCGTTTGGTTTTTTCAAGCATGCGGATGATTTTCATTGCTTCAATTTTGGGCGCACCGGTCAGCGTGCCCATATTCATTGTGGCCAAATAGGCACTCAAGGCGTCCAAGCCGTTTCGCAGGCGTCCCCGCACGTTGCTGACAAGATGCATCACAGATTCATACCGCTCGACGATCAGCATTTCATTAACGATACGGCTGCCTGGCTCGGCAACGCGGGCAATGTCATTCCGCGCCAAATCAACCAGCATAATATGTTCGGCCAGCTCTTTGCGGTCCAGCTTTAATTCCGCTTCATACCGTACATCAGTATCAGGATCGATTTTGCCGTCTTTACGGCCCCGGGGTTTTGTGCCTGCAATAGGACGGATTTCAACAATCCGTTCCCGTGTCCCGCTGACCCGCAAGTTCAGTTCAGGGCTGGCTCCCATCAGAATGGTATTCTCGGTGTTCAGATAAAACATATACGGGGAAGGATTGACAGTTCGAAGCTTCCGGTAGACATCCAGCGGCTCAGCTGGACACGGCTCAGTGATTGTACGGCTCAAAACAACCTGAAAAATATCTCCGTCAAGAATATGTTTCTGGGCAGTTTTGACCATTGCTTCGTACTCCTCCTGCTGCGTATCGGTAGACGGAGCTGTTGTTGTATCTGCGTGAAACAAGGCGATGGGACGTTCTTCTTTGATTTTGTCGAAGTATTGGTCGAAACACTGCTGAGCCTGCTGGTAAATTAAATCACGGTCACCGTCGGTGATTACCGCATTTACAATGACATAGCCCTTTGAGTTTTTATGATCCATCAGAAAAATATTGTCTGCAAAATACAGCTCATAGTCAGGATTATGCAGGATATCCCGCTGGTTGGTAGGCAGTTTTTCAAATTGGTCAATAAAATCATAACTGATTGCTCCCATCAGACCACAGGTGATGCGGAAGGGTTTGCTGGCTAATTCAAAAGCAAACGCAACAGTCCGAATGATATCCATTTGGTTGACGCTTTTCAGACGCATTTCTTCATCCAGAATACCTTGATTGGCAGCGAGATGCCCTTCGATAACATTAGAATCAAAGCGGATTGATTGGCAGAATGAAAACAGTTCCGGTCTGGCAGAAAAGTATTGAAGCATCCGGCTGCCTGTCTCGGTGAGGGCTTTAATCATAAAATACCTGCCCGTACCAGTTAGATACAGAGCAGGATTTGCGGTTCCAAAAGTCAATTCGCCGGCATCTCCTTGAGTGAGGTAGTCCCGCGATTCAAGAAGACAGCAATGCCGGCTGCGCCCATAATTGCTCAGCTTGGCAAAAAACTCGACTGGACAGGTAATGTCAATATCCCTCACCATCGGGATGATCTGTCCCGGCCGGGCTTGCTCGATACGCCGTTTATAATCATTCATAGAAGACCTCTGTTGATAGACGATATAAAAAAACCTGCGGGATTACTCCAAAATCCGCAGGTCGCTGATAAATACCGATAAGAGATACAAAAAATCTTCTGCGCCTGCCGATTTATACGACAGGCCAACGCCAGCAAAAACCACAGCATGGATAAACGTTTCTATGCATAGAAGCATTTTAGCAGGATAACATACGGGTGTCAATACGGTAATTATGCTTTTTTATGAAAAATTTTTAAACATTTTCAAAAACGTTTTTTTCTTCGGAAAAATCCGTATTTATAGGAATCAGGGATTGTGTTGACTTTTGTAATCCAATCTTTTTTAATGTTCATTCTTTCGGGTAAACAGAGAGAGATTGAACTTTCTAAAGATGAGGCATAATTGACTTCTGCAGTTCCTATAGTCAACCTGACAGAGGCACAAAAAAAGGCAGTTTACCACAAGAATGGACCTCTGTTGGTTCTTGCCGGACCGGGCAGCGGCAAAACTCGTGTAATTACCTGCCGGATTGCAGCCCTGATAGAGGCCGGTGTGGCAGGACGCCATATTTGTGCAATTACATTTACAAACAAGGCCGCAGAAGAAATGCGTCTGCGTGTTCAGCAGTTTGTTCCGGCTGCTGGAGCTCATATCAGTACATTTCATTCATTGTGCGTTTGGATTCTGCGTCGCTATGCTGAATATGCCGGCATCAAGCCCAACTTCAGCATTTTTGATGTTCCAGATCAGCAGCGCTGTATGAAAGAGGCCATAAAGGAATGTTCTGTTGATGCAGCTAATTTTACTCCGTCGCGAATGATCGACTATATCAGCCGGCTTAAGAATGACTTGGAGGATGTAGAAACATTTGAAGCCCGCGCGGGGGATTATTTTGAAAAGAATACAGCAAAAATATATCGACAATATCAGCGAATACTCGCCCTGAACAATGCCCTTGACTTTGATGATTTGCTGATACGAACGGCCATGCTGCTGCGCGACTGGCCCGAAATCCGTCTCCAGCTGAGCGAGCGTTTCCGTTATCTGCTGGTCGATGAATATCAGGATACCAATCACGCCCAGTATCAAATTGCCAAAGGCATTGCCCTTGCCCATAGAAATATCTGTGTGACAGGGGATCCGGACCAATCGATTTACCGCTGGCGGGGAGCCGATATTGAAAATATTCTGGCTTTCGAAAAAGATTGGCCGGAGGCGGCGGTGGTCAAACTGGAAGAAAATTTCCGCTCGACGCCCAATATTCTGAAAACAGCAGACAAACTGATTGCACATAATACTAAGCGAAAATCGAAGGTCCTAATACCTACCCGGTCTGATGGGGATGAAGTTGTTATCCAGACCTGCGATGATGAAGCTCAAGAGGCCGTATGGGTGGCCCAGACAATTGAAAATCTGATTCGAAATGGGACAGATCCGAATGAAATCGCTGTTTTTTATCGGGTAAATGCAATGAGCCGGGCTATTGAAGAAGCGTTTGTCAGCCGGCAGCTTCCTTATCAGATGGTTCGGGGTATTGAGTTTTATGCCCGCAAGGAAATTCGGGATTTGCTTAGTTATCTTAAGCTAATTGTCAATCCGGCAGATGATGTCGCTTTTAATCGAGCCATCGCTACCCATCCGCGGGGGATAGGCAAAACCTCCATTGAGAATTTAGGGATTTACGCCAGACGACACGGGCTTTCACTGCTGGAAGCTGCAGAAAAGGCTGATCAGATTGATACAATCAGCCGACCGACACGTATGCGGCTGATTGAATTTGCTGCGATGATCCGGCGTTTTCAGCAGGAAGCGTCAGGCGGAATCGCTCCGCTGATGGATTGTGTGTTTGTCGAAAGCGGATTGGCCGATGCGCTGAAATCCGATCCGGATGCGGTTGAGAATATCAATGGTCTGGTTAATGCGGCTGCAGAATATGAACAGCAGACAGAGCAGCCCAGTCTAACCGATTACCTCCAAATGATTGCCCTGTACAGTGATGTCGATGCGTACAATGCTGATTCGGGCAAGGTATCGCTGATGACGCTGCATGCGGCCAAAGGGTTGGAGTTTGACTGCGTTTTTATTATCGGGCTGGAAGAAGGCATTCTGCCCCATGAACGCAGCAGCTGGGGAGGGATCGATGATTTAGAAGAAGAACGCCGGCTTTTCTTTGTGGGAATCACACGTGCCCGAATAAAGCTCATTATTACCTATGCCCGGCATCGAGTAATGCGCGGGCAGTTTGTCCGCAATACCCCCTCCCAGTTCTTGTATGAGATTGGCTTCAAGGGGGAATCGCTGGATGCCGGATGGGAAACAGCCGGGCAGGAGGACGAGCTGATTGCTTGTCCTGCAGCAGAGAAAAAGCGTTCCGCATATGCTTTTGAGGTTAATGAACTTGTGGAACATGCAAAATTCGGCATAGGACGGGTCAAGGAGTTTTTAGACTTGGGCCAAGACAGCATTGTTGTTGTGAAATTCAATTCTGGAAATACCAAATCGCTGATGGTAAAATATGCTAAGTTGCAGCGAATAGGACGTTAAAAAGTGTGAAAATTGACCAATCAGGAGTGCTAGCTGTGTCGCAAACAAAATTATCCCTCTATTACAAGAATGTAACTGCAGATGTTATTGGCCCCGAGCATGGGATAACAAAGCAGCAGTTTGATGAATTAGCACAGAAAACCCGGCCGGCAATTGCCGAATGCAACCGGCAGCGGAAAAATGGGGCAATTCCATATCGGGATTTGCCGTATCATAAGCAATACCCCAGTCAAGTCAAACATGTTGCAGCGGATATAAAACCCGGCTGCGAAAATTTTGTTGTACTTGGCATTGGCGGTTCAGCGCTGGGCAATATCGCTTTGCAGACAGCGCTGAATCCGTATATGTATAATCTGGATGAAAAGCAGCGAAAAGGGCCGCGTTTGTTTGTATTTGACAATGTAGATCCGGCACAATTCGGAAGTTTTCTGGACTGGATTGCCGACAAGCTGGACAAGACCGTTTTCAATGTTATCAGCAAATCGGGGCGAACAGCGGAAACCGCTGCCCAGTTTCTAATTATCCGTCAGATACTGATAGAAAAACTGGGGACGGATGGGTATCGCCGTCAGGTTGTGGCAACTACAGATGCGCGTTCCGGCACAATGCGGAAAATCGCAGATGAGGATAAGCTCCGTACGCTGATTGTACCGGATGGTGTAGGCGGGCGGTTCAGCGTGCTCAGTCCGGTTGGTCTTCTGAGTGCGGCAGTCTGCGGCATTGATATTGATGCGCTGCTGGAAGGCGCACGGGCGATGGATGAAAAGGTCAGTCGAGAAGACTTTTTTGCCAATCCGGCGGCGGTTAATGCGGCTGTAAACTGGCATTATTATCATCGCGGCAAGCGGATTTCTGTGATGATGCCTTATGCTTATGGCCTTAAGGATTTATCCGATTGGTACCGACAATTATGGGCTGAAAGTCTGGGCAAGTCCTGTGATTTGAAAGGCAGCAAGGTGTTTGTCGGCCCCACACCAGTCAAAGCATTGGGCACAACCGACCAGCACAGTCAGGTCCAGCTCTATCGCGAAGGACCGAATGATAAGCTGTTTACTTTTCTGCAGGTTAGCGAATTTCAGCCGGACATTGTAATCGGACCCCAGCCGGCAGCTGCACCTGAACTGGCTTATCTGGCCGGTCAGAAAATGTCAAAACTGCTCAACAGTGAAAAGCTGGCTACAGAATATGCCTTGCTTTATGACAAGCGGCCCTGCATGACTATTCTTTTTGACCGCATTGATGCGGATGCGATTGGGCAGTTTATTTACTTGTATGAGGTAACAACCTCGATTGCGGGTCTGCTGTTCGGCATTGATGCCTATAATCAGCCGGCAGTGGAGTTAGGCAAAGAGGCGACTTTTGCCCTGATGGGACAGGCTGAATATGCTGATCTTGCAGAAAAAATCAAACCTGTAGCACAGGTGGATACAGCGTATCTGGTATAACAATTCAACTGAAGGGAGTGGGACAGGATGGATTATGCGGTAATCTTGGCTGGCGGAACAGGCAAGCGGCTTTGGCCGCTGAGCCGGCAGAGGCGGCCCAAGCAGATATTGAAGCTGCTGGACGGTCAAACGCTGCTGCGCAAGTGCTTTGAGCGGCTGAAAGCGGTTTTTGATTTTCGGAATATTCTGGTTTTGGCCAATGCCGATTATGCCGACCTTATTCGCGAAAATCTCAATGAGCTGCCGGAAGAGAATGTTATTGCAGAGCCGGCGGTTCGGGATACAGCGGCAGCCATCGGATTGGCGTCAGCCGTGCTGCAGAAGTACGACAGCAGCGCCGTCATGGCAGTGGTCACGGCCGACCAGATTCTCGAACCGGCAGAGGCCTTTGAATCGGCGATGCGTGCTGCCCTTGCCTTCGTTCGCGAAAATCCGCAGGGCCTGATAACATTCGGTATTAAGCCGACGTTTCCGAGTACCCAATTGGGCTACATTTATTTCGGGGATGAGGTATGCAGGCAGGGGGGCAAAGCTGTTTACAGGATTAATGCCTTCAAGGAAAAACCCGATCTGCACACTGCCCAAGAGTATCTGGAAAGCGGCCAATACCGCTGGAACTCAGGATTGTTTGTCTGGCGGTGCGGTACCATTCTGCAGCAGTTGGCCCAGCATCTGCCTGCCTGCATCGAACCCTTGCGCCATATTCAGGCGGATTGGGGAACTGCCAAACAGCAGCAGACGCTGGCAGAGTGGTTTCCAAAAATGCCCAAAATCAGCATCGACTATGCCGTTATGGAAAAGTCTGATCAGGTGTACGGCATTTCTCTGGACTGCCGCTGGCTGGATATGGGCTCTTTTACAGCTCTGGCTGATGTAATTGAATCGGATGAGAATGACAATATTATTGTGGCCGAACACAGCGAGCTGATGGACTGCCGGAATATGATTATAATCACCGAAGACAAAGATCATCTCATTGCGGCAATCGGGCTTGAAAATATGGTTATTGCCCACAGCAAAGACGCCACGCTTGTCTGTCCAATCAGTCAAAACGAGCGCATCAAAGAACTTTTGGAAAACGTTCGGAAGCACAAAGACGGCAAATATCTCTGAACGCACAACTGCGGGAGCATCGACTTATGCGGTATCTTGCAATTGACCATGGTCAAAAGCGGACAGGGCTGGCTGTCTGTGACGCCTCCGAAACAGTAATAACACCGCATTCAGTTATTGACGTTTCTGCCGACAGCCGATTGATTGAGCAAATCAGCAAAGTTCTCAAAGACGAGAAAATTGAAGCAATTGTTATAGGGCTGCCGGTTAATATGGACAGCACAGAAGGGCCTCGTGCCTCTGCTGTTCGGCAGTTTGCACGCCGGCTGGCTGAACAGACAGCATGTCCGATTTATTTTCAGGATGAGCGGCTCAGCAGTTTTGAAGCCAAGTCGCTGGCTACCGAGTTTGATTGGACGCGCCAGCAAAAGAAAAAGCGTCTGGACGCACTTGCTGCTGCAGATATCCTGCGGTCCTTTCTCAGTTCCCCCAAGGCCTGCTTGGCTAAACTGCATCTTATCAAAGCGGCTAATTTGGAAATGCTGTCGGAATTGGCATTAGATTTTTTCTGCAAGGCGGCATCTGAAGCGATAAGGCAGGGCAGAAATTTTTACGCAGCCTTGTCCGGAGGACAGACCCCGCTTCGCTTTTTTGATAAACTTCCTGATGCTGCACTGTGCTGGAAGCGTATTCATTTGTTCTGGGTGGATGAGCGGTGTGTAGACCCGGACAATCCAGCCAGCAATTTCGGACAAGCCCGCAGAGCATTTCTGCAGAAGATTGATATCCCATCTGAGAATATTCATCGAATTCGGGGTGAACATCAGGACAGCACAGCTGCGGCTGCAGAATATGAAGAGAATATCCGTTCGGCATTTCATCTTGCCCCTGACCAGTGGCCCCAGTTTGATTTGATTGTACTGGGTGTCGGCAGCGATGGGCACATTGGATCTGTTTTTCCGGATGCCTATCATTTATTGGAGACAAATGCTCTGGCATCGGTAGTACAGCGGGATGATTATCGGCGGATTACACTGACAATGCCGGTTATTCAAAATGCCCGCCGTATTTTGGTGCTGGCTGCCGGCCGCAGCAAAGCAGACATTCTTCGCTGCATTTTTACTTCTGAAGCACAGCCTTTGCGCTATCCAATACACGGTTTGTGGCCGGTTCTGCACAAAGTTACATGGATTATGGATGAGGCGGCTGCTTCCTTGCTGGAAGCCGCAAGAGCATAGCTGTCAGGCCTCGCAGAGAATCCGGCACCGGCAGGCTTGCAGCAGGGAGTTCAATATCGAATGGTTGGAGTGCCCCCCCTTGAATACAATGGCATATTGCGAGCAGGCAGCTATCTGCCTGCGGTCAGGAAGGGTGGTCAGCGTAGGGGCATAGAGCAGGATTGTTTGATATTTGGTGCCGGCGTATTCTAATAATGACCGCAGATTCATTTGCCGCAGCAAATCAAAATACTGTGCAGGCCAAATCCACAGATTGTCAATATCTGTTTGTATCGGGGACAGTTTCAGATGAGGAGAAAATTCTGCCGAATGGATGTCGAATGCACGTGCAACAGCATCTCGCCGTGTGTCCAGATCAATCAGCAGGCAGGGTCCTTTTTGAGCCAATTGAATCGCTAAGCGTATAGGTATCGTGACTGGCAAATCGCGATGATGAACAGCGGCCAGAAGAATACAGGGTCGTGGGCGGCTGATGGACTGGATGGAGTTCAAAAGTGCCGCTATATCGGGGGGGCTGGAAGGGGATTTGAGGGGCACAGCCGCCGGCTGATTTACTGCTGTTTTCCGCTGCCGGAGACGGCATCGGCAAGACCACCATATGCCTATACCCGCCGCAGCCATTAAAACAGCCAATAGGACATCTGTGGTGCCCGAAATTGTTATCCATCCTGGAAGAAAATACGCAACATGGATGTTCATTGCTGTTTCAGGAGGTCATCGTGAATGCCTTTGGCGTGTTTTGTCTGATAGGTCTGGACTCGATATCCCGCAGGACTATTTCTTTCAACAGTTCCTGTTGAAAGGCACTGAGCGATCCATCTGTCCAAAAAGCGGCTGAAAACTCATCGGATTGGTTTTGTGCCGCATAGGACGGATGGGCTACAAAATGCTCAACTACATGACGAATGGGCTCATTTCGCGGGACACTTTGAGATGGTTCAATCCGCTGACGGCGTGCGGAAATAGAACGGCGATGCTCCGCCATAATCTGTTCAGCCAGATTGAATGCCGGGATTGGTGCTGCCTCATCAAATGCTGCAGATGTTTCCTGTGAAACCGGCTTAGCTTGTTCAGGCTCAGGATTTTCAAAGGGCAAGTGCTGAGGTAACATTTCTATTTTATCGTTTGGCGCAGATACGGCAGATGGTTCCTCTTCGTTTATGGTTTGCTGCCAGAAGGCTTGGACGGTATCAAAAAGGTCTGCTTTGCGGCGGTAAACGTTTGCATTTTTCTGTGCTTGCGTTAGCTGCTCCTGCAGACTTGATACTGTTTCTTGAAGCTGCTCATTCTGCAGGATGGCTTGCTGCTGCTGTTTTTGAAGAGCTTCTATCTGGGTTGTGAATGTGATTTTGGCATTGCTGAACTCTTGATGAACAGCGGCCAATTCCGCGATAAGCTCATCCTGACGGCGCTGGTATTCTTGAATGCGTTTGTGCAGGTCATTATTTTCCGGCAGGATGTTCTCATAGTTATGCTTCAAGCTCTGGTAATCAGCTTTGATATGTTCAATCTGCTTCTTTAAGTTGTCTGTTTCCGCACAGCTCTGCTTTTTATATTCCGAATATTCTTTCCGAAGCAGTTCGAAGCCATTTTGAATCCGCTGTTTTTCCAGCAGGGCATGCTCGAGCTGTCCGGTTATCATCTGCTGCTGATGTTCGTTGTGCTCCTTCAATTCCGCAAGCTCCTTTTGAATTGCCATGTTGAAATGAGCCGCCTCTTGGGCAGCGGTCCGGTAGTGTTGGACCTGCTGGTGCAGCTGGTCTTTGGATTGTCGTTCCTCCTCCAGCTGACGGCGGGCATCCGCCAATTCCGATTGAAGCATGTCGCATTTGGTGTTCGCTTCAGCAAGCTTGTCTGAATCTTTGCCTGCGGCAAGCAATTCAGCATTAAGCCGCCGGATTGTTTCTTCTTGACGCTGTTGCTCCTTGCGAACTTCAGCCATCTGTTCGGTCATTTGAGATAATTCTGTCTCGGCCTGTGCCTGATAGGCCTCGTATTCATGACGCATCTGACCATAGTCGCGCTCAAGCTTCTGATGCTGCTTGCTGAGGATTTCATATTGCTGCACAAGACTGAGGCGTTCCTGTTCGAATTGGCTTTTCAGAGATGTTAATTCTTCCTGCAGTGTTTGCCGGCATCCGGCATCCTCATGGATTTGGACCTCAAGACGCTTGATTTCCGCCCGCAAGGCAGAAGCTGTCTGGCGCTCAGAATTAAGCTGCTGCTCGGTCTGTGCCAGCTGAATTTGGAGGGCTTCCAGCTTCTGGGTTTTTTCCTCCAGTTCCTGTGAAACGATGTCCGCTGCAGAAGCTTCTTTCTGGAGCCGCGAAAGACTTTGTCGTAAGTTATCATTTGCCTGTTGAAGTTCCTCAATCTGCTCCATTAGTTTGTCGCTGTCACGGTCGGCCTGCATTTGACTGGCCTGATAATCCTGATGGAGCAGATCGTATTCCTTTTTCAGTGCCATTCGTTCACTGGCCAGCTGTTCGTTGTGAAGATTTAATTCAGCGATTTCACGCCCAGTCCGTTCCTGATAAAGAGAATGCTCTGCGCGAAGACGGTCCATTTCTTCAGCCAGTGCCAATTTTTCCTGACGGATTTGTTCAAGCTGTTCCGACAGATTCTTATGCTGCTCCTCGTGAGCGGTGTTTAGACCCTCCAACTCGCTTATTTTAGCTGTAAGAGAGCGATTCTTGCTCTGTTCCTGCGAAAGTGCGATTTCAACTGCGCTGAGTTCACTTCGCAGCTGCCGTATTTCATTTTTGTAAAGTTCTTCTGCATCTTTTATCTTTAAATTTTCGCCTTTCAAAATGGCATTTTGTTCGTGAAGCTGCTGCATCTGCTCCTTCAGCTGCTTATTCTCTCTGTCCAGGTCCTCAAGGGTTTGTATGAGCTCATCCGAAGGGGAAGCCATTTCAGTAGATGCTGGAGCGGACATGTCTGGTATTTGTGGATCTTTGGAAGCAGAAGAATCCTCTTGCTGGTCCTCTAAACTGCTTAAATCAATGCCCAACAAAGTGTCTTGGGAAGATATAGAAGCTTCACCTTGGACGGCTGGCGTCTCGTTCAAAACGGACTTGCCGGCTGCACGGAGAGCCGCTTGAATGTCCGCTTTGCTCTGCAGGATATCCGCATCTAACGAGATGTCGTTTTTTTCGTTGCGCATCAAGCCATCCAATCTAACATTTTACCCCTTTTAACATAATCACCTTTAAAAATCAAGAGATTGGGGATTTTTATAAATTGGAGAGATAATTATACCTCTTTAGGCCCAATGGAGAACAGCGTATAGTGACCGGGATTATACTCCTCGATCAATTGATAAATATCGCGGATGGTAACTGCTTTAACGGATTCGATATCCTGCCGGACGCTCAAATAGCGGCTGTTGTAAATCCAGTTGAATCCTAAGGAAACCAGCCGTCCCATCGGCTGCTCGCATTTAAGGGCTAAGGCACTCAGAACCTTGTTTTTAGCGGCGTTTAACTCCGTTTCAGAGATTTTTTGTGTATAGACGGATGCGTATATGTCTTGAATGCAATTCAGTACCTGCTGTGTATTGTTGGGATCACAGCAGATATAACTGTAAAACACTCCTGTGCCGTCCATTGATTCACACTGCATTACGGCTGTTTCTGCAAGGGCCGGCTCTGTTAAAGCCCAGTAATAACGGGAGCCGCTGTCGTCACCCAAAATCATTCCCAGCAGGGAAGCCGCATACCGGCGCGGATCCTGCATTGAGACCGAGGGACTGAGCAGGCAAATGTGCTGACGTGCCAGATTCGGATTGGGCCGACATTTTTTTTCAAATGTCCCTCTGAAATCACTCAGCCAGCGGTATGTTTCAGAGGCATTCCAGCAGCTGCATTTCTGTTCAGCCAATTTGCATAGTGCATCAAAATCAAAATTTCCGCAGCAGGCAAGGACCATATTGTTTGGGACATACCGCCGGGCAAAATACGACCGCATCTGGTCGGCCGTCAAGGCAGATATGGACTCTTGGGTTCCAAGTACACTGTTCCCGCAGGGATGTTCGCCGAAATGCTGGGCGCGGCCCTGATCCATCACCTCAAACTGCGGGAGATCTTTATACATGGCGATTTCTTCAAGAATCACATTTTTTTCAACGGCAAAATCCTCATCCCGAAGAGCCGGCCTCATCAATTCCATCCATAATTCTGCCGCGGGTATAAGATATTCCGGCAGAACGGCTGCATAATAGACGGTATTTTCTTCGCTGGTGAAGGCGTTAAACTTTGCACCCAGACGGTCAAACGCCTCGTTGACTTCCAGAGCCGACAGAGAGGCAGTGCCTTTGAACAGCATATGCTCGAGAAAATGAGATACTCCGCTGAGCGGCGCTGTTTCATCGCGGGCACCTGTGCGGACGAAAAATCCAACGGCAGCCGATCGGGCTGCCGGATTGACCTCGCCGATGAGAGTTAAGCCGTTGGATAACTGTCGATGCTTGAAATCCATAAATGACGGTTTCCCTTAAACGGATATTGAACGAGGACCGATGCTGACAGCTGTAAAATGCTCAAAGGGGTGAGACTGCAGATACCCCACAATGTTTTCTGCGCTTAAGGCCTCGATTTTTTGACGTATTTCTTCTATCGGACGAATGCGGCCCAGCAGAAAATAATCAGAAGTGATTCCCGCAGCACGGGCGCTGGTCGATTCGGTCTGCATAATCAGAGAGGTCTTCAGCCCGACTTTGGCCCGAAGCAGCTCATCCTCTGATATGCCTTCCCGAAGCCGGCGGAACTGCTCCAAAATAACATCTGTGGTTTCCTGCGCCTTCTCCGGTGTCGTTCCGGCGTAACAGGAGATGCCGGCTGCATCGCGAAGCGTTCTGTAATTAGCCCCTACGGCATAGCAAAGGCCTCGCTTTTCGCGGACTTCGGTAAACAGACGGCTGCTCATACTGCCGGATAAAACCGAAACAGCTGCCGCTATCTCATAAAAGAAACGGCTTGTTGCAGGTTCTGCCGGCGTCATCAGTCCGATATGAACCTGCGCCCCGTCAGTTTGCAGATGGGTGTACGGCTTTCCGCGTTGTTTCAAAGATGATTCTCCAAGACCCTTGCCGGTGCAGGAATCGAACAGTTTTTCCATTTGATTGCAAACCGCATCAAAATCATATTTGCCGCAAATCCCGAATATAACGCGCGCCGGATCAAACATAGACCGGACTACAGCTGCAGTTTTTTCCGCTGTCAGCCAAGCAAGCTCTTGATGCTTGCCTACAGACGGACGGCCTAAGGGATCGGGAAAGAACTGCTCGTAAAGCACAATAAGCGTTTTTTGGCGGGGATCATCATCAAGACCGGCCAGCTCCGCCAGCGCAAGCTGACGCGCCGGCTCGAATTGGTCAGGGGCTAATTGGGGCCGCAGAATGATATCCGCAAACAACGGCAGGGCTTTATTCAGATTGCCGGCTTCCATTGAGGCCCTCAGCGCCAGATGGTACGCTGATACCGATGTACTGTGGTGAATGCCCAATCCGTCTAAGGCATCAATCAGCTGGCGGCTGGAGCGATCGCCGGCACCGCGAAACAGCCAGTCCGCGATTACCTCGCCAGCCCCGCAGCATCCGTCCGGAAGTAGTGCTGCCCCCGCCGGCAGCAGAAAGTGAAACGAAACCGAATGCACATGCTCTATCCGTTCTCCAAGAAGCGTCATTCCGTTTTTGAGCCGATAGATATCCAGCTTATTCATCGTGTTGCCCTATGCCACAGCTGCTTTGGTATCTCTCTGCGCTTCCTCAAACGTTACGCTGATTTTTTTGCTGACGCCCTGTGTCTGCATTGTGATTCCGTACAGAATGTCTGCAATGCTCATGGTGCGCTTGGAGTGCGTGATGATAATAAACTGGGACTGTTTTTTGAACTCCTGCACAATCAGGTTGAACCGTTCATTGTTGGCCTCATCCAATGCGGCATCGACTTCATCCAGCACACAGAAGGGGGACGGCTTGCTCTGGAAAACAGCAAACAGCAGCGCAATTGCAGTCATGGTTTTTTCACCCCCGCTGAGCAGACTGATCGTACGGGTTTCCTTGCCGGGCGGACGGGCAATGATTTCGATGCCGCTTTCCAGAATATCCTCCGGGGTTTCCAGCAGAATATCTGCTTTGCCGCCCCCGAACAGCTTGCGGAAAAGCTGCTGAAAGTTTTGACGGATTTGCTCGAATGTGAGAGCAAATTTTTCACGGCTTTCTTTGTTGATCCGCTCAATCAGATCTTCGAGCTGATGTTTGCTTTGATGGAGGTCTTCAACCTGCGCGGTTAAAAACTGACTGCGTTCCTCAAGGTCCTTCTGCTGGTCTATCGCATCTACATTGACATTGCCCAGCCGCTCAATTTTGCTCCGCAAATCGGCGATCTGCTGACGCACCTGTTCCCAGTCGATATTCTCCTGCCGGTAGTTTTCATAAGCATCGGCCAGTTCGATCTGCAGCTCTTCCCGGACGCGCAGGGTCAAATCCTCTTCTTTGACAGCCAGCTGGCTCAATTCCAGTTCGAGCTGATGTATCTGCTGTTCAATTTCGCTCTGTCGGGCTTGATGCACACGCAGTTCTTCCTGATTCTGCTCCTGCTGTGCAGACAGCTGCTGATGCTGCCGGTGCAGTTCGATGCTGTGCCGGCCGGCCTGCTCTTTTTCAAGATACAAATCGGACAGACGGGATTCGGCTGCCAACAGAGTCCGCTGTGTTTGGACGGTCTGCTCTTCACAGGCCAGCGCTTCGGTGCGGGCTGATTCAATGGCCATTCTCGTGTGGTGTAGCTGGCTTTGCAGCGAGGCGATCTGCTGGCTGACAGCCTTGCGCTGCTCTTGAATCTGTCCGGCCTGCACTTTAAGGTTGGTTAGTTCCGCATCGTGCTGCCGCTGCAGCTGCCGCTGCTGTTCAACGCGGCTGGTCAGCAGACGGATATGCTCGCTTCGCTGCTGATTGATTTGCTCAAGTTCCTCCAGTTTCTGCCGGGACAGATGCTCTCTCTGCACCGACTGCTGTATCTCTTCTTCCAGCTGCTCAATTTCACCAGTAATAACCGGCTGTTCCTGTTTGACCCGGCAGATATTGTCGTCCAATACCCGCAGGCGTGCCTCTGCATCCACCCGTTCGGTGTTGGCTTCATAAATGCTTGTGCGAAGTTCTTGGCAAAGGCCGGACAAATGCTCATTTTTATGCTCTTGTTCTTCAAGGGCGGCCTCTTTATCGCGGATACGGCAGCTGAGTTCATCCAATTCGGCCTGAAGCTGGACAAGACGGCTTTTGCGCGAAATTAAGCCTGTCTTTTTGCCCAGCGGTCCGATGTTCAGCATGCAGCCGCCGGAAAATACCTGTCCGGCCGGAGTTACAAAACGAAAGCGCCCCCCGAACTCCCGCCACAGACGCACAGCCGCATCGAGAGACTCAACAAGAACAATATGCCCCAGAAGATTCCAGACCAGCGGTCCAAAACGCCCCTCATAGCGCACAAATTCAACCATTCGCCCAAGGACACCTTGTTCCTGCGATAAATCGGATGCATCACAAAACGGCGGAATGCGGTCCATGCAGATAACCCGTATGCGGCCGTCCAGTTTCTCCTGCAGCGAATGGTCATTTAGAAAGTCCCCGGTACTGTTGACCAGCAGGGCATCCGTAAGGCCTTCGAGGGCAGCTTCTACAGCCGGTGCATACATTGGTTCGGCATTTATTACATCCGCCACAATCCCCTCAATATAGGGCCGTTTGCCAGATTCGGAATTGAGCAGCTCAATCAGCGTGCGGTTCAATCCCTGACGCCGCGCTTCCATGTCGCTGAGCACATTGTATTCGCTGACCAGCGCACTTCGCTGCTCTTTATCCGCCGCCAGCTGCTCCAGCAGGCGTCCCCGCTGGTCTCCAATGGCTTCCATTTCGCTGCGTTTTGCTTCTAAGGTACTCTGCAGCTCGGAAAGAATCGAGCGTATGTCCTCCAGTTTGGCCTGAAGCTGCGCCTTTTCTGTAAGCCATTGGGAAAGCTGGTGCTGTGTTTCTTCCGCTTTTCCTGAAAGCCGCGTCTTTCGGCCGGAAAGAGTGCTGCGGTAACTGGTTAAACTTTCTATTTCGTTATGCAGCTGGGCTGTCCGGCGGACGATGTCGATGATTCCGGATTTTTCATCGTCCAGCTGGGCTTCCAGTTCTGCACATTGGGCGGTAATGGTGCTGATAACCTGTTCGGCCTGATGCAGCCGGCTGGCAGTTGTTTCCGATAATTGCTCGACTTCCTGAAGAATTTTCTGGCAGGCTTTTATCTGCGAGGCAAGCTGACAAGTCTGCTCCATGAGTTTGGCAATCTGATCAGCAGCATTTTTCTTTCTGTCCTGCAGCTCGTGAAGACGGTTATTGAGAAAGCCAATGCGGTCATGATGCTGCTCAATCCGGCTGCGTGCAGAAATTAAAATGCCGTCCCAACGGTTGATTTGCGAGTCCGTTTCCATGATGGCGTGTGTTAGCTGGCTGACAGCTGCATCGCACCGTGCTAAATCAGCGGCAGTTTGGCCAAATTGCGCCTTCCAGTCCGCCAGTACCGTATTTTTCTCCCGCTGCTGGGTAACAATGCGGTCATATTCTGCCAGTGAATAATTGACGCGCAGCTCCTTGAGCTTTTCGCTGTATTCTAAATAACTGCGGGCCTTGCCGGCCTGGAGCTTAATGCTGCGAAGCTGCTTTTGGACTTCGTTGACAATATCAGCCAGACGCAGCAGATTCTGCTCGGTACGCTCCAGCTTGCGCAAGGCCTCTTTTTTGTGGGCTTTGTACTTGCTGATGCCGGCTGCTTCTTCAAAAATTATCCGCCGGTCCTGCGTTGAGGACTTGAGAAGCTGGTCAATCTGACCTTGTTCAATAATCGAATACGCACTGACGCCGATGCCGGTGTCCATAAACAGTTCACGGATATCTTTTAGACGGCAGGATTTCCCGTTAATCAAATAATCGCTTTCACCGCTGCGGAAAAGACGACGAGAAATCTGAAGCTCATCCTGTTCCAGTTCAAGACCGTGAACGTCGGAAAAATGCAGCGTTACTTCAGCCATTCCGCTGGGCTTGCGGCTGCTGGAACCGCTGAAGATGACGTCCGACATCTGGCCGCTGCGGAGACTTTTAGGACTCTGGTTGCCCAGTACCCACTTCAGTGCATCCACGACATTGCTCTTCCCGCAGCCGTTGGGGCCTACGATGGCAGTGATGGGATGGCTGATTGAAAATTCAGTTTTGTCGGCAAAGCTCTTAAATCCGTTTATAATAATTTTTTCAAGTTTCATATAATCCTTTGGCTTACAGGTAGAAAAATGCTTCTTATTTTATCGGCCTATTACCGGCAAATTCTGCAAAAGAGGATTCTTTTCCGGCTCTGGGCCAGCTATAAATTGCGCTTTAATGGCATCCTGCCGGCACATTTTCTGTAAAATGCGGATAATATCTGCATATGGAATATTTAATCCCGGGCGGGGTGCAGATGTACCCTTGACATCCGGAACCTCCCCCAAGGTCTGAATTAAACTGCTTAATTCATACGAACAAGACAACGGCCCAACGACTCTCGGCCGGCTGGGATGTTTGCGGGAAACAGTGATATATTTGTCGCCCGAGCGGGCATTAATGGTTACCATCTCATCATCCGACTGGATAAATATATCTTTTTCACAATGCAGCGGCGAACCAAACAGAACAATGCGGGGTGACAATTGCTGGTAAACGTAAATCATTTTCGGGCCGGAGCATAGAACACGGTCGATGGCAAAAGATCCCTTGGCAACTAAGGTGCGGGAGATTTCGGGGCTGTCCATTGGTCCCAGCATTTCATACGCCGCCAAGCGAACCTGAATATCATTATCATGTAAGGCATTCAAGAGAATAGGCCGGGCATCGCTGCGTTTGGCACTTTGCCCGACGGCACGAATAGCGGCTATCCGGTAGGGGCTTGCCGGCTCGAGGATGATCTTTCTCAAGACAGGCAGGGGGCGGCTGTCGCCGATATTTAACATGCATCGGGCGGCATAAAACTGCACAGCAGGATCATTATGCTCCAGCAAAGACTCCAAACTGTCAAGTACTGGTTTCCCGATGCCTTCAAGGGCGATTTCTGCAGATTCTTTATCAGAATCCCTGACAAGCCGGTCAAGAAGAGTCTGCATATAGTCATTTCGGATATCAGGATTGTCTGCGAGGATGAGGGTTTGTACCATTTTTAAAAACCGCTCTTTTTGGTCAAGATATTTGGCCGGAAAGAACAGATTGCATTCTCCTGCTGAAACGGGAACGGCAGTCTTGGGCCCGAAACGTTCGTTGATTCGATTGCGAATCGCATTAGCGGCTACAAAATCGGGGGTTTTGAGTATTAATTTGACAAAACCGTCTTCAGCAGGACGGCCGCCGCCGAGGACATACCATTCTCTGTCTGACGCATCTTGGGACAGTTTAGTAAAAATTGGCCCTTCAGCCGCTGCCAAAGTTTTGGAATACTGTGCAAATTGTCCGACATTTGTCAGACGGCTTAACTCCTTTAATTCAGCAGTATAAAGGTAGCCGCCGTTAAGCGAGGTTGTTTGGGTGCTGGATAGAGGGCGCACAATAACATCAAAAGCCGTCTGACGTGTCGCATAAGGCGGAATAACGCCGATGATTTCTACGACAGCTGTATTCTGACTTTCTATAAATAAGCGGGGATTAACGGCTATATTGGGCATTTGTTTCCAAATATATTTTTCCAGTTCCTCACGGATGCCGGGAGGACATTCGGAAGAACCAGTTCCGGCAAGGCCCGCAACAATACCGATTCCCCGGACCGCCACAGATTCGTTGGCATAATAGGCGGAAATTGAACCTATCGTACTTCGAGGATCCACAGCCGCAGCGGGATTTGTAGTCGGTGCCGGCTGAGTGCAGCCGATAAGGCCGAAAAGCAGCGGCAAAACCCAAAGGTATTTAATAATGGATGAATGAATCATTATTGCTTTCCTTTCAATCCAATTGCCGCATTTATAAATAGTTCTGTTTTGTATAAACCCAAAGCATACGATATTAAAAAGACATTAAATCGTCAAGAATATTCTACTGCTTGTAATAAAAAAGCCGTAAACCACAATATATGGTTTACGGCGGTAAAATTGTCATAGCGAAAAAATCAGCGGATAAGCCTGCCTGCCGATGGCTGAATGGGTTGACTTTGATAAATCGGCTGATAGCGGTATAGACTATCCAGTTGAGCTGCTGCCGAGTTCATATTAGTCTGGAGCTGGTCGATGGATACTTGGGCTGGAAGCCCCCCCGGCCAGCGTTTGGCAAGATTAATAACCCGGCGGTACTCTGCGGTAAGATTCCGAAGCGAAGCAATAAGCTGGCTTCTTACGACTTCAATATTGGCCGCAGGTTCGATTGTAGTTATGCTCTCCGAGCGGGGACTGCGGATTCGGCCGGACGCGGAAGTCTGATTGGACGGCAAACTGTCCCCGGCAGAATCCCTGAGAGAGCGGTTGTAATCAGAAGGCAGACCGTTTCTGCTGCGACGCTGATAAACGCTGCTGCCGCCTTGAGTTACCTCACGGGTCATCAAGCCGCTGCGCATCTGTTTGTCAATTTCAAAGAACTGTTCATCGAGTCTGGCCGTTTGCTCTTCAAGTCGTTCGATGGAGGCAAGACCCTGTGCAATATTGCGGCGGGCAGCTTTGAATTGTTTGATTAAAGTATCCAGACCCCCAGCGCTGGTTACCTTGGCATCAGCAATGTTTATATCGGCAAGGATTTCTGCTATTGAGCTGACGATTTTGTCCGCCAGCCCCGCAGCAACAGCATCCTGCGGTGTCATTGTCAAAACGGCTCCGGCCAGATCGGAAGGCGTAAGTTTTGATGTATCCGCAGCTGTTCCTGAAAGTCCTTCGGCAAGTGTGCGGACAAGGGTTTGTGTCGGCTGCCGGTCATTTTTCTGAATAAATTGCCGGCTGCCGTTAATGTTCATCACCTCTGCAATAGACAGCCGTTTGTCCACCAGCGCCCGCACAAGCAGGTCGGGACGGCCTCGCTGCTGGGCCAGTGTGGACACATACGTACTGTATGTGACAAGAGTGTCAGGGCAGTATGTTGAAAGGAAATCCCCAAAACTCAATGTGCTTGCGGCTATTCCTGTGGTTGGTCCTACAGCTCCTATCGAGGCATTGGGGGCGATATAGACTTTCTGACAGGCTGCTGCCACCACGCCGGCGGCTGCAAATGCTCCGCCGTGAGCCCCTCCTGAGATAAATGCCGCCGTCGGGCAATTGGCCGTCTGCGAAAGAGCCGAAGCAATGAGAGCCATATAATCCCCGCGCCCGCCGGGATTGTCTATTTGCAGTATAATCGCCTGAGGGCCTGTATTGGAAGCATCAACGATTGCGGCGGCAACTTTTTCCGAAAGTGTTTGCGAAAGCAGTATTTCCGGCTGCGTAATAGGTATCACCACCACACTGTCCCGACGGCCCTGTATATTGTAAGTAATTTCGTAATCGCTCAAGACAACTGGAATCATCTTATTTTGTTCGCTGTTGAAAATCAGGGTTTTGCTGCCCGCTGTCTTTTGCGTAACAAATCCGGTAAAAGTCTCACCGGTTTGCCTGTTTTTGAATGTATCTGCTGGTGCCGCGGAAGCCAGAATGCATATCAGCAGCCATCGGCTTAATCGTACAGCATTTTTCATAAAGCACCTCCCATTTGGCTTGTTTATCGCATTGCCTTAATCGATTTTGATTCTGCCTTTATATTGTTGACAAGCTGAAGAATCGCTTCTTCCGAGACAGGAATATCCGGGTAGCTGCGTTTGAGTCGAAGAAGATATTCTGCATTGCGGGCCAATTCGTCCAAGTCGTGAACGGCCTGGCTCCGCGTCAGGGCGCTGCGCTGGCTTTTGGCAGTTATCTCCTTGAACTTCAGATCCAATTTCTCTTTGAGCTGGTCAAATCGGCGAAGCGCCTTTTCAAAATCTTCCTTGGCGGCAATCAGACGTTTATTGCTTTCAATTCTGGCCTGAGGATACCCTAACCGGCTGATCAGAGACGCAAGCGAATCAGCCACACCGTCAGCGATATGCAGGGCCGCCGCATCAGCCGCCGTCAAGACCAAGAGTTCACCCTTGCGTGAAATCGTCCGTACAAAAGCATCATTGGCTCGCTGTTCCTGCGGATCTATAAACAGCTGCTGGCCGTTTCGCTTCACTTCTACCACAGCGATATCCATATCCGCCATTGCTTTGGCCAATATCCCGGAGCGGTTGTTTTCCTGTGCCAAAGAGGCCAGATAATTGCGCCATGCGGCGTTGTATTTTTCTCCTACCGTCTCCCCGAAAGCCTGTTTCATATCCATTGTCAGGCCGGCTTCTGTGGTGGCAATCATAGCAGCCGCCCCGATGGATGTTTCAGGTGCCATATACAAAGTATCGCAGGCCAATGCTACTGCTGCCCCAGCCGAAAAGGCCCCTCCATGTTTGCCCCCTTTTACATAACAGACAGTTTTGCAATATTTGATGCCGGTAATTGCTGCACAGATGCGTTTGGCTAAATCTACCCGTCCCCCCGGGGTATCCAGCTCAATTAAAATCATCAGAGGCCCTTTATCGGACTCTTCGATGATAGCACTTTCAAAAGATTGTACAGCGTATTCATAGGCAATCTCATCGTCTATTGCGAGAACGGGCACAAAGGGATTTCTTCCCTGTTCATTAAATTCGATATGATAATCAGCCAAATTCAATTCGAGCTGTCCTTTTTCAAGGGTGTTTACGACATTGAGGCCATTGTTTGTCTTATGTGTCGCGTAGCCGGTATAAACAATGTTCTGGCTTCGATGACGAAAAGTGTCGGCAGAAAGTATGCTGCTCAAACAAAAGATAATAATTAGTCTATTGCGCCAGTTTCTGCTCATCTTTTTTCCCGCGTATTTAAATGTTATACGCTGAAAGCCAACGAAATGGTCAAACCAGAGTTAAAACATTATCCTTTGGACATCTTTTGCCCTGTTTTTCTGTAGTCGGTTATACCTTGATAAGGTATTCCATTAAATCAGGGCCGTTTTTGATTTCAAAGCCCGATTCAAAACTGTTACGTTCGCAGAAGGGCTTTTTGAGAATACCCTTGATTCCATAGCCGGCCAAAGCAAAAGGTACAGGTTCACCAATATGGCAGCGTTCCTCTACCGGAGTCGGGTGGTCTGGCATGACGAGGATTCGGTATTGGCTGTATGTTTGGAGTGCTTCGTAAACAGGACCTACAATAAATTTGTCGATAGATTCTATCGCCTCTTTTTTGTGGTATGGATTTCCCGAATGCCCTGCCTCATCCGGCGCCTCGATATGAACCAGAACAATATCGTATTTGTCAAGCGCTTCGATAGCTGCCTCGCCTTTGCCCGCAAAATTGGTGTCTAAATATCCAGTTGCCCCCGCAACATTGATTAAGTCGAATCCAATGAGTTTGGCTAAACCCCGCACTAAATCAACAGCAGTAATAGCAGCTCCTTTTTTGCCGTATTTTTTTTCAAATCGCTCCATCGAGGCTCGCTGTCCCTGCCCCCAAAGCCAGATTGTTGTTACGGGATTCTCACCTAAATCCCGACGGACCTTGTTGATGGGGTGATTTTCAAGAAGCTGTACGGATTTGGCTATGAGTGTATTGAGAAATTCGGAGTTTTTGCCTCTGGGAAGGATTTTTGACAATTTCTCTCCAATAAAGTCATGCGGCGGCTGCGTTACCACTTTTGAAAAATCCTGCCCTTTAATGACACACAAATGACGATAGCTGACGCCTGTATAAAAGGCAACGGAGTCTAAGGAAATCGCCTTATCTAACTCATTAATTAAAACACTGGCTTCTTTTGTAGAAATGTGGCCGGCACTATGGTCCATCATTTTATTGTCTGCCGTTGTCGCCAAATTGCATCGAAAAACCCAATCATCTGGACCCAGCGGGATATTTTGGGCTACGGCCTCGATAGGGGCACGGCCTGTGTAATACTTGGCAGGATCATATCCCAGAAGCGACATCATGGCCACATCGCTGCCGGGGGTCATATTGGCTGGAACAGTGCGGCAAATGCCCTGCCGGCCGTCCATGGCAATTTTGTCCATATTCGGGGTTTCGGCGGCTTCAAGAACAGTTTTGCCGCCGAAACAGGCTTGCGGATTATCAGCTGCTCCGTCAGGTACAATAATCACATATTTCATTGTCACGGTTCTTTGTCCTCTGGAATATCAACAATACGAATGCAAACCGGTTTCTGCCGGATAATATCCAGCTGCTCCAGCTCCTTTAATGCAGCATTCATATTTCTTTGAGCTGTTGGGTGAGTTGTAATGACCACCGGTACGGTATTATCCGGCCCTGTCCACTCATGCTGAATTGCTCCGCTGATGCTGATGCGGTGCTTGCCGAGCGTCTGGCCGTACTGGGCAAACACGCCGGGTTCATCTTTGGCCATTATCCGAAGATAAAACCGGCTGTCAATATCTTCAATTGACTTAATGTGCGCGCGGCTGTGAGAGTGGACTGCCATCGGCATTGTTTCAAACAATCGCCAGCTGTTGCCGATGGCGATATCGATGATATCTGCCACGACCGCACTGGCTGTTGCCATCATCCCGGCGCCCCGGCCGTAAAACATTGTATTGCCGACTGCGTTGCCGAAAACGCTGACAGCATTGAAAGGCCCATCCACACGGGCCAAAGGGGTATTTTCAGATATAAAAGAGGGATGGACCCGCAGCGATATTCTGCCTTCGGAATCTTTTTCGCCAATAGCCAGCAGCTTGAGGATATATCCCATTTCCAGAGCACTTCGAATATCGACGCTGTCGATATGTTCGATGCCTTCTATGCAGATGTCACTCATACGGATAGGGCAGTGAAATGCCAGACCGGCCAAAATAGCCAGTTTGTGGGCTGTATCTATGCCGCTGATATCTAAAGAAGGATCCTGTTCGGCAAATCCGCGTGCCTGGGCCTCTTTGAGGGCTTCTGCAAACGGCATATTCCGGCGGGTCATATTTGTCAGGATGTAGTTGCAGGTGCCGTTAAAGATGCCGTAAAGTCCGGTAATGCGGTTGGCTGCCAGACCCGTTCGAAGCGCGGAAATAATCGGGATTCCCCCGCAGCAGCTTGCTTCGAAAGCGATGCATCGGCCTGCTTCCAGCGCTGCCTGATACAGCTGCGGCCCATGTTCGGCCAGAAGCGCCTTGTTGGCAGTAACCACATGTTTACCGGCTTTCAGCAGTTTCAGCTGCACATCTTTGGCCGCTGTTGTACCGCCAACCAGTTCCAGCCCGATCTCGATCGAAGGATCATTGAGCAGGGCGTCCAGATTATCGGTCAGCACCTTTTGCGGGATTTGAAATTTCCGTGCAGACTGGGTATCTTTATCCACCACACAGGCCAGCTCCAGTTTCAAGCCGGTCCGCGCTGTAATTTCATCGGCATTTTCGAACAAAACTTTGGCAACACCCGTACCGACGGTGCCGTATCCAACCATGCCGATTTTGACTGTTCTTGTCTGTGCCATCAGAAGGGGGTAGTTTTAATTTACAACACCATTACTGGCGAACGGGCATGGTTTTACAGATTTTTTCGGCCATTTTCCGCACTTTTTCTTCGGTTTGGGGTGTCAGCAGATAGCCGGCGCCGCCGCCGGCAACGCCTCCGATAACAGCACCCACAACGCGGTCATCGCTGCCGGTGGCCGCCGCTCCGACAGCCGCACCAGCCGCAGCACCCAGAATCGTCCCGAGTGTCTTGCCGCCGGTTCCTGTGCCTTCTCCCATCCACAAAATGCTGCCGTCTTCAACGTTGACCATTTTGACTGTCATCGAAATATTCTCCCCGAACTTGGGGACATTGATGTACATAATGACAGGAACATTGAGAATCCGGCCGGCTCTGGCTGCACCTTCCGGACTGGTTATATCGGAAGCCTGAAACTTCTGTTCATTGAGCAGTATCTGGACTTGGGAACGTTCAATTGGAGAATATCCTTTTTTAAGCAGTTCCATCATAAAAAAGTCGGCAATCTGGTTTTTGGCCGCTTCACCGCCTACGGGCCCGATGACATCCACCACTGCCACCTTGTCAATCTGAGAAAAGTCAAAGCCTTTGCGGGAATAGCTTGAACCGGATGTACAGCCAAGCAGTGATACGATACTCAAACACGCCGAAACCTTCAATAGTGTTTTCATAATATGCTCCTAAATCACCTTAATTTCCGATTTACGCAATATTTTCAGGTGTGTGTGTTAAATTGTCAACGCTTTTCTTTATTAAAGAAACTGCCTCTAAAAGTTCGATGTGTAAAATATTTGACAAAGCAGACGGAATACCCATAATGTAGGTATTTTTACCTTGACCCGAAAGCCAAAACGGATTTTTAAAATGCAGGGAGATTCTATGAAATGCAGACTTTTTATCAGTGTCAATTTGCTGTGCTGTCTTGCTCTGATTGGGTGCAAAGCCCCCCAAAAAGTTGAGGCCCCCCAGTATGACAAGCCCTTGCCCCCCGGACAGTATGCTCTTCGAAAGATTACCGACCCGTCGATGATTCCGGATATGACGTTTGCCTGCTACAATCTCAAGGATGTGCGGGAAGGCATTCAGAACTCCCTTAGTTATTTGTCGAAACCCTCCAGCAAGGGCTTTTTCCCTATGGCCGACATCACACACGACCGCGCCGTAGCTTCGCTGAGGGCGATGGCCGAACTGCTGGACAGCGGTCTTTACGGGAAGGATCTGCATGCGGCTATCCGCAGCAAATTTGAAGTGTATCAATCCGTAGGATGTGATGACAAGGGAACGGTGCTGTTTACCGGTTATTATACCCCCATTTTTGATGGGTCTCTGACACCATCGGATAAATACCGTTATCCGCTCTACAAACAGCCGGCCGATCTGGTCAAGAATGAAAAGGGCGATATCCTTGGTCAGCGCATGCCGGATGGTTCACTGCGGAAATATCCCTCCCGTAAAGAAATTGAGCAGTCTGGGATGCTCAAAGGGCAGGAGATTGCTTGGATGGCGGATCCGTTTGAGGTCTATATTGCTCATGTTCAAGGGTCTGCGCTGCTTCGTACCCCTGACGGCAAAATGGTAACCTTGGGCTATGCGGCCAGCAACGGCCATGAATACAACAGCATCGGCCGCCAAATGGTTAAGGATGGCGTGGTTCCTGCACAGGGCCTGTCGCTGAAAGCGATGATTGACTATTTCAAAGCGAATCCCCAGCAGATTGATAAGTATATCTATTTGAATCCCCGCTATGTCTTTTTCCGCACCGACAGCGGCAATCCGCGGGGCTGTCTGAATGAACCTGTTCTGCCTATGCGTACGATAGCCACGGATAAATCGATTTATCCGCGGGCATGTCTGGCGTTTCTGAATACCCGGCTGCCTCGCCCAATGGCCGACGGCACGATACAAAAAGCCCCCTATACCGGTTTTGCACTCGACCAAGATGCCGGCGGAGCAATTCGGGCGCCGGGGCGCTGCGATGTCTATATGGGTATAGGCGAACAGGCCGGACGAATGGCTGGTCAGGTCTATGAAGAAGGCAAGCTGTATTATCTTTTCCTGCGTCCTGACCTTGTCGGCCAATACCTGACCCCGCAGGGGACGGCAGATAAGACAAAGGCACAATAATAGTGGTTGAAAGGCATACATGAATTTTCAGCTGCGATTCTTGGGTGCCGCAGAATCGGTTACCGGGTCTCGGCATTTGCTGGAGTTCAACCATACCAAGGTGATGGTTGATTGCGGCTTGTATCAGGAACGCGACCTGCAATATCGCAACTGGGAAGATTTTGGCGTCCATCCTGCTGATGTCGATGCAATTCTTTTAACCCATGCTCATCTGGACCACTGCGGTCTTCTGCCGAAGTTTGTCAAAGAGGGATTTAAGGGAAAGATTTTCTGTACGGAGGCCACTGCCCAGATAGCCAAGATCGTCTTGGCTGATGCAGGCAAGATTCAGGAAGAAGATGCCGAATTCAAGCGAAAACGGCACAAAAAGGCCAACTATACTCCCCCCCGGCCGGTCGAACCCTTATATACTATTCAGGAAGCCGAGGCCTGTTTCCCGATGTTTAAGGCGGTTGCCTTTGAAGAAACCGTTTCTGTTGCGGACGGCATCAAGGTCAGTTTCCATCAGGGCGGACATATTCTGGGTTCTTCTATTATTCAGATTGTCTTATCGTTCAATGGCAAAAACCGAACGGTTTTATTTACGGGTGATTTAGGGCGGGTGGGCAAGCCGATTCTCAAAGATCCTGCCGTATTCGATAAGGCCGACTATATTCTCGTTGAATCAACCTACGGCGACCGGCAGCACACCAGCACCGAGGATACCAAAGAACAGCTGTATCAGGCCGTTATTGACACAATTAACGCCGGCGGAAATATTGTTGTTCCCAGTTTTTCCATCGAGCGAAGTCAAGAAGTTTTATACTATATGAATGAGCTGCTGATGGAAGATCGCATCCCCCATATTATGACTTTTTTAGACAGTCCGATGGCAGTCAAGGTTACCGAGGTTTTCAAGAAGCACCCTGAACTTTATGATGCCCAGATGGCCCGGCTGATGGAACAGAATGAATCGCCGTTTTCCTTCCGCGGCCTTAAGCTGATTGAATCCACACGGGAATCCAAAGCCATCAACCACATCCGCGGCACGGTAATGATTATAGCCGGTTCGGGGATGTGTACAGGCGGACGCATCAAGCACCATCTGGTTAATAATATCACCCGTCCTGAAAGCACGATACTTTTTGTCGGGTATCAGGCGTCAGGCACTTTGGGGCGAACGATTCTGGATTCCAAGCCCGGTCAGGAAGTCCGCATATTGGGTCAGATGTATCCTGTCCGTGCAAAGATTGTACGTGTTCACGGCTTTTCAGCACACGCCGACAGGGAGGAAATACTTGCTTGGCTGAAAAATTTCAAAACTCCGCCTAAAAAAATCTTCATTGTGCATGGGGAAAAAGAAACTTCCGAAAGTTTCAAAGATTATTTGATACAGCAAACCGGCTGGAGTGTAATGGTCCCCAAATACCAAGATGTCGTCAAGATCAACGGGATTTAATACCTCTTTTTTTCATCGTATTTTATCATTCATTAGCGAAAACATCTGTATTCTGGCGATATAACATATCCAGATACTCCCTTCGCCGATATATATCTTCCAGCTGAAATGCTTCTGCGGCGGGATTCATCCAAAACCTAAGACAGCCCTACCGTATCGTATAACCTTGCAGGGCGAAAAAATGGAAAAATCTTTTCAAAATCAGGATTGTCGGATATAGTAACGGACACACGAGGTATTGAAGGGAATAGGTATGACTGAACGGATTCCGAAGATTGTTGTGGTCGGTCCGGCTTTTGTTGATATGGCTGTTAAATGTGATGAACACCCAATGCCGGGCAAGATTGCAGAAGGAAGCGGTTTTACCTGTACGCCGGCGGGTGCCGGGGTGATGGAAGCCACACAGGTAGCACTTTGCGGTTGTGAAACCTATCTGCTGACCCGGGTCGGGGAAGACTGTTTCGGGGAAATGATAATACAGAATCTCAAGCGGCACTCGGTACAGACCGATTTGGTCTATCCCACGCAGGCAATGAGCACGGGTGTTATTTTGACGCTTGTCAACCGCAAAGGAGAGAATATCAGCTGCCGCTCGCAAGGAGCTGCCCGCATTTTAAGCCGCGATGAGATTGAGTATGCCGCCGCCGAACAGCAAATCGGCTCGGCGGATGCGGTGCTGGTGAATGATGCAGTGCCCCGGGCTGCTTCGGTGGCTGTAATCCGGAGCGCACAAATTCACAAAACCCGTGTGGTGCTGAGTGCCAAGCTGCCTCAGCCAAGCCGTGATGCCGTGCAGTCCCTCGACTGGCCGATGGAGTTTTACAATACCGATATCCTTGTTGTGCGTTTTAAAGGGATGATGTGCGGCACCGAACTGGGAGCGGGGGGCGAAGGCGATTTGAAATTTATCGGTACCGAACTGGTTGCCAGAGGAGCCGCCTGTGTTGTCATCAGTCTTGGGTGGCGTGGCGCATTGATAATGGATCGGCAGGGACCCCGTCATCTGCCCGGCATAGCGGCAGAAGTGGTTGACCAGAATGGATGCGATTCCGCATTTACCGGCGCTCTGACGGCCTGCTACGGCACGGGTGACACGGCCGATAATGCGGTGCGGTTTGCCATCGCCGCTGAAGCCCTGATGCGAAGCCGTTTCGGCCTTCAGGAAGCCCTGCCTAAAAAAGAAGAGGTCCTGACACTTCTGCAGAGTCAGCCGGATTAAGCGGTCTGGTATGACCCAACAGAAAAAAACCCTTGGAGTCTGGGCGACTTCCAAGGGTTTTTTCATAGCTGTTCAGCCCGCTTACTGCATTGCTGCTTCCATCCGGGCGATGATATAAGCGGCCATATTCGGATTTTCGCTGTTGGTTATCGAAGCTCCGTATTTTTCCACAGCCATTGCAACAGGATTGCCGATAGGCAGCTTCAGGTCGCTGTTGAGAACAGCAACATACCGGACGAAGGCCTCGATGATTTCATTGGTCATTGCATATTGCTGATATTGGGCATATTCATCGGGGGTCATTTCGGCCAGCTGGATTTCTCTGGCTGCCAGACCTTCAAATGCCATCTGGACAGAGGCCCTGACTTCCGGTGTGAAGGGGGCATCGGCAGGAGCCAGCGTATTGAATATCTGGTTCATAGCCCCCAGCCGTTCTGCATCGATGCCCTTCAATGTAGCTGCGGCATTCAGCAGATTTTCGCATGCCTCACACGGCTGCAGATTGGGATTGGCCGCCAGCGAATTTCGGATCATCATCTGCAGCTGGTCTGAATGAACGCCTAATTCAGCAGCGACAGCATCCATTACGACCGGACAGCCCTTCAGCTGCGGCAGTTCGAGTACCGGCAGAGGCGCCGCCGGAACAGCAAAACTGCCCTCGATTGCAATGGTTACGACAACGGTGTTTGAATTGCCATACCCGTCGGTTACAAAGTAGGTAAAGCTGTCCGTTCCGGATTGACCGGCCGGCGGGATATAAGTGAAAGTACCATCACCGTTGAGAATAACCTTGCCCCCAAGCGCGGTTGTTCCATCTCCGGCCAATACCGCGTTCAGCACATCATCGAACACTTTACCTTCATTGCTGTTGTCAGGATCATAGTCTCCGTTAATGTCAGGAATGACGCCGGTAATTACATCATTGGGTTTTGTTACAATCAGCGTAACATCCTGCTGGGTGCCGTAATTGTCCGGACGGGCTATCGGGAGCTGGTTCGACAATGTAATGGTAACCACCGCGGTACTGCTGCCGCCGAAGCCGTCCAGCAGGGTATAGGTAAACGAGTCGGTGCCGGTCTTGTTGTCCGGCGAGGGGGTATAGACAAACGAGCCGTCGGCCTGCAGGGTGACGGTGCCGCCGTTGGCGGTGGGGACATTGGTCAGAGGCACGACGGTCAGGACATCATCAAAGAGCTTGCCGGCATTGGCGTTGTCGGGGTCATAGTCGGCCGCTGCGCCGTTGAGGTTGCCGGTGATGGTGCCGTCGGTGCTGCTGACGGTCAGCTGGACATTGTGGCTGACGCCGTAGCTGTTGTCATAGGCAACGGGGTCGGCGTTGGTCAGATTGATGGTAACCACCGCGGTATCGCTGCCGCCGAAGCCGTCCAGCAGGGTATAGGTAAACGAGTCGGTGCCGGTCTTGTTGTCCGGCGAGGGGGTATAGACAAACGAGCCGTCGGCCTGCAGGGTGACGGTGCCGCCGTTGGCGGTGGGG